>NZ_JBWVAZ010000001.1:0-652573 GCF_057220975.1 Ruegeria sp. HKCCD9138 | reverse complement strand
GCCTCTTTGTGCTCGAAGAAAGTTATTTGTGTCCATGCTTCGTGCATCGCACGCTAAGCACCTATTCTCAATGTCAAAGAAGGGCTCGGAAGTGGACATTGCAGCCGTTTAAGGTTTTGAGTTATTCAAGAGGGCATGTCAGAAAACACCCCCCCTGATCAGGCAGCCGAATTCTCGAAGGCGTGGCGACAGTCCTTCGGGAAGAGCCCCCCGCTCGGACACGTACTGAGGCGCGATTTTTTCGACCAATGGACGAGATTTCATGCTCTACCTGAGTCCAAGCGCTATGCGGGTTCCGATGATGAAAGGGACATCATTGTTCATAGGGCCAACACCCTTGCTACGGAGTGCTTTGGAGAACGCGCACGGGTTTGGATAGCAGTTGGACGTTTCAAGAATTTTGCATCTAAGAACAATGATTTGCCCGTCTGCGTGAGCCAGCCGGTGTCGATGACTTGGATCGACGAAGACGAAGAGCCGGATGACCAGTCTGAGATTACGTTCTTTGCAAGTGTATTGGAGTGGAAGCCAAGTTCTTTGGACAGGCTTATTATTCAAATCGCGGAAGACCAAGAACGTGCAATTCTATTTTCCGAGGACACTCAAACCGTGCTTGCACCATATGACGGAGGCTTCGATGTAATCAGCCTGCAACCGAACTGGATTAGCAAGCTTGAAAACAAGCACAGGGCATGGATGTCTAGCAGACCGGACAAGTTGTAAGTTACTTAGGGCTCAAAGCGGACACAAAGCAGCCGTTCGAGTGTTTTGGCAAGCCTCGGCTAGTTAGTTGCAGTCCACCCTACGCTCCACGGACCCAAGTATTGCGCAATCCACTCCGAGAATGAGTTGGCGACTTTGGTAGTGTCGTCGAAGTCATGATCCCAATAGAAAACAGCGGCGCCCGACTTTCTGCCGCCATCCAACTCTTTCATGTCGAAACAAAATTTGCTGCCCATGCTGTCATTAGCGATGACCAAAAAGTTCTCGGGCAGGCCGATGGGGTGCCAGCCTTGTGTCTCGCTGACGATTTCCTTTGGCGTGCACAGCTCGGACAAGTCGTGAAGGTCCGCCTGTTGGGCGACAATCGCTGAAAGGAGGCGTGGAGGCCATGGAAGCCCAACAGCAGTGACCTGCTCCACGTAGTCGATTGGAAGAGCGATGCCAAAAGTTCGTTCAACTTGCTCTAACTCGCTATCTTTTACCGCTGTTGGAGTGCCGTTCTGAGCGCCCCATTTCTCTGCGAAATGTTTCAGTTCCATGAATTAGTCAACTAACGTTTGGTGAAATATCATGTTCAGACATGACTAGCGGAATCCGAAGATGTCAACGACGCTTTAGCTCAAAAGCGGACGAAGCTGTCTTTACCTTTTTGACATGTAATCGGAAAAGTTTGCTGCGTAGTCCTCAAAGTTTTGGATCAACGCTTCTCTGTACTGGGCGACGAAATACTCCAAGGTTTCCTCTTTCATCGAAGCCATTTCGACTCCATCATCAAACCCAGTCGCACTCAGCCACACGTTAAAGCGGGCTGCTGCAAACATAAGCGATGCACTGACTTTTCCTTTGCTCGACTCTTCGATTTGTGAGTTTGCCAAATCGATAAATTCGTCGGCTCGTGAAAAATCATCTTGATCCCAATCAGACTTCATTCCGATTTCCTTCTTATGTGACTTAGGTGCCAATACTCGCAATCAAGTGTGGTCTGCAAAGCTTAATCCGTCGGTCAGTTTGGCTCCAGAGCGGTCATTCAGTGAAATCTGCTCGACTTCTGCTCTGCGGACAAAACCGACATTTAAGTGTCGTGAAGAATCCAAGCTGAACGACCTGCATCAAGTAGCATCACGCTACGACGTGAACGGGGTATGGTTTCAACAATGAAAAAATATGAAGGAAGCTGCCACTGCGGAGCTGTTACATTCGCCTTCGCGTGTCCCGAGGTGAAACGCATCATGCGATGCGACTGTTCTTTGTGCGCACGAAAAGGGATCGCAATGACAACAACGACTATTGCGCCCGACTCCATTGAGATTTGTGATCCGGAAGGTGTCCTAGCGACCTACCAGTTTGGCACGATGACGGCGAAACATCACTTTTGCAGCCGTTGTGGCATCCACACATTTGTCGAGACACGACTGAATCCGGGGCACTATCGCATCAACCTCGGATGTGTCAGTGAACTTGACGCCATGAGATTGCCAGAGGAACTGTACGACGGGAATTCGCTCTAAGCCGGGAGAAAGCCCGCTGGGTAGACTAGGGCTCTGAGCAGTCGTCCGCTAACTTCTGTCGGGCATGTGGCTTGTCCCGGCACGACCAACAGCAGTTTTGCGGACCTTCCTGCCGTTCGCAGCGCTTTCACTACTTTCCGGCAACCGAACCCAAAAAACTTCGCAATTCATTATTGTCCATAAACGGCTGGCCATCCATATCCACACCCATCGCCGTTGCTGCCGCTAGTAAAAGGCAGGTTTCGATGTATTCTAAAGACTGGTGATCCGTAGCATCAACGATCAGCACCATATACTCACCAATGACGTCTTGATCCGTAGAAGAAACGAGCTCCACTTTACATCCTGAATTTGGATAGTTCGTGTCGCTAAGGAAATTGAGTTGTGTCTCCGACATTTCGAAGCCATCGGGTTGAATAAATCTGTTCTCTGAAACTATGCCGGGCGCAATATACGCATACAGCGCTTCCGCCATACGCCTTTTTCCATTTGTATTTGCCAAGAATTCTGAAGCTATTTTCTTGGCAATATCTGATATCTCAGGATCACCAATATATCCGTACAAGGGCACACCGTCGTGCTCAAACGCTATTGCGCCACCCCTTATTTCATTCACATCCGCGAAGACCAGAGAACTAGTCCAAATAACTAGTAATGCCGACACCCATCTGAGACACATGATTTGCACAGTGCGAACCTCACTAAATCTTTGGATCGGACATTCGCTGCGATTGTCAAAAAGTGCAAGATGGGCTCAGAGCGGTCATCTGACAACTTTTGTCAGCCATCAAATGTCCGGTGCTCAAACCTTCTAGATTCTGCACCACTAAGGAACCGTTTTTTCAGAGGTAATAATAAGAACAATAAACCCCCTCCTTTTTGAAGTCGGTTTCTAAAACCCCCCACCCCTTTGTTTCCAGACAAAAATGCTGCCAATAGGCCAAGGTACTGTGTCCATCTGCTGAGGGTGGCGGAAATGGTGGCAATGAAGTCGATCTCGGCTTTTGGCAGGCAACTGCCTCTAAGTCTAAGAACCAAAAGGAGACCACCAGAATGATTATCGGATACGCAAGAACGTCTACACTGGAACAACAGGCAGGACTGGAAGCCCAACAGCAGACACTCTCGGAGGTTGGATGCGAGAAAATCTACTCCGAACAAGTCTCCTCAGTTGCTCATAGAGAGGCGCTCAATGACGCTCTTAGCTTCTGCAGAGAGGGAGATGTCCTCATAGTCACCAAGCTTGACCGCCTTGCTCGCTCAGTCAGACATCTAGGAGAGATCGTGGACGAACTAACAAAGAGAGGCATCGCTCTAAGAGTGCTAGACATGTCCCTCGATACATCTACCGCTACAGGGAAACTCATGCTGAATGTCCTCGGGTCCATCGCTCAATTTGAAAGAGAGATGATGCTGGAGCGGCAGAGAGAGGGAATAGCCAAAGCGAAAGCTGAGGGTAAGTACAAAGGGAGGAAACCAACGGCACGTATGAAGACATCTGAAGTACTTCAGCTACTAGGGCAGGGGTATAAGAAACACGAGATCGCCCAGCGCTTGAATATTTCCCAAAGATCAGTCTATCGGATTGTCAATGAGGCTCGGCAAATGACGATTGTGGAAAGTTACTGCTGAAATAGTATCAACTTGGAATGCGTTCTTCGTATTAGATAGTGACAGACTAAAACATTGAACCATTCCAACAACCTTTAGCAAGCATTGGTGGTGCGTTGAAAAGCGAAGAACGACATTGGAGGCAGTGTGTTTTCTGCGGGCAAAAGCCCGATAAAAAGAACCTAGAACATATCATTCCTAAATGGCTTCAAACCCTAGCCGGGAACGAAAAAAAACCTGCCTCTATTTGGACTCCTGATGGCGATCGGGAGCTGCTGTGGGTTAATCTGACACTTCCGGCTTGCACTAGCTGCAATCAACACTTCGGTCGATTGGAAGAACTCGTTAAAGAAATCTTCGAAAGGATCGAAGATGGATACTTGCTAGGTGCGGACGCTAGGTTGCTGCTCGACTGGATGGACAAAATTCGTATTGGGATTTGGCGTCTCCAACTGGCCCACGGAAAAGCAGCACACAATATAACGCCAAATTTCTCTGTCACGGAACGCCTAGCAACTTCTGATCGATTGGTTCGAGTGTTCCGATACCCTACGAAAGGTAAAGGTATTGCGCTTGTAGGTGCAGATACAAGTGCTTGGCTTCGGATGCCCAGTGCGATGGCTTTAATCGTCAAAGATATTGTAATATTATCAGCATCTTCCGGAGGATTCTTGCAAGAGGCAATGGGGATCGTAGAGGCAGAAGATGCGATCGAGGTGGAAGGTTTCGACACTCCGTTTGTAGTGGCTAGACAGACTGGAGGATACAAACAAAATTGGGCATCCGAGATATTTCGTTTCACACAACAGAGGTTCTTCACCTTGTACACGTTGGGAGCTGAGTTTCCCCACCCGGTAGGAGAGGTCTGTACTGACCCTCAAAAGGAAATTGTGCAAGTGAACGAATTGGAGCGTTTCGAGTTGGATACTGTCAAAATGCTCCCAGAACTATTGGAAGTTCTTTTATCGATAGAGGTGTTGGAACTACAAAGGTATATGTTGCGGGGGTATTCGAAGCTCTCTTTGCCACCTGAATTTCGACCGAAGCTCAGAAGCATGTATGATGCCCTAGATTATCGGATCGGCTCTTTAACTCATGTCTATAATTCTCTTGCTCCGATACCGACGTTCAAACGATCATACTTACGGTGGGTTTAGATTCCCTGAAAACTGACTGGTGGGGAGGCTAATTGTACAACCTCGCTTGCAACGAAAAATGGTGCTCTCGGCCTAAGTGCCAGAGGCAGCGACCGCATCGTAAGGCATTAAAATACATGAGAAAACTGTGCCAAAATTAGTCCTTAGATTGACAATAGAACTCAACCCCTATCCCGTTTTTTACCAGTGGATTCCATCAGAAGAAACTAGCAGCCTCGTGGCGCAATCTAATGAGGCGACTATCGAGATCAAATTTGATGAAAATAGCCTCGAATCCTTGGGCCCAAAAGACAAAGAACGTGTCAGTTCGATCGTGAACAATAAGCTCGGTCGAATTCTAGTGTGCCTAACAAGGGAAATTAGCAGCGAAATGGCAGATTGCATTCGACTTGTAGACCGAGGCCACCCCAGTGTGGACGATTTGAGAAAGCTCGGTAATGAACTGCAAGAAGCCATCACTGCCTCCGTAAACAGACTCTTGGCGTTCATCAAAACGGAAAATCAACAATATTGGATTGAAGAGCTACCTGAAAATACGAACAACCCAGGACAGTTCTTTGTTAAGCATCGGTGCCAAGCGGAAATCGACGGTCAAGCGGTTCGCTTCGATCCCGACACAAGAACCGTCATTTTATCAGAGAATCGGATTAGCGCTTTTTCAGCCGTAACCCCGGAAGATTGGGACATCATATCGGACAATTTCCACAGCTCTCGGAGACCATCATTGGTCTTGTCTCTTCTGTCCGATGCGAAGAACCTTGCCAGAAAGGGGAAACGTAGAAACTCCTTAGTTGAAGCCGTAACCGCTCTCGAAATTGCGCTTGGAAAGTTTGTCAGGAATCCCTCTCAAGAACCTTCTGATAAGTTGCTTGAGCGAGTTGAACCGAAAACCCTTAAGAACCTTGTCGATAAAGTCGGCTTAAGAGGGGCATTCGGTACTGTGTTACCTCTAATATTTAGTGAGGCAGAGTTTCCACAAACAACCCTAGAAACTTGCAGAGACGCAATCGATATTCGCAACGACATAGTGCACAACGGCAAGCGGGATGTTGACAACTCCCTCCTCAAGCTAATGCTGCGTGAGTTGACATCAGCTTGCCAAATTCTCGAAAGCAACACTGCTGGATGACGAACGGTGACACAAAGAGTGACACACGTGTTTTTGTTGTTGACCTAAGTATCAGTAAATAAATAAAAATGTAGAAGTGAATATCGGATAGTAATCCTCTCAGGTGCGCCACTCAATTCCCAATTGGATTATACTCCGGGCGGCATCTAGCACCGTGATGTGTTGGTAGTCGCAATAAAGTGGACAAAAACAAACCCCCCAGCAGACTTGTCTGAGGGGGTACGTTTCCAAGTACGGGGTTTGGTTTGAATCAGCCGCGCCAGGTTCGGATGTCGCCGCAATCCATGTGCACGAAATTCGACCGGTAGTATTGCCCGACGCCACCAGCGCGGCAGGACATTGCGGCCTTCGCCATTTGCGAAACCGAACGAGAGGACAAACGCAGATCCGCAGCCTGGCCTTTCATGTGAAGCGAGTTTCTGGCAACGCCGCGCGAGCGGGACCGCAGCATTGCATTGGTCTGCGGCGAGCGATAGCCCGACAGCAGCATGTAGGGTTCGCTGACGTCCAGCAGGTTGTGCGATGCGGCCATGATATCGATGGTACGCAGGTCCATTTCCTTGACCTGATCGCTGCGCCAGTCGCGCATGAAGTGGTTAATTTCCTTAACGGCTTGTTTGATATACTTGCCATCGACCCAGTAAATCATGTCGATGCGTTCACCGGTGCGACCCGAATACATGCGAATTCGGCGAATGTCGCCACCGCCACGGAGAAAACCAGCCGCATTGGAATAAGTCGGAGCTGCCACGACTGCCGTGGCTGCGAATGCGCCTAATAGGGCACGCCGGGTCAAGCCCGATGTACTGCTCTTGGTCATTTCTTGTTTCGTCCCGTACTGTTCCTGCCTGCACACGATGTTACGCGCGCGTTCTTAAATTTTTCCCCATCCCAGATGCGGATTTTATGGCACAGTTGGAATCACGCGCCAAGGAATCTTTGATGAATGTGAATTCAAGGGGGAATTTTCGGCAGTTTTTTGCGCAACTGATGCGAACGTGCACAGTTTTGCCACAGATATTCGGCGCTTAACCGCTCGCGATGCAAACGCGCATCACGGCCCGAAAGATGACCCTTGATGATGGATTTGTGAATAGACTTCTGCGGCGGTGCAAAACATTATTTCGCAGGCGCCTTTGCTAGGGGCGACCAAGTCATTGAATAACCAAGGACATCCTATGCCCTCTGTCTTTCGGACATGTACCAGTCTTTTCATCGCCGCTTGTTTCGCGGTATCCGGTTCTGTCGTTCAGGCGGGAACCGACAGCACGGCGTTCCAGTTGGCGGTGGCCGAGACAACGGCGCAGGAAAAGGACGTCGCCACGTTCTATCGACAAAGCGGATTTGAACCGATTTGGGTTGGAGACACGCCTGAACATACAGCCCGGCGCGTTGCGTTGATCAAGGCGTTGTCGACGACGGATATGCATGGACTGCCGACAGCGCGATATGACGTGCAATCCCTTATTGAACGCATGGAAGGGGCTAGAACGATCCGCGATCTCGGGTTGTTGGAAGCTGAAATGACCCGTGTATTCCTCAAATATGCCCGGGACATGCACTCGGGGACAATCAATCCGTCTAAAATCGATGATGGTCTTGTCAGAGAGGTCGAGCGGCGACCAACTGCCGAACATCTGGAATTGGTGTCGTCTGCCCCTGCGGGAAGCTACATTGCCAAAATTGCACCGCAATCAACGCAGTATCGGGCATTGATGAAGCAGAAGATCGCGCTGGAACACCTGATCGCTCAAGGTGGTTGGGGGGCAACGGTTCCCGTGACTAAGCTGGAGCTGGGTGACTCTGGGCCGAACGTCATCAAGTTACGAAACCGGCTGGTTTCGATGGGGTATCTGAAGCCCACGGCCAATCCAAAATTCGACGCTGATCTTTTGGCGGCGGTTCGGGCCTTTCAGACTGCCCACGGGCTGGAACCGGATGGCGTCGCAGGTAAGGGTACGATCACAGAACTCAACCGTCCGGCGTCAGACAGGCTCAAGTCAGTTTTGGTCGCCCTTGAGCGTGAGCGTTGGTTGCCGAAGCAGCGCGGAAAACGGCACATTCTTGTTAATCAGGCAGATTTCTCGGCAAAGATCGTGGACGAGGGGCAGGTGACTTTCGAAACCCGCGCGGTCATCGGTAAAAACACCCATGATCGCCGCAGCCCTGAATTTTCGGACCAGATGGAGCATATGGTGATCAATCCCAGCTGGTATGTGCCGCGTTCGATCATCACCAAGGAATATCTGCCGAAACTGCAATCCAATCCGAATGCGGTTGGTCATATCCAGATCACAGATCGCACCGGGCGACAGGTGAACCGAGAGGCGGTCGATTTTACCCAATTTACCGCGCGCGACTTCCCGTTTGCGATGCGCCAGCCGCCCAGCAAAAGCAACGCGCTGGGGCTGGTAAAGTTCATGTTCCCCAACAAGTACAACATCTATCTGCATGACACGCCTCAGAAAAGTCTGTTCGCACGGGAAGTGAGGGCGTTTTCGCACGGTTGCATTCGATTGGCGCAACCCTTTGAATTTGCGTATGCCTTGCTGGCGCGGCAGGAGGAAGACCCCAAAGCCTTCTTCCATCGTGTTCTGGCTACCGGGAAAGAGACAACGGTGCCTCTGGATCAACCCGTCCCCGTGCATCTGATCTACCGGACCGCATATGTCGGACCCAAGGGTGACATTCAGTATCGGCGCGATGTCTACAACCGGGATCACAAGATCTGGGAGGCATTGCAAAAGGCAGGGGTGGTCCTGCCGGACGTTCAGGGGTAATCACGGGGCAAGTCCTGCCACAAGGAAGCCCACGATGCAGTACACCGTTCAACAGATCGCCCAAGCCATTGGTGCCGAATCCGAAGGTCACACCAACCTGACCATCCTGCGTGCCGCCGAACCCGGCGACGCCGGGCCAACCGACCTGGCGATGGCGATGTCGCCGAAATACGCTGAATCCCTGGCTTCTGGTTCGGCGCGTGCGGCCGTGTTGTGGGAGGGTGCAGAATGGAAAGCGCTGGGACTTGACGCGGCTATCTTTGTCGGTCGGCCACGAATGGCGATGGCGGGGATCACGTCCATGCTGGACCGCGGGCAGGGGGTTTTGCCCGGCATTCACCCTTCGGCTGTTGTCGATCCGACCGCGGAGATCGGAGCAGATGTATCGATTGGTCCGCTCGCAGTCGTCGGGGCGCGAGCGCAAATCGGATCGGGCGCTGTGATCGGTTCCCACTGCGTGATCGGCATGGACGCGACTTTGGGCAAGGACGCCGTCTTACGAGAGATGGTCAGCATCGGGGCGCGGGCCATCGTCGGTGATCGGTTCATTGCCCAGCCCGGAGCCCGGATCGGTGGAGACGGTTTCAGCTTTGTGACGCCCGAGATTTCAGGAGCCGAGAATGCACGTAAAACCATGGGCGATCAGGGTGATGCCAAGGCACAGAACTGGCTGCGCATTCATTCCCTGGGCGCAGTGGAAATCGGCGATGACGTCGAAGTTGGCGCCAATTGTACCGTGGATAACGGAACGATCCGGAACACGGTGATCGGCAGTGGATCGAAGCTCGATAACCTTGTTCATGTAGGGCACAACACACGCGTCGGGCAGGACTGCCTGCTCTGCGGTCAGACCGGTGTGTCCGGTTCTGTTGAAATCGGCAACAACGTTGTGCTGGGCGGTCAGACCGGTGTGGTCGACAACATTTTCATTGGGGACGGCGTGATTTCGGGTGGCGGGACCAAAATTCTTTCCAACGTTCCCGCAGGGCGCGTCATCATGGGATACCCCGGAATAAAAATGGAAAGCCATACGGACATTTACAAAGCGCAGCGTCGATTGCCGCGGCTGGCCCGCGACATTGAGGCGTTGAAAAAGGCTGTTTTCAAACAGCCCTCAAGCGATTAAATCATCCCCAACGCGACAATCAGGGGATCGACATGAGCATCAGCGACCGCGTCATCGCAATTATTGCCGAGCAAGCCGTGCTGGAGCCATCGGATGTGACACCCGACAGCACGCTGGAGGATCTGGGCATCGACAGTCTGGGTCTGGTCGAAAGCATTTTTGCGATCGAAGAGGAATTCGACATATCGATTCCCTTCAATGCCAATGAACCAACAGCAAGCGATTTCGACATTTCGAACGTGGCTGCGATCATCGCGGGGATTGAAAAGCTCGTGGCGGAAAAGGTCTGACAGGCGCTATGAAACGCGTTGTCATTACGGGCGCCGGCACCATTAATTCGCTGGGCCATTCTGTTCCCGACACGCTTGAAGCGATGCGTGAAGGGCGGTGCGGTATATCCGAGCTTGAATTTCGCGATGTCGAACGGCTTGCAATCAAAATCGGTGGCCAGGTTCGTGGTTTTGAAGCCGAAGGGCGGTTCAACCGCCAACAGATGACGCTTTATGACCGGTTCACGCAGTTCACTCTGACAGCCGCAAAAGAGGCTATCGATCAATCGGGTATCGTGTTTCACGGAGACGTTGCAGCGCGTTCCGGTGTGGTGCTCGGCACTGCAGGTGGCGGCGTTTCGACATGGGATGACAACTACCGCTCGGTATATGAAGACGGCAAGAATCGCGTTCACCCATTTGTGGTCCCCAAACTGATGAACAACGCGGCCGCAAGCCACGTGTCGATGGAGCACAACCTGAAAGGCCCGAGTTTCACCGTGTCCACAGCGTGCGCGTCTTCGAACCACGCGATGGCGCTGGCCTTTCAGATGGTACGTAGTGGTGCGGCCCCGGCAATGATCACTGGCGGCTCGGAATCGATGCTATGCTTTGGCGGCGTCAAAGCGTGGGAGGGCCTGCGCGTCATGTCCAAAGACGCCTGCCGTCCTTTCAGCGCAAACCGCAATGGCATGGTTCAGGGCGAAGGTGCCGGCGCTTTTGTCTTTGAGGAATACGAGCACGCCCGTGCGCGGGGGGCGGATATCCTGTGCGAGGTTGTGGGGTTTGCAATGTCTTCGGATGCTGCAGATATCGTCATGCCCAGCAAACAGGGCGCATCGCGCGCCATGGCTGGCGCCCTGCGAGATGCAAGACTGAATGCAAGCGATGTGGGTTATATCAATGCCCACGGAACCGGAACTGCGGCCAACGACAAAACCGAATGTGCTGCCGTCGCAGATGTGTTTGGCCCGCACGCGGATGATCTGATGATCTCTTCGACCAAATCCATGCACGGGCACCTGATCGGCGGCACAGGCGCGGTTGAACTTCTGGCCTGTATTATGGCCCTGCGCGATGGCGTCATTGCACCAACGATCGGGTATGAAGAACCCGACCCGGAATGCGCGCTGGATGTGGTTCCGAATGAAGCGCGCGAAGCCAAGGTGGATGTGGCGCTAAGCAACGCCTTTGCCTTCGGAGGTCTCAACGCAGTTCTTGCGTTGAAGCGGGTGTAAAGAAAGCCGCCGCGGAAACGCAGCGGCTTTTCAGTTACTTGTTTGCGGTTATTAGTTTACCGATGGACTCAGGCTGTCGAATGCCGAGGTAAATCCGCTCAGTGACATATCCATGTTGAGGACCTGGTCTGGCACGCGCGCGGGCACCAGTGACAGTACGGCTTTGGTACCAGATTTCATGGCATCGATATCACCCTGTGTCAGCCCCAGCTGCGCGACGCATCCAACCGGGATACAGTGGTGATAGTTGTACAGTTTCCGCGGGGCACCATCGATGGAGACCGCAAGCTGAGCCTGCAGCAGGGTTTCAAGCGGCACCACCACATTTGCCCAAGCTACCGCAGCGCCACCTTCGGGCAGTTTGCCGATTGTTACTTCGGCAATCGGATCGCCCTGGGCGCCTTTGAGGATCTGAACCATGGCACAGGGGTCGTTTCCTTCCTGTGCCTTGATACAGGAAATGCCCCAATCACCGGATTCCTCCTTGATGTATTGCTCGCCAATGCGTGGACCGGACTCTCCCAGATCGAGGTCATTGCCGACCTGAGACTGGTCGGTCTGCGTATCAGTTGTTTCCTGCGCGTATGCTGCGCTGCTCAGCAGAGCCACCGCCGCAAGAGTGAATGGGACAAGTTTCCTGATCATGAATGCCTCGTGTTGCTGATCCAGCTTTTTGTTTCCTCTACCACCGCAGAACCGTGGTGTCAGGGTTAAACCGGCATCGGCGTCCAGAATTGAACGGAAATCCGCCGAAAGTCGGGTGACAACTGCATGGGATGCCAAGGAAAAAGGGAGCCGGTGAAGCGGCTCCCTTTAAGAAATGTATCTCCCCGTCGGACTGGCCGACTTAGTTATGCGCAGACGTTACGAGAGCAATTCCCGTGGGTCAACATCTATCCGCAAAATTTAATCCAGCATTTAGTGCATTTACGTTTTGCCAGCCAAAAAAGCCGTGCCCAAGGGCACGGCCAGTCAACAGGGAGGAAGTTTGCCTCTTCACGGGCACAACCGCAAAGAAAGCAAAATGACTATCGCAGCCAAAGGTTAACTTTGTATGCTTGGCGCAGATCGGTAGAAATTGGGACAGTTTTTCTATGAGCGACAAGATTTTCATCGGCGGCGCGGGTCCGGACTATGGGCAGGCGCAGGGCATGGCTTTGAAGTATGCCAATCGTCACGGGCTGATTGCAGGGGCAACGGGCACGGGAAAAACCGTTACGTTGCAAATCCTGGCTGAAGGGTTTTCCAAAGCCGGTGTGCCGGTATTCCTGTCGGACGTCAAAGGAGATTTGTCCGGGTTGGCATTGCCGGGCAGTGAAGGTCACAAACTGCATCAGGCCTTCCAGGATCGGGCAGAGCGGATCGGTTTCGATAAATTCGCATATGCGGCCTGCCCGGTGACCTTCTGGGACCTCTTCGGAGAACAGGGCCATCCCGTGCGTACGACGGTAACCGAAATGGGCCCGCTCCTGCTGTCGCGACTGATGGAGCTGAGCGAGGCGCAGGAGGGCATCCTGAACATCGCGTTTCGGGTTGCGGATGAAGAGGGTATGCCACTTCTGGATCTCAAGGATCTACAGGCCCTGCTGGTCTGGATCGGAGAAAACCGCGCTCAGCTGTCTCTGCGTTACGGCAATGTCTCGACGGCGTCGATCGGTGCCATTCAGCGCCGGTTGCTGGTGCTGGAAAATCAGGGCGGCACGAACCTGTTTGGCGAGCCTGCTCTGGATCTTTCCGACCTTATGCGGACCGATGAGAACGGCCATGGGGTGGTCAATATCCTCGCTTCGGACAAGTTGATGGGTGCGCCAAGGCTGTACGCTACGTTTCTTTTGTGGCTGCTGAGCGAGTTGTTTGAAGAACTGCCCGAGGTTGGAGATCCAGACAAACCTAAGCTGGTGTTTTTCTTTGACGAAGCCCACCTTCTGTTTGATGACGCGCCCAAGGTTCTGGTCGACAAAGTGGAACAGGTCGCGCGTCTGATCCGGTCCAAGGGTGTTGGTGTCTACTTTATCACTCAGAACCCGGCCGATGTTCCCGAGGACATTCTGGGCCAATTGGGCAACCGTATTCAGCACGCTTTACGGGCGTTTACAGCGAAGGACCGAAAGAACCTGCGGCTGGCCGCCGAGACCTATAGGGAGAACCCGGAATTCGACACGGAAATCGCTATCCGCGAGGTAGGCGTGGGTGAGGCCGTGACATCCATGCTGCAAAAGAAAGGCGTGCCGGGCATGGTCGAGCGAACCCTGATCCGCCCGCCCGGGTCTCAGCTAGGGCCCATAGGCGATGCAGATCGCCAGGCGATCCTGGTATCCTCGCCGATGGCCGCGAAGTACGACAAGAGCATAGATCGGAAGTCGGCCTTTGAAATTCTCCAGGCCCGGGCAAATACCGCCGCGCAGGAGGCTGCTGCTGCAGAATCCGAAGACATCTTCGAGCAGCAATCACCGATCGAGCGCGAATATGCATCGGCACGCCGGTACTCGGGCAGTCGGGTCGGGCGATCTTCATCTCGTGTGACACGCAAGAAGGACACGTTTGCAACCGCCATGAGCGAAGCAGTCATCAAGGAATTGAAAGGCACAACGGGCCGACGCATCGTGCGCGGCATATTAGGCGGGTTGTTTCGGAACCGGTGACCGAATAAAGCGCCCCGCCAATTTCCGACAGGGCGCTGCGCCCTTTATTTGTTCAACCGGCGCAAGCCTTCCTGTTTGCAGTAGTTGTCCGCCTCGGGCACCGACATTTTGGTGGCCGGGAAATTGATTGCGCGATCCCACGAAACACGATCATGCCGGTACAACTGACATGTCACAACACCCTTTGGCGTCTTCACCTGAACGGGCGTCGTTTCCAACTCTTCCGGGGTTGGCACACAGGCGGATAGGGGGGCCATCAATACGGCCAGCGTCGCAGTAAGTCTGAGTGGTTTCTGCATGGGCTATGCTGCTCTTTCTTTCGTGAACACAGTGATCGTTAAAAACCGGACGGATGCAGAGTGGGGTCCAGCCGTCAGGTACCGCCGAAGTGGTGATAGACGGTACACTCGTTTATTCTTTTTTAACCTTTGAAACAAGAAACCGCGCCGATTGGCGGCGCGGTCACGGCATTCTGGGTGAAGTTTTGCCTATTTCTCGGGGATCAACCCCCTTGGGCTGAACCTGAGAACAATCAGCAGAATCAGGCCCATCGTGAACAGGCGCATATGCGCCGCACTCTCGATCAGATGTGTTTTGAGTGCGCTGCCATCGGGTAGCCCGGCGGTAACTGCGCTCATCAACCACAGGCCGATCGGTTCGACCTGTACCCATAGGAACCAAATAAGGAAGGCACCCAGAACCGCTCCGAAGTTGTTACCTGATCCGCCGACGATCACCATGACCCAGACGAGAAAGGTAAACCGCAACGGCTGATAAGCGCTGGGTGTCAACTGACCATCCAATGTGGTCATCATGGCGCCTGCGATACCACAGATCGCGGAACCCAGAACGAAGATTTGCAAATGACGGCGGGTGACGTCCTTGCCCATCGCCTCGGCTGCCACTTCATTGTCCCGAATGGCGCGCATCATGCGGCCCCAAGGGCTTTTTAAGGCCATCTGCGCCATCCAGAGCAGCACCAGCAAAACGATCAGGAACAGCAGCGAATAGCCCAGTTTGACCGAAAGGGTTGACGCTGTCACCGGGTCCAGTCCGAACCACTCGGCGCGGGCGATGAACGACGGATCTTTCTGAAGCTCGACTTCATAGCCGACAACGGGAGCGGGGCGGGGAATTCCGTAGACGTTCTTGACGCCTCGGGCCAGCCAGTCTTCGTTTTTCATGATCGCGATGATGATCTCGGCAATACCCAGCGTTGCAATCGCCAGATAATCCGACCGCAGGCCCAACGCCGTTTTACCGATCAACCACGCAGCCCCTGCCGCCAGCAGTCCACCTGCTGGCCAGGCCAACAAAACCGGAAGGTTCAGACCCCCAAGGTTGCCTTCTACCGCCGGGTTTATTGCTTCGACCGCTGCTGCATTTGGATCGAAGATCGCGCGATAGACAAAAAATCCGATCACCAGAATACCAATGATCGACAAGGTTTGCGCGCGTCCCTTCGGCATCTTCTGCGCGACTAGAACCGCGGCCACAACTGTGGCTGCCCCTAACAAAAGGGCCAGAACGATCCCGTAACCCCCTGCGGACCACGCTCCAGGCGTCGGAGAGGTCGATACCAGCACAACCGCCAGACCGCCGAGCGCGACAAAGCCCATGACACCGACGTTGAACAGACCGGCAAAGCCCCACTGCAGGTTCACACCGATGGCCATGATGGCCGAGATCAGACCCATGTTCAGGATCAGGATGGCGGCGTTCCAACTTTGCGTGAAACCTGTCAGCAGAATCAGGCTGCCAACGACGACGAAAAGCAGCGTGTTTTTGACGGACTCGGTCATACCGCTTTCCCCTTAAACAGACCCGTGGGCTTGAACAGAAGCACGATCAGCAAGATCACAAAGCTGACAGCGAATTTGTAGTCGGTCGACAGAAACTGTACCAAGCCCGACGGGGCAAGGCTTTCCGGTGCGACGTAAGTCAGCACTTTCTTCCACGCATAGGTAATCGTGACCTCGGAAAACGCGATGATGAACCCGCCCGCAATGGCACCCAGAGGATTGCCGAGGCCACCCACGATGGCCGACGCGAAGATGGGCAGCAGCAGTTGGAAATAGACGAAGGGCTTGAAGCTTTTGTCTAACCCATAAAGAACGCCCGCCGTCGTTGCCAAGGCTGCGACGATGATCCATGTGATCATCACCACACGTTCGGGATTGATGCCGGACAGCAGCGCCAGATCCTCATTGTCAGAATACGCACGCATCGATTTTCCGGTCCGCGTTTTGTTGAGGAACCAGAACAACAGCGCCACTGCAACAACCGCGACCACAACTGTGAGCGCCTGAGAAGTTCGGATCGCAAGGCCCTCGTTCAATCCGGTCATGGCCTTGAAATCCCGAGCGGAAATCAAGAACCGTGCGCCGTCCGAGAACCTTTGGTCGTCGGGACCGATGATAAACCGCACCAGGCCATTCATGATGAACATCACGCCCATCGAAACGATCACCAATATGACTGGTTTGGCCTTTTGATCTCGGTAAAAGCGGTAAACAAGCCTGTCGGTGATCAACACAAGGATGATGCAGCCCAAAATGGCAAAGGGCAGGGCCAGAAGGGCAGTAGGCAAAGGCCCAAAGCTGACGCCTGCGGCCTGCAACGCCCAAGTGACCAGCACGGCGATCATCGCGCCAAAGGCCATCGTGTCGCCATGGGCAAAGTTCGAGAACCGCAGAATGCCGTAGATCAGCGTGACCCCCAGCGCTCCGAGCGCCAGCTGGCTGCCATAGGCAATCGCTGGCACGATGACAAAGTTCGTAAGCGCGACAAGCGCGTTGAGTAGGTCCATGAATTCTTCTCACTGTCCGGGTGCGGCCTTATGCCATGCGGGTGGGTGAGAACACAACATTTCAGCCGCGCAAGACGCCCTAAATGGTCACAAAAAACGCGATTTTTGACCTGCGTCACAGCCCATGTTGCCGGGTAGAAAAAACGACCCCCGGAGGTCGGGCACAAACCTCCGGGGCGCGGCGCGCCGATTCTGCTTTTTTGCGCGAATCCGGGCGGCTTATTGGGAACTATTGGGAAACCGTGCAGTTACCGCGTTCATTCCGCTGCTTCGCACCCGTTGCCCGGATCGCAAGGTGGCCAGAGTCGGTATTCACGGTGTATCCGACGCTGCCACCATTAAGAACCTGAAGGAATTCCTGAGCGCCCAGGCTGGGGTAAACGAGCACCTCATGCTCTTGGTTGTCGACCAAAAGCGCGCCCTTGGATTGACCTTCACGCCGTTTCAACGTGACTTGCTGGGCGGGTTCAAGTGGCGTGCATCCACTGGTCTTGCATGTCTCGGTAATCTGGCACTCGTAAACTGTTTCACCTTGCGCGGGGTCTTGCGAAACGGCCTGCGCGGTTGCGGGCAGGACGATGGCGGCAAGCACTGCCAGATATTTCATATTGTGTCTCCTAAAGGGGTAATGGCCCGAAATATGTCGAGAATCCCGTCTGGATTCTCGTCGTTCGCTCGGTGTGAGTAGGCGTGGAAAATGGCAAGAATTAAGCTGATGGTGGGCGGAAATCAGAAGCGGTCGAATTTTCGTATGCGCGGGTATTTCAAAGTAACGCTCTGAGATTGAACGGTTTAATACTGACACGATTTAGGTTCCGCGGGAGAAAAGTAATGATTGCCTTTTTTACGTCACTTTCGACCATCAGTGCACTGGCGAGACACGGTCATGAAAAAACATCGACCCGACGAACACGCTTTTTCACTCAGCCTCAAGAACAAGTGAAGGTCTCCGTGCAGCCCATTGAAATCTTTGAGTTACTCGTTGACTTGTTTTGAAGCGTGGGGGCGCAGAAACAGGAAAGAGGTTCCACATGAAGTTTTACGCAGCTCTGATACTGTGTGCGACCATGCCGGTGATGGCGCAATCGGCAACGAGTGATCCGTTGAACGGGGCGGATTTTGTTGTCAATTGCGTGTCGGACAGCAATGGTGGCGCAGTGACCCTGGCGCGATCCGGCGCGTCCGACAAAGGGTTCATTGTCACGGATGAGATCAAGGGAGAGGCGACGATTATCGCGGGGCTAAACTCACTGACCTTCCTGCACATCATGGACAAGGACGTTGTGACCTTTGTCGTTGATTTCGAGGATCGGAACTACGATATGTCCATCAAAGGCCCGCATGCCAGCAATGATTTCGGGCAATGCGGCGATCCGGTATTCTGATGTCGGAGCAAGGTGCGAAACTTCAAAGTAGATAGAAGGCGATAGGCGAGCAGCCAGAACAAACGCGAGTTCGGCGTGCGCGACGAACTCGCTGAAAATCCCAGTTGGCTACAAGGCAACCGATCTCAATCTTCTGGCAATTCCCGCGGTTCGCACAAGCCTCCAAAAGTTACATGTGCGTCCGGACCAGCGTAGACAGATACCAAAATATCTTTGTCAGGAAAGAAGGTCACTAAGGTAATCTTCGGTTCGGTTTGTTGCTGCTCACTCCAGTTTCCAATTAACCAACGTCCATCTTCTTGTAGTTGTCCAATTCCAATTGAGTTGGTCGTCGTGGATCCGAAGCCGAACCGGTTGGATTCTCCTGGGCGCGACATACGGCTAAAGCCGAAAGGGGTATAGTCCGCCATTGCAACCGGTTTCGTAGGGTTACCACCAGCTGATGTGGTATCAGTAAGTGTGCAAAAATAGAGTTCGTGAAGTTCAATTTCCGATGCAGCTACGGAATTTTGGGACGCTATAGCGCCCGAAACAAAAAGGAAAACTGTCAGGATAGCTCTCAAGTTCCTCATCCCCCCAAGAAACTCTTCCGCACCTCCGGGTCAGCCAACAATTCCTTGCCCGTGCCGCTGTAGGCATTCCGCCCCTGCACCAGCACATACCCCTTGTCCGCGATCTCCAGCGCTTGACGGGCGTTTTGTTCGACCATCAGGATCGGCAGACCGGTGCGAGAGACCTCGATGATCCGGTCGAAAAGCTCGTCCATCACGATAGGCGAGACCCCGGCGGTCGGTTCGTCCAGCATCAGCACCTTGGGCTGTGTCATCAGCGCGCGTCCGACGGCGACCTGTTGGCGTTGACCGCCCGACAACTCTCCGGCCGCCTGATTGCGTTTATCGCGCAGAATGGGGAAGAGGTCATAGACCTGCTCCATGGTCTGGCCGATGTCGTCGCGGCGGATGAAGGCGCCCATTTCAAGGTTTTCCTCGACTGTCATCGAGGTAAAGATGTTCTGGGTCTGTGGAACGAAACCCATACCCTTCATCACCCGGTCCTGTGGGGACAGGTTGGTGATGTCCTCGCCATCCAGCCGCACCGATCCGGCGCGCACGTCCAGCATCCCGAACACAGCTTTCATCGCGGTTGATTTTCCCGCGCCGTTGGGGCCGACGATCACGGCAATCTCACCCTTGTCCACGGCGATGGTGCAATCGTGCAGGATGTCGGGGCCCTTGCCATATCCTCCGGTCATCGTGTCACCGATCAGGAAAGGACCGCCGCCGACATAATGCGTCTTACCGCTTTTCTTATGCGCCGGTGTCATGGTCCCGACACCATGGGTGTTGGTGATCGAGGCGTCTTTGTTGCCCTTGTCGTCCTGATAGGGGTTGTCGCTCATGCCAGCGGTCATGTTTGGGCCTCCAGCTTGTCTTTGTTCTTCAGGCCGGTGCCCAGATAGGCCTCGATCACGTGCTCGTTGGCCTTGATTTCGTCCAAAGTGCCCTCGGCCAGAACCTTGCCCTCGGCCATACAGATGACCGGGTCGCAGATCTTGCCGATGAAATCCATGTCATGTTCGATCACGACAAAGGTATAGCCGCGTTCCTTGTTCAGTCGCAGGATTGTATCGGCGATGGTCATCAGCAGGGTGCGGTTCACACCCGCGCCCACCTCGTCCAGAAACACGATCTTGGCGTCGACCATCATGGTGCGGCCCAGTTCCAGCAGTTTCTTCTGCCCGCCCGAGACCTGACCCGCCTTGTGGTCGGCAAGATGTTCGATGGTCAGAAACTCCAACACCTCATCGGCCTTGGCGCGCAAGGCGCGTTCTTCGTCTGCGATTCGCTTGCGGCCAAACCAGGTGTTCCAAAGCGATTCCCCCGATTGCGCACCGGGCACCATCATCAGATTCTCGCGGCAGGACATCGAGGAGAATTCGTGCGCGATCTGGAATGTGCGCAGCAGGCCTTTGTGAAACAAGTCATGCGGCGGCAGGCCTGTGATGTTTTCACCGTCCATGAAAACCTTGCCGCTTGTCGGCGGCAGAACACCCGCGATCACATTGAACAGAGTGGTTTTTCCGGCCCCGTTCGGCCCGATCAGGCCAGTAATCGAACCTTTTTCGATTTCCAGCGATGCCCCGTCCACCGCGTGAAAACCGCCGAAATGCTTATGCACGTCTTCGACGACGATCATGTGTTCCCCTGGCCACCTGAAAGCAGCGCTTTTTAGTTGTCCCCATGCCCCTTCATCAGGGGTGCGGGTTTGTGTCATCGAAACAGCCCGGACACAAGGCCCGGGCTGCTTGGTTTTAGAATTTGGTGTCCGAAATCAACGGAAATTGACGGTTTTGTTTTCGCCGTCGGTCACTTCGATCTCGCGGTACGAACCCGCGCTTTCACCGGGGCCGATCAACTCAACTCCAGACGCGCCGACATAGTCGATGTCCTGACCTGCAGCCAGCAGTTCCAGGCCTTTCGCCAACTCACCGGGATAGATCTTTTCACCCGGTGCGTTGGCGACGTCCATGATTTTACCGCCATAATCAGCAGGGTTCGTCGATCCAGCAGCTTGCATCGCCAGCATGAACAGGGCAGCAGCATCATAGGATTCAGGCGAATAAGGGGACGAGCCGTCAAAGCCCGCTTCCTCGGCCATTGCAAAGTACTTCTCGGCACCTTCACCGCCCGAGCCGGCAATCTGACCGAACGAGCCGTTCAGGTCCGGACCAACGTTTGCGGGAAGCGAGTCGCCGATCATGCCGCCGGGCAGACCGAACGTGTCAAACGCACCGCTGTCCAGCGCCGACTGGATGATGCCCAGACCGCCCTGGTCCAGATAGCCCGCAACAACCAGAATGTCGCCACCGGCCGAGGCCAGCGCGCCAACTTCGGCCGAGTAGTCGGCCTTGCCGTCTTCGTGCGCTGCAACGATGGTCACTTCACCACCTGATGCTTCGAACGAGGACTGGATCGCATCCGCCAGACCCTTGCCATAGTCATTGTTGGTGTAGGTCAGTGCAATCGAGCTGATGCCACGGTCATTCAGGATGTCCGCCATCACCTGACCTTCACGCGCGTCCGACGGGGCGGTGCGGAAGAACAGGCCGTTGTCCTCCATGGTCGACAGGCCAGGAGAAGTCGCGGAAGGCGAGATCATGACCATACCGTTCGGGATCGCAACGTTCTGCAGGATCGCACCGGTCACGCCCGAGCAGTCACCACCGATGATGCCAGCAACGCCGTCAGCAATCATGCGTTCGCCGTTCGACGTGGCCAGACCGTTGTCGATACAGCCGGTGTCGGCGCGTGATGCGGTGACTTTGGCGCCATCCAGCAGCTTGCCGGATTCGGTGACCTCGGCCATCGCCAGCTCGGCACCCGAGCCCATGGCTGGGGAAAGCGATTCGATTGGGCCGGTGAAGCCGAACAGAACGCCCAGTGTCACATCCTCGGCCATTGCGGTTCCGGCCAGCAGAGCGGTTGCTGCAGTCGCAGTAAGCAGCTTTTTCATAAGGTTACTCCCTGTTATGAACGTATTCGTTCTGGGCACGACCCTAGGCAAGCTGTTCGGAAAAGAAAAGTCCTAACGAAAAGTTGGCTTTCGCAGGTATGCGCTATCTTGTTTTCTCGACCAAAGGCGATCTACGTAAGCGGAGGTTTCGGATGCTCAGGCTTGGTTTTTTTCTGGCATTTTTCTTGTCGTCCAGTGTGGTTTCCGCAGACCAGATACAGACCTCAGCTGGCCCCGTCACGGTGACAACGCTCGTCAGTGGACTGGATACGCCTTGGGCCATCGGAATATTGCCGGACAGTTCTTTTCTCGTCACGGAGCGCGATGGAGAGCTCCTCTATATTGCGGACGGGCAGTCAAAACGCGTCAAAGGCGTGCCAAAAGTCGTGACGAACGGGCAGGGTGGTTTGCTGGACGTCACTGTTGCGCGCGACTTTGTGCGCTCACGAGAGATTTTTCTGACTTTCTCCAAGCGACAGAAGGGCGGGGCCGGAACCGCGCTTGCTGTCGCCCGTTTGTCGGAAAGCGGTGATCGTCTGACCAATCTGCGCGTGATATTCGAGGCGCTTCCCGGCGGATCGGGAGGTCGTCATTTTGGCTCTCGCGTGGTTGAGGCAAATGACGGCACCCTGTTCCTGACGATAGGTGACAGAGGCGATCGGCCCAGTGCTCAGGACCGGACCAATCACATAGGCGCTGTCATCCGAGTGAACCGGGATGGAACGGTGCCTGCCGATAATCCATTTGTCGGCGAAAGTGGCGTACGCCCCGAAATCTGGTCGTTTGGGCACCGAAATCCGCAAGGAGCAGGACTCGACGCGCGCGGTCAACTATGGATTTCAGAGCATGGTGCGAGAGGCGGCGACGAAGTGAATCTGGTACAGTCAGGAAAGAATTACGGATGGCCGGTCATCTCCTACGGCGTCCATTACTCTGGTCAGAAAATCGGCGAGGGCACTACGAAACCGGGCATGGAACAACCCGAGCATTATTGGGACCCTTCCATCGCACCGTCTGGATTATTGGTGTATTCCGGCAAGCTGTGGCCGGAATGGAAAGGGGACATTTTTGTCGGTTCCCTGAAGTTTGATTACATTTCACGGCTCGAAGGAACGCCGCTGCGCGAAGTTGAACAGATCCAAGGCCCCGAAACCGAGCGTGTCAGGGATATCGTGGAAGCACCTGACGGGGCCATTTGGTTCATTTCAGTAGGAAACGGGGCGATCTACAGAATGACGCCGACCCGTTAGACCGACAGCCGACCGCCTTGTGCGCCGCGCTCGCGATAGGGCGTGGTGTTGTAGTGTGCCCGGTAGCATTTCGAGAAATGCGAGGGGCTGGCGAATCCGCAGGCCAGTGCCACGTTGATCACGCTCATGTCTGTCTGCATCAGAAGGTTGCGGGCTTTGTGCAGGCGCAGTTCCATATAATAGCGCTTGGGCGAGCGGCTCAGATAGCGGCGGAACAGTCGCTCGAGTTGCCGCGTCGACATGCCGACATCCTTGGCCAGGATCGAGGGAGAGATCGGTTCCTCGATGTTCTTTTCCATCATCAGAATGACCTGGCTAAGCTTGGGATGGCGTACCCCGATGCGCGTGGGCGTGGACAGGCGCTGTGTGTCCTGATCCGTGCGGATCGAGGAATAGATCATCTGATCCGCCACCGCATTCGCCAGATCCTCACCGTAGTCCTCGGCAATCAGTTTTAGCATCAAATCTATCGAGGATGTCCCGCCCGCAGTGGTCATCCTGTTGCCGTCGATCTGAAATACCGATTTGGTCAGTTCGACGGTGTCGAACTCTTCGGCAAAACTGTCCGAGTTTTCCCAGTGGATGGTCGCGCGTTTGCCCTCCAGCAGACCAGCCTTGGCCAGTGTATAGGCAGCGGTACACAGTCCCCCGATTTTCAGGCCCTTGCGTGCCTCGCGGCGCAACCAGTTCAGGACACGTTTGGTCGTCGCGGCCTGAACGTCGACCCCGCCGCACACCAGAATCACTTCGTCACGTTGCAGTTCGGACAAGTCACAATCGAGTTTGAATGTCGTACCGGCGGAGCAATGAACCAATTCACCTCCTTCACCGGCCAGCGTCCAGGTATAGAGTTCCCGATCAGACATTCGGTTGGCGATGCGCAGGCTATCAAGGGCCGACGCAAAGGACAGAAGGGAAAACTTATCCAGCAGAACAAAAACAAAATTGTTCGGCTTAGTGGAATTGCTATCCACGGTGACAACTTGGCGTTGCTCTTGCATGGCGAACTGTCCTTGATTCGGTGCCGGCCGACCTTTTTGAGCCGGCGGAATTGCCAGCCACCATGCTCAAAGCTTGTTTCCGGCGTCAAGAGGCGCAAATGGGATATGGCCACTCTTCATTGCATTTTGTATAGAGACCCCCTGAAATACCTCAGCGGAGATCAAAGCAATGACCGAGTGGCAAAAAACGAACTGGCGCAACAAGCCTCGCGTTCAGATGCCCGAATATACCGACCCGGCCGCACTGGCCAAGGTTGAGGCAAAGCTTTCTCAGTATCCCCCGCTGGTTTTCGCGGGCGAGGCGCGTCGCCTCAAGCAGCATCTGGGTGCCGCAGGGCGCGGTGAAGCATTCCTGTTGCAGGGGGGCGATTGCGCTGAAAGCTTCGATCAATTCAGCGCTGACGCAATCCGTGACACCTTCAAGGTGATGTTGCAGATGGCGATGGTTCTGACCTACGGCGCCAAGGTGCCGGTGGTCAAGGTCGGACGTATGGCCGGGCAATTCGCAAAGCCACGCAGCGCACCGACCGAAGTGGTGGATGGCGTGGAACTGCCCAGCTACCGCGGCGACATTATCAACGAACTGGCCTTCACACCCGAGGCGCGGATTCCGAACCCAGAAAAGATGTTGCAAGCCTACACTCAGGCGGCGGCAACGCTGAACCTGCTGCGCGCGTTCTCGACCGGTGGTTTTGCCGATATGAGCCGCGTGCATTCCTGGACACTTGGATTTACCGATGAGCAGGACGTTCAGAAATATTCCGAGATTGCGGATCGGATTCAGGACACCATCGACTTCATGGGCGCGGCCGGGATTACCGCCGACACCACCCACGAATTCTCGACCGTGGAATTCTACACCAGTCACGAAAGCTTGTTGCTGGAATATGAAGAGGCACTGACGCGCCTCGATTCCACGTCGGGCAATTGGCTGGCTGGCTCTGGTCACATGATCTGGATCGGGGATCGCACACGTCAGCCGGATGGTGCGCATGTCGAATTCTGCCGCGGCGTCCTGAACCCGATTGGCTTGAAATGCGGTCCAACGACGACAGCCGAGGATCTCAAGGTTCTGATGTCCAAACTGAACCCGGAAAACGAAGAAGGTCGCCTGACCCTGATCGCCCGGTTCGGTGCAGGGAAGGCAAGTGAACATTTGCCGCGCCTGATCAAAACCGTGAAAGAAGAAGGCGCCAAGGTGACCTGGGTTTGCGATCCGATGCACGGCAACACGATCAAATCGGCGACCGGATACAAAACGCGCCCGTTCGAATCCGTTCTGCGCGAGGTTCGTGATTTCTTTGGCGTACATCAGGCCGAAGGCACCATTCCTGGCGGTGTGCATTTCGAAATGACCGGTCTGGACGTTACTGAATGTACCGGTGGAGTTCGTGCTGTGACCGAAGAAGACCTGTCCGACCGTTACCACACGGCCTGCGATCCGCGTCTGAACGCCACGCAATCGCTGGAGCTGGCGTTCCTGGTTGCTGAAGAACTGACCAATTTGCGCCGCGATCGGAAGAAACGCGCTGCAAGCTGAGTGCACTTGTCAGAAACTCTTGAAACAAAGCGGCGGGTCTTGAGCCCGCCGTTTTTTGTTGTGCGAACTTAATCCTCGCGGGAAGAGACCAGTCTCAGATGACTTTTGGACGGATGAAGAGGCTCCTGATCTTCGGCAAAGCCCATCGCCTTTTCCGGGGAAACCTGTGGAGGCACCTGAAGATCAGCAATCTTGCGCACCCGGCTGTCCGTGATCGTGAACCGTCGTGGCGTTGTCCCGATTGCGCCATCGCTGATCATGACACCCAAGACCCGGCTGACATCGCCAAGGTCGCTTTTCAGCGGCAGAAGGATCATGCGGGCTTGCAGGTGTGCACGACCCATCTTGCCTTTTGAAACCATGCCCAGCTCGGTTACGGCGGGGGCGGCAAAAACCCGTTCCAGTTGCAACGTGACCTCTTCCCGCGCTTCCGGTTCGAAAAAGGATGTCAGAGGCATCCCACGGACTTCCATTCCCGCCAGTTTATTCAGATGACTGCCCGCAAGGCGAAACCGGGCAAGACCTGGTGCAATGCGTTCCAGAATAAACGTGTATTCAAGAATATTCTCCAATCCGCGCGGATCGATTTGTGATCGCTTCGGCACCCCATCTCCGGTCAGCAGTGCGGTCCAGTATGCCTCGGCCTGACGTATGGGGGACAGGCTGCGCCCGCTGTCAAAGCGATCCATTGCAACGATCTTTCCAAAACTTGAGCCGGAACCGGTCCCGAAAAAGGTTTTCATTTTCATCACCCTAACATCAATCACTCGCGATTTATCTAAAATGCCGTGTAATAGGCACCACAGCGATACACCAGCCGTTGCGACCGGAAGATTGGCACGGGTTAAGACAATTTTGGAGGAATTCTTTAACGAATGGTTAACTTTGCCGGATGAAGTCAAGAATAAGCAAGGTCTTGCCCCGGGGCGGTCGATGGCATTAGGTGCGGCAGGCGCGCGAAACGCGTCAGAGGATTGAAAGGGCAGGCATGATCAAATCCATGACTGGGTTCGCTTCGGGCAAAGGCGCGCTAGGCCCACACAGCTGGACGTGGGAGCTGCGCAGCGTCAACGGCAAGGGCCTGGATATGCGCCTGCGTGTTCCGGATTGGCTAACAGGTCTCGAAGCCGCTCTGCGGGCAGAACTGTCCAAGGCCGTCGGTCGCGGAAACATCACCCTGTCGCTGCGTGTAAACCGGGAAGAAACTTCGTCGGACATAAGATTGAACAGTGCTGCCATGCAGGCGGCGCTGGCTGCCTTGGCCCAGACCGAATCCATGGCTGCCGAGCAGGGCGTGACTTTGGCACAATCGCGTGCCAGTGACCTGCTGGTTCTCAAAGGCATGATGGATAACGGTTCTGACGAAGACGAAGCGGCACCCATCGTCGCGCAACTGACCAGTGATTTTCGCGGGTTAATATCCGACTTTCTGGCCATGCGCCGCACCGAAGGGCAGGCATTGGCGGAAATCCTGCAAACACAGCTGGATCGCATTGCCGACCTGACCGACCAGGCGGCAGGGTTGGCCGAGAGACGTCGCGATGATATGGCGAAAGCGTTGCGTGAAAATCTGGCGCGTGTTTTGGACAACGCACAGGGTGCTGATCCCGAACGTGTCGCGCAGGAGCTGGCTTTGATCGCGGTCAAGGCCGACATCACCGAGGAGATCGACAGGCTGGCCGCGCATGTCACAACGGCGCGAAGTTTGCTGGCCGAAGAAGGCCCGGTGGGACGCAAACTGGATTTCCTGACCCAGGAATTCAATCGCGAGGCCAATACCCTGTGCTCCAAGTCCCAGAATGCCGAACTGACGGCGGTCGGGTTGGAACTGAAGGCGGTCATTGATCAGATGCGCGAGCAAGTGCAGAACGTAGAATAACAGACGGGAACCAGAAACATGGCGGATCGCCGAGGTCTCTTAATCATTTTGTCCTCACCTTCGGGCGCGGGCAAATCCACGCTGGCCCGACGGCTGATGCAATGGGATAGCGAGTTGGAGTTCTCGATCTCGGCTACAACCCGTGCGCCGCGACCGGGGGAAGAGCACGGTCGCGAATACTACTTCTTGTCCGAGGACTCCTTCAAACAACAGGTCGCGGATGGTCAGATGCTGGAACACGCCCATGTGTTCGGAAACTTCTACGGGTCTCCCGCCGAACCTGTGCTCGACTCAATCAACCAGGGCCGGGACGTTCTGTTCGATGTGGACTGGCAGGGCGAGGTTCAGATCCGTAATTCGGATCTGGGCAAACACGCGCTTTCGATCTTCATCCTTCCGCCGTCGATCCGGGAACTGCGCCGCCGTTTGGAAGGCCGCGGTCAGGACAGCGAAGACGTGATTGCAAAGAGAATGCTGAAAAGCTGGGACGAGATCAGCCATTGGGGATATTACGACTATGTCCTGATCAATGATGATCTGGACACGACAGAAGAGAAGCTGAAAACCATCGTCAGCGCCGAGCGGATGCGGCGTATTCAGCAGCCGCGCCTGCAACATCACATCCGCACCTTGCAGACCGAGTTCGAGGGGCTGTCATGACCATTTACGCTCTGGGTGAAGATACGCCACAGATCCACGAAGACACTTGGGTGGCGCCTGACGCCAACCTGATAGGCAAGGTCGTGTTGGAGCAGGGGGCCTCGGTCTGGTTTGGCAGCACCATTCGCGCCGACCACGAAGAGATTCGGGTGGGTGCGGGCAGTAACGTTCAGGAAGACTGCGTCATGCATATCGATGCAGGCTATCCATTAACAATTGGTCGGGATTGCACGATCGGGCACAAGGTCATGTTGCATGGATGTACAATCGGCGACAACAGCTTGATCGGTATGGGAGCCATCGTTCTGAACGGCGCGAAAATCGGGCGCAACTGTCTGATCGGGGCAGGAGCCCTGATAACTGAAGGAAAAGTGATCCCCGACAATTCGCTGGTCATGGGATCGCCTGGAAAGGTCGTCCGTCAGCTGGACGAAGCGGCCGCGCAAAAGCTCACGCTCAGCGCGCTGCACTATCAGGAAAACATGCGCAAATTTCGCGAAACACTCAAACCGGTTTCACTAGGCAGTTAACGCCGGATAGGCCCCAGATGTCCCAAGACCTGATTGGCGAATTCGTTTCAGCCGTACCGATGCCTGCTTTGCTGGTGGATCAGACAGAGCGAATCATCGCTGCCAATACGGACGCCAAAACGCTGCTCGGTCAGAATATCGAGGGGCGTCACTACGCCACGATCCTGCGACAGCCGCAGGTGATCGAAGCCATGGAACAAAGCCTGCGGTCCAAGGGCCCTGCCAAAACCCGTCATCTGTCCAATGATGGCGCGCAGGACACGACATTTCAGGTGGAATGTCGATACCTGAACGGCGTAGGTGCCGTTTCTGGCGGCGCGGTTCTGGTGGTGTTCCAAGACGTCACCCATCTAGAGCAGGCCGGCCAGATGCGTCGCGACTTTGTCGCCAACGTCAGTCACGAATTGCGCACACCTCTGACCGCCTTGATGGGATTCATCGAGACGCTGCGGGGTCCGGCCCGCGATGACGTCAATGCCCGGGACCGGTTTCTTCAAATCATGACGGACGAGGCCAACCGGATGAACCGTCTGGTTGGCGACTTGTTGTCCCTGAACCGCGTCGAAAGCCAGGAGCGCGTTCGCCCAACCGAACAGCTTGAACTCACGGCCTTGCTGGAATCCACACTGAACTCCCTTCGCCCTCTGGCCGACGATGCCGCGGTCACCATGACGCTGAATGCGCCGCCCGAACCGGTTTCAGTCACGGGTGATAGCGACCAGTTGCGCCAGGTTTTCACCAATCTTATTGAAAATGCGATCAAATACGGCGGCAGCGGCGAGAGTGTAACGGTCAACATTTTACCTTCGGAACGTGACACGGCGATGCGTGGACCGTCGGTTCGGGTTCAAATTGTGGATAAGGGGCCGGGTATTGATGCCGTGCATCTTCCCAGATTGACGGAACGATTCTATCGGGCGGACAGCCACAGATCCCGGGAACTGGGTGGTACAGGGTTGGGGCTTGCAATCGTGAAGCATATCGTCAATCGCCACCGGGGTCGTCTGCGGGTCGAGAGCGATCTTGGAAAAGGTTCCGTCTTTACAGTGATTTTGCCACGCTGAGATCGGTTGACCCGACCTCGCGACTTTGGTGTTGGCGCTCACTTTACATATCGTCAAGTTAAGAAATCCTAAGAAAAACTTGAGTTGTCATAAAACCGTTACGTATGTGTCACAAAAGGCTTACGCGCGGTACTTAGGGGTGCCGGCAAGATCATCATGGGGGTGATCATATCTTATTTTTTTCAGGGAGACTGAAATGTCCTTTGTAAAACTGTCGGCATCTGCTCTGGCAATCGCTGCCGTCTCGGCGACCACTGCTGCAGCTCGTGACAACGTACAGGTTGCCGGTTCGTCGACCGTTCTGCCGTATGCCTCGATCGTTGCGGAACTGTTCGGTGAAAACACCGACTTCCCGACACCGGTTGTCGAATCGGGCGGCTCGTCGGCCGGTCTGAAACGTTTCTGCGAAGGCGTTGGCGAGAACACAATCGACGTTGCAAACGCATCGCGTGCGATCCGCGAAAAAGAGATCAAAGCCTGCGCCGAAAACGGTGTGACCGACATCATGGAAGTGCGCATCGGCTATGACGGCATCGTGTTCGCCAGCCAGCAGTCGGGTCCTGCTTTCACCGCATTCCAACCGGCTGACATCTACAACGCCATCGGCGCAAAAGTCATGATGGACGGTGCGCTGGTCGACAACAGCTACAACAGCTGGGCCGAGTTCAACGGCGACCTGCCGGATGTTGAAATCGCCATGTTCATCCCGGGCACCAAGCACGGCACCCGTGAAGTGTTCGAAGACAAGGTTCTGCTGGCTGGTTGTGAATCGACTGGTGCCATGGAAGCCATGATCTCTGGCGGCATGAGTGAAGATGACGCCGAAGACGCCTGCCTGGACGTGCGTGCGGACGGCAAGTCGGTCGACATCGACGGCGACTACACCGAAACCCTGGCGCGTATCGACACCAACCCGAACGGCATCGGCGTGTTTGGACTGGCGTTCTACGAGAACAACACCGACAAGCTGAAAGTGGCCACCATGGGTGGCGTCGCACCTTCGACCGAGACCATCGCGTCGGGTGAGTATCCGGTTTCGCGTCCGCTGTTCTTCTACGTCAAGAAGGCACACATCGGCGTGATCCCCGGCCTGAAAGAATATGCTCAGTTCTTCGTCGCTGACGAAATCGCTGGTGGTTCAGGCCCGCTGGCCAACTATGGTCTGGTTGCTGATCCTGAGCTGGCAAAAACTCAGGAAGCCATTGCCAACGAAGAGACCATGGGTTCGGGCAGCTAATCCCGCCTTTGGTCTGAAGTACCGGGGGCGGCATTTGGTGTCGCCCCCAACTTGTGTTTCTGAATTTCCCAATCGAGACCAAATGGGGGTGTCATGCCGATACTTTGGCTCATTCTGATCGTTCTGGCGATCGCAGCTTTCGGTTATGTATTAGGTCGGGCACGCGCTCTTCAAAGCGCCGTAGGGGACAGTCGGGATCTGCATTCGCTTCCGTCGTTTTACGGCGCGAACGTCGTGCTGAAAACGGTTGTACCGGCATTTGGTCTTCTGCTTGTCTGGTTGTTGGTGCAACCGCTTTTCGTTAACTCGCAGATATCCGGGATGATCCCGGATTCGGCCATTAAAGAGGGCTCGTCCCGGAGCCTGGTCATGGCCGAAATCCGCCGTGCAGCCAGGGGTCTGGACAACGCAGTTGCACAAGGGCAATTGACCGAGGATCTGGCGCAGAACGCACGCGCCGATATCACGGACATGACCCAGCGCCTCAAGGACGCGGGGCAGGTCGTGACCTCGGACATCACCCAGCCGGTGCTGCGCGCAGCGCAACGTTATCGGATCATGAATTCCACCGGTTACTCGATCATGACGGTCGCAGTAATCCTGGTCGCGCTGGCTGGTGCCGCATTCAGTTGGTTTCAAACACATTCGGAATATCGTGCCCGCAACGTTGTGGAGCAGGGGGTCCGCGTTCTTTTGCTGGCCGCTGCATCGATCGCAATTCTGACTACCGTCGGTATCGTTCTGTCGCTGGTCTTCAACACGTGGGAATTCTTCAAGCTTTATCCTGCGTCGGATTTCTTCTTCGGAACGACATGGGCGCCCAGTTTCTCGGGACGTGGCGGATCTTCCGCTCTGGGCATCATTCCACTGCTTTGGGGTACGTTCTATATCTCGCTGGTTGCTCTTCTGGTGGCTGTTCCCATCGGACTGTTCGCCGCCATCTACCTGAGCGAATACGCGTCGGCCCGCGTCCGTTCTTTCGCAAAGCCACTGTTGGAGGTGCTGGCCGGCATTCCCACTATCGTTTATGGCCTCTTTGCCCTGCTGACCGTTGGCCCGCTTTTACTGGGCGTGTTCGGCGATGGCGGACTGGGCTGGATGAAAGCGGGCACGGCCGTAATGACAGCGGGTCTTGTCATGGGCATCATGCTGATCCCGTTTGTGTCGTCTCTGTCGGACGACATCATCAACGCGGTGCCTCAGGCTATGCGCGACGGCTCGTACGGGCTGGGGGCGACGCAGTCGGAAACCATCCGTCAGGTCGTGCTACCGGCAGCACTGCCCGGGATCGTCGGTGCGATCCTGCTGGCAGCATCGCGCGCCATTGGTGAGACAATGATCGTGGTTCTGGGGGCTGGTGCCGCCGCGCGCCTCAGCCTGAACCCGTTCGAAGCCATGACCACCGTCACCGCAAAAATCGTCAGCCAGTTGACCGGGGACGCGGATTTCGCATCACCCGAAGCGCTTGTCGCTTTTGCGCTTGGAATGACACTTTTTATCCTCACGCTGGGGCTCAACATCTTCGCCCTTTACATCGTGCGTAAGTATCGGGAGCAGTACGAATGACCGACGCCAGCATGCAAAGCCCCGAAACAGGTCGCCACTCGGTCTCGCTGACTGCCAGCGATGCGCACACAAAAAAGCGCGCCAACGCGGAAAAGCGCTTTCGCGCCTACGGTATTATGGCGATTGCGACCGGCCTGTTCTTCCTGATCGTTCTGTTTGCCTCAATCCTGTCGCAAGGCCTTCCGGCTTTTCAGCGGACGGTTGTCAGCGTGGATTTCACGTTGACCGAAGCTCAGCGCGATGAAGCCGAAGGCACGTTGTTCAAGACCAAAGCTTACTCCGACCTTTTCATCTCCGAACTGAACGGCGAATTGGCGGAACGTGGGATCAGCGTCGATTTCGATGAAGCCGCCATCGAACGTCTTCTGGGTAAAGTTGGCGGCACGATCCGGACCTTTTATGCCGACAACCCGGACAAGTTGGGCGAACCCATCGAGTTTGATCTGACCGCGTCCAGCCGCGTTGACGGATACTTTAAGGGTCGCGTTTCGCGCGATACGTTGCAGGACAGTCGTTTCCTTCAGCTCAGCGATCTGGATCTGGTGGACGCACTGGAAGAGGCAGGCATCATCAAGCAAGTGTTCAACTGGCCTTTCATCACAGGCGCGGACTCGGGCGTGGACAACCCCGGCGGTGCGGGAATCGGGGCATCGGTTGTCGGCTCGTTCTTCATGATGCTGGTGGTTCTGGGCCTGTCGTTGCCCATCGGCGTCGCCGCGTCGATCTATCTTGAGGAATTCGCGCCGCAGAACAGGTTCACGGATCTGATCGAGGTGAACATTTCGAACCTCGCCGCCGTGCCATCGATTGTATTCGGTATCCTCGGCCTCGCGGTCTTCATCCAGTTCATGCACTTACCACAGTCTGCGCCATTGGTCGGCGGTCTGGTTCTGACGCTGATGACGTTGCCAACAATCATCATCTCGACCCGCGCGTCGCTCAAGGCGGTTCCGCCATCGATTCGCGATGCGGCATTGGGGGTAGGGGCCTCGAAGATGCAGGCTGTGTTTCACCACGTGCTGCCACTGGCTGCACCGGGGATTCTGACCGGCACCATCATTGGCCTGGCTCAGGCGTTGGGTGAAACCGCACCGCTGCTGCTGATCGGCATGGTGGGTTTCGTGGCCCGCGGCTATCCCGATGGGTTCCTCGCGGGCTTTACCGAGCCGAATTCGGCCATGCCTGCTCAGATCTATACTTGGGCCGCGCGTGCGGATGTAGGTTTCTACGAGAAAGCCTGGGGCGGGATCATCATTCTTCTGATCTTCCTGCTCTCCATGAATATCATCGCAATCATCCTTCGCCGCCGCTTTGAACGCCGTTGGTAAATGGAGCTATAACAATGAACGACATGTCGCGAGTGGAGAGAGAAGTGGACACCAAGGAAATCAAGTTGGAGTGCCGTGACTGCCAAGTCTACTACGGTGACACCCACGCCATCAAAGATGTGAATGTCGACATCGAAGACAAAACTGTTACCGCTTTCATCGGCCCGTCCGGTTGCGGCAAGTCGACGTTCCTGCGGTGTTTGAACCGGATGAACGACACCATTGACGTTGCCCGTGTCGAGGGGTCATTCAAACTGGATGGCGAAGACATCTATGACAAGCGAGTCGACCCGGTTCAGTTGCGCGCCAAGGTCGGAATGGTGTTCCAGAAACCCAACCCGTTTCCCAAGTCGATCTACGACAACGTAGCTTATGGACCGCGTATTCACGGTCTTGCCAAGAACAAAGCGGAGCTGGATGAAATCGTCGAGAAGTCCCTGCGTCGCGGCGCGATCTGGGACGAGGTCAAGGACCGTCTCGATGCCCCCGGCACCGGCCTTTCGGGTGGGCAGCAGCAGCGTTTGTGTATCGCCCGTGCCGTGGCGACCGAACCCGAGGTCCTGCTGATGGACGAACCCTGTTCGGCGCTTGACCCGATCGCGACGGCGCAGGTCGAGGAACTGATCGACGAGCTGCGCGAGCGATATTCTGTGGTGATCGTCACCCACTCGATGCAACAGGCGGCGCGCGTCAGCCAGAAGACTGCATTCTTCCATTTGGGCAACCTGGTTGAATTCGGTGAAACGGGCCAGATTTTCACCAACCCTGAAGATCCGCGCACGGAAAGCTACATTACAGGCCGGATCGGCTGAGCACAGGTATTTGGACATGACCGAACAACATATTGCATCCGTTTTCGACCGGGACCTCGAAGCCATTCAGGCACATATCATGAAAATGGGCGGTCTGGTCGAGGCCGCCATCATGAGCGCGGCCCGGTCACTGGAAATGCGAGACGAAGAACTCGCACAAGAGGTCCGTCAGGGCGACAAGGCCATCGATGCGCTGGAAGATGTCATCAACGAGGAAACCGCTCGGCTGATCGCATTGCGTGCACCGACGGCGAGTGACCTGCGGCTGGTTCTGTCGGTCCTGAAAGTTTCCGCCAATCTGGAACGTATCGGCGACTATTCCAAGAACATCGCCAAGCGCACCACCGTTCTGGTTAACTCCGGCGAAATCAATGGCAGCGCTGCCGCACTGCGCCGCATGGCGCGCGAAGTGGAACTCATGCTTCGCGATGCTCTGGACGCCTATATTCAGCGCGACGAAGAACTGGCCCGCGACGTGATTGAGCGCGACGAAGAAGTGGATCAGATGTACAATGGTCTGTTCCGCGAGTTTCTGACCTTCATGGCCGAGGACCCGCGCAATATATCTTCGTGTATGCATCTGCACTTTATTGCGAAGAACATAGAACGCATGGGCGATCACGTAACGGCCATTGCCGAGCAGGTCGTATACCTCGTCACGGGCGAACGCCCGACCGAGGGCCGACCCAAAGCCGATACAACGTCGCAAACTGCCTAGGAGGCAAGACAATGTCCGTTGATCAACCTACGGTGCTGGTTGTCGAGGATGAACTGGCCCAGCGCGAGGTGCTTGCGTACAACCTCGAAGCGGAAGGTTTTCGCGTATCCAAGGCGGCCAGCGGGGATGAAGCGCTGTTGCTGGTGGATGAAGACAGCCCTGACATAATTGTCCTTGACTGGATGATGCCAAACCTCAGCGGGATCGAAGTTTGCCGCCGATTGAAGACCCGCCCGGACACGCGGTCGATCCCGATCATCATGTTGTCGGCGCGCAGCGAAGAGGTCGACAAGGTCCGCGGGTTGGAAACAGGGGCTGACGACTATGTCGTCAAGCCGTACTCGGTCGTGGAACTGATGGCGCGGGTGCGTACCCAGTTGCGTCGGGTGCGCCCTGCAACGGTCGGCATTCGACTGGAATTCGACGACATAATCCTCGATTCCGAAACGCACAAAGTCAGCCGCAACAACAAGCCGCTTAAGCTTGGGCCAACGGAATTCCGGTTGCTGAGCACATTTATGGAAAAACCGGGCCGCGTCTGGAGCCGTGAACAGCTTTTGGACCGCGTTTGGGGGCGGGACATCTATGTTGATACCCGCACTGTCGACGTACATATCGGGCGTCTTCGCAAGGCATTGACACAGCATGGCGGCGAAGATCCCGTTCGCACAGTTCGCGGTGCCGGATACGCACTGGGCTAAGGATCAACGGGGCAGGGTCTCTTCGCTCTGCGCCTGCGAGGCGAGCCAGTGCCTGAAGTGCCGCAATGCTGTGTCCTCGGACTTCTCCCGGGGCCAGACCAGATAATAGGCGCCAAGTGTCTCGACACTGTCGGAAAATGCAGCGATCAGGTTTCCTGTCGCCAGATCCTGTTCAACCAGATAGTTCGGCAGCAGTGCTACTCCCAGACCATGCAGCGCTGCCTGATTGATCGTCGTGAACTGGTCATGCACTGTACCGGGCAGGGGATCGGGATGTGCGACTCCCAACTGACGAAACCAGTCTTGCCAGGCGCGTGGTCGTGTCTGAATGTGCAGCAAAGGCAATTTCAACAGGTCATCGGGCGACTTAGGAGCACCTTGAGGCAGCAACTCTGGTGAACACACGGGAACGACACGTTCTACCTGCAAAAGCAAACGATCCGTTCCGGGCCAATCGGGTTCACCAAAATGCAACGCTGCGTCAAAGGGTTCGGCGGCAAAGCTGAATGGGCGCAGCCGGGTCGACATGTTGATCGTGATGTCCGGATGCAGCCGCGCAAAATCGGGCAGGCGGGGCACGAGCCAACGCATCCCGAACGTCGGCAATATGGCAAGGTTCACCATTCCCCCGGCGGGTGCGACGTGCAGCTTCATTGCCGCCTGCGCAATCTGAGACAGGGCGGGGCGAATTTCCTGAACATAGTCCTGTCCGGCTGGCGTGAGGGACAGACGCTTGCGGTCTCGTCGCACCAGCTCTGCGCCCAGCTGTGCCTCGAGTGTTTGCAGTTGCCGGCTGACCGCGCTTTGGGTCAGAGCCATCTCCTCGGCAACCGCCGAGGCCGAACCCAAACGATCCAGGGCTTCAAGTGCACGCAGGGCAGAAATTGGTGGCAATGTAAGTCGGCGCGGTTTCATCTATGCGTTTTAGTCATGAAAACTTGCAAATGTCTCGCTGTTTTTTGCAAGAAACTCAGATTAGATTTAGGAAAACTGTCTCAGCGGAGAAATCTCATGAATGCCCCCGACACCAAACCAACCCTGCGCGCCAAGGATGCACCCGATTTGGGGGCCTTTGCGTGGGACGATCCCTTCCGCCTGACCGATCAGTTGGAAGAAGACGAACGACTGATTGCGGAAAGCGCACGCAGCTATGCACAGGAGAAGCTGCAACCCCGCGTCACCGAGGCGTTTCAGAACGAGGAAACTGACCCCGAAATCTTCCGCGAAATGGGTGAGATGGGGTTGCTGGGTACAACATTGCCCGAAGAATACGGAGGCATCGGTGCCGGATACGTCGCGTATGGCCTTGTCGCACGCGAGGTTGAGCGTGTGGATTCCGGCTATCGTTCGATGATGTCTGTCCAAAGCTCGCTGGTCATGTACCCGATTTATGCATACGGCAACGAGGAACAGCGCCGGAAATACCTGCCGAAACTTGCCAGCGGCGAATGGATCGGTTGCTTTGGGCTGACCGAACCGGACGCCGGTTCAGATCCTGCCGGAATGAAAACACGTGCCGAGAAAATCGACGGCGGATACCGCCTGACGGGCACCAAGATGTGGATCTCGAATGCCCCGATTGCCGATGTTTTCATCGTCTGGGCCAAGTCTGACGCACATGACGGAAAAATCCGCGGCTTTGTTTTAGACAAAGGGACCAAGGGTCTGAGCGCCCCGAAGATCGAAAACAAGTTGAGCCTGCGCGCTTCGATCACCGGTGAGATCGTTCTGGACGGTGTCGAGGTGGGCGAGGACGCTTTGCTGCCCCACGTACAGGGCCTCAAAGGTCCGTTTGGTTGTCTGAACCGCGCCCGCTATGGAATCAGCTGGGGAACCATGGGGGCTGCTGAAAGCTGTTGGCATGCCGCACGCCAGTACGGTCTGGACCGAAAGCAGTTCAACCGGCCGCTTGCGCAGACGCAGCTCTACCAGAAAAAGCTGGCGGACATGCAGACTGAGATCGCTTTGGGGTTGCAGGCCAGCCTGCGTGTTGGTCGACTGATGGATCAAGCCGAGGCCGCGCCAGAGATGATTTCGATTGTCAAACGCAACAATTGCGGCAAGGCGCTGGAAATCGCTCGGATGGCGCGTGACATGCACGGCGGCAATGGTATTTCGTTAGAGTTTCAGGTCGTCCGACATATGATCAACCTTGAAACCGTTAACACCTACGAAGGCACGCACGATGTGCACGCTCTGATCCTGGGGCGTGCGCAAACCGGGTTGCAGGCCTTTTATTGAGGCCGGTCAAAGTTGTAACCCAACTGATGCGCTTTTAGGGCAAGGCGGTCCTACCGTCTGCTTTCCTGGCGACGCATGTGTCCGTCAGGATGCCTTGGTCGGATGCTGCGTGTTTGACATTGCAGTGTCCGACCCCAAGCTTCTTCGTTGCGCGAGAGCAGTTGAACGCGCGTTGAGCGTTCCAAAAATTAGCCATGTCATTCGTTCTTTCAAAATTTGATTGTGAGGCCATCAAATTTATTTCAGTGTCCCGATGGAATCTCTGGTTTCAGGCTTCACAAATTTTGCTCTCCACTCGGATAAATTAGCGCAGGTCCAAAATGTCAGAACGACCCTTGTCTCACATCCGCGTTCTCGACTTCGGTCACTATCTGGCCGGTCCTCTGGTGGGCATGATGCTGGCAGACATGGGGGCCGAGGTCATCCGTATCGATCCGCCCAATGGCCCGGCCTTTGACGATCCTGCCTTCGACATGATTTCGCGCGGCAAAAAAGTTTTAACGCTTGATCTCAAGTCTTCAGCCGGGCGCCAAACGGCGGTCGAACTGGCCAAACGCTCTGACGTTGTGATCGAGAATTTTCGCCCTGGCGTCATGGATCGTCTGGGTTTGGGACCCGGCACTCTGCGCGCCGCAAATGATCAACTGGTCTATCTGTCGTTACCCGGCTTTGCCTCGACCGATCCCGTGCTGGCCGGATTGCCTGCGTGGGAGGCGGTCATCGCCGCCTATACCGGGCAATTCACGGATATGGGACTGAACCGGCGGTTGATGGGGATCAACCCGTCCTTCACACCGCTGACATTGGCCTCGGCCTACGGTGCCAGTTTCGGGGCCATGTCAGTCTTGTTTGCCCTGAACGCACGCGACCGAAACGGAGGCGACCATATCGAAGTTCCGCTCGCCTCGGCTTTGCTTGAAGGGCTGATCTACAATTGCGAGCAGATCGAAGACTACCCCGAGCGTTACAAGTCTCCGCGTGAGGTGGAGTTGGATCGGCGCGCGGCCGAAGGTCTGCCTTTGAACCTGAAATTCGACGAATTGTCTGAATTCCTTGATCCGTTCTATCGCACTTATACCTGTGCCGATGGGCGCGGCTTTTATGTGGTGTCGGGTTCGGTTGCCACACATCCACGGCGGGTGCTGGAAACGCTGGGCCTTAAGGAGCTGGCGGATGAACTGCCGGATTTCTCGGCCTATCTGGATACCAAAGACTGGCCCGCGGAATGGTCAATGCGAAACTACCCGGTCGGTGCGTCCGACCGGGCGCGCGTTTCATCGGCCATGAAGGACGCTTTTCTGACCCGACCGTCGCATGAATGGGAAGAGCTGTTCGGAACGGCCAAAGCACCGGCTACCGCGCAGCGGTTTACACAAGAGTGGTTGTCTGATCCTCATGCGCTGGCCTCGGGTCTGGTGCTGCGGGTCGAGGATGAGCGCCACGGCAAAATGCGCCAGATGGGCAATGTCGCATGGCTGGCAAGCGACGAGGGTGCGACTGAAAAAACCGGGCCACAATCTGCTGATTTGAAAGCGGTATTGGCGGATGCGCCGCGCAGCGGAAATGTTTCAGGAAAAAGCGGCTGGCTGGACGGAGTGAAAGTGCTGGACCTGACCAACGTGATCGCGGGCCCGACCATTGGATCGACGCTGGCGCGCTTTGGGGCAAATGTCACGCTTGTACAGCCGGTCGAGCCTTCGGTGGATCCGTGGAACACAATTGTATTTGGGATTCACGCACAACGCGGCAAGGAAAGCATTCTTCTGAATCTGCGCAGCGACGAAGGGCAGGCGGCATTGGCCAAACTGATCGCCGAGGCCGACGTCATAACATTGAACGGAACGGACGAACAGCGCGACAAACTCGGCCTGTCACCGGATCGCTTGGCGGCGATTAACCCGAAACTCATCCTTGTTCAACTGGATGCTTTCGGTGGGCCAAAGCGCGGGCCGAAATCGGACCACCTTGGTTATGACGATCTGGCGCAAGCCGCGACCGGCGTGATGGTCCGGTTCGGGGGCGGAATGGAAACCCCGGAAGAGCACGCGCATTTTGGAACGATTGACGTGCTGACCGGATTCTGCGCCTGCGTTGCGCTTGGCGGAGCGCTCTTGCGACTGCGGAAAACGGGGAAGGGTGGTGTTGCTCGGGCGTCTCTGGCGGGTGCAGGCAACCTTATTCAGGCGCAGTTCATGTATGACTACGAAGGTCGTGAACCGTTTGGCGAACCCTCGGGGCGCGACGCTTTGGGATGGGGGCCGTTCTATCATTGTTACGAGGCTGCGGATCAGTGGATGTTCTTTGCCGCGCCGGCGGACGGGCCGGCGGCTTTGGCCGCTGTTTCGGAACTCGCCGATCTCGCCGATTTGACCACAGAAGATCTTCACGGCGCACTGGCGGATCGGTTTCGGCAGAAGCCGCTGTCCCACTGGCAACGGGTCTTCGGCGATTCAAACACCGTGGTTCCGTTGGCTTCGCTTCACGAAACGCGTGACCGAGCCTTGCAGCTTGAAAGCGCCGGAGACATCGACATTGCGAAGGACACATTCCGGGTCATTCGCCACGATCAGCATCCAATGGGTCGTTGGTGCGATCTGGTCGCGCCCAATGCTGTTCGTCCGACCAGCGGCCGGATCACAATTCCGAGCCCGATGCCCAAATATGGAGCGCATACGACGGACATTCTGAAGAGGATCGGCTACGACGAAGCGCAAATTCAGCAAATGATCGGTCGCGGCGCGGCCGCCACAAGCTGGTCTGAGAAATACCTGCCAGAGTAAAGTGGACGGCATCGACACGTGGTGAAGGGGCAGAATGGTGCTCTCGTTTAACAGATCTATAATTCGTGTAATCGGTATTATGGTAATTGTGCAGTGCGGCTGCCTACACCGTATTCGTCACTGAAACTAATATTCTAGCACAATCAGTCCGTTTTTTCTCATGTTATCTGCCATTTAGCAAAGCCACTTGATCTCACTTTCGCGACGGTCGCAACAAACCTTCCTGCGCGACGGATGCGACCAACGTACCATCCTGAGTGTAGATCGAACCACGGTTGAAGCTTCGACCGCGCCCGGTCCACGGCGACTCCATGGTATAGAGATGCCAGTTCTGAAACTGCACGGGCCCATGGAACCAGATGGCATGATCCAGGCTGGCGCCGTTTATTTCGCCGGAAAACCAGCTAAGACCGTGCGGACGCATGCCAGAGCTCAACAAGCTCATGTCCGAGGCATAGGCCAAAAGAAGATGCTGCGTCACTGTATCGGCCTCATCTGCCGCGGCCATCCGAAACCAGAGGCTGTTACGATCATCCGTTTTTTCTGGCCTGAAAACGTCCAGAGGCTCAATTTCACGAACTTCGATCGGACGTTCGCGCAACAGTTCCGACCGCAGTTTGTCAGGAACCCGATCCAGATACTTTTGACGCAACTCATCGCGCGACGGATGGTATTCCGGCGCCGAAACCTCTGGCATCGGATGCTGATGGTCCCAACCATCGTCCTGAACGTGGAATGAAGCGGACATGTTCAATATCTGCTTTCCATGTTGAATGGCGACGACACGTCTGGTTGTAAAAGAACCTCCGTCTCGCGCTCTATCAACCTGATAAATAACGGGTATTTCCGGATCACCCGGTCGGATGAAATACGCGTGCAAGGAATGGCACAAACGATCTTCGACCGTCCTGTAGGCGGCTGCAAGGGCCTGTGCGACCACCTGCCCTCCAAATATCCTTGTGGGCGTTTCACCACCTGAACCGGTTCCACGAAACAGGTCTACTTCCAGCCGCTCAATGTTCAGCAGGTCCAGCAGGATACGTTCGGCTTCGGTCATCAAATCGTCTCCGGTGTCAGGCCGGTTTCAGGTATCAACGACGCGCACATCATTCAACCAATGCACCGAGAACAAGCGAGCGGAGCTCGGCCCGCGACGGGTATGAGCTGGAGGGTGACAGCTGCGTAAAAAAGACGGTTGTCAGATCATTGACCCGGTCGATCCAGAAAAAGGTTGAGGCCATGCCGCCCCAGGCGAAGTCTCCAACAGAAGACGGCGCGCCCAGTCGACCCGGATTCAGGACAACAGACCCGCCGATTCCAAACCCGGTTCCTTGCATCGGCTGTTCCGCAAAACTCTGTGGTCCCATTGAGGCAATGTCGCCCGGTAAGTGATTGCGCATCATATATTCTACGGTCTTGGCCCCCAGCAGACGAACACCGTTTTCGGTTCCATTGTTGCGCAACATCTCAGCGAACCGGCTGTAGTCATCGATCGTACTCACCAATCCTCCTCCACCGGAAAACGTGGTCGTGCGTTCGAACGGAGAACCTCCGGCGGCGTCGACAAGCCGTAACGTATCGCCACCCTGTTTCGCCGCGTTCAAGGCCATGGCATCGCCTTCCAGCGGAGTATAGAGCGAGGCAAACCTGTCCCCTGCCCCTGACGACAAAGAAAACCCGGTTTCCTGCATTTGTAGTGGCTCGAAGATGAGCTCTGCAAAGAACTGATCAAGTGACCGTCCTGTCACAACCTCAATCACGCGGCCTATGACATCGATGCCCACCGAATACTCCCAGCGCGTGCCGGGCTGGAACGCCAGCGGCAGGGCTGACAGCACTTTAACCCGGTCGGCCAATGGCCCTTGGTCTGGTGAAAAAATCAGATCCAACGCGTCCATTTCCTGCGGAAGAAGACCGGGATTGAACGGATAACTGAGGCCGCTTGTATGTGTCAGCAATTGATGCATGGTTGGCGTGGGCGCATTTTCAGTTTGATCCAGGCGCGTCGCTTCGGGAACCAGCGCTTGCATGGATTGAAATTCAGGAATGAATTCGGACACGGGCGCATCCAAGTGGACCAGCCCGCGTTCCGCCAGCATCATCAGAGCGACCGAAGTGACAGGTTTTGTCATGGAATAGATCCTGGCAAGCGTGTTTCGTTGAAATGGCAGGTTGTTTTCAACGTCGCGGCAGCCGCAGCTGTTAAAAAATACTTCCTGCCCGTTTTGCTTCACCAAAAGGGAACTTCCCGCGTATTTGCGTTGCTCGACATATCGGTGCATCCAGTTGCGAATATGCGTCAGTGCTGTTGGGTCAAACCCCATGTGTTCGCTCCGCTGTGATGTTTTTCGCCGATAGTGCCGCGACGTGTTTGTAAACGACAGCGAAAAACCGCGTCCTCTGACGGAAAGCTCTGAATCGACGCGCCATGGACTGCTAAACTAAAGATTGAGTGGATTCGGCTCTGCATTTACCTGACCGAGGAAGAAACATGGCGCAAAACATTGTATTTATGTATGACTTCTGCAGTCCCAATGCTTATCTGGCCTATAAAGTTTTGCCTGATCTGGCGAAAACCCTGAATGTATCGCTGGACTTTCAACCGGTTCTGCTCAGTACCGTTTTCAAGGCCACAAACAATCAAAGCCCATTTCAAGCCTTTTCCGATATTCGCCAGAAATCTGCCTATCTGACGCATGACCTCCACCGCTTTGCCCGGCGTCGCGGCATCAGTTTCCACATGAGCCCACATTTTCCACTGAACACCAAGTTTGCAATGCGAGGTGCTGTCTATGCCCATGGAAAACCGTGGGAACGCAGATACATTGACGCTGTATTTGACGCAATCTGGGTTCACGGCCAAAAGGTCGACGACCTGAATGTCTTGATGGATGTCGTTCAGGAAAGCGATTTGCCCACTCGCAAAATTCGCGATGCACTGGGTGATGCACACATCAAGCAACAACTGAAAGATCAGACAAAAACGGCAGTTAGAAATGGCGTTTTTGGCGTGCCCACGATGTTCGCCGGTCCCGAGATGTTTTTTGGGAAAAACAGCCTTGGGAATCTCGAATTGGAACTCTCACATTCGAGTTAGCCGTCCAGTGCGGCAAGCCCGTGTTTTGCAAACTGCGGAACGTAGGCGCCAAAAGCGCGGGCTCGTTCAGGGTCTGACGCGTTGCCGTCGAGTGCGCGCTTGTAGACCCCTTGCAATATTCCGGCCATTCGAAAAAAGTTGAAGGCCAGATAGAACCCAAAATTGTCGATCCCGTCGAGCCCCCTTCGCGCACAGTAATCCGCGACAAAGCGTTGATCTGAAGGCAACCCAAGACTGCCGCGATCAACCCCAGCCAAACCGCGGCCTTCTGATCCGGGGGGCATTTGCCACTGCATGATAACAGCCGCCAGATCAGCGTAAGGGTGGCCGATTGTGGACAATTCCCAATCCAGAACGCCGATACAGTGTGTTCCATTCTGTTCGAACATCAGGTTGTCGATGCGGAAATCACCATGCACCAGTGTTCTTTGGCCGTCATCTGCCGGTATTGACGATTCCAGCGCTGCGATCAACGCGTCCATTTCGGCGATCACAGCTGTTTCCGAAGCGTGGTATTGCTTCGTCCATCGCGCAATCTGGCGTTCGAAGTAATTCCCCGGCGGCCCATAGTCGGACAAGCCGACGTTGTCGATATCGACCTGGTGCAACTCGGCCAGAACTCGGTTCATCTCATCCAGGACCCCTGCCCGCGTTTCGTTATCTTCGCCTTGCATCGTAGGGTCCTGAAAGCTGCGTCCCGGCAGATGTTGCATCACGTAAAACATCGTTCCAATAACGCTTTCGTCCTCGCAAAGAAGATACATGGCCGGCACCGGGACCTTGCTGCCAGCCAGCGCGCTTTGCACCCGGTATTCACGATCGACAGCGTGCGCGGACTTCAGCAAAACACCCGGAGGTTTGCGGCGCAGGACATAGTTTTTGGTTGGCGTCTGCAGCAGATAGGTCGGGTTGGATTGCCCGACGGCGAACTTGGTGGCTGTAACCGGGCCTTCGTAATTCACCAGGTGCGCTTTAAAGTAGGTGTCTATTGCGTTCAGATCTAGCGTATTTTCAGACGTCGGCATGAGCTATCTCGGGTTTGGATCCGTCTAAATTCAACGGCCAATTCAAAGGGCGTCGGCGAAAATATTGCCACCGCTTTGGACATTGATCCCGCCGGATACCGGGATGACAGCACCGGTAACATAGCTGCCGCCGCGCCCGCACAGGAACAGCATGCACCCGCCAATGTCATCCTCTCGCCCGACGCGACCGAGCGGGACGGCCTTGCCAACCTTTTCCCTCTTGTCCAAATCTTCGGTCGCGAATGCAGTCATTCGCGAGACAAACGGTCCCGGTGCGATGGCGTTAACCGTCAGTCGGTATGGTGCAAACTCCTTGGCCATGATTTTCGTCAGATGTATCACAGCCGCTTTCGAGGCAGAGTAGCTGTAAGCGCCGTCTCCCATGGGGGCCTCGCCCATGACCGAGGCCACATTTACCACCCGCGCCGGATCTTCATCCGATGCCGCCTTCATCAACAGCGGTAATAGTTTCTGGGTCAAATCAAAGATGCCCGCCACGTTTACCGACATCACCTTTTCCCATGCATGGTAAGGAAACTGTCCCATGGGCGCGCCCCAGGAAACACCAGCATTGTTCATAAGAATATCAAGGCTTTGTGCGCGAGTATTCACTTCGGCCACAAGGGCATCAATTCCGGCCTCGCTTCCGATATCGCCCGCAAAGCCTTCGGCCGAACCGGGCGCGTCTAGTGCGTTCAACTCGGCCGCTACAGATTGGCAGGCGTCTCCCTTGCGCGAGGCTATCAGAACTCTGGCCCCGGAACGCACGAAGGCTTCGGCCGCCATTCGGCCAATTCCTGTCGCCCCTCCTGTCACCAGCGCGGTTTTTCCTTGAAGCGAAAACAAAACTTCCGGGGTCATGTGAATTCCCTAATTTGGCTGGCGGCCACCTGCCGCGGCCTGAAAATGCAAGGATGTTCCGCCACGTCGGTGGCATTTGACACTAATCCAACGCAATCAGATCTATCTAAGCAAGAGAAAGAAGCGCAAATACCAATTTACTGCACGTCAGCCGAGAAATGTTTTACCTGGAGTTCCGGGTCGGTTTGCGGGCAAGTTCAGTGTTTCGAATTGGTAACCTTCAAGCGGAATCGTCGATCTGTTCACGGAAAAGTTGTTTCGCCGGGAACCGATATGTGACCAAATTTACATCCTTACCATTCATATCACGCCAGCATAAAGAATCACGGTTCGCCTCATGAGGGCAGAGGTGGCTGGACGCTCCTTGAAATCGGGTTTATGAAAATAGGACATGGGGACAGTAAGAAATGAAAAACATCCTGGTTCTGAATGGCCCGAATCTGAACCTTCTGGGGACTCGACAACCAGAAGTATACGGCCATACGACCCTCGAAATGATAGAAGACCTGTGCAGATCTCACGGTGACACGTTGGGACAGCACATCACACATCTCCAATCCAACCATGAAGGGGCGCTGATCGACGCAATCCATGAAGCGCGCGGAAAGCAGGATGGGATCGTACTGAATGCCGGTGCTTTCACACACACGTCGGTTGCAATGATGGACGCGATTTCCTCGACGCAAGTTCCAGTGGTCGAAGTGCACCTTTCCAATATCCACGCGCGCGAAGAGTTCCGCCACAAGTCCTTTGTCGCGCCGGTTGCCATCGGACAAATCTGTGGATTTGGCGCCAAAAGTTATGTTCTGGCATTGGATGCGCTGGCCGCGCATCTCGGACAGGAGAGCTCGGAATGAACCTGAACGAGTATCTCAACTTTCTAAGCTACGCCAAGACGCTGGAAGAGCTTTGGGATGCGCATTGCCGTCAAATGGCAAAGTACGGATTTGATCGGCTGCTGTACGGCTACACGCAGTACAGAACCGAGACGTCCTTGGGCGATCCCGAAGATTTCGTGATTTTGACCAACCACTGCAAAGAGTATCTGGACGGGTTCCTGCGGTCAGGTCTGTATTTCCACGCACCCATGCTCAAATGGGCGTTGGCCAACGAAGGTGCTGCCAGTTGGCGCATGATTCAGGAAGCAATGTCCAGCGGCACCATGACCCCAGAGGAGCGGCAGGTCTACGAGTTCAACAAGTCCAAGGGCGCAACTGTCGGCTTCACGGTCAGCTTCACTTCGGTCTCGCTAAGGTCGAAGGGCGCGATTTCGATGGCGCATTACGGGGACATGTCACAGGACGAAATAGATGCTGTCTGGGATGAGCATGGCGATGACATCCTGCTGATGAACAACATGGCGCATCTCAAGATCCTCACCCTGCCCTATAACGCGCCGAACCGGGCGTTGACCAAGCGCCAGCGTGAAGCGTTGCAATGGGTTGGCGATGGCAAGACGACACAGGACATCGCACTGCTGATGGGGCTGACATCAGCCACAGTTGAAAAGCATCTGCGCCTGGCGCGCGAGGCACTGTGTGTTGAAACGACCGCGCAGGCCGTTCTCAAGGCGTCACTGCAAAACCAGATGTTTGTCATGGAAGTGTAATGACCACAAAACTGACGCAAAAATGCGTCAGCTTACCTTAGGTAAGGAAAACATTACTTCCTTATCCGCGCTTAAAATTGCAGAGTGATACTGTTCCGTGAGTGGTGGCTTTAGCCAGGGAACATTTGATCGGATCTTTGCTATATCAGAGCTCTCCGGTCGCTCTGTCTCAGGGGCGTCTATTCGTCCACGTACCTGGGTCGGAAATTTTGGGGGGCCTCGACCATCCCCATCATGCGGGGCCCCTCAATCTATCTCCACACAGCTCGTCCAGTTTTCGATCGCCGTTTTGTCGTAAAAAAACCGGCTACGCATTGCGTAACCGGTTGCTTTGGTTCGAAATGTGCGGCCCGGCGAACGGGCCGCGACATGCCTTAGCCCTGAGCGGCTTTGGCAACTTCGGCAGCGAAGTCTTCTTTCTCGACCACGATGCCTTCGCCAACTTCCAGACGGATGAAGCCGGTGATGGTTGCGCCGGCTTCCTTGGCCGCCGCTTCTACGGTCAGATCGGGGTTCACAACGAATTGCTGGTTCAGCAGAGTCGATTCGGCGACGAATTTCTTCATGCGGCCTTCGATCATCTTTTCGATCACCTGCTCCGGCTTGCCGGATTCGCGGGCGATGTCCATTTGAACCTGCTTTTCCTTCTCGACAACTGCCGGATCCATGTCCGCTTCGGACAGAGCAGCCGGGTTCACAGCGGCAATGTGCATCGCAATCTGCTTGCCGATGGCTTCATCGCCACCGGACAGAGCAACCAGAACACCGATTTTACCCATGCCATTGGTTGCCGCATTGTGGACGTAGGACACAACTGTGTCGCCCGACAGTTTGGCCATACGGCGCACCGACATGTTCTCGCCGATAGTGGCGATCTTGTCGGTCAGGGTGTCAGCAACGGACTTGCCACCCAGATCAGCAGCCAGCAGAGCCTCGACATTGTCAACGCCTTCGGCCGCATATGCGATCTTGCCAACCATTTCCTGGAACTCGGCGTTTTTCGCAACGAAGTCGGTTTCCGAGTTCACTTCAACAGCAACGCCGTTGCCGCCATCGACGTGGACTGCTACCAGACCTTCTGCTGCGGTACGGCCCGATTTCTTGGCCGCTTTGGCCAGACCTTTGGTGCGCAGCCAATCAACGGCTTCGTCCATGTTGCCTTCGGTTTCGGTCAGCGCTTTTTTCGCGTCCATCATGCCTGCGCCGGTCTGGTCGCGCAGTTCTTTAACCATTGCTGCTGTGATTGCCATCTTTTGGCTCTCCTCAATTCAAACGGAATTGGGGCAGGTCATACCCTGCCCCATATGTCATTTACGTGACGGGCAGCTTACGCTTCGGCAGGTGTTTCTGCTTCTGCGGGCGCTTCTTCCGCAACGGCTTCTTCAACCGGAGCTTCTTCGAATTCACCCAGGTCAACACCTGCAGCACCCAGCTGAGCGGTCATACCGTCCAGAGCGGCACGTGCGGCCAGGTCGCAGTATAGCGAGATCGCGCGGGCTGCGTCGTCGTTGCCGGGGATGATGTAGTCAACACCATCGGGCGAGCAGTTGGTGTCGACAACAGCCACAACCGGGATACCCAGCTTGTTGGCTTCGGCGATGGCCAGTGCTTCTTTCTTGACGTCGATGACGAACAGCAGGTCCGGAACGCCGCCCATTTCGCGGATACCGCCCAGCGACGCCTGCAGTTTGCCCTGGTCACGCTCCATGCCCAGACGCTCTTTCTTGGTCAGGCCTTCAGCACCCGATTCCATCGCTTCGTCGATCTGGTTCAGACGGTTGATCGACTGGGAAACGGTTTTCCAGTTGGTCAGCGTGCCGCCCAGCCAGCGGTGGTTCATGTAGTACTGAGCCGATTTTTCAGCCGCTTCCGCGATCGGGCCAGCGGCCTGACGCTTGGTACCAACGAACAGAACGCGGCCACCTTTTGCAACGGTGTCACGAACGGCCTGCAGCGCCTGATCCAGCATCGGAACGGTCTGGGTCAGGTCCATGATGTGGATGCCATTGCGCGAGCCGTAGATGAACGGGCCCATGCGGGGATTCCAACGCTGTGTCTGGTGACCAAAGTGAACGCCAGCTTCCAGCAGCTGACGCATGGTGAACTCGGGAAGAGCCATGCTATGTTTCCTTTTCCGGTTTACGCCTGAGCGGGGGTGAAAGAAGCGGATGCTCCAACCGGCGGTCTTGATGAGGATGTCTCCCTCAAAAAGCCCAAACCCCGCCTGCGGGTTTGAATGGCGCGCGTATAAGGCAGGATTGAACGCAGCGCAAGTGCCAATCGCCCTTATTTTTCGAGCCGAGCCAACGCGTGGGCGTGCCGGACCGCCTCTTCGCAATGCGCAGCGAGTGCCTTGCGATCTGGAAAATCGCTGACCCGGGCCGGAGAGTGATAAATCAACTCGACCGAACCCTGCCTGCGTGCCCCCAATGTCTTGAGCAGATGGGGCCCGAAGTCCATATCGCCCCACCAGCCATAGAACCTTTCGGGTTGCCCCTTGGGGGCATGGAAAATGACCGAAACCGGCTGCACGTACATGAAATCTTGCAGCTCATCTGCGAAGAACGCCGCGAAAAGTGTTGTTTTGAAGGGCAAAACCCGTAACCCGTCTGTCGAAGTTCCTTCAGGAAAGAACAACAGCTTGTGTCCCGCTTTCAGACGGTTCTCAAAAATCTGCGTCTGCTCTCGCGCTTTTTTGCGGTCACGCTCGATGAACACGGTGCCCGTTGCGCGGGCCAGCCAGCCGATCCCTGGCCATTTCGCAACCTCGGCCTTGGAAACGAAGTAAACTCTTTTGCGGGCATTCAGCGCAAAGATATCCAGCCAGGACGTGTGGTTGGCAACCACCGCTCCGCGTTCGCGCATCAATTCTCCTGACGTCCGGAACCCGATGCCGAGGATTCGGAACGCGTTGCGACAGACGAATTGCGGGATGAAAGACGAGACGGGACGGCGCATTCCAAAGAACGGTTGCTCGATCAGACGGATGGCCAGCAGGACGAACAACCCGCCGAAGACCAGCACAGCCAGCGGCAGCCCGCGCAGAACCGCCAAAACCCAACCGAAAACACCCAGCTCTACCGGTTCTGGTGCGTCCTCGCTTTGCCAAGAAGTCTCGCTCACCGTCTCAAGCTCCGCCATAGATGCGACGCTGCCGCTCGTTCATCCGGGTCGTATCCAGGATCAGACACACATCGGTTGTGTTAAAAGCGTGGTCGATAAAAGCCCCCTCGCCCACAAACCCGCCCAGCCGCAGATATGCCTTGATCAGAGAGGGCACTTGAACCATTGCGGCGCGTCGATCCAGCGCGTCGGCAGCCACAAGGTTCATCGATTGGAACACGTCAGGTTGCGCTTTAACCCGAAGTTCAGGCGGTGCCAGATGGTTGTGGTGCAGCATCGACAAAGGTTGCGCCAGTTCCCGCACGTCTGTTCCATGAAAGCTGGCAACGCCAAACAGCACCTCTATCCCTCGTTCTGTGACGTACCGAGCCAGGCCGTTCCAGAGGTGGTACATCGCTGTGCCGCCTCGATAGTCGGGATGCAAACAAGAGCGGCCGAGTTCAAGCAGTTTGCGTCCGCTCTGTTTTAGAACGGTCAGGTCATATTCATCCTCGGAATAAAATTGCCCCAGTTCTGCTGCACGTTCACCCGGTAACAGCCTGTAAACGCCCACAACTTCGCCAGTTGAATCGTCAATTGCCAGCATATGGTCGAAATAGGGATCGAACCGGTCCTGTTCCAACCCGGCATCATGGTCAACCATTTCTCCGCCGCCGCCGAGCTCCCGAACGAAGACGTCGTATCGCAGCCGCTGTGCAGCGCGCAACTCGGCCTGGGTCTCGACCAGTTTGACTGCAAAAGAAAGGCCAGTATCCGGCATCAAAGGGGTCTATCCGTTGTTCAATCTTTGCGCTGATACCGCAGATGTCGGGGGCAAGGCAACAAGTGCACTCTGGTCAAGGTTGTTAACCTTTTCTAAACCAGTTTCACGGATCAAAGACAGGCATCAGGGCTATGCGTGTCCCATCGATTACCACTTTCCCCTGCTCGCGAAAGTTCACGGTGATCTTGCCGCCTATGTTGGACTGCACCTGTCCGATACCCCATTCGGGGAAATCCGGGTGGCGGACATACATGCCCGGTGCAAGAATGGCATTTAGGTCTGTCATGTCGTGGCTCCGGTCCGGCGGCAGATGCAGCAGGAGGTACGCATGGGCGACACGAACGTCAACCTGGCCGAGTTGATCGGTTCCCGGATCTGCCATGATCTGATCAGCCCGATCGGGGCAATTACCAACGGGTTGGAGCTGTTGGAGATGGTTGGCGCGTCACAAGGCCCCGAGATGGAGCTGATCTCGGGCAGTGTCGGCAGCGCGGGCGCCAAGATCAGGTTCTTCCGCGTGGCCTTCGGTGCCGCCAGTGATCAACCGCTGGGACGTGCCGAGGTGAACAACCTGCTGAAAGACATCGAACAGGCCAGCCGGGTCCGCGTGCGTTGGCACGTGACCGAGCCGATGCCGCGTAATCAGGTCAAACTGGCATTCCTTGCTTTACTGTGCTGTGAAAGCGCCATGCCAATGGGCGGGGAGGTCGAGATTACCGTTACCGGAGACACCTGGCTCGTCAGCGGCTCGGCGGACACCATGAAGGTTGACGCAGGGCTGTGGAAAGGTCTGACCGGCAAACACCACCCGGTCAAGGTGACGCCCGCGCAAGTGCAGTTCGCCCTGTTGCCAGAAACTGCGACCGCAATGGGGCGGCGCGTGGCGGTTGAGACCGCCACAACGCGAGTCGCCATTCGGTTTTAGCTGCGTGTGGTCCCGTTCCCGCGCACCAGATATTTGAAGCTGGTTAACTGAGCCGCGCTAACCGGTCCCCGCGCGTGCATCTTGCCGGTGGCAATTCCAATTTCGGCACCCATTCCAAACTCACCACCATCCGCGAATTGCGTGGACGCATTGTGCATCAGGATCGCGCTGTCCAGCCGTTCAAAGAACCGGGCTGCGGCCTGCCCGTCTTCTGCCATGATACAGTCGGTATGGTTCGAGCCATACCGCCGGATGTGGTCAATCGCTTCATCAACGTCCGCGACCGGTTTCGCCGCGATGATGCTGTCTAGAAACTCCTTGCCCCAATCCGCATCGGTTGCCGCAATGGTTCCGTCACCCGCCAGCGGTCCCTCAGCGTGAACCTCAACCCCGGCAGCCAGTAGCGCCGCAATCAGGTCACGCCCCAAACTGTCTGCGATGTCTCTGTGAATCAGCAGGCATTCGGCCGCGCCGCAAATTCCGGTCCGGCGGGTTTTGGCGTTCAGAACCACATCCAGCGTTTTCTGAGGGTCGGCGGATTTGTCGACGTAGATGTGCACGATTCCCTCGAGATGCGCAAAAACCGGCACTCGTGCCTCACGCTGGACAAGACCGACAAGACCTTTACCGCCGCGCGGAACAATGACGTCCACGTAATCTGTCATCGTCAACAATTCCTGAACCGCTGCCCGGTCGCGTGTCGGCACCAATTGAATTGCATCTTCCGGAAGGTTTGCAGCCTTCAATCCTTCGACGAGACAAGCGTGAATGGCGGTCGATGAATGAAAACTCTCGGACCCGCCGCGCAGGATGACCGCGTTGCCCGACTTCAAACAGAGCGCGCCCGCATCAGCCGTAACATTGGGGCGGCTCTCATAGATGACTCCGATTACACCCAGAGGTGTGCGAACGCGCTGAATGTTCAGCCCCGACGGCATGTCCCATTCGGCCAGCACTTCGCCAACAGGATCCGCTTGGTCGGCTACTGTACGCAAGCCATCGACCATGCCTTGAATGCGAGCGTCGTCCAGCATCAAACGATCCATCATCGCCGGGCTCAAACCCTTGTCGCGGCCAAATTCAAGATCCTTCTGATTGGCCTCGATGATCTGGGCGCGGTTCTTCCAAACGGCGTCCGCTGCCGCTATCAGAGCGGCGTGTTTGCGCTCGGCATTGGCAAATGCCAGTTCCTTCGACGCGGCTTTGGCGCGTTTTCCAAGGTCGGCCATCAGGGCGGGGATGTTATCGAAATCCTTCATGTCTTGTGCCTTTCTGGTCGGCAATTTGTATTTCGGCTTGCGTGTTTACACAGCCAGATCGTCGCGATGGATCAAAGCGGCCCTGCCAGGATAACCCAGCGTCGCCTCGATTTCCGAGGATTTGCGCCCTTTGATGGCGTCAGCCTCTTGCGCTGTATAGCGGCTGAGGCCTTGCGCCAGACGCCGCGCGCTTGGGTCTTGAACCGCAACCGGATCACCGCGCCCGAAATCACCACTTACGGCGACGACACCGGCGGGCAGCAGGCTCTTGCCGTTTGCAAGCGCGCGCGCGGCGCCCTCATCCACCGTGATCTCTCCGCGCGGTTTCATTGCGGAAATCCAACGCTTGCGGGCAGCATGTGGGTCGAGCGTTGCGGTGAACCAGGTGCAATTGGCACCGTCTTCCAGCGTTTTCAGCGGGTTCAACGGTGAACCTTCAGTAATCGCCATGTCGCAACCCGCAGCGACTGCCATCTTGCCAGCCAGCAATTTGGTCTTCATCCCACCTTTTGACAGCCCCGACCCGGCATCACCTGCCATCGCTTCGATCTCGGGCGTGATGTGTTCGATCACGTCATAGCGCGTAGCGGAGGGGTCCTCGCTGGGATTGCCGGAATAAAAACCATCCACATCGGACAACAGGATCAACTGATCGGCCCCAACCGTCACCGCGATCTGTGCCGCCAGACGATCATTGTCTCCATATCGGATCTCATCCGTGGCAACTGTATCGTTTTCATTAACAATCGGAACAACACCCATACCCAACAGCGTTTCCAGCGTGGCGCGTGAGTTCAGATAACGGCGGCGGTCCGCACTGTCTTCTAGCGTTACGAGAACCTGCGCTGTCTTGATGTCGTGCGGCGCCAAAGCCTCTTCGTAGGCCCGTGCAAGTTTAATCTGACCGACTGCGGCAGCGGCTTGAGATTGTTCAAGTGGCAAACTTGTCCCAGTCAGGCCAAGGACACCACGCCCCAATGCAATGGACCCCGAAGATACCAGAATGACATCTGCGCCCTCCCCTTTGAGCCAGGCAACGTCTTGGGCCAGAGAGTGCAACCACTCAGAACGCAACAAACCCGTCTCGCGGTCCACCAGCAACGCAGACCCGATTTTGACAACCAGGCGTTTGGCGGCAGTCAGGGTTGCCAAGGCTGGGCCTCCTCAGTGGGTTTTTGCCGCAGGCGGTTTTCATCAATTTGGGTACGTAGAGCACGAAGAACCTCGGTTACACCCTGATGCGCGACACCGGACATGGTCATGACCGGGCCGCCAACGGCGTCTTCAAGCTCGGACCTGGCAAGTTGCAGTTCTTCTTCATCCAAAGCGTCAGACTTGTTCAGGACCGTGATCCGGGGTTTTTCGGCCAGTTCACCACCATAGGCTTCAAGCTCATGTATGATCGTCCGATAGTCTTCGGCGACCGTCTGTGATGTCCCGTCGACCAGATGCAGCAGAACCGCGCAACGCTCTACATGGCCCAGAAAGCGGTCTCCGATACCACGGCCCTCGTGCGCGCCTTCGATCAGACCGGGAATGTCGGCCACCACAAATTCGACGTTATCAACACCGACAACGCCCAGATTAGGATGCAGGGTCGTAAACGGATAATCAGCAATCTTTGGTCGTGCGTTCGAAGTTGCCGCCAGAAAGGTCGACTTCCCGGCGTTTGGCATGCCCAGCAGGCCGACATCCGCAATCAGCTTCAGCCGCAGCCAGATGGTGCGGTCAATCCCGGCCTGCCCCGGATTGGCGCGGCGCGGCGCCTGGTTGGTGGCGGATTTGAAATGCAGGTTGCCAAAGCCGCCATTGCCGCCCTTGGCCAGCAAGAACCGCTCACCCACCTGCGTCAGATCGCAAATGACGGTCTCTTCGTCCTCATCGAGAATCTCGGTGCCGACAGGGACGCGCAGAATGATGTCGTCGCCATCCTTGCCGGTGCGTTGCTGACCGCGACCAGGCTGGCCGTTCTTGGCAAAGAAGTGCTGTTGATAGCGGAAGTCGATCAGAGTGTTCAGCCCGTCGACCACTTCGGCCCAGACCGAACCGCCCTTACCACCGTCCCCGCCATCGGGACCGCCGTATTCGATGTATTTTTCGCGTCGGAAGCTGACGCAGCCGCCACCTCCGGCCCCGGACCGGATGTAGACCTTTGCAAGATCGAGAAATTTCATGTGTGTCCCCTACTGCAAAGGCCCCATCGGCCACAAGTCAGAGTTTTTTACTGTAAGTCCAGGTGGGCACATTCGCATCGCGCGCCACGGAATAGCTTTCTGCATCACCCAGATACTGGAACCCGCAATGGGTCAGCACCCGGGCCGAGGCCGGGTTGTCCTGAAACACGCTGGCGAACATCGTGGCGTTTTCCAGCGGGTTGGCGTTCACCAGCGCCTCGACGGCCAATGACGCAACACCCGTATTCCAATAAACCGGAGCAACCCAGTAACCGACCTCGGACTGGTTGCGATCCAATCGCTTCAGCGAGATCACTCCTATCAGCTCCGGTCCGCTGTCCTTGGTGGCATCCATGACCCAGACATCTTCGTCCCGATCTTCGGCCATCGAACGCGTAACAAAAGCTTCAACAGATCCGGGCGGCAGCGGATGGGCAATACTTGTTGTCATGCGCGCCACGCGCTCGTCGCCTGCATAGTGTTCAATGAGACCCATATCCGACCGGCGCAACGGGCGCAGATCGAACCGCTCGGTTTCAATCACCGGCTGGTTTATTATCGTCTCAAGTTTCATGAGTGCGGTCCTCCTCCGAACAACTCAAAAAATGCGGATACAAAAACAAAACCAATTAACGCCCACATCAGATATTTTCGCCCCAGGCGATCTTCAACCGCGTGCTCAACCCTGCCTTGCGTAAAGGTCGGAATATTGCTTGCTGCGTCAGTCATCGGAGCTTTCGATCAAAACTGCGTTAAAACGAGAAAGGGGACCGGCATTTTCTGCCGGTCCCCCATGAATTTTTCTTAAACCTTCTGGGTTTCGGCTTACTCTGCGGCCTCCGCCACTGGCAGGACCGAAATAAAGGTGCGGTTTTTGAGTCCCTTGTGGAACTTCACGGCGCCATCAACAGTTGCAAAGATGGTGTGATCCTTGCCCATGCCGACGCCTTCGCCCGGCCAGAACTTGGTGCCGCGCTGACGTACGATGATGTTGCCTGCGATGGCCGCTTGACCACCATAGAGTTTCACGCCAAGGCGACGACCCGCTGAGTCGCGACCGTTACGGGAGGAACCGCCAGCTTTCTTATGTGCCATTCTCTCTCTCCTTAGCCTTTGGCCAGCTCTTTGGCCTGCTCAACCCATTCGGGTTTCACTTTGACCGTTTCGATAGCAGCAATCTGCTCGTCCGACAAGGCAGCCAGAGCGGCAAAGCTCTCGATACCGGCTTCTGCCAGCTTTTTGGCGGCGGCGGGGCCGACACCGTTCAGCTTGGTCAGATCGTCAGCGGCAGCAGCAGGTGCCTCCGCTTTGGCTTCAGCTTTCTTGGCAGGCTTTGCTGCCGGAGCAGCTTCGCCAGCCGGAGCCGAACCGGTTGCAGCTTTGATGCCCGACTTGTCAGCGCCCGACGACAGGATGTCGGTGATCTTGACCAGTGTCAGTTTCTGACGATGGCCAACGGTACGCTTCGAGCTGTGCTTACGACGGCGCTTGACGAACTTGATGACCTTGTCACCTTTGACCTGTTCGATCACTTCGGCCTGAACGCCTGCGCCTTCAACGAAAGGTGCGCCAACAACCGGAGCGTCGCCGCCCAGCATCAGAACATCGTTGAATTGTACTTTTTCACCTGCGTCGGCAGCCAGTTTTTCAACACGGAGCATATCGCCCGCCTGAACCTTGTACTGCTTGCCGCCAGTCTTGAGGACCGCAAACATGCGTCTTTCCTTTGTCTAACCGCGTTCTGTGGTCCCCGTTTGGGTGTTTTGGCCTAGGCCACCTCGAACAGCGCGCCCTTTTCGGGCTGTGTGACGACCCCGGAGCGAACCCCTCAGGTCAAATAATAACGAGACCCGGCGCGGAGATTCCGGCCGGGATGCGCGCTTATCCTGAGTTTGCTTGTAAAAGTCAACCCAAAACCCGGGTCAAAGGTCGGATGCATTCAGCGCCTGCGCCACGGCCTTTCCGAGTTCGAACGAGATCGTATCGTACATGTCGTCAAAACCTTCAAAAATGGCGAGGTTCAAAGCCTTGCCCGCCTCGGTTCGTGAGAAGGCGATATTCTCTCGCATCTGTGCTGAGGTCAGTGGTTGATAGGCCAATAGCAAAAAGGAATACACCCACTTTTCTGTCTCCGCCTTGGTGTCGTCTTGTTGTGCCAACAACTCGGCCAACAGGGTGCTTTCGTCCGCTGGGCTACCTTGGCCAGCCGAAACTCCACGATAGAAATTATAGTCGGAGCTGAGCGAATTCTGAACATTCTGTTCGATCAGGTCGTTGACCTGAATATACTCGTCGACCAGCCGATAATTCACAGAGTCCCTGTCGACCTTCCGATAGGCAGTGCGCGCAACTTCTTCGACTGCCTCGTCCGCAAATGCACGGCGCGCCGAGTTTTCCAATGAGATGATCGTTTGCCCAAGGTCACTTTCAAAGAAGATGGCAGCCTGTTCCATCTGAGTGTCTGTCATGGATGCGGCAAAAGCCTGCTCAATCTTTTCCTTCATCCACTTGGGATCATACAGATCCTCAACCTGCGAAAGGAAGAAAGCCCCACCCTGCCCGTCCAGCAGAGCCTCATCCAGTTCACGCCCCTGAACCATCCCTTCCTGGCTGAGAATTCCCACGACATCATCCAAATGCAACGCGCGCGTCAGACGGCCAACATACTCGTTGGCTTGCAGCGGGCCCACCCAAACTGTCAAAGCAATGGTGAAAGCGATCAACTGCCGCATCAGATGTCCTGAGCCGGCCTCAGCTCGGCCATGCGTGACGCGAGAACTTCGAACCGCATTGCCATGATCTCGTACTGAATGGCGTTCAGCAGTTCATAGACCTCTTGCATAAGGGGTTGTTCCAGAGCCTCGACATACGCATCCACATCGTCGTCAGAAAAGTCCTGATAGGTATAAGCCGCCCCTGCAAGCGCGGACAATTGCAAGGACCGGCGCATATCACCCTCATTCGCGCGCAACATCTCGCGCAGCTCGTCGCCGTTTAGCTGCAGTTCGATGACGCCCGAAGCACTGGCTGCCAGCAGAAAGCGCACTTGAATTTCCTGCAGTGCCCGCAGCGATGTGCCACTGGCGTCAACCGCGCGATTCATCCGCTTCAGGCTTTCAACCCGCGAAGAGCCTTCCTTGATCAGGCTAGAGACTATTTTCTGGCCTTCAGCTTGCTTGGCATCGTCATCCTCATCCATGTGCGCTGCATTCTCGGCCTCGACCAGCCGTTGCCCCAGATCCGACGCATAAAAGTCGACCGCGTGATTGAGCGCTTCATCGCTCAGCGTCTGTTCCAGAATCGATACGGCGGTTTCGTGCATTTGTTCCGTATCGAATACTTCTTCTGTCAGCCTCGCCCAGTCCGACCCGAATCCATCCGGATCTATCCCCAGCATCTGAGGGGCCGAGGCGGACGCAAACGCAATGCTTTCCAGCGCGACATCAAATCCGGTGGTGGTCAAAAAGGCTTCGATCCGGTCTCGATTGGCAGCCATAGACGGAGCCGCTGCAATGCACATGGCAAACGTTGCGAACAGAAGCGGGAAAACAATTTGGCGCAGATGGTAGGTCATGAAACAAAGCCTAGGGGTTTTATGCCCGCTGGCAATGGAAAATGCCGGTGTCGGTGAATTGAGGAATTTTCTGCTTGCACCCCTGCACGTTCCTCACTAAATCCCCCCCTCACAGACCCCCGCGGAGAGGTGCCGGAGTGGTCGAACGGGGCGGTCTCGAAAACCGTTGTGGGTGCAAGCCCACCCAGGGTTCGAATCCCTGTCTCTCCGCCACAAATACATATTAAACTCTTGATATTAAGTAATAAATTCGCAAAGAATAATTTTTATCCCCCAATTAACCCCCCCCAAAAAAAATGCAGACAAGAATTCATGTTGGGCAAGGGTACCAGACCGCGATTGCTGGTCTTTACCGCAAGGTTTTCCACGAAGGCCACCAAGCAGACCTTAGCTGCAGGTGTAAATTAATCGCCACCAACGGCGGCAATGCGGACAAAGCCGCCATTTGTTACGCTTGTTCCAATGACGGCTCAATCACCGAAGCGTATTCTTGCGGCGATTCCTTCTCGGGGTGAATAAAGCAACAAGGTCTCTGAGTTGAAGGAATAATATGAACCGGGTTGTTCATGCACTTGGATTAGTCGAGCGGTAAGCTCTTCTGGCCAAAGATAGGTGCACGCTCCAAGGATATCGTGGCGACCATCAGGAATGGCCACCGGCGTTTCGACCCAATCGGCCTGCCAGTTCATTGGTGGGGTTAATGAAGCGTTCCTTGAAATATTTGCAATTGCATAGGAACAACCAAATACGTTGTCAGCCCAAGGGTGACTGCCCCAATGCCACCGGCGGCTTTCAACTACGTCTTCGATATCTAGCAAGCCCTCAAAATACGTAGAAGCAAATCGCGGGCTTTGAACAAAATGACTCCAACTCCACCAAACTATAGCCAGTACTATAGGTAGAGTTATCAATATTCCGACTGAACAAAACAAGATGAGTAAGAATTTCTTCATATGGCTTTTTTGCTTTCCCGACTACGAACATACATAACCAGCGGCGCATCCGACGCAATGGGCTCACTGCTGCCATTCTTTGCGGTGGGCATAGTCTGGTGGCAGCCCAAAGCCGCCTTCGCTGCGTAATTTGGCTGATGCGGGTGCATTAGGCCGCTTACGGCACTTTACCGACACTGGTCGCCAAGTTGTCCGTCAACTGCTTGAGTGACAGGATCGGATGTCGGCTCCGAGCCCAAACTTACAAGCTACGCAAACTGTTCCTTCACCAGAACACCGTAAGTTTTGCCATATGCGCTCGAAACATTTCTAAGGCATCAATTGGTAAGATTGCTCCATCTTCGAGCAATATCTTGGTTCGGATTAATTCAGGGCCAAACTCTCTTTCATGGTAAAAGAACACGATTTCGATCTCCCGCCGACTTGCAATGTCTTTCTCAGAGACAAATCCTGATAAAGCGCCTCCGCGCATACGTGTTGAACTTGTCTTCAGGCATCGACCGGTGCCGCTTACCACTAATTCTGCACAAAATATCTTACGTTCCGAAAGATACCTTTCGCTCAAACTTCCATAGTGTTCAAACCTATAAGGCGTGATGGCTTCCAAGATAGCTGTGACCGGAGAAGCGCATTCTAAGCAGGTGTACTTGATAAATGCTTCATTGAACTCGGCAGACCAGATTCCCTCTTTTTCAAGGTTGGCGATGAGGTATGACCCGTCAAGGCGACCAAAGCGAGTGCCTTCTGCAAAGCTTGTCTGTGCAAACAAAATTGTGGCGATAGCCATCAAGTGAGTAAGAAGTTTCAATGGCCATCCTGCATTCAAAGTTACTTTTGCTTACTGGGTTTATGGCGTAAATAAAAAAGTCTGGCTCGAAGCTATTCAACGACAGCTAAGTCCCGCATTGCCGCCGTTAGTCAGGTCGGGAAAGGCCGCTAGCCTAACACAATGCGTCGGATGACCGGTGTGAGCCCTTATTCGCTCTCAATAATGGCGCCTTTATCCCAGCTTTGAGCTGAAGCGGCATAGATGGATTTTTCCGGGCGATAGTGGCTTGGATCGTCAAGCGATGCCGCGTGGACGTATATCCGATCACTCATCCGACTGCTGTTCCTCGTAAGTTGTGACCCGCAATTTGGACAGAAACCACTGAAAGTCGGTTGGCCCGAACCTCCTAGCATTTCGTATGAATTCACGCTGTCGCTGATCGAGAATTCACCGATGGCAAGCGGTAGCATCTCCGAATGACCCGCGCCGGTAAGCTGCTGGCAATCTCGACAGTGGCAACGAAACATAGGCGCATCGAGGCGTTTGCCTTCGTATCGCACGAGACCGCACTTGCATCCTCCAGTGACCCGTTGTGACAATTCTTCTCCTCCGTGACCCGACGCTAACGCAGGATGTCGCTAAAGTCAGCTTTGTCCGCAAAGTTCGTGTTCATAGCGCTAGAGGCAAAGGTTTGCATTCCGCCTGTCCTGTAAAACCTCCCTGACAAAACCGACACAACCGACAAAACCCGTCTGCCTTGAGGTTCTGTCAGTTTTGTCGGTTTTGTCATTGGGCTGGTCATGCGCCCGTTTGGTGGATCGCTGGATTGACGATGTAGAGGCGCGAGCGCCGCCCACCTGTCGGATTTGAGGGTTGCTCTACCAGTCGGATAATATCGCCTTCTTCCAATATCTTGAGAGCCTGGTTTAATTCACTTGCAGTCCCCAACCCCGACCGATCCAGGCGCAAGACCTCACGGGATGTAAAACGCTCCCAGCCTTGCTCCCGGATAACAGTCACCAGCCGCCGCGCGGCGCGTTCCGTTTTGGACAGTGACGCGCTGGCATAGGCGCGCTGTGCCATTGGAAGCGCATAAGACGTGACGAACATTGCGGCCCGGTCGAAGTCTTCCGCGCTGACCTGGTGCGCTTCTTCGTTGATGCCAATTGCCCAATCCAGGTAAGACAGCACCAGGGCAAGGCGAATAGCCATGCCGGGGAGCTTCCCTATATACGAGAGCAGCAGCCCGTCCGCCTGGGCCTCCAATCCCCTTATATGGCTACGTAACGTATCGAGACGGTCGCGGGCCTCTTCCGTAAACGGAATGAGCCAGGGCCGCGTGACGTCGTATTCGTCCGTTACCATACGTAGGGACAGGAGCCTGCTTAACGCACGCTCTATGAACGCATCGTCGGGTATGGATTGTGGGCGCTGGATCGGCACGGGGTCAGGCCAGATCGGCATAAACCTTGCCAAAAGACCGTCGTCATCAGAATTGATCAGCAACCCGTTCAGCTTGTCGGGCTGGATACCACCCATAACGCCAATGGAGAGCCGATCTATGTATACGGGATCACGTCCCATGCGTTCGACCGTATAGGCGCGTCCGCCATAGGCTTCGAGCCAGAAGGGGCGATCCGACCCGCCGCCGGAATAGCGGGTCATGCCTTGCAACCAACCCGCCAGTTCGTCCCTTGCCGCCAGTGTCCCACGGGCCTGTTTTTCCAAGATCACAGCCAGGCGCTCCACAGTGCCGTCCGCCACACAGAGACGCGGCAAGAACGGTTCCTGACCAGGATTGGCCGCCTCTGGCCGCTCCGGCGGTGTCGAACCGTCCTTGAGTGCTGCCTTAGTCGCTTCTTTCCAAGTGCTTTCGGCAATCTTGGCGATCTCTGCCGCTTCGCGCCATTGGGCCAGCTCGCTTTCGGATGTCTTGCGAAGTTCACGCTCGGCCTTGCGCAGCGGCGTCAGCACAGCGTCCAAACCAGGAGATTTGCCACTAGACGGCAGGCCAATCGCCATCGTCCACAGGATCGGTGGTTCCGACCATCCCGCCCAAGGCGAGACCCAGCTTGACTGCCAGCACGCAAGTCGAAGGAGTTGGTCCATTCGCCTAAAGCAACAGTAAAAAGCAGCGGCTTGCGCTTAGGTATTGAAAACTGCCCTTCGAACCAAGACTATGCCACCACCAGAGTGTTGGTGTTCACAGGTGCTGGGTCGGCAACAGGATGCCAGACTTTCCACTAACGTTTGACGGCAAAAGCTACTTCGCTGTTCAGAGGGAAACTCTGGCACGTCAGTATTTCGTCGTTGGCGATGTCTTTGTCTTCCAGCGCCATACGGGCAGCCATGTGTACTTTGCCTTTTGTCAGGCTCGCTTTGCAGGCTCCGCAAACCCCGGACTGGCAACTATATGGCGGTCGCAGACCGGCTTTCAGGGACGCGGCTAGCAGTGTCTCTCCGGCGTTGACGGGCACGCTATGGGTGGCGCCATCCAGCGACACCCGTGCGGTGGCGGCGACACCATAGGGCTGTGATTCATTGATAACAGTGCCACCGAAGCTTTCCATGTGAATGCGGTTGGCCGGTACGTCCAGCGACATGAGCGCCGCTTTCACGTCACTGTTCATTGTACCGGGGCCGCAGATCCAATAGTGCGCATCCTGCGCGACAGGTGGGGTTTCAGCAATTGCTTCCTGTATGGCGGATGCGTCGATGCGGCCTGACTTCCACGGGGTAAACCAGCTCCAAATCGAAGGTGCTGACAGTACGTGGCGCACCGTGAGACGTTCGGGATGGGATGAGACCAATGTTTCGAAGTCTTCAGAAAACAGTATGCTCTTTGCCCCCGCGTTTCCGTAGACCAAATGAGCCACGGAGTGAGGTTCGTCGCTTAACACCGCCTTAATCATTGCAAAATGCGGAGTGATCCCGCTGCCAGCAGCAAAGAAATAGTGCGTTCGGCGCTTGGTGGCTCCGGGTGTCAGGGCGAAATTCCCGAACGGTGGCATGACATCGATAAGGTCGCCAACGCGAAGGCTGTCGCCAATATAGTTGGACACCTTGCCACCCTTTATTCGTTTCACCGTGATCCGCAAGGCAGCGCCGGGTGGATTGGATATGGTATAGCTGCGACGTTCTTCATTGCCCTGAAGTGTAAATCGTACTGTCACATGCTGACCTGCCTTCCATGTGAATACATCGCGCAGGTCAGATGGGATGTCGAAAGCTACGCTGGTCGCCGCACCGCTGATTTCGGGGGTGATCTCGGACACGGCCAGAGTATGAAAGTTTCGTGTCATCAGAGCCTCAGCGATAATCCATAGTTGTTTCCAGTGATTTGATTTTCGGAGTGCCGAGCCATGTCACGACGAGGAACTGGTCCATCTGGCTGGCTTGGCCGGAAACCCCCTGCCAATCATAGTCGATCCGGGAAACAGCCGTGACCAAGGTGCCGTTGTCGACTGTTTCTGACGAGATTACCGGCCCGTTTCGTGCCGTTTCGACATACCCCTCCGTCGCCTCTTTATGCGAAGGTTCCTGGCTCCAAATCGGCAAGCTTTTCCAATCGGAAATAGCGTAACCGAAAGCATCATCCGCTTGCCCCCGGCCATATTTGATTGTGATGGTATGACGCGCACCGGGATGCCAGTCGACCAAATTGACCATGCTCCCGGTCATCTTCATGGTCGAAAAGTAACGTTCAACCAAATCTTCGGGCAAGTCCGCTGGAGCAGCGTAAGACAACCCTGCGGCAAGAGTTGCGCCCAATGCCGTCGCGGAAATACGATTCACGTTTCCTGCGCCTTCATGAATTCGAGTATGGCCCGCTGATGGCCAGTGATCGGGCTTTCACCGATCGCGGCAGGACCGATCTCCAGATACGGGCTGGTCAGGGATTTTTGTTGCTGTTCACAGGCATAGATATCCTCGGCGGTAAAATCGCCGGATGCCATCGGGTCGTCTTCACCAGTGGCGTCATGTTCGTCGTATTTTGGACCCCCGAAGCCCTTCCAGAATTGCGAGCTGCTCCAGCCTTGTTTGGTGAATTCCCAGTCCGAAGCATTCGCAAGTTTGGTTCGATTCTCGACACGAGTCAGGTCCGGCCCAAGCGGTGTGACAATGAAGATGTTCCAACTGTCTTCGCTTGCGCCAATCCCGATACCGGGAAACAGCATGGGTACCCACGTGCCGAAATGCGGTTCGGGGATGACGCGCGGGGTGGGCAGGTTCCTTTCCAGATCTTTGACGTAATCCGGCGAAGGTGGCTCCCAAAAGTGGTAATGAGGTCCCTTCCAGCCATATTCAGCCTTGGCGTGGTCATACATGTGCAGTGTGTTGGAGTGCAGATGGCTCAGGTGATAGACGTCGATGTAATTCTCAACCACGATCTTCCAGTTGGCCTTGATTTCATAGCTCTTGCGCGCATCCGGGAATTCCACCAGTTCCTCGGGTTTATGGGGTCCCAGCAGCGGATCGACATCCCCGAACCATTCGGCAAGCGTCGGCGCATTCGGATCAGGGTGCACAAACAGCATGCCGCGCCAGACATCCACGGCCGCCGGTTTCAGGCCAAGGCAGGACTTATCAATTCCGTTTGGATATTCACGGGTTTCATCTGGCACCGAAATAAGGTTGCCTTCCAGATCGTAGGTCCAGTCATGATAGGGACATGTCAGCGCTTTTTGAGCTTTGCCGACGGCACGGATCAACTGCGTGCCGCGATGGCGGCAAATATTGTGGAATGCGCGCAGGCGATGGTCACGGCCCTTGACGATGAAAATGTTGTTCAAACCCGCCTGCACCGAGATATAGCTACCTGGTTCGGACACGTCCTCGGTCAGTCCCGCATAGCGCCATGAGCGTGAAAAAATCAAAAGCTGTTCGCGATCGAACCAGGCTTGCGAGGTATAGGCCTCGGCTGGAAGCAGGTGGTACATGGTTTTCATGAAACAGGTCCTCAGACAAGCAAGGGGGCATATTGCGGAAGGATTGAAGCGACGATCATCAATACCCCGATTAATGCCCAAAGGATGACGACAGCCCAAAACAGGATGGGGTCTTCATCCCTGTTGACTTCGAAGACCAACAGGGTTTGGCCAGCCATAAGTGACGGAACCACCCACCAAAGAAACAGCAAACCCCAAACCCAATAAAGGCCCAGCAGAGCCGCAACCAGTAGGATCGGAAAAGCAACGTAGTTGAGAATTCGCGGAGTGGTCATTTCGTGGCCTCCAGGCTTTCTGCAAGGATCAAAGCTGCCTGTTTCACCTCTTCTCGCCAGGCGCAGGGCGGAGCTAGCGGCGTCAAAGCGTCGAGATTGATGTACGAAGCGGCAATGCCCTGCGTAACGGCGCGCACAAGCGCTTGACCGGCATCCGGTGAAACCCGTTGAAACGTGATCTCGATCATGTCCAGAAAACGTTCCAGGCTCCCCAAAAGGGCAGAACGCATGGCCGGGTGATCTCCCACCGAAGTCGTCAATGCCTGCCATGCAAGCATCAGCCTCGGGTCGGATCCGGAGTTCTTGTCAAACAGCAACTCGACCAGCTCATTTGCGTGAGAGACCTGTTGGAAGGCTGCCTCCATGGCGTCAGTCGCGGCCGCAAATTCCTCAACGACGAGGTTGGTCAGGGCCTGGATCATTTCGTCTTTGTTGCCAAGGTAGTGGCGGAGAAGCGGACGTTTCACACCGGCTTCGGCGGCGATGCGCTCCTGCGTTGCTCCTTCAAGGCCGAACTGGGCGACGCAGGTCAGATATGCGTCCAGAATTTCCTTTGTCCGTTGGTCTTTGAGGCTGGGTCGCGGCATGGTTGTCTCGAATATTGTCATCAATGACAAATAACCATTCCAGATTAATTGTCAACACTGACAATTAATTTCCTGATCCCATCTAAGAAACCTCATCATTTCTTCGCCGTTGACAGCAAGCCTTATCGACAAACCGCCACGGGTTCATACAAAAGCCACCCAAGTGATGGCCTCGCTTCCGCATCGATCCACGCAGATGACAAGCGGAAAAGATGTGGACGGCGTGAATCTGCCTGCATGAATCAGCCGGATCAGCACGCAGTGGCTCAAACCCGGATTCTGCAAAGATTGCTCCGGTTTTCCCCTTTGCAATCAGGTAGTTTTTACCCATCTGGGCGGAAGATCTTTCAAAGGAGATACCTATGTCCCGTTTATTGCTTATCATTGTCATCGCCGCCATTGGCGCCGGTGCATATTACTACATGACACAACCCGAACCCACGCCAGCCGAACAGCTACAATCCGCAGCCGAGGATGCGTCGGATGCGGTTGGCGAGGCCGCGTCAGCGGTACAGGAGGCGGCAAGTGACGCTGCAAATACAGTTACGGAACAGGCCGCCGAAGCCGCGTCTTCGCTGACCGATCAGGCCAACGATGCTGCGGCCGAGGCCGGAGAGCAGGTTGCCGCACTGACCGCTCAGGGGCAGGAATTGTTCAACTCCTGGCTGCAGGAAGGCAAATTGACGGCCCAGCAGTTCGACTATGACGCTATGGTCGCATCGGTTCGGGACAGCGCGCTGACGCAGGAAGTAAAAACGCAGGCCATCGCGATCCTAGACACGATAAAAGCCTCGCCCGAGACCATCGCTGCAGAAATCCAGAAACTGCGCACCCTGTTGACGCAGCAGTAATAAAAGCGGGCCGACCCTTTTGGTCGGCCTGTTCCGTCAGGTCACGGCGGCAGGCGATTGACGCTGACCGACCCATTTGGTTGGCTCGCCTTTAGTCCACGTTTCAGTTCGCCGCCCACTGTCCTTTCATCGATACTTGCGGGACCGGTGGGCCTGATCAACCGATCCACAAAGGAAAAACAAATGCCCGACCTGCCCTCGTCCATGTTTGCCGTCATTCAGAAACACGATGGGTACTCAGGTACGGCAACTGGACCGACCATTGATGACGCCAAGGATTGGTTGGAAACGGCCGAATTGCCCTTACCTACTCCGGGGCCCGGGCAGGTCCTGATCCGGCTGCGCGCGGCATCCGTGAATCCTTCGGACATCCATTTCATCAAAGGCGAATATGGTCAGCCCCGGATCAAAGGCGCTCCGGCCGGATTCGAGGGGTGCGGAGACGTGGTCACAACCGGCAAGGGTGCAGAGGCTTTGCAGGGCCAGCGCGTTGCCGTCGTGGCGGCTGGTTCGGGGGCCTGGGCAGAATTTGTCGTCACGCAGGCCCAGATGTGTATCCCACTGCGCCCTGACATTTCGGATGATGACGGAGCAGCGCAGATCGTCAACCCTCTGACCGCGATGGCGATGATTGATATCGCCCGTGGCGACGGGGACGCTTTTGTCGTCTCGGCTGCAACCAGTCAATTGGGCAAACTGATGTGCAGTCTGGGTCGCGATTTGGGGCTGAAACCGATCGCGTTGGTACGTCGGGCCGAGGCTGCCGACGCTCTGATGGACATTGGCGCCGCCGTAGTTCTCGATACGACGCAGGCTGATGCTGTTCAGCAATTTGCAGATGTTTCGGCCGGCCTGGAACCACGTGTTTTTCTTGATGCTGTCGCCGATCAGATTTCGGAACAAGTGTTCTGCGCCATGCCAAACGGTGCGAGGTGGATTTGCTATGGCAAGCTGAGCGCCGAACTGCCGCGTCTGACACAGATGGGGCAGCTGATTTTCATGGACAAGCGGATTGAAGGCTTCTGGCTGACGAAATGGATGATGTCTACGCCGCCCGCGGATCAGATGCGGGTAGTGACCGAAGTGCAGGCCCGCTTTGCCGATGGGCGCTGGAAAACCGATGTATCAGAGCGGCTTTCCCTGCGGGACGTTGTGCCAAATCTCGCGAACGCGCTGAAAAAGAGTGACGGAAAGGTGATTATCACGCCATAGTAGATTCACGCCCCGGCAATCAGAGGAGACCGGGGCACCAACGACGCCGGACATACCGGCACAGGGAGGGAGAGTTTGGATAACGCGCAGCTGCTGATCAGCGGTCTGGCCAACGGATGCGTCTATGGCCTGATCGCGCTCGGCTTTGTGCTGATCTACAAGGCGACCGAGGCGGTGAACTTCGCGCAGGGCGATTTCATGATGCTGGGGGCCTTTGTCACCATCGGCCTGACAAACACCGAGTATATGGGCCTGCCCTTTTGGTTGGCCTTACCGATTTCGCTGGGGATCATGGGCGCGCTCGGCTACCTGGTCGACCGTCTGATCATTCGCCGCCTGTTTGGTGAAAGCCAAACCGCAGTGGTCATTCTGACGATCGCTCTGGGGTTTGTCATCCGGTTTGTGGCTGGTTTGATCTGGGGGCATGAGCCGCAAACCCTGCAGAACCCTCTGGCAGGGAAAGACGTTCGGTTCGGAGGGCTGGTGCTGGGGCTTGAGGACGTCGCCGTCATTGTCGTTACAGTGGTTTTGACGTGGGTTTTGTACCTGTTTTTCAGCAGGACGAAGTTGGGGCTGGCCATGCAGGGCGCGTCGCAGAACCAACTGGCCGCCTATTACATGGGCATTCCGGTCAAACAGGTTCAGGGCTTTATCTGGGCCCTTGCAGGTGTTGTCGCGGGGATTGCCGGAATTCTGTTTGCCGCCAAGGGCTCGGTGGATCCCACAACGGGCCTGCTGGGCATCAAGGCCTTTGCCGCAGCGGTTATCGGCGGATTCGGCAGCCTGCCCGGTGCCCTGGCCGGCGGGCTGATCGTCGGTGTGATCGAACCGTTCGCGAGCCGCTATATCGCTGCCGGCTACAGCCAGATTGCCCCCTATGCATTGCTGTTTGCCGTTCTGATATTTCGCCCGCACGGGCTGTTCAGTCAGGTTCGGATCAAAAAGGTCTAGGCGCATGCGGATCGTTTTCAAAACCGACTACATGCAGGATATTCGCCCCTGGAACGATCGGTATCAACTAATCCTCTATCTGATCCTGCTGGCCGTCGTCACAGCAGCCCCGTGGTGGCTGGACGAATTCTATCTGGGAGAACTGACCAACGTCCTGATCTGGGCCATCGCTGGATTGGGCCTGATGATCCTGACCGGGCACACCGGTCAGGCCAGCCTGGGCCACGCAGCCTTTCTGGCCTTTGGGTGTTACGCCAACGTGGTCCTGATCGAGGCCGGTGTCCCGTTTCTGGTCGCCTTCCCGACTGCCGGAGTTTTGACTGGACTTGCTGGTGTCACAGTTGCGATTCCCGCTTTGCGCCTGCACGGAATATACCTCGCCATTTTTACGCTGGCACTATCGATATTGATGGACGACATCATCGTACTGGCCGAACCGATTACCGGAGGAGTCGCCGGTAAGTATTTGGGTGGCGTCGAGATTTTTGGCGTACTGGTCGATCGCTGGGCCACGCCTGATCAGTTTTTCTGGCTGGTTCTAAGCGTCACCGTTCTGGTGACGTTGGGCTATGTCAATCTCCTCAGAACCCCCTTGGGCCGCAGCTTTATCGCAATTCGCGATTCCGAGGTTTCGGCGCAGGCCATGGGGGTTGATCTCGCCCGGACAAAAGCAATCTCATTTGCTTTGTCCTGTGCCGTAACCGGCTGGGCCGGAGCCTTGATGGGCCTTTATGCAGGGGCTTTCAACAACGAAACCTTCAGCGTTCTGATCTCAATTCAATTGCTGATGATGATCGTTATCGGGGGATTGGGATCGATCCACGGCGCCTTTCTCGGCGCCGTTGTGATCGGGTTCCTGCCGCAGTTTCTGTCGATCGCAAAGGAATATGTCGGCGCCATTTTCGGAGGTAACACCGTCGCCATACCTGGATTGGAATTCGGCATATTTGGCATGATCCTGATTGCCTTTATCCTGTTCGAACCCATGGGCATTTATGGCCGCTGGCTGAAAATCCGCACGTGGTTCGAGCTGTTCCCGTTCTACCGCAAAGACATGTTCAAACGGCAAAAGAGCTACCTCAGGACGGAGCGGCTGAGATGAGCCTGCTGGAATTCAAAAACGTCACTCTGAAATTCGGTGGCCTGACTGCGGTGAACGATCTGTCCTTTGCCGTCGAACCGGGTGAAGTCTTTGCCATCGTCGGCCCCAATGGTGCAGGCAAATCGACCGTATTCAATCTGATCTCACGGTTCTACGACCCTGACGCGGGCTCGATTACATTTGACGATCACGATCTGCTGCGGGTCAAGCCCTCGGGCGTCGCGGCTTTCGGCGTGGCCCGGACATTTCAGAATATCGAACTGTTCGAACACGCCACCGTGCTGCAAAATCTGCTGGTCGGGCGTCACCGGCATCGGAAAACCAACCTGTTCTCAGACATTCTGTTTACTCGCTCCGCACGCCGGCAGGAGCTTGAGAACCGCGAAAAAGTAGAGGAGATCATCGACTTTCTCGACCTGCAGGCGTTTCGCGACAAAATGATCTCGGGCCTGCCCTATGGCGTGCGCAAAGTGGTTGAAGTGGCGCGCGCGCTGGCGACCGAGCCCAAACTGTTGCTGCTGGATGAGCCGGCCTCAGGCCTTTCCGTCGAGGAAACCACAGATCTGCGCTGGTGGATTGATGATATCCGGCGGCAGATCGGAATCACGGTTCTGATGGTCGAACACGACATGGGTCTGGTCTCAGCCGTGTCCGACCGGGTTCTGGCCATGGCGGACGGGGCGATGCTGGCGCTTGGAACCCCGGCCGAAGTCCAGTCGCACCCCGCTGTGGTCGAGGCCTATCTGGGGAAAGCGTCATGACCGACCCCATCCTGAAAATCCGAAATATCGAAAGCTTCTACGGCCCGATAATGGCGATCCGCGGCGTGTCATTGGATGTGCATCAGGGTCAGATCGTTTCGATCCTTGGCGCCAACGGGGCGGGTAAGACAACGCTGATGAAAACGATATCCGGCGTGATGGACCCGGAAAAAGGAACAATCACGTTCGAAGGGCGTGACATTCAGGGGGCCGAGCCGCACAAGATCGTGCGCGACGGTATCGTACATGTTCCCGAAGGCCGCGAAGTCTTTCCACTGCTGACAGTGGACGAAAACCTCAGCCTCGGGGCATATACTTTGACCGATAAGGCGCAGGTGGAACGGGACCGCGATCTGGTCTTCACGTACTTTCCCGCCCTGAAAGAGCGCCGCAATCAGGAGGCCGGAACCCTGTCCGGCGGGCAGCAGCAGATGCTTGCAATCGGGCGCGGTCTGATGGCCAGCCCGAAAGTCATGTTATTGGATGAGCCCTCGCTGGGCTTGTCGCCGTTGCTGGTGCAGGAGATTTTCGGCATCCTGAAGCGGCTGAATGCCGAGCAGAACATGACTATGATGCTTGTCGAACAAAACGCCAATGCAGCGCTGGAACTTGCCGATCATGGCTATGTCATGGAGGTTGGTCGAATTGTGATGAACGGCGCGGCAGATATGTTGATGCAGGCCGAAGACATCCGGAACTTCTACCTTGGCGTCCAAGAAGTTGGCAGCCGCGAAAACCGCCGCTGGAAGCGGAAAAAAACGTGGAGGTAGCGCCGATGGATGCCAGCCCCCTACCTCCGCAGACGATGATCAACGGCGTCCGGTTCAACGCCACACCGGGCCAACGCCCGTTACGGGTGGATGGCTGCATCACGATCAGCGAGTTGTTTCAGAAACGTTGCGCGGAATTGGGCGACCGAACAGCGCATCGCGAAAAAGACCTCGGCATCTGGAAATCCTATTCCTGGACCGACTACTGGCGGCACGCCAAATGGATCGGTCTTGCCTTGCGCAAACTTGGATTGCGGCGTGGTGAGGTCGTCTCGATTCTGTCGGAAGATCGCAAGGAATGGGCCTGGTTCGACATGGGTATACAGGGCGTCGGCGGTATTGCGTCAGGCATCTACACCACAGATGCAGCAAGTCAGGTACAATATATCGTCACCGACAGCGACAGCCGGTTCCTGATTGTCGAAGACGAAGAGCAGTTGGACAAATTTCTAACCGTCGAAAACGCGTTACCGGACCTTCTTAAAGTCATTATCCTCGAAGACGAAGGTCTGCATAACCTGGATCACCCCCGCTGCATGTTGATCGATGATCTCTACGCGCTCGGCCGGCAGGCGGAGGCTGAAGAGCCCGGGGCCTTCGAGGCCGAGATAGCCCTGACCACACCGCAGGACACGGCCTTATTGGTTTATACGTCGGGCACCACGGGCAAACCCAAGGGCGCGATGCTGAGCAATGAAAACATCATGGCGGCCATCGAGGCCGGCGCGCACGCTCTGCCCGCTTTCGAGACAGATGAGCAGCTATGCTTTCTGCCGCTCTGCCACATTCTGGAACGAGACGTCTCGGTTTACTTCCCGCTCGCCTCGAAATGCACCGTCAATTTCGCCGAAAGCCCAGAAACGGTCTTTGCAAATCTTCAAGAGCTCTCTCCCGATACTTTCACGGCTGTGCCGCGGGTCTGGGAGAAGATCTATTCCCACGTTCAGTTCATGGAGAAAGAGGCGACATCGACAGGGCGTTTCGCCTTTCAACGGGCCATCGCGGCGGGACTGCAGCGGGCAGACCGCATCCTGCGTGGACAACCGGTTCCGCTGATCACAGCGGCCCGATACTGGTTTTGGGATCAGATGGTACTTCGCAATCTGCGGCGCATGTTGGGAATGGACAGGCTGCGGCGCGGCGGGTCCGGTGCCGCCCCCATCTCACCAGAGTTGCTGAAATGGTATTGGGCCATCGGCGTTCCGCTGGTGGAAGGGTTTGGAATGACCGAAACCTCGGGTATCGCATCGCTCAATACGCCCAAGATCAACAAAGTTGGCACGATCGGACGACCTGTGCCCGGCAGTGACATTCGGATCTCGGATGACGGGGAAATCCAGATCAAAGGGTTGAACGTATTTCAGGGCTATTGGCGCGACAACGCAAAAACAGCGGAAACCTTCACGGCCGACGGATGGCTGTGCACCGGTGACATGGGGCGCATAGACGACGAAGGCTTTGTCACCATCACCGGCCGGTTGAAGGACATCATCATCACCGCTGGCGGCAAGAACATCACCCCGGCCGAAATCGAAAGCCGAATGAAGTTCAGCCCCTACATCTCGGACGCCGTTGTCATTGGCGACCGGCGCAAATTCCTGACGGCTCTGATCATGATCGACCAGGAAAACGTCGAGAAATTTGCACAGGAACAAAAGATACCCTTTTCAGACTTCGCGTCGCTTTGCGCCGCCTCGGACGTCAATGCGCTGATTGGCACCGAAATTGCGTTTGTAAACCAGGACTTCGCACGGGTGGAACAGATCAAGGACTTCCGCCTGATCGATGTCTTGCTGACGGCGGATGATGACGAGCTGACCGCAACCATGAAGTTGAAACGTAATCTGGTGGAAAAGAAACACTCACATTTGATCGAAGATATGTACCATGAGACAGGGCTTGGCCCACAGGGAGGAGAGATATGAAGAATTTCATCGCAGGACTGGCTGCCGCGACGGCATTGACCGCTACGGCCTCATTGACTTTGGCTGACACCCAAGGCGTTACCGACGACGAAATCGTCATTGGATCGGTCAATGATCTGAGCGGCATATTCGCAGCTGTTGGCGTTCCGGCGACCAAGGGCGCGAATGTGGTGTTCGATCGGGTCAACGCCAATGGCGGCGTTCATGGTCGTACCATTCGCTATGTGGTGGAGGATAACGGTTACCAGATGCCACGCGCGATGCAGGGCTATAATAAGCTGCTGAACCGCGACAAGGTGTTTGCCATGCTGCAGTCGCTGGGTACGCCGATGAACCTGGCCGGGTTCAAGTTGCTGGATCCCAAGGGCATTCCAAACGTTGCCCCCCTGACCGCCGCGCGGCAAATGCTGCAAGAACCGATGAACAACAAGTTTACCTCATTCTCGACCTACTACGACCAAAGCCGTGTCGGCGTAAAATACCTGGCCGAGCAATTCGAGTCGCAATCCGTCTGCACCATGTACCTGCCAACGGACTTTGGTGAAGAAATCCTGGAGGGTAGCCAGGCCGGCGCCGAAGAAGCCGGGATCAAGTTCGTCGCGGAAACCACTCACAAACCGGACGAAACCGATTTCGTTGGATCGCTGAGCAAGCTCAAAGAAGAAGGATGCGATATTGTCACGATGGCGCTTGGGGTGCGTCAGGTGATCACGGTTGTAGGTACTGCCAAGAAGATGGGGCTTGAGGATATGCAGTTCCTCGGGACCTCGGCCAGTTTTCTGACGGTTGTCGCCCAGGTGCCCGGCGGTGTGACGGATGGGCTTTACGCGGCTGCGTCGTGGCAGGATCTCTGGGCACGTGCTGATGAGCCTGCACCTGCGGCCTTTATAGAAGAATACAAGGCGGCCACCGGCGAAGACCCGGTCGGTTTTGCAATGCTTGGGTACTCAGCCGCGGAACTGATGGTCAAAGCACTTGAGGCGGCGGGACCCGACCTGACCCACGAAAGCTTTATCGCCGCAATGGAAACGCTGGATTACCAGGATGATCTGGTGGGCAACCACATGACCTTTGGCCCGGATGATCACCAAGGCGCGGATTCCGTTTATGTCAATGTCGTGGAAAACGGCGCCTGGAAGCTGGTTTACGAAGAATAAGCCGAGGCTTTAGGCAACATAAAAGGGCTCGCAAATGCGAGCCCTTTGAATTTGCGCACTCGGCAGCGAATTAACGCTTCGAGAACTGGAACGAACGACGCGCTTTGCGCTTACCGTATTTCTTACGTTCAACAACGCGGCTGTCGCGGGTCAGGAAGCCAGCAGCTTTCAGGGCACCACGCAGCGAGGGATCGTACAGCTGCAGCGCTTTCGAGATGCCGTGCTTGACCGCACCGGCCTGACCGGTCAGGCCACCGCCTTTGACGGTTGCGACAACGTCGAACTCACCTTCCACACCGGCAACCTGGAACGGTTGGCGCAGGATCAGCTGCAGAACGGGGCGTGCAAAATAAGTGTCCTGGTCTTTGCCATTCACGGTGACTTTGCCGGAACCCGGCTTGATCCAAACGCGGGCAACTGCGTCTTTACGCTTGCCTGTAGCGTAGGAACGGCCCAGCTCGTCACGTACGGGTTCACGCACGATGACTTCTTCGGCCACGGTTTCAACGCCTGCGACGGCGCTCAGCTCTTCGAGAGTATTGATCTGATCAGCCATCGGTCATTAGCTCCGGGTGTTTTTCTTGTTCATGGACTTGACGTCCAGAACTTCGGGGGCCTGGGCTTCATGCGGGTGCTCGGCACCGGCGTAAACGCGCAGGTTGGTCATTTGCTGGCGCGCCAGACGGTTGCCCGGCAGCATGCGCTTGACCGCCTGGGTCACGACGCGCTCGGGGTGAGCACCTTCCAGGATCTGCTGTTTGGTGCGCGACTTGATGCCGCCCGGGTGGCCAGTGTGCCAGTAGAAGTTCTCTTCACGCTTCTTGCCGGTCATCTGGATTTTGTCAGCGTTGATCACGATGACGTTGTCGCCCATGTCCATGTTCGGGGTGAACGACGCTTTGTGCTTGCCACGCAGGCGCATGGCGACGATCGAGGCAAGACGGCCCAGAACAACGCCCTCGGCGTCGATCAGGATCCATTTCTTGTCGATGTCTGCAGGTGTTGCAGAAAAGGTTTTCATGGCAGGATAGTCCTGTTTGATGTGAAAGACCGCCCCAAGTCGGAGCGGTCCGAATTCGATGGATGGGTATTTAGAGACAGTCGATAATCACGTCAAGAACAACAGAGCGTATTTAATCGCTGCTTTTCAATGGCTTACTAAATAGGTATTATTTTACCCCAATTTTTTGCAACATTGTGAAGCACCAAAATTTCTCAGCTTCTTAAATCACACTATTCTTTTAGTCAGATTTGGAGTCCCGCCATGCAAAATCTACAACAAACAATCAACAACTACGAAGCCGCGTGGCAAGAAACCGACGAAGGGAAACGGCTTGATCTGCTGACGTACTGTTTTGCGGAAAACGGTCGCTATGTAGATCCGACTGCAGATGTCAGTGGGCGTGAGGCGCTGTCCGCTCATATTGGCAAGGTTTTAAAAAACTCTGATGGAACTGTCGAGATTACCAGCAACCCAACCAACCATCACGATGTGATCCATTTCACGTGGCACATGGTTGGGCCGGATGGAAATGTATATGTGGCCGGCCATGATTTTGTTCGACTTGATGTCAGCGGCAAGATTGCCTATCTGGCTGGCTTTTTTGGCGACCCCGTCCCACTGGGGGAAAGCGTCAAACGCTGATCTGTTCCGGCGGATTGTCCAGCAACGCACGTAGCCGCAGCATCGCATCCTCGAACTGGTCCAGCGTCACGTGTCCGTTCATGGCGATGCGAACGGCATTTGGCGCCCTTCCATCCCTTAGCGCGAACTCATCGGCCGAACGTAGCTGAATCCCCTCACGCTCTGCTGCCCGGCTGAAGGCAGCTGATCGCCACCCGGATGGTAGGTTGAGCCAGACAAAAGGTATGTCTGCATCCCAATTCAGATCAAACCCACCTAGCGCATTCACGGCCACCCTTACGTATTCGCTCATTTTCGAACGAACATCCCGGGCGAGTTGACGTGACCGGGGATCCGTCAGCAGTATTCGGGTCAGTTCTGCCAGAGGCTGCGCCAGGCCAAAATACCCGTATTCTGCGGACCTGCGCAGGTCTCCACTTCGTTCTTTTGGCGCAACCGCAAAACCGACCCGCAAGGCTGGAGTCAGGGTTTTGGAAATCGATGACACATGCCAGCCCCGCTCTGGCGCCAGCGCGCGATAGCTTGGGGCGCGGGCCTCTCCCATCCGATAGCAGTCGTCTTCGATGATCTGAAGGTCATGGCGGCGAGCGATTTCGATCACTTCTTTGCGGCGTTCAAGTGGCGAATGCCCCCCGGTCGGGTTTTGCACTTCCGGTGACACACAGATGGCCTGAGCGTGTGTGTGGCGTAAAACGTGGTCCAGCGCTTCCGGGTTGATCCCCCATTTATCCAGTTTCACGCCCATCACCTCGGCGCGCATCAATTCCCCGGCCCTGCGGAACCCGGCATATGACAGGTCTTCAACCAGAACGACGGGTTTAGGGCCGGTCAGAACCGTCTGGAACACGACGCACAGGCCGCTTTGCCCGCCATGAGTCAACACAATGTCGTCCGCGTTCAAAGCGCCGAGCGGCAGGTCCGACAACCAGTCCACCACAGCCTGCCTTACAGGCTGGTAAGCATCCCGTGTGGGATAATTCATGAACATACGCGGATCGCCCTTGGCGATATTGGACAAGCATTCCCGGATCAGTGTCACCTGCCCTACATCCGGCAGGCGCGGGCTGAACAGACTGACATTGGCGTCATATTTGTCGTCCCGAAGGTGCAATTGCCGTGACCAGACATCGTCCAGGATCGGCGATCGCGGCGGCGCTACGAATGTACCACGTCCGACTTCGGCTTGTAGCAAACCCTCATCAGTCAGGATCGTATAAGCCCGTGCAACCGTCCCTGGCGTGATTTGTAATCTATACGCAAGCTCCCGCACCGGAGGCAGTTTTGTTCCGACCTCCAGTGTTTTGTTTTCAATCGCTTTTCGGATCGCATCCGCAACCAGCGTATACTTTGGCCCCTTTGCTTTGGGGAGCGCCTCGGGCCAAATTGTATCCATTACAATTCTTCCTTTGATTTTGACACAATCCTGAATGTATCAAATACATGTACCGAACATTTATTCTTTGTGTCAATACAATTTGAAAGGATACCCAGATGACACGCTCAATGCACAACCCCGCCCTTTTGGTGCTGAACGACAGTCCCCGACTGCCGCTGATCGCCGCGCTGGCCGTGCGGTTTGCGGCGACGGTCACAAAATGGGAACAACGCCGTCGCAGCCGCGTCAATCTCGGTCGCCTGGATGACAGGCTGCTCCGCGATGTTGGTTTAACAAGCTATCAGGCGCGAGATGAATCCAAACGCTATTTTTGGATGGAGTAAGTAATCCCCAGTCCCATTTTTTTTGGGACCTCTTCCTGGGCCGGGGCTTGCCCCGGCCTTTTTTATCCAAAGGCAGCCGCTGCCGAGCCTTCGGGTGGGATCGAATAGGTCATGCTTGCCCGCGCCACCGGCTTGTCCGAGCCTTCCGAGAACATCAGGACATCTCCGACCGCAAGGCTTCGCCCTAGCTTCAGCAGCCGGCATTCAGCAATCATATCCGCGGCACCTTGAGGTTTTCGCAGGAAATCCATCGAGCAGCTTGTCGTAACGGCCAACGATTGCCGTCCCTTACGGGCAAGCACCATCGCATAGACGCTGACATCCGCCAGCCCGAACATGGACGGGCCGGACACTGTGCCCCCAGGGCGCAGGTGGCGGTCTTCGACAACGAGGCGCATGGTGATCGTGTCTTCGTTCAAATCTTCGACGACGAAATCCTTGTGAACCTGAGGAAAGACCTGAGCGAGATATTCGGTCAATTCTTCTTTGTTCATCGCCAATGACATACTTTCCCTCCCTGCCTTGCCGCCCTACAGTTGGCCGACACTCAGCGGGAGGGCAAGATGGCAATTCTGGAACGTAACGACACGGGCGCAATTGCGCACCTGACCATGAACGCCCCAGAGCGGCTAAATGCCCTGAGTGACGAGTTGTTGGCAGCACTCCAAACCAAACTGGATGCCTTGCGAAATGACCGCTCGATTCGGGTTGTGGTGCTGTCTGGCGCAGGCAAGGCGTTTTGCGCGGGCCACGACCTGAAACAGATGACACAGGGCCGACAGGCCGAAGATGGTGGAAAGGCATATTTTCAAGACTTGTTCGCGCGTTGCGCACGGATGATGATGTCGATTCAGGCCCTGCCCCAACCCGTCATCGCCCGGACCCATGGCATCGCCACAGCCGCCGGTTGCCAACTGGTGGCCACTTGCGATCTGGCCGTAGCCGCTGAAGGAACGCGATTTGGCGTGAACGGCGTGAATATCGGGCTGTTCTGCTCGACGCCGATGGTGGCGCTCAGCAGAAATATCCCGCGCAAACAGGCATTCGAGATGCTGACCACGGGCGACTTTATTTCTGCAGAGCGCGCCCAGGAACTGGGCTTGATCAATCGGGTCGTTCCCGAAGCGCTGCTTGAACAGGAAACTATCGCACTGGCAGAGCAGTTGTCGAAGAAACTCGGCGCAGCCGTCAAAATTGGAAAACAGGCGTTTTATCAGCAGCTGCAAATGCCACTGGACGAGGCATATGCCTATACCGCCGAAGTAATGGCGCAGAATATGCTGCACCGGGACACCGAAGAAGGAATTTCCGCATTTATCGAAAAAAGACCGCCAAATTGGCAGCAGTAACGCAAATATTCCAGATAAATTTAGCCACTGTTCGCATTTTTTCACTTTTCAAAAGGGCGACACTGTGGCAATGGTGGGTCAAGGCTAAGGCCTGAATTGTGCTTTTGGGTCGCCGTGGGCGGAAGGTCCCTCCAAGCTGGTTTCTCTCACCGGCGTTGACATTCCCGCAGCGGCGACCCCAAGACTTCCCGAAAAAACACCGTTGAAACGCGCGTTGCGTATGGCTGCGCTCTGCCCTATTTGGCTGCTCATGACACAGAGATTGCATATCGTTGGCGGCGGCATGGCCGGGTCCGAAGCCGCCTGGCAGGCTGCTGAAATGGGTGTGGATGTCGTCATCCATGAAATGCGGCCCAAAGTTGGCACTTTTGCGCATCAGACCGGCAACCTGGCCGAGATGGTGTGCTCGAACTCATTCCGTTCCGACGATGATGAACAGAATGCTGTTGGGTTGCTGCATTGGGAAATGCGGGCGGCAAACGGGCTGATCATGACCACAGCGGATGCGCACCGCTTGCCCGCCGGTGGCGCGCTGGCGGTGGATCGGGATCCGTTCGCCGAAACCGTTACCGCCAAACTGCAGGCCCACCCCCGCGTTTCCGTGACAGCGGAAGAGGTGACGACACTGCCTGAGGCTGGCAACTGGATCTTCGCCACGGGTCCATTGACCTCGCCGGATCTGGGTGCTGCGATCCGTTCCGAGACGGGAGCCGAGGCACTGGCCTTCTTCGATGCTATTGCCCCGATCGTTTACGCAGACAGCATCGACATGAGCCAAGCCTGGATGCAATCCCGTTATGACAAGGGCGAGACCGAAGAAGAACGCACTGCCTATCTGAACTGCCCGATGGATCGCGATCAGTACGAAGCGTTCATCGATGCATTGCTGGCCGCCGAAAAAACGGAGTTTCACGACGGTGAAACTGCGGGCTATTTCGACGGCTGTTTGCCAATCGAGGTTATGGCCGAACGCGGACGCGAAACGCTGCGTCACGGTCCTATGAAGCCGGTCGGACTGACCAACCCGCATCAACCCGATTTGAAACCCTATGCTGTGGTGCAATTGCGTCGGGACAACGCTCTGGGAACGCTGTTCAATATCGTGGGCTTCCAGACCAAGATGAAATACGGCGCGCAAACCGATGTTTTTCGTATGATTCCCGGCCTTGAAAGCGCCAGCTTTGCGCGTCTGGGCGGGATACACCGCAACACATTCATCAACTCTCCGACCCTGCTGGACGCACAAATGCGGTTGAAATCCCGGCCCAACATTCGTTTCGCCGGCCAGATCACCGGTGTAGAGGGCTACGTCGAAAGCGCGGCAATGGGATTGCTGGCCGGTCGGATGGCAGCAGCAGAAATGCTGGATCGTTCCCTGCCCGAAGTTCCGCAGGATAGCGCGATGGGTGCATTGATTCACCACATTACCGGCGGGGCCGAGGCCAAGACATTCCAGCCGATGAACGTGAATTTCGGCCTGTTTCGCCCAGTTGATGGTCTGAAAGGCGGGCGGCGCGGCCGAAAGGATCGTTACAAAGCCTACACTGATCGCGCCAAAGCCGCATGGACCGAATGGCTGACGAATTGCTGACTGGACGCAGCCCCGCGGCTGCGCCTAACATGGCTGAATGAGCGAAAAGTTTCTGAACAACACCTACAATCTGGATAGCGCTGAAGACACTCAGAAGCACTATCAGAAATGGGCAGCGTCCTATGACGACGAAGTCGCGGAAAACGGCTATATCACCCCGACCCGAGCTGCCGAGGCCCTTTGGTCCAAGCGACCGGAACCGGAGATTCCGATTCTGGACTACGGTTGCGGAACGGGCCTGTCCGGTGTGGCCCTGAACAAGGTTGGTTTTCGCGTAATCGATGGCAAGGACCCGTCGCCTGAGATGTTGGAAGTTGCGGCGGCAAAGGGCGTCTATCGCACCTTGTCGGGATTCGAGATTTCCGATCCGAACCCGTTGGAACAGAACGAATATTCGATAATCACAGCGATCGGCGTGATCGGAACAGGTGCGGCACCACCCGAAACCTTTGATCTGCTGATGAAGGCGCTGCCACGGAATGGTCTTCTTGTGTTTTCATTGAACGACCACGCGCTGGCCGAGCCGGCCTATTCCGTTCGTCTCAACGACTGGTTGGATATGGGTGCTGCTCGCCTTCTGTTTCGCGAGTATGGCCCACACTTGCCAGGTATGGACATGAAGTCCGACGTATATATTGTTGAAAAAGCGTGACATTCATTACACGTTTCGCACCATCACCCACGGGACCATTGCATTTGGGGCACGCCTATTCCGCGTTGTTGGCATTTGACATGGCAGCGGCCCGCAGCGGCCAGTTTCTGCTGCGGATCGAAGATATTGATCAATCTCGTTCGCGTCAGCATTGGGAAGATCAGATATATGATGATCTAAATTGGTTAGGGCTGGTTTGGCAGCAGCCCGTCATGCGGCAATCGGATCGGCTGCAACAATATCGTGCCGCATTGGACATACTGATTGCGAAGGAGCTCGTTTATCCCTGCAGTTGCAACCGCGCGGACATTGAAGCAGCCGCCGGTGCGCCTCAGGAAGGCGTTCCGCAGTTTGGCCCGGACGGGCGCATTTATCCCGGAACGTGCCGACATCGCCTCATGTCCGATGCGGGGCCAAATGATGTCCTGCGCCTGAACGTCAAGAAAGCGCTGGAAACCCTTGATTTAAGGATTTTTCAAGAGACCGGCACGATGCACCTTGGACATCATTTGCTGGATCCAGGGTGCCTGTTGCGGTCTGTTGGCGATTTTATTCTGGTGCGCCGCAACATGGGCAGTTCCTACCATCTGTCCGTGGTCGTCGATGATGCCGATCAGAAGATCACCCATGTCGTTCGCGGCGAAGACCTGTTTAATGCAACACAAATACACGTCCTGCTTCAGACCCTGCTCGGCTTGCCTACACCAGTCTATCACCACCACCGTCTGATCCGGGACCCATCCGGCAAGCGCCTCGCCAAACGGGATGACGCCCGCGCAATCGCCAAATATCGCGCCGAGGGTGCCTCGCCCGCGGATATCAAGGCCATGGTGGAGCTCTGACACCCGTCAATGATGAGCGCACCGGCGAAGCCTGCTGGCGCAAATCTCACCCCATGGGTGACATCAATTCCACCTCGACCCCGTCCCTTATGGCAGTGTAGAAGCAACTGCGCCGGTTTGTATGGCAGGCCGGGCCCGTTTGCCGAACCACAACCAATAGGCAATCCCGGTCACAATCGACCCGAAAGTCGACAAGCTCCTGCACGTGGCCCGAACTTTCGCCCTTCACCCAAAACGCCTGACGGGATCGCGACCAATAGGTCACGCGCCCCGATGTCAGTGTCCGATCAACGGCTTGCGCGTTCATCCAGGCCATCATCAGAACCTCGCCTGAACTTTCATCCTGCGCGATCGCAGGTATCAGCCCCGCTTCGTTGAATTTGAGCGTCGACGGGTCGAACGAGACAGTGTGCGACATGGCAAAAACCTTTTGCATCCCAGAGCGTGGCCACTATGTATGAGGAACAGTCAACGAGGGAAAGCCATGTCCGGCGAAACTGACCTGATCAAGCTTTATTCCGGGCGCATTCTGGCGCTTGCGGCGGATATTCCGCATCTGGAGCGGCTGGATAACCCTGATGCAACAGTGAAAAAGCGTGCCCCGTTGTGTGGATCGACAGTCACTGTCGACGTGAAAGTCCAAGACGGTCACATTTCCGAGTTCGGACAGGACGTCAAAGCTTGTGCACTGGGTCAGGCGTCGGCTTCGGTCGTAGGCAATGCAGTAATTGGCACCACGCGTGCTCAGGTGGAAACGGCCCGAGACCAGTTGTCCGCCATGCTGAAAAAAGGCGGCCCTGCCCCGGATGCTCCTTTCGACGGGCTGGAGGTTCTGATGCCCGCACGCGAGTACAAGAATCGCCATGCGTCGATCCTGCTGGCACTTGAGGCCACTTCCGAGGCGATGGAGCAGGCTGAACAGGCCAATTGCGCGTAAACGTGGTGTTTCCCGGCAAACCCGTCTAGTCTCATGACAATTTTGAGGGAGGGACCGGTTTGAACAATCTGCTAGAGCATTTCGTGACGCTCTGGGTTGTCATAGACCCGATTGGAACGATCCCCGTATTCATTGCAGTCACAGCTGGTATCGAAGCGTCGGCACGGCGAAAAACCGCACTGCTGGCCTCTTTGGTCAGTGCCGGTGTGTTGATGTTCTTTCTGGTCTTCGGGCAATTGCTGATTGAAGCATTGGATATCGGCCTCAATTCCTTCCAGGTGGCCGGTGGGATCATTCTGTTCCTCTTTGCCCTGACCATGATCTTTGGTGAAAGCAAACAGGACATCGAACAGCGTCAGGCTGAGGAAGACCTTGAAGACAAGATGCACAAGACCAACCCGGCGATCTTTCCGCTGGCCGTGCCGTCGTTGGCCTCGCCCGGTGCGATGCTGGCAATCGTCATTCTGACCGACAACAACCGTTTCAGTGCTGCCGATCAGGGCATCACTGCGCTGGTGATGCTTTCGGTGCTTGCTATTGCCTTTGTTCTAATGCTGCTGGCAGAGCCGATCATTCGCTGGATCGGCCATTCCGGAGCCGCAATAATCAGTCGGATAATGGGCATGATTCTGGCATCGGTGGCAGTGAATTCGGTTTTGTCTGCCATGCTTGCAATCATGAAAACCGGTCAACTGTAAAAAAAACCGCCGCTCCTTCCGGGCGAAAGGGCGGCGGCAGGTCATGCGTGTCTCGCGTGGGGTCCGGGTTTCCGCGTGGGGCCGAGGCAGGCCCCTACAAGGGATTTGGGACAGGCAGGTCACCCTTGACTGAAATGGGGATGACAACGCGGGCTTACCGGCACGAGATCGCAGGCAGAAAGGGTCAGAAACCAATCGGAAGGTGCAGGGCAACCATCAGCATAACCACCAAGGACGCGACACCCGCTGCATCCTGCAAAAGCGTGGCCTGCGAACGGCTGAAAGCGATCTTGATCTGGGTCAGCATGGTTTCACCTCCGGTCAGAGCATTAATCCTTTGTTGACCTTTTGTTCTCATATTTTCTTGAGTCGGTAAAGAACTTTTTGAGAACATTTGTGAACTTACGGGAACAAATTGACTAACCCACTGAAATCAAACGGATCGCCTGATCCTGTTTCATCAACCACAACAGCACTCGTGCTGCCTGCCCCCGTTCGGAAGTCAGTTTGGGATCACCGGCCAACAAAGCCCGCGCGTCAGATTGTGCCACTGCCATCAACCCGGCCTGACGTTCCAGATCAGCGATACGAAACCTTGGAAGACCAGACTGGGCCGTACCAATCAGATCACCGGCCCCCCGCATCTGAAGGTCAGTTTCGGCGATGCGAAAACCATCCTCGGTTTCGCGCAATACCTCCAACCGCTTTCGACCTCCGTCGCTGAGTGGCGCCTGATACATCAACAGACAAGTCGAGGCATCCTCGCCGCGCCCGACGCGGCCCCGCAACTGGTGAAGTTGCGCAAGACCAAAAATTTCGGCCCTCTCAATGACCATGATTGTCGCGTTCGGAACGTTCACCCCAACCTCGATGACCGTGGTTGCCACAAGAACCTTCGTCAGCCCGGTCTGAAACGCCGCCATGGCCGCGTCCTTTTCAGCCGGTGGCATCTGTCCATGAACCAGCCCGACAACACTTTCGCCCAGCAATGCACGCAGTCGCTTGAACCGCTCTTCCGCGGCTGTCAGGTCCGACACTTCCGATTCGTCCACCAAAGGGCAAACCCAGTAACACTGTTTGCCGTCCTCAATCGCCCGCCGGAGGTGGGCCACGACCTCGTCCATCCGCTGCGTGCTGACGATTGCCGTTTTGATCGGTTTGCGACCGGGCGGTTTTTCATCCAGGACTGAGACATCCATGTCGCCATATTGAGCCAGCGCGAGGCTACGCGGGATCGGTGTTGCGGTCATGACCAGAACGTCCGCGGCCTGCCCTTTTTCGGACAGTTCCATGCGCTGGCGCACACCAAACCTGTGCTGCTCATCGACAATGGCCAGACGCAGATCGTGGAAGTCCACATCCCCCTGAAACACGGCATGAGTTCCCACCAGTATATGGATATCACCCTTCTTGAGCGCCGCCAGTTTCGCCCGCCGCTCGGCGCCTTTGTCGCGTCCGGTCAGAATCTCCAAAACTACGCCGGCCTCTTCCGCCAATGGGCGTAACCCTTCAAGATGCTGTCGGGCCAGGATTTCCGTAGGCGCCATCATGACACCCTGCCCTCCGGCCTCTACCGCAATCAAAAGCGCAAGAAATGCCACAAGTGTCTTGCCTGCGCCCACATCTCCCTGCAACAGACGGTTCATCCGGGCCTCGGACGCCATATCGGCCGAGATTTCGTCAATTGCCCGAGTCTGCGCCCCAGTTGGACGATACGGGAGGCTGGTCAAAACTTTCGACTGCAGCTTTCCGCTGCCGACACTGACAATGCCACACGCCTTTCGCTCGCGTTGGCGCGCCAGCGCAAGCGTCAGCTGATGTGCAAACAACTCGTCATAGGCCAGCCGCTCGCGCGCGGGCGCGAATAGGGCCACATCGTCCGCGCCTTTTGGATGGTGCGCGGCTTGCATGGCCGAATTCCAATCGAGCCAGCCCGCTCTGTCGACCTGCGCCGGGTCTGCCCATTCCGCCAGTTCAGGGGCTCGGGCCAAAGCGCTTTGCGCCGCTTTGTACGCTGTTTTCTGGGTTACCCCTTGCGTCAGGTGATATACGGGTTCGAATTCCGGCAACTCGCCTGCCTCTTCAGGCGGTACGATGTGATCCGGATGCACCATCTGCGCCAAGCCATCGAAAAGCTCTAGCTTGCCCGACACGACCCGGCGCGCGCCCTGGGGCAGGATCTTCTTCAGATAGTCGCCTCGGGCATGAAAGAACACGAGCTGGAATTCGGTCTGGCTGTCCTCGACATGGATACGGTAGGCCCCACTGCGATTTCGGGCGGGGCGATGCGCGCCCACCGTAACCTCAACCGTTATCGTCGAGGGCAAGTCGGCCCCTTTGATCGTGTCGCGCCGACGTCTGTCCACCACCGCATATGGCAGCGAGAAGAGTACGTCACGCGGGGTCTCGATTCCCAGTTGCGCCATGTTCTGCGCAGTCTTGGGGCCCACCCCTTCAAGCGTTTCCAGCCCGGCAAAAAGCGGGAACAGTTTCTCGGGGCGGCCCGTCATGCGTCCCCGATAAGCTGCAACCAGCCGTCTTCATCCAGGGTTTCAATCCCCAGTTCGGCCGCTTTCTTGGCCTTCGACCCCGCGCCCGGCCCGGCAACCAGCAGGTCGGTCTTTTGGCTCACCGAACCGGACACTTTGGCGCCCAAGGCCTCGGCTCGGGCTTTGGCCTCGGCTCGGGTCATTTTTTCCAAAGTACCTGTAAAGACAACAGTCTTGCCGACGACAGGGCTGTCCGTCGCCGGTGCGTCCGGAGCCACAATCGTTAAATGAGCGCGAAGATCGTCAAAGGCCTTCCGCTCATCCTCATTGGAAAAGGCGTCGGACAGTGACAGACCGAGCGTCGCGCCAATTCCGTCAATTCCGGTTAGATCCGACCAGGCGCTGGACGCCGCCGCCGGTACGTTCAGCGCCATTGTTGCCGCATCACGAACCTCTTTGACCCGCGCCCGGCGGTTTTCGGTCGACGCCGCAATCCTTTCGGCCTCTTCCGCCTCATCGGCGTTTCGATACGCCAACGCAGCAGGACGAGCGGTATCGATGGCCTGCGCCATGGCGTCCCAGTCACGATAATAAAGCGCCAGATCGCGCGCGCCGACCTCCCCAACATGCCGAATGCCGAGGGCAAACAAAAGGCGCGCAAATGGGATTGTCCGTTTTTCATCGATTGCGGCGAACAGGTTACTGGCCGAGGTTTCACCCCAACCATCCCGGTTCTTCAGCCGTGAAAGGTTCCGGGCATCCCGCGCTTGCAATGTGAAGATATCGGCGGGCACTTTTATGGGCAGGTCCGGATCGTCATAGAACATCTCGATCTGTTTTGCGCCAAGGCCTTCGATATCAAAGGCCTTGCGAGAGACGAAGTGTTTCAGCTTTTCCACAGCCTGCGCCGGACAGATTAGCCCACCAGTGCATCGACGTACCGCATCACCATCTTCGCGAATGGCATCGCTGCCGCATTCAGGGCATGTTTCGGGAAAATCATAGGGCTGGGCGTCATCCGGCCTCTTGCTCAGGTCTACATCCGAGATCTTGGGGATCACATCCCCAGCCCGGTAGACCTGCACCCAGTCGCCAACGCGTATGTCCTTGCCTTCCCGGATCACTCCGCCTTTGGCGTCGCGACCCGCGATGTAATCTTCATTGTGCAAGGTGGCATTCGAAACAACCACACCGCCAACCGTCACAGGGTGCAATCTGGCCACCGGGCTCAGCGCGCCGGTGCGCCCCACCTGAATGTCGATCGATTCAAGCCGGGTCCAGGCTAATTCGGCCGGGAACTTATGCGCAATGGCCCAGCGGGGCGTTGTCGACCGAAACCCAAGCCGGGACTGAAGGCCCAGCTCGTTGACCTTATAGACGACACCATCGATGTCATAACCAAGGGTCGCGCGTTGCGCTTCGATCTGGCGGTAATGATCCAGCATTTGCTGAGTTGTGCCACACAGGTGCGTCAAGTCGTTGACCTGAAAACCCAGTGCTTTCAGTCGTTTAATCGCCTCCATTTGTGTATTTGCCAAGGGCTCGGACAGCTCCCCCCAGGCATAGGCAAAGAACCGCAACGGGCGCGAACGCGTGATCGACGCGTCCAGTTGCCGCAATGAACCGGCCGCCGCATTTCTGGGATTGGCGAAGGTTTTGCCGCCCGTTTCGTTCTGCCGCGCGTTGAGCGCATCGAAATCGGCGTGAGACATATAAACCTCACCGCGCACCTCTAGCACGTCAGGCGCGCTGTCGATCTGGTGAGGAATGTCCGACACGGTCAGCGCATTGGCGGTTACGTTTTCACCAACTTCGCCGTCGCCACGCGTTGAGGCCTGAACCAGTTTGCCATTCTCGTACCTAAGAGACAGCGAAAGGCCGTCGATCTTCGGCTCGGCCGTATATGACAGAGACGTATCGTCAGACAGACCGAGATACTTGCGAACAGAGCGATCAAAATCAGCCACATCCGACTCGTCGAACGCATTGCCCAGGGACATCATGCGAACGGCATGCGTGACCTTGGAAAACCCTTCTGCGGCGCGCGCACCAACCTGCTCAGTCGGGCTGTCCGAATGTTTGAGATGCGGAAAACGTTCTTCGATCGCCACGTTCCGACGTTTCAGAGCATCGTAATCCGCGTCCGATATCTCGGGCGCATCTTCCGCGTGATACAGTCGGTTGGCCCTGTTGATCTCAGTGGCGAGCCGCTCCAATTCGGCGCGCGCCGCGTCTTCGGTCAGCTCTGATACCGGAATGGATTCGCTCATGGCCTCGCCCTGTCACGTATTCTTGGACCCCAGTGATAGGGCGAGGCCATGGCTAGGTCCAGTACTGTGCTGAGCCGTGAGTGAGCTTGCCGCCCTGGACCAGAGACGGCAGTCAGTGATTGTAGTCAGGCGCCGACCGCCATGCGGGTTTCGTCGACACTACTTGCCTGAGGATCGCGCAGGACATACCCGCGGCCCCAAACCGTTTCGATGTAATTATCGCCGCCAGTTGCATTGCTGAGCTTCTTGCGCAGCTTGCAGATGAACACATCGATGATTTTCAGTTCCGGCTCGTCCATCCCGCCGTAGAGGTGGTTCAGGAACATCTCTTTGGTCAGCGTCGTTCCCTTGCGCAGGCTCAGGAGTTCAAGCATCTGGTATTCCTTACCGGTCAGATGAACTGTCTTGCCTTCGACCTCGACCGTCTTGGCATCAAGATTCACTGCGACACGGCCGGTTTGGATGATGGATTGCGAGTGTCCTTTGGACCGCCGGATGATCGCGTGGATACGCGCAACCAGCTCCTCTCGGTGGAACGGTTTGGTCAGATAATCGTCCGCCCCAAACCCAAAACCCTTGATCTTGCTTTCTGTATCGTCCGCGCCGGACAGGATCAGGATCGGTGTTTCGACCCGAGCAATTCGCAGTTGGCGCAGAACCTCATGCCCGTTCATGTCCGGCAGATTCAGATCCAGCAGTATCAGATCATAGTCGTAGAGCTTCGCAAGATCTATGCCTTCTTCGCCCAGGTCCGTCGCATATACGTTCAGGTTCGCATGTGTCAGCATCAACTCGATGCTTTTGGACGTTGTCGGATCATCCTCGACAAGAAGTATTCGCATTTCACTGCTCCAATTCAGTTCAATCTTTCCAATTAAAATCGAGCCTGAACAAAAATGGTTAATCCGACGTTACCGTTGAATCATTTATTCACTTTCCCCTTTAGGTTGTCGATATTTTTTTAGTGCGGTCACTTTCAACGCATCGACGCCGTGTTCGGCAACCATCGATACCCATGTGTTGAATTCTTCGTCGCTGATACCGTATTGTTTCTTCGCATCCGACAGGGATATCAGCCCGTAAAGCACGCCCCGCACCACCAGGATCTTGCGCGATGCGACCCATCTGCGCGTATCCGCCGGGGGCAGATCTGCGCGCGTCATGATCGATCCATCCGGCAGCGTGATCGACCTTGGCCCTTCCACTTTGTGCAAATACATCTTGTTACCCTTTTCCTGCTGCATCAAAGCTGGCACCAGCCTACTTAAAACAGAGTGAAACCGCCCCTTGAGAGTGTGTAGAATTTTCCTATATTCTGCCGGTCTTTCTTAACCCGGACTGGAACCGCCAAATGGCCCTTGATACCGAGACACCGCTGAACTCGCTTGGCTTTGCCAAACCGCCCTCGGAAACGCGGGTGGTGGTTGCCATGTCCGGCGGCGTGGACAGTTCGGTCGTTGCGGCCCACCTGGCGGATCAAGGCTATGACGTGGTGGGTGTGACGTTGCAGCTTTATGACCACGGCGCGGCCTTGGCCAAGAAAGGTGCGTGCTGTGCCGGGATCGATATCCACGACGCGCGACGGGTCGCCGAAGAGCGCGGCTTCCCGCATTACGTTCTGGACTATGAAAATATCTTCAAGGACGCGGTGATTGACGAATTCGCCGACAGCTACCTTGCAGGCGCGACCCCTGTTCCGTGTATTCGCTGCAATGAACGCGTGAAGTTCAAGGATCTGCTTGAGACCGCCAAGGACCTTGAGGCCGACTGCATGGCAACCGGTCACTACATCCAGCGCAAGATGGGCCCGAATGGGCCAGAGCTGCACAGTGCAGAGGATGCCAATCGCGATCAGTCATATTTTCTGTTCTCGACGACACCGGAGCAGCTGGAATTCCTGCGCTTTCCACTGGGCCACCTGCCGTCCAAGGACGCAACGCGCGAGATGGCCGCGCAATACGGTCTGGCCGTGGCGGACAAACCCGACAGTCAGGACATCTGCTTCGTACCCAATGGCAACTATGCCAGCGTGATCGAGAAACTGCGCCCCGGTGCGGCGGAACCGGGTGAGATCGTCCACGCCGATGGCCGCGTTTTGGCGCAACACAACGGCGTCATCCATTACACGATCGGCCAGCGCCGAGGTTTGGGCATCGGCGGCCTCAGCGACCCGCTTTATGTGGTCAAGCTGGACGTCGACACAAAGCAAGTTGTCGTTGGGCCAAAAGAAATGCTGGCCACGCGCATCGTTCCGGTGCGTGAGATCAACTGGCTGGGCGACGAACCCTTCACTTCGCGCGATGAATGGCATTTGTCTGTCAAGGTCCGCTCGACCCGCCCGCCGCGCGAGGCGATCATCCGGCCTTCGTCGGACACCACGGCCGAGGTCGAACTGCTGACACCCGAAGAAGGCATTTCGCCGGGGCAGGCCTGCGTTTTCTATGCGAATGAAGGCAGCCGCATCTTTGGCGGCGGCTGGATCTGGCGCGGGTATTAAACCGCGTCAGTCCACGAATTGCTGAGGATATAAAGCCCGGCGCAGATCATGACAAAAGGCACGAGACGTTCCAGTCTTTGCGCCAACACACCGGTCATGAAGCTGGCCCGTGCGCCCATCAAGCCCAAAAGCGCCAATCCGAACGCCGCCAATGTCGCGCCAATCACCCCGGCCGCCCGAAAGCTGGGAACCGAATCCGCCAGCAGTGGAGCCAAAACGGCGAACGTGTCCATCGACAGGCTGATAAACAGCATCATGGTCATGAGCATCGATGCGCTTGCGGACACGCGCGGGGCTTCCTCGGACCGTTGGCCCCAAAATTGTCGGATCACGCCGATCACCCCGAGTGTCAGCGGGATCACTCCAAGATATCCGGCCCATTGCGGCACCACATCCTCGACCCCCAAGGCCAGCAACAGAGCTGCATAGATCACGATGATCTGCGCCAGCAAGAACCCGAGGACCGCACGCTGCGGACCGGAAACCATCATCAGCGCCAACAGAGCTGCCAGATTGTCGAGGTTCGTCAGTACCTGCGCCATGAACGCCGAAGCGGCAAAGACCACATGATCCAGCATCACGTACCCATCCGTTCCAGAACCGCGCGGGCGGCGCGCAAACCCGGCGCCTCTCCTCCGCGTCCCAATCGTTCCATCGTCAGGGCCATGGCTTCGCGCTGGTCGTCAGGGTTGGCGGCGACCCGCGTCAGGGCCGCAGCGATTTTGTCGGGCTGGCAGTCATTCAGCAGACATTCCGGCACCGCGCGGGTCTCGGACACCAGATTGACCAGTGTAACTGTGTCCAGCTTGACCATCCGCTTCGCAATCTGGTGCGTCAACCAGTTCAGGTTATAGGCAATCAACATCGGAGTCGCTTGCGCCGCCAGCTCCAGTGAAACGGTCCCTGACGCTGCCAATGACAGGTCCGCTGCGGCAAAAGCCGCGCGTTTTTGTGCCTGAGCCTGATCCGAAGGCAGGGATCGCGGGTCGACGACCACAGGTTTGCCCGGCCAGTTTTTCGTGTGTTCCGATACCGTTTCAACCATATGAGAGACCGCCGGTACGACGACGCGCGTCGTCGGGCGATCCCTCAGGAACAGGGACAGCGCCTGCCCGAAGACCGGCGCAAGGCGGTCGACCTCTCCCCGGCGCGATCCAGGAAGAGCGAGAAGCAGCGGAGCATCGCCGAGATCATGGGCGGAACGAAACGCCGAGATATCCTTAGCCGTGGCGATGGGTTCGTTCACGACCGGGTGTCCCACAAAGTCACACTCCATACCGGCGCGTTCCATATAGGGCGGTTCAAATGGCAGCAGGGCCAGAACGTGATCGATGACCTTTGCCATCTTGTCCGCCCTTCCAGGTCGCCAAGCCCAGACCGAGGGCGCGACATAGTGGACAGTGCGGATAGCGCTGGCGGCCTTGACCAGCTTGGCGACGCGCAGCGAAAAGTCCGGGCTGTCAATCGTGATCAGGACATCAGGTTGGGTATCCAGCACGGCCTGAGCTGTCTCGGAGATCCGGCGTTTGAGATGAAAGAACTTCGGCAGAACCTCGACCAAGCCCATGACACTGAGCTCGGCCATTGGGAACCTGCTTTGCAGCCCTTGCGCCTGCATCAAGGGACCACCTACGCCGTCGAACTCAACATCCGGGACGAGAGCCTTCAAGCCCTCCATCAACGCACCGCCCAACCGGTCGCCCGAGGGTTCTCCGGCGACCAGAAAAACGCGCATCAGACAGCCCGCTCGCGAACGGTCAGGAACAGGCCCAGCCGATCACATTCCTCGATGACGCGACCCCGCTGCAGGACTAGAACTCCGCCCTTTTCGATGACGATCCCGGACAGCCCTGCGGCCACGGCACCCGACACGGTATCGGGCCCTATCGCCGGCAAATCCGCGCGCCGATCCTGATCAGGTTTGGGCCCCTTGAACAATACGCCGCCCCCTGCGTCCGGTCGCTGGGTCAGGGATTGCAACATCCAGGCCGTGCCGAAAATACTCTCGATGGCCAGCGCCTGCCCTTTCAGGACAACGCAGGCCTGACCGACATCCGCAGCGCCCATTGCGCGCAGTACACCGGCAGCACGGTCGGCGTCTGCCAAATCTGCGTCAGACGGTTGGGCCTCGGTCAGGCAGCCCAAAGGTGGTAAAAGTTCGGGTGCAATCTGATGGGCGGCGCGAACATCCAGGCCCGCGTCCTCGAATATCCCGATGACGGCACGCAGGGCACCGTCGTCCCCGGACATGATCGCCTTTTGCAGGATTGGAACCAGAGGCATCGTTGCGGAATCAATACGCGCGGGATCGACAACCGGTCGACGCACTGCCCCTGCCATGCAAATCTGCGCTACACCGCGCGACTTCAACTCGGCAATGAAACTGCCGAGTCGTTCAAGAGGAAAGACCAGCTCGGCCTTCAGGTGGTCGGGTTCGAACCCTTCCAATGCACAGATCAGCGGGCGCTCGGGCAAAACGGAAACTATTTCATCCGGCAAAGCGCCCGTGCCTGCGATCAGCGCCAGCATGAAGTCATTTCCCCGGTGTCAGGAAAGAACGATCGGTGTCGCCGGTCACAAATTCGACAATCCGGCGCACATACTCGCTCTCGGCGTCCTCGCCCAGACGCTGCGCACGATCCATGAAAGTTCCCTCACCTTCGGACAGCTCTCGGAACGCTGCGCGCAAGGCCGAGATGTCGGCCCGTGTCACACCCCGTCGCTTGAGCCCGACCAGATTCAGCCCATCAAGTTCGCCGCGAGGCGCCTGAACGAGACCATATGGGATCACATCCTTGGCGACCATAGTCAGAGCCCCGATGATGGCGCCCTGTCCGACCCGCACCCACTGGTGCAGGCCCGAGATGCCACCGACGATCACGTCATCCTCAATGATGCAATGCCCAGCTGCACCGGCATGGTTGACCATGATGACACGGTTACCGATCTGCACGTCATGCGCCACGTGAACGCCGGCCATCAGAAGACAGTCATCTCCGATCCGGGTTACGCCGCCGCCGCCCTCAGTTCCGGTATTCACCGTTACGTGTTCACGAATACGGTTGCGCTTGCCGATCTCAAGACGGGTATTTTCGCCGCCAAACTTCAGATCCTGCGGAATCTCACCGATAACCGAGAAGTTAAAGACCACGCTGTCATCGCCAATCGATGTATCGCCGGTCACCACGACATGCGATTTCAGCTCCACCCGGTCCCCAAGACGCACCTGCGCACCAACGTAGCAGAACGGGCCGATCTTACAGTCCTGACCAATCTGCACGCCGTCTTCAATTATTGCGCTGGGATGGATTTCGCTCATGTCGTCTTTTCCATGTCCCAGTCTACATAGGCCGAGAATTCGGCCTCGGCCGCAACCTCGCCATCGACGGTTGCGCGACCGCTGAATTTGAAGATCTTGCCGCCTTTTTTGCCGCGCACCGTTTCGACGTGCATCTCAAGGACATCGCCCGGAATGACCTTGCGACGGAATTTGCACTTGTCGATGTTCATGAAGTAGATCAGCAACTCGCTGTCGATGACATCCATGCCGACGCCCAGCATGACACCTGCGGTCTGCGCCATTGCCTCGACAATGGTCACACCCGGCATGATCGGAGTACCCGGGAAATGCCCCTGAAAATGCGGCTCGTTCATGGTGACGTTCTTGATACCAACCGCAGACTGATACCCTTCGATATCCACAACTTTGTCAACCAGGAGAAACGGGTAACGATGCGGTAGAATGCGCTGAATCAACTGAATGTCGGCACTCTTGGTTTCCGTGGTCATGGTGCAGATGTCCCGTTCTGAATTTTTCTGTTCCGCGTGGTTAGCAATACCAGTCCGCAAGGGCAAGCGGAGCTATTCGCTGCGCCCGTTTTCAAGCGCGCTCCCGTCACCGATCGCGGCATTGATCCGTGTAATTGCGGCGTCGGTGATGTCAGACGCGTCCGAACTCAGGAATACGCTGGACCGTTCGATAATGATCGAGGCGCCGGTTTCACGCATCAGCTCGATCAATACCGGCTGTGCCATCTCGACAAAGGTGTTGCGCGCCTCTTCGCTGCGTCTGGCCAAGGCATCAAGTTTTGCACGTTGGCTTTCGCGGTGCTTCTGAACCTTTTCGTCAAAGGCTTCTGCCAGAGGGCGAAACTCTTCAGCCGTCAGTTCAGCCCGCTTTTCTGTCAGTTCCCGTTCTTCCTTGCTGAGTGCCTCGATGATACGCTCGTTTTCCTCAGCCAATTCCGCGCTTTCCACTTCGATTTCGCGAAACACACGCTGTCCAAAGGCAGATCCGGAAAAAAGCCGTTCACCCGAAATCGTCAAAACGCCGGACTGCGGCACACCCAATTGCTGCGCGCTGCCCCCGCCGGCTGCCACCATCGCAAGAAAAGCACACAGGGCCCAGATCGGGCCCTGCAATTTCTTTAGCAAACTCATGAACATACGTCCTTAGAACTGAGCTTGAATGGTCAGGTCGAAGTTCTGCTCTTTGTCAAAGCTTTCTTTTTTCAAAGGTTGTGAGAAGTTGAACCGCAAGGGCCCAAACGGCGTAGTCCACAGAACCGACACTCCGATCACGTGACGGATGGATCCGTTCGCACCAACGATATTGGCTCCAGCCGTGTTGACATTGTCGATGTTGTAAAGGTTGCCGACGTCATAGAACACACCACCACGCAAACCAAGCTCTTCGGGCAGACCCAGCGGGAAATCGGACTCGAACCGGGCAACCCAGTAGTAGTTGCCACCGATAGCGTCATCCTGACCGTTCGACAAATCGCGCGGACCGAGACCGGCAGGTTCAAAGCCGCGGAACGTACTTGGGCCCAGAACAAAGCGGTCAAGAGTACGGCTGAAGTTGTTCCCGGTCCAATTCAGGGCCCCAAGCTCGAGCGTGGCGCGCAAAACCACCTCTTCGTTCAGCACTCTCTGCTGTGCGATCGCGCGGGCCGTCGTCTTGATGTACTCACTGTCGCCACCCAATCCGGCGGCATCGATATTCGCCTCAAGAAGCACACCCGCATTAGGGTTCAGTCCACCCAATCGGCTATCATAGACGTAGGAAAGACCAATTGAGCTGGCAGTCTGCTTACCCTGTGCAATTTCCGAAGCGATCACCGCTCCGCTGGTCTGACCGCTTTGCTGGGTCATTTCGCTGCGGTTCCACCCATACCGCAATCGAAGCGAAGACAATTCACCGATGGCGTAACTTAGCTGTGGATTGAAGAACACGGTTTTTGTGTCGAACGTCGCAAAGCTGGAATTGGTGGATGCCAAACCGGTTCCCAAATCGAACCGCAGCCTTCGTCCCAGAAGATAGGGTTCACTAAAGTTGATCGTGTATTCCTCGGCATCCTGGGCAGTCGACAGCGTAACGCCAAGGTTCTGACCGCGACCCAGGAAGTTGGACTCGTTCAGACCGATTGCAATCCCGAAACCATCGGACACAGAGTAGCTGCCGCCCAAGCTAAGCGAGCCTGTCGGCTGTTCTTCTACATCCACGTCCACGATCACCTGGCTGGGGGTAGAGCCTTCGCGGGTTTCGACGTCGGCGACTGAAAAGAACCCGAGCGCCCGGATGCGTTCCGCGCTCTGGCGAATTTCGCGCGGATTGAACGGATCACCTTCGACCGTGTCAAACTGGCGGCGGATCACCTGGTCCAGAGTTGTGGTGTTGCCCTCGATATCGATACGTTCGACGAAGATCCGAGGCCCTTTTGTCAGAACAAACTGCACATCCAATGTAAGATTGCGTTCATTGCGAGTGACGCGGGGCTCGACGCGCAGGAAGTCGACACCCTGCTTGATGCCCAGACGTTCCTGACGCGCAATCGAGTTTTCGATCAGCGTAGGCGAATAGACTACACCCGGTTTGATCTTAAGCGCGTCCTGATAGGCTGCCGCGTCGACACCTGGAATCTCGCTGACAGTCGAAATCTGCCCGAACTTGAACTGCTGCCCCTCGGTGACATTGATGACCAGAAAGAAAGCGTCCCGTTCACGGGTCAGTTCCACATTCGCACTGTTGACGCGGAAATCTGCGTACCCGCGCGACAGATAGAAATCGCGCAGAACCTGTTTATCGAACTCGATCCTATCCGCGATAAATGTGTCGCCGCGCAGGAAAGTGCGCAGAAAATTGGCCTGCTTGGTTTCCAGTACGCGGCGCAGACGTCGATCGGAAAAAGCACGGTTGCCGACAAAGCTGACGCGCTCGATCTCGATGGTTGTGCCTTCAGCCACTTCAAATACCAGATCGACCCGATTATCGCTGCGGCGGATGATACGCGGAATAACAGTGGCAGCGATTCGACCCTGCGCAGAATACACTTCGGCAATCAGATCGGCGTCTGCTTCGGCCATTTGCGGGGTAAAGACACGTCTGGGCTGGGACGATATCGCTTCCAGAAGGATATCGTCTTTGATGCGGCGATTCCCTTCGATGCTAATCTGGTTGATTGTGGGGTATTCCTCAACTTCGATGACCAGTGTGCTGCCGCGCGGGGTCAACTCAACTGTCTCAAAAACGCCACTGTCAAGCAAACGCTGAAAAGCGTCGTTTAGCTGCCCAGCCGTCACCGTCTGACCCGCTTCGATTCCCGTTCGCGCGATGATGGTCGAGGTTTCGATCCGGCGATTTCCCTCAACTTCGAAGTTCGTGATCGTGTAGGTTTGCGCCTGAGCCGCTTGCGGCAAAGTCAGTAAACTCAGCGCTACAAAGAGAAAAAGAAACGTTAGTGCTCGCCACAAAATCTTGCCTTGCGACAATTTCAAGCCGCAGAATGTGCCCGTGCCTCTGCTGTCCGCCATTTTATTTTTCTACCCAGAATTTTCAGACTTTAGCAGTTGAGTAGCGGGAATGACCTGTCTTGTCAAAAGACGAAACGGCACATGCGCACATTGATTTGTGCGGGCATCAAACTGACAATTTGGGAAGAATCAAAGACCTGCGAGATACGCACCAGCAGCCAGCGCCAACGCGGTTACACCAAAGCTCAGCAGCGTGTCCCAGTTCAGCATGAACAGGAAACTGAAACTCCGGTATGATTTTTGCAACGCCTTGGTCATTTCGACACGATCCATTGGTCTGACTTCAGTTGAAACAGTAACCGCAAAATGAGGCATTTTTGCGTCCCAACCGTGCAGGCAGCGCCATAATTTAGCAGAACAGGTCGTTGCTGACCGAAAACAGCATCAGCGAAAGTATGAGAGTTATTCCAATCCCCATCAGCACCCGAAGCGCTTTGTCGCTGGGCGGCTTTCCCGTCACCGCTTCATAAGCATAAAACACCAGATGCCCGCCATCCAGCGCCGGGATCGGGAACAGGTTGAGCAATCCGACGGCCGTCGACAGAACAGCGATGAAAAAGACGAAGTTTTGCGCGCCCTGGCTGGCCATCGCGCCTGACGTTTCGGCGATACCAATGGGACCGGATATGTTGCAGGTGCTGATCGCGCCGGTGATCATATGCCATATGCCGGAAAGCGATCCCTCGATAATGCGGACCGTCTGACGTACTCCGCCGGTCAACGAGTCCCAAACCCCGGCGGGAACCGTCTCTGGTTCCAGCATCATTCCACCGACAATGCCAATGCGCCAATGCGTTACGAACCCACCTTCCGCTTGCGGTTCATCCGTCCTTCTCGGAGCCAGAGCGAACTCGAGTTCGGCCCCGTCCCGCCAGACATTTAACAGCAGCGGCCGCCCATCCGAGCTTTCGACATGTTCCTTGAGCTGTCCAAATGCAAATATCGGGTCGCCATCAATCGCGGTGATGACATCGCCCGCCTGCAATTGAATGTCCATCGCCGCACTGCGCGGCGCAACCTGTTGAATCAAAGGCGGAAACAGCCATGGCGCGGCCACATCCAGGGTCTGCCCATTACGGATAACCGTATAGTCGAGGACTGGTTCGACGGGCAATTCACTAGTGAACTCGGACCACGTGCTCTGATCATCGAAATCAGGGGTCGTGATGCCGGCAATGGCTACGATCTCGTCCCCTTCCTGAAGGCCCTGAACCGTCCCCGGAAGAGGATGCAGCGAACCAACGGTCAATGGCTCTCGCGACACGCCCTGTGACCAGAAGATCAGGCCAAAGACGAGGACGGACATTGCGAAATTGAACACAGGTCCGGCCGCGACGGTTGCAGTACGGGCCCACAGGGGCGCCCCGTGCATGGTATGTCGAAGCTCTTCCGGGTTTTGCTCGGAAATTTCGTCCATTGCAGCATCGTCTTTCCCGGATGCAGCGTTGGCATCACCCAGAAATTTGACATAACCACCAAGCGGCAACAACGCCACCTGCCATCGGGTGCCGCGTTTGTCGACGCGGCTCCAGAGTACGGGACCGAAACCGATCGAAAACACCTCGGCATGGATACCTGACCAGCGACCCACGATGTAGTGGCCGTATTCGTGCACGGCGACGATCACAGACAACGCCACCACAAAGGCCAGCACGGTATACAGCAAGCCACCAAATTGAGGGATAAAAGAGAATATGTCCAAAAGTCTTATCCTGCTCGTTCAAGTACGGCTTCATCGATCCACTTACGTGCCAGATGGTCCGTTTGCTGCACGTTATCAAGGGTCAAAGCGGCGTCAATAAGGCCATCCGCGGCGTCGAACCGGTCGAGAACGGACGACACCATGTCAGCCATGTCCAGAAATCCCACACGGCGGGCAATGAAATGATCCAGAGCCCTTTCCTTGGCCGCGTTGAACACCGCTCCGGATAATCCGCCCCGGTCCATCACGTCTTTCGCAAGGCGAAGGGCGGGATAGCGGGCTTCATCCGGGGCGAAAAACCGCAACTGCCCCAGTTCGGCCAGATCCAGTCGCGGAACCGGCAATTCCTGACGCTCGGGCCAATGTAGCGCGTAGCCAATAGCATGGCGCATGTCGGGCGTTCCAAGATGGCTCATGATGGCGCCATCACGGAAACCGACCAGAGCGTGAACAATGGATTCGGGGTGAACCAGCACCTCGATCCTCTCAGGTTGAATCCTGAAAAATTCTCTGGTTTCTATGACTTCCAGTGCCTTGTTAAACATAGAGGCGCTATCAATCGTGATACGCTGCCCCATGTTCCAGTTCGGATGACTGGAGGCTTGCTCAACCGTTGCATTTGCAAGATCGTGCAGCGGCCAATCACGAAAAGCACCACCGCTGGCGGTAATGATGATGCGTTCAACCGTGCCTATGTCCTCGCCCACCAATGCCTGAAAGACAGCGGAATGCTCGCTGTCCACTGGCAACAGGCGCGCGCCGTGTTTGCGGGCGGTCTCAAGTACCAGTGGACCAGCGCAAACCAAAGTTTCCTTGTTGGCCAAAGCCAAAGTCGCGCCCTGTTCAAGCGCGGCAATGCCCGGCGCCAATCCCGCTGCGCCGACAATAGCGGACATGACCCAATCTGTCGGGCGCGATGCGGCCTCGGTCAAGGCCGCCTGCCCGGCAGCCGCTTCAATCCCCGTTCCGGCCAACGCGCGGCGCAAATCGTCCAGCCGATCTCCGAAAGCAGTCACCGCCAGACCTGCGCCAAGCCGCTGCGCGTCCTCGGCTAATTGCGCGATGTTCCCGCCACCGGTCAGGGCCACAACATCATAGGATTCCGGATCACGTGAAATCAGATCGATCGTGTTTTGCCCAATTGATCCGGTCGCACCCAAAATCGACACTCTACGCATCACATTCCTCCGGGCGCATAAAACAACCCTGCGAGTAGTACAAACAGCGATGCCCCCATCATACCATCAAAGCGGTCCAGAAAACCGCCGTGACCGGGGATCAGGTTCGAGCTGTCCTTCACGCCAAATTTCCGCTTTGTCGCGCTTTCGACAATATCGCCAGCCTGGCTGGCCATCGACGCAAGAACCGAGATGCCGACAAACAGAAGGCCAAAACCCGTCTGACTTGCAAACACGGCGCCAACGATTGCAGCGGCCACCCAGCCACCTGCTGTCCCCGACCACGTTTTCTTGGGACTGACCCGAGGCCAGAATTTCGGCCCGCCGATCGCTTTGCCAACGAAATAGCCCGCCACATCTGTCGCGACCACGACGAGGATCAACCAGACCATCCAGCCAAAGCCCATGTTCTCGCGGATCGAGATAAAGCCCAGACCGGCCGCCGCGATCCAGAACGCAAACAGTACATATATGCCTTTCGCGCGTTTGATCTGCCCCGCCCCAACAAGCGCAGGAGCCAGAAGAAACGGCAATTTGTAAAGCGGTGGAAGGTGATAGCTCAGAACCACGGCGACACCAGTCAGTATCCCCAACTGGATGGCAACTCCGAACCGATCCGGCTCGATCATCCGCACAAGTTCCCAGGTCATCAGGCCACACGCGGCCGCTATGAACGCCTCGAACCACAGACCGCCCAGCCAAACCTCAACTGCGCCGATTACCACCAGAACCGCTGCAGACAAGACCCTGGTCGTCAGATCAGACCATCGGCCATCGCTCATGCGAGAACAGCCCCGAACCGTCGTTCGCGGGCCCCGAAATTGCGACACAGCCGTTCCAGTTCGGCTGCAGTGAAATCCGGCCACAGGGTATCGATGAATTCGTATTCCGAATATGCCGACTGCCAGAGCAGAAAATTGGAAATGCGCGCCTCTCCGCTTGTGCGGATCACTAGATCCGGGTCCGGCAGGACGCGCGTATCCAGATATTTCGGCAAGGTTTCCTCATCAACATCCTCTGGACGCAACCGACCTTCGGCCACATCGCGCGCAAGACGTTTTGTGGCCCGCGCAACTTCGTCCCGCCCGCCATAGTTCAGAGCAACCGTCAGGTGTACAAGATCATTGTCCTGCGTTTCCCGCTCAAGCGCATCCATCAGCCCGGTCAGCTTGGAATCCAATCGCACACGGTCGCCAATGAACCGGACGCGAATACCGTTTTCCTTCAGCGTCTGCGCCTCTTTGGTGATGTAGCGGCGAAACAGGCTCATCAGCCCGGCCACCTCGGCCTGGGTCCGCTTCCAGTTCTCGGTCGAAAAGGCAAAAACCGTCAGATATTTGATCCCAAGGCCCGGGCAGGCTTCAACCACCTCACGCACGCGCCGTGCGCCTGCGTGGTGGCCGAACAACCGGGGCCGTCCCCGCGCCTGCGCCCATCGGCCGTTCCCATCCATGATGATCGCCACATGTGTGGGGCCGACGGCCGACGAATTATGAGGGTCCTTGAGCATATCCGGGGGTCAGACCTGCATGATCTCGGCTTGTTTGGTCTCAAGCGCGTCATCGACCGCTTTGATCATTTCGTCTGTCAGATCCTGTACTTCCGCCTCCCACAGTTTCTGATCGTCCTCGGACATACCGTCCGCCTTGGCTTTCTTGATCTGATCCATGCCATCGCGCCGTACGTTGCGGATCGAAACACGTGCGCTTTCTGCGTACTGACCGGCAACTTTGCCCAGCTCGCGGCGGCGCTCCTCGTTCAGCTCGGGGATCGGCAACATAATAATCGTGCCGTTTAGCTGCGGGTTGATGCCCAACCCGCTTTCCCGGATCGCCTTTTCCACCTTGCCGACCAAGGATTTGTCCCAGACATTTACAGTAACCATGCGGGGCTCGGGCACGTTGACAGTGCCGACCTGATTGATCGGAGTCATCGAGCCGTAAGCGTCAACCATGACCGGTTCCAGCATCGATGCCGACGCGCGCCCGGTCCGAAGTGACGCAAATTCGGTTCTGAGATTGGCCATCGCGCCGTCCATGCGGCGTTTCAGATCATCGGTGTCCAGTACGAAATCGTCAGACATTCTGCTCACTCCCCGTCTTCAGGTGCTATTGGGATGGGTCATAAGCCATCACAAATGGGATGTATAGCAATCATGAGCAGGAATTGTGTCATTGACCAGAGTTGTTTCCACTGCAGATGCAAAAACCGCTGAAATCGAAAACCGGCCACTCCGGGGAACGGCTGGTTTTCACGGAATAGGCTGCTCAACTGTTGACGTCCACGACGACGCGCCCTTTCACCTGACCCTGCAAAATGTCAGCGCCAAGCTTCGGTAAGTCGGTCAGAGTGGCCGGTTGCACCATGGCATCCAGCTTGTCCATCGGCAGATCGGTGGCAATGCGTTTCCAGGCGCGAACCCGGTTGTCATAGGGCTGCATCACGCTGTCGATTCCCAGAAGATTGACGCCACGCAGCAGGAACGGGATCACCGAAGCAGGCAGGGCGGCCCCGCCGGCCAGACCTACCGCAGCAACCGAGCAACCGTATTTCATTTGCCCCAGAATGCGCGCCAGCATGGCGCCTCCGACGGCATCGATGCATCCCGCCCATGTTTCGCTTTCCAAAGGGCGCTTGGTGGTTTCGTTCAACTCATCCCGAGGCACAATGGTCGTTGCACCCAGAGATTTCAGGTAATCTGCCGTCTCAGGCCGGCCTGTCACCGCCGCAACTTCGTATCCCAGGTTGGCCAAAATGGCCGTCGCGACCGAGCCAACGCCCCCGGCCGCACCGGTAACCAATACCGGCCCATGGCCGGGCTCCAACCCGTGATCCTCCAGCGCCATGACCGCAAGCATGGCCGTGAACCCGGCGGTGCCGACCGCCATCGCGTGTCGGGTATCCAGCCCATCGGGCAAAGGCACCAGCCAGTCAGCGCGTGCATTCGCTTTTTGTGAATACCCGCCCCAGTGAGCCTCACCCACGCGCCATCCGGTCAAAACAACCTTGTCACCTGCCTTGTAACGGTCATCTGACGAGGATTCGACCGTACCGGCATAGTCAACGCCCGGTATATGAGGGTAGCTTCGCACCAGCCCACCGCCCTTGGGCGACATGCAAAGGCCATCCTTGTAGTTGACCGTGGAATATTCAACGGCAATCGTCACTTCACCGGACGGCAGATCATCCAGAGAAACCTGCTTGACCGTCGCACTTGCAAGGCCGCTTTCTTCATCTTTTTCAACAAGTAGTGCATTAAACATCATGTCGTCTCCTTCGGTCGACCCGGCATCGGGCCATTATCCCAAATCTGTTTGCGTCAGCGCCAGAACTTTTCCTGAACCACGGCCCATCGCATCCCGTGTTCCGTCAGCACCTCGACCCGCGACCCGGCGGCCCAATGCGCCCGGTCGACCATGCCAATAGCAACGTTGACCTCAAACTCCGGTGAGAACACGGCCGAAGCGATCTGACCGACCTGCTGACCATCAGCCAATAGGGGCCAGGATTGGGTGCATGGGCCGATCTCTCCTTCGATCACAATCGGGCGGATCATCCGCGGCGGCCCGTTTTCCGCCTGGTCTGCCAAAGCGGCCTTTCCAATGAAATCCAGTGGAGAATTGCAAAACCGGGCCAATCCACATTCATACGGCGTGTTTCCCCGCGTCATATCGGAACCGAAACTGAGCAACCCGCTTTCAATGCGCTCGATACTGTTCGGACATCCGGCCCGCACTTTCAGGTCCTGCCCGTTGGCAAAGAGACAATCCCACAGCGGCATGCCGTAGTCATGACCTTCGACATAAATCTCGAAACCGCCCTGTTTCGACCAACCGGATCTGGCGACAACGAACTGCGTGTCTTCAAACGCCAGCCGCTTGTACCGGAAGAATTTTATGTCCCTCACCTGTTCACCGAAAACGCGCGCCATCAGTTCATCTGCCTTCGGCCCCTGAACTGCCAAAGGCGAGACATCGGGCTCGGTGATTTCAACATTCAGGTTCAGCGCGATAGCAAGACCAAGGGCAAACTGCCACAAGTCTCCGTCGGCAACGGACAACCAATAGTGGTCATCCGCCAGTTTGATCGCCACCGGGTCATTCAACATGCCGCCATTGTGATCGACAATCGGCACATAGTAGCACTGATCTGCCTGCATTCGATCCATATCTCGCGGGCTGAGCATGCGCATCAGGCGCAGCGCATCAGGACCCTTGATCTGCACCTGTCGCTCACAAGCGACGTCCCAGACCTGCACGTGTGCTTTCAGATGTGCTGCATCCGCCTCGACGCTTTCGAAGAACGTCGGCAGCAGCATATGGTTGTAGACCGTGTACCCACCGACACCGGCCGCTTCCACGCCGGGCGTGAACGGTGTCTTGCGTACGCGACGATTGGGAGTGATGACTGCCATCTCAATAACCCTCAGGCAGAAAAACCAGATCGCTGACCGGAGCTTTGGAACCCGTTTCGGTCAACATTTGATGCAATTGGCCGCGATGGTGCGTCTGATGATTGAACATATGCATGACGCATTGCGCGTAAGGTTTTGTAACATCAGCCTCTTTTGCAGCCGAATACCACGTGAAAGGTCCCGTTAACGGATCATCCCCCAGCGTATCGGCCCATGCGGCAATACGGGCGTCGATCTTCACGCGCAAAGGCAGCCACTCCGCCAGGTCCGCGCAGATCGAAACACTTTCCGGGATACCACCACCGGGTTCTTCGCCTTTGTCAAAGCGGGAAATCCAGATCCAATCGCCCCAGAGCAAATGGTTGGCCGTGCCCATGATCGATCCGAAAAAGGCACCGCGATCCCGTGTTAGCTCGGCCGCTGCGAGAGCTTGAAGAAAACCCGCCAACTGGTTGTTTTGCCAGCGACCATAACGCGCCATTTCCCGAGCATATGCGCCGGTGATCATCATTTTGGCCCATGCCAGTCGATGGGGCAGATTTCAGCCGACTTACCGCCAAAGTCCCACACCCGGCCATAGTCGCGGACCTTTGATTTGATTCCCCGAGCGACGATGATGTCCGGCCCCATCCAGTATTTCGAGTTGGAAACCATCACCGGATGCTCGGGGTCTTTGCCCGCCAGCATTTCGATTTCGCCCTGAATCTTCCGACCGATCACTATCCGGCGCTTGTTACCGTCGCGCTCGATCTGAACCGGAGCCCGTTCGGCACCGATGATCTCGCTGACCAGCATAGTAAACAAACCAGTTGTCCCCCCAGCCTGGCCGCTGAAGATTTGCAGCAGTCCGTTATAGGCTTTGCCGCTGGCGCGCTCATCGACATAGGCCGCCACCTTCCACTGACCTTCCCCCATGCGACCGGGGATATCGACCAGAAGTCCAACATTCAGGCCCGACAAGTCCTCGCCCTCGTAATGGCCTTCGTCGATGATGACCCCCATCCAGGCGTGGCAATGCCCCTCGGTCGGCGGGTGAGCGCCCAGGGACACAACGCAGGGGCAAAAGACATCGCAGGAACAGTTCAGGATCAGTTCACCTTTGATCGCCCAGTCTGTCGGACTCATTTCGCGCCGTTTGGGATTGGGCATGCGGCTGTCGATCCGTTGACTGATGGGCAATCTGTCCGCATCCTGTTTTTTGTTTTTTGCCATCAGGTTATCCTCCGTATATAAAGGGGTAAACAAACAGGCCGACACCGCCCGCGATCAAAGCAAACCCCAGTGGTCGCGTCACAATGTGACCGATCTGGGGAAGTTTTTCCAAGACCATGAACAGGGTCGCCAATCCCATCCACAAAAGGCTCATGACTCCGCCCACAAAGCCAAGCGCCATAAAGCCCCAACAGCAACCGACACAGAATGCACCCAGGCCGAGGCCCATACGCAGACCGCCCGAAAACCCTGTTTGCCAGTGGCCCAGAAAATAGGTCATCGGGGCATGGCACACGCCGTGACACACCTCCTTAGTGCGGCTGAACTGAAACGTTCCGACTGCGATCATTAATGCTGCTGCAAGCGTCGGCGACTTGGCGATCCCAAGCATGTCAACAGCGCCACCAAAAAGCAGCGCCAGCTGCAAGCCGGCGATAAGGGCCGCAAATCCCACCCAGACAGCGAAATATCCCAGCAGAACACCCAACCACCCTGCCCGCGTACCATTGGCGCTGCGGATCAGGTCATCATAACTGCGCAGCGTCGGCACCAGCGTCGGCAGCATCATCGCCGCCATCATGATCGCCCACATCCAGAACAGAGGGCCGAATTCCGCCATGGGCATGTACATGTCCATCCGCGGGTCCATCGCCGCCATGGCCTGCCCCATCGGACCCGGCCGACCGATCCAGTCCAGATCCATGTTCCGGCTCATCGAGACCATCATCCACCACGACCACAGGATCGCGACGTAGAAGCCCAGCCAAAGCCCATTGCGGAATATTGTGCGACTCACCTGTTCCTCCCGACTCATCGCCCTTGCTTTTCAAATGTCAGACTTTTAAATGTCAGACAAATAAAAATGCACTCTGGTATCCGACAAAATGAGACTCGACCCGCAGAACCGCACCGACCTGTCCGCCCAAATCGCACAGGCGATCCGGGATGCGATCATCTCGGGTCAATTGATTGTCGATGAGCGTCTGCCTTCCGAGTCAGAGTTGGCCGATCAGTTTCAAGTGTCGCGACCAACGGTCCGGGAAGCCTTAAAAAGGCTTGCCGCCCAGTCTCTGATCCGCACGCAGCGCGGCGCAACCGGGGGCGCATTTGTCAATCGGCTGAGCTTTCAGGACGCATATTCGCAGCAAATCACAACGTCGACCCTGTTGCTGTCGATGAACGCTGTCAGCTTTGATACCGCATGCGAGGCGCGCTATGCGCTGGAACGTGCCTGCGCCCCTCTGGCAGCCGAGCGTCGTACGCCGGACCAGCTTGCTTCGATGCGGGCCGAGATATTCCGACAATCTCAACCGGGACTGACGGATGAGGCTTTTTGCGCGTCAGATGTGGCGTTTCACCGGGCATTGGTGGACGGCGCGGGCAATCCAGTGTTGTCCTATCAACTGGCCGGGGCGGTCGAGGCAATGCAGCCGCTGATGAACATGATCACATTCACGGCACGCTCGCGCGAGGAAATCATCGCGTTGCACAGTAAAATCGCTGACGCACTGGATGCCCGGGACGCAGCAACGGTGGACGCGGCTCTGGTCGAACTGGAATCCTACACACGTCAGTTGGCGCGAGACGTTGCCGAGAAACGAAGAAAACCCGCCTAGGCAAACATCAGAATATGTCTTGACGTAAAGCAACGGCGAAAAGGAAAATCGGGCAGGCAGCATAGCATCCGGCAACAAGATCGGAACTCTCAATACGAATTGAATATCAATTACTTACGGGAGGACGTTATGAACCAAAGACCGGACCCAACCTTTTACCCATCAGCAAAACTGGCAATGGAGGGCCCGACCGAAACACTGGCCTTCACGCTGATGCTAAGCCCAGACTTTTCTCAACCGGACGGATTGGCAGTTGTTAACGTCGATCCGACATCGGACGATTACGGCAAAATCGTCCATCAGGTGATCATGCCCGAGAAAGGTGACGAGTTTCACCACTTCGGCTGGAACGCCTGTTCATCGTCCCTGTCGCCGCTCAGCGGTCATGCCTTTCTGGAGCGTCGTTACCTGATCATTCCGGGTATACGGTCCAGCCGGATTTATGTCGTCGACGTCAAAAACCCACTGGAAGCCAAGCTGCACAAGATTATCGAACCCGAGGAAGTCTTTGCAAAGACAGGATATTCCCGCCCCCACACCATTCATTGCGGCCCCGAAGGAATCTATGTGAGCACTCTGGGCGGCGGTGGCAAGGATGGTACCGATGGCCCACCGGGAATTTTCATCATGGATTGCGAGAGCTTCGAAATCATAGGCCGGTACGAGATCGAGCGTGGAGTACAGGACAAGCATTATGATTTCTGGTGGAACCTGCCGCGCGATTACATGGTCAGTTCGGAATGGGCGCTTCCGCCGCAATTCGAAAACGGAATCGTGGCCGAGGATTTGCTGTCCAATAAGTACGGTCATCGCATCCACTTCTGGAACCTGCGCAGCCGCTCCAATATTCAGACCATCGATCTGGGGGAAAACCATCAGATGGCACTGGAGATCCGTCCTGCGCACGACCCTGTAAAACAGCACGGATTCTGCGGCGTAGTTGTGGATACGACCAACCTGCAGGGCGCGATCTTTACTTGGTGGCGCAATGATGATGGCACTTTCGAAGCCAAAAAGACGATCACGATTGACCCGCAACCGGCTGATCCGGACGACTTGCCTGATCTGCTCAAAGGCTTCTCGGCCGTTCCACCTCTGGTCACCGATATCGATCTCAGCCTGGATGACAAGTATCTTTATGTTTCCTGCTGGGGAACCGGCGAGATGCACCAGTATGATGTGTCGGACCCGATGAATCCCAAGCTGACCGGTGTGGTCGAAATCGGCGGTATCGTGAAAAAGACCAAACATCCAAACGGCAAGGACTTTGGTTACGGCCCGCAGATGGTGGAAATCAGCCGGGACGGCAAACGCGTGTACTGGACCAATTCGCTCTATTCCACGTGGGACGATCAGTTCTACCCCGGTGATCGCGGCGCGGCCATGGTCAAGGCCGACGTGGGTGATGACGGAGGGCTGACGCTGGATCCGAAATTCTGGGTCGATTTCCCAAAAGGGTATCGCAGCCACCAAATCCGGCTAGAGGGCGGCGACTGTTCGACGGACAGCTTCTGCTACCCCTCCGTCTGAGTTGGAAATCTTGATGACATCAACGGCCGGCCTCTGGCTGGCCGTTGTTCTGAGTGGCGTCTATCACGGCCTGAATCCCGGAATGGGATGGCCGTTGGCCGTGTCTGCAGCGTTAATGGAGCAGAAACAGTCCGCGCTCTGGCGTGCGCTGGCAGCTTTGGCCAGCGGTCATTTCATCGCCATGCTTGGGGTTTTACTGCCCTTTGCCATGATGGCTGCGCTTGTGGAATACCAGCGCGAAATCCGAATTGGCGCAGCGCTGATCGTCATCGCGATGGGCATTTATATTGCCATGACACGACGCCATCCCCGGATGCTCTCTCGGGTTCCTCCCAGCAAGCTCGCCCTGTGGTCTTTCCTTGTGGCACTGGCACACGGGGCGGCGCTGATGCTGGTTCCGATCTATCTGGGACTGTGCGGACTGGATGAACTGGATGCGGGTCATCGTGCAGTGTCGCAGATCATGACGACGAACGGTTTTTTGGTGCTTGCTGTCGCTGCCATTCATACCGCGGCAATGATAGTCGGTGGCGGTTTTCTGGCCTTTGCGGTTTACCGCTGGCTGGGATTGCAATTTCTGTCCAGGACTTGGTTCAATCTCGAATTGGTTTGGGCACTGAGTTTGATATTGGTCGGAGTTTTAGGACTGTGGTCAGCTCTTTAGACGCTTTTCCTCAGACAACAATGCGCTAGCTTAGCCGGACGGAACGCGAGGACAGGTTTTCATGATAGCAACACTTAACGTGATAGCCGCAATATTGACGATTGGATTTGGCCTATTTGGGTTCCTGGCCCCGGCGTGGACCGCTGCCTCGCTGGACTTGACCCCAACCAACAGCACCATGGGGCTAAGCGAGATGCGTGCATCGGTTGGAGGGTTGTTTGTCATCACGGGCCTTGCAGTCTTGTGGCTGAACAATCCAATGGCTTACATGATGCTGGGCGTTGTCTATGCGGGTGCCGCGCTGGGAAGATTTGTGTCCATCGCCTTGGATAACCCGCCGCTGACCAAAGCATTGATTTTTGGTGGAATCGAATTGGTTCTGGCGGCCTGGCTTATTCTCGCAAACATGAACAAGTCAGCATAAAGCCCTGATTTGAAAACGATCATTTCACTACACTCTGGATTTGCATCTGACCTCCCGCTCGCCTATATAGGGAATGTCCTTCGGGACTATGGACATAAACGCGCTCGTAATAAGCGGATCGGACCCGGGGGCGGTACCCGGCGGCTCCACCAACCATCCTTCGTTTGGGGATCATGGGGCCGAAACAGGATCGACGAACGTCTAAAGGGGTTAGCTTTGTCTCGGCTGTCTGCCACCGTTATCGGCGAAACTAGTACAATTGCAAACGACAATCGTGCTCCGGTTGCAGTTGCTGCGTAAGCAGTAACAAGACCGAAACTTAAGCCCTTTCGCCTAGCCGCGTAAGGCGGGGTCCGCAGGTACCTGGCAACAGAAACCTGCATTTTCCCCAATATGTCTGCATATTTCTGACATCTCACCTGAAATTCAGAGTTTGTTCATTTCTCTGCGCCATCTTCCTGCAGACTGACAGGAGAACAGAGATGACGAAATCCGATAGGTTGCGCGCGTGGTATTCCGAGGTCTGGGAAAAGGGAAACACGGATGCGATTGATCAGTTTTTTGCCCCCGACACGATGGCAGAAGGTCTGATTCCGGAAATGCAGGTCGGCGCGGATGATTTTCGCGATCTTGTGATGGCGTTCCGGCACGTGCTGGGCGATATTTCTGTGGAATTGCCTAAAGTTATCGAAAACGGCGACTGGGTGTCGGGCATTCTGCACGTCCGCACATTTCGGGCTGACAATGGCGCCCCGCTTGAAGTTACGGGTCAGGTCATGGCGCGTTTCAAGGGCGACAAGATGGTCGAGGCGTATAATCAGTTTGATTTCATATCTCTCTTCGAGCAGTTGGGGCAATTCCCGCAGGATACTCTGCCGGTCTGCATGACCGGGCAGCGGCTGGATTGGGCCTGACGCGGTCTCAGTGCAATCTTGACCCACTGCACTCTTCCACGCTAGCAGGAACGCAAGGGGTCAGCTTGCGAACACCCCGTGAGGCGGCAGCCCAAGTTTCGCATGTATCCGAATTGACGGAGGAAACATGCTATGGCTGCCCCAAATGCAATTACCACCCGACAACTGGCCCGGTTGATAGGCACACCGCACGCGCCTGTGCTGGTCGATATCCGCACCGATCCCGACTTTGACGAAGACCCAAGGGTCATTCCCTGTTCAATACGTCTGCCACACAACGATATTGACGGTATCCGCGAACTGATTGATGAGAACCCCTGCGTGATAGTTTGCCAGAAAGGCAAAAAGCTCAGCCAGGGCGTCGTTTCCTGGCTTCGCAGTCTGGGGCACCAGGCGGAATACCTGGAAGGCGGCATTCACGCCTGGTCCGATCAGCCGGACGCGCCACTCATACTCATGACTACTGTGCCCCCCGCGGTGAATGGCGGCACATTATGGGTCACACGACACCGCCCGAAAATCGACCGGGTTGCCTGTCCCTGGCTGATCCGCAGATTTGTCGACCGGCACGCGCGATTCCTCTTTGTCGCACCAGCAGAAATACCGGGCGTTGTTGAGCACTTCGGAGCAACCCCTTTCGATACCGAAGGGTCGTTCTGGAGTCATCGTGGCGAGGCCTGCACCTTTGACACAATGCTCGAAGAATTTGGGCTACGATCTCCCGCATTGGGCCGGATGGCGACTGTTATTCGCGCCGCAGACACCAATCGTCACCAACTTGCGCCCGAGGCCGCCGGGTTGCTGGCCATTTCCGTCGGGCTGTCACGCCTATATCGCGACGATCATGCGCAACTGGAGGCAGGAATGCATCTGTATGACGCGCTTTTTCGTTGGGCGCGTGATGGTTTCGAGGAAAGCCACGACTGGCCAGTGGGCCATGGATCATGAGTCCGTCTGCGCAGGAATTGTTCAAAGTCTTCGGCCGCATCGGCCTGCTGTCTTTTGGTGGACCTGCGGCGCAGATCTCATTGATGCATCAGGAATTGGTAGAACGCAGGACATGGCTGGATGAACAGACGTATTTACGGGCGCTGTCACTCTGCATGTTGCTGCCGGGACCCGAGGCGATGCAATTGGCAACCTATGCCGGATGGCGTTTGCGCGGCGTTGTCGGGGGGTTGATTGCCGGCGGTTTGTTCGTGCTGCCCGGAGCCTTGGTAATCGCCATTCTGGTGGGTTTTTACGCAGCTTACGGAGACCTTCCGCTGGTTCAGGCGGCTTTCTTGGGCGTTAAAGCCACGGTAATCGTGATCGTGGTTCAGGCATTGCTCAACCTGTCCCGTAAAGCACTGGTTGGGACCGAGCCCCGTGTGATTGCCGGATTGGCGTTTCTGGCCATATTTGCACTGAACCTGCCCTTTCCGCTGATCATTCTGATCGCCGCAGCTTGGGGATTTGCGACATCTCAAGAACAAGCGGTTGCAGCCAACACTCCATCACCCGCTTTGGCACGACCGGGCAGAACTGCAGCCCTCTGGCTTACCCTATGGCTGGCCCCATTGATTGCTCTGGATCTGGGCGGGCAAGAGCTGCTGAGCGATCTCGGGTGGTTCTTCGCCAAACTCGCCGTGGTCACCTTCGGCGGTGCCTACGCTGTTCTTGCCTACATGACGCAAACCGTGGTTGAAACCTATCATTGGATCAGCACCGATCAGATGATCGACGCCTTGGGATTGGCGGAAACCACACCCGGGCCCCTCATTCTGGTAACCCAGTTCGTGGCAATGCTCAGCGGACAACTCGCCGGTGGTCCTGCCCTCGCACTGGCTGCTGGGCTGGTCGCACTTTGGGCAACATTTGTGCCCTGTTTCCTGTGGATTTTCCTCGCTGCGCCATACTTGGACAGAATCGCATCCCGCCCCCGTCTGAGTTCCGCCCTGCGGGGAATCACGGCGGCGGTCGTGGGCGTGATTCTCAACCTTTCGGTGTGGTTCGGGCTCAACGTGCTTTTCAAACAGGTCTCCAGTTGGGTCTGGGGGCCGGTATCACTGCCCCTGCCCGATCTATCTACATTGGACTTCCCTGCCCTAGCTTTGACAATTGCCGCCGGGCTGTTGATTTTCCGACTGAAATCCGGTTTAGCAGCGACGCTGACGACGATGATGCTGGCCGGCATGTTTACGCAGGTTTTGTGACCAATACCCCTCATCCCGGCCTTTCGTTTCCGTTGGAATCCCTTATGCTGAGATTAACCACTTTCGAGGATTAACAATGTCGCAAGACATCGACTACGGGAATTTGATGCACACAGCGATGCGCGGTCTGATCAAGACCGTTCTGACTGGTGTGTCGAAAGATGGCCTGCCCGGCGCCCACCATTTCTTTATCACCTTCGACACCAGACAGGACGGCGTCGAACTGGCGGATTGGCTGCGTCAGCGGTACCCCGAGGAAATGACGATCGTCATGCAACATTGGTTCGAAAACCTCGAGGTTGGTGACGACGGTTTCTCGATCACACTGAACTTCGGCGACGCGCCCGAGCCATTGTATATTCCGTATCTGGCAATCAAGACTTTTGTGGATCCGTCCGTCGAATTCGGCCTGCGCTTTGAAAGCCCCGAGGACGAGGACGAGATCGAGCACATTCCCGAAGAAACGGTCGAAGTCGTCGAAGTTGAAGAGGCCGAGCCCCACCACGACGCCGACGTCGTGTCGCTGGACAGTTTCCGCAAGTAGTCCCATCAAACCCCGCCCTGAGCGGGGTTTACTCTTTTTCCAAGAATGTCTCGACCGAGCGCGATTTCATACCGTTTCGGAACCGGGAAAAAGACAGATCCAACCCGCCCTCGGCCAGTGTGCGGTCGTATTGCTGCAATTCGTACCCGCCGTTTTCATCGATAAACAGGGAAAAAACAGTCAGGGTTTCGCCCTCGATCCGCCCCCAGACAAATGGCTCGCCTTTCATCGGGTCCAAGGGAACCTCGTGCCCAAATACGTTGCGTTTCATCGCGGCCGAAAATACATCTGGCCGTGCGGAGGCCTGAAAATCCACCGAGAACTTCTCTTCCTTGACGCGCCCGTCCAGCTTGTACGTCGTCGTTGTCCAACTGACGTTGAAACCACCCTTGGTTTTGTGAATCGACACACTCATATCTCGTGGAGTTTCGGTTCCGTCTGCATCCACAACGTTGGCCGAACCGACATAGTCGCCAACGAAGGCGTCGATATCGGCAGCAGCAGCCTGCAAGGTCAGCGCAGCAAGCCAGATAGAAGCTGCCAGCGCACCAAAGATGAAGTGCATCGGTCTACCGGTAAGTGATGCGCGCATTACAACCTCCGTCGCGGTTACATGTATATTAACTTTAGCCCGATCAGGCACAATGGCACTGTTTTCGCTAACGTCAATTATTTGCGCCAACACGCTGTCTATACCTCTGAGACACATAAGTTTATGGTGCGCGCAACTGGCCGATTGCGTCGCGTCACAGCTGAGGCTAAACGGCATACAACTGCATACCAGACGGAGTGACAGATGTCTCAGACCCGCACCGAATCCGACAGTTTTGGCCCTCTTGAGGTCCCTGCCGACAAGTATTGGGGCGCACAAACTCAGCGTTCGATCATGAACTTTCCGATTGGCTGGGAAAAACAGCCCGTGGCGATCATTCGCGCGCTGGGCGTGATCAAAAAAGCCTGTGCCATGGAAAACAAGGCCATCGGTAAACTGGACGGTAAGATCGCCGATGCGATCATTCAGGCCGCAGGTGAGGTCATCGAGGGCAAATTCGACGACAACTTCCCTCTGGTCGTGTGGCAAACCGGGTCCGGCACTCAGTCGAACATGAACTCGAACGAGGTGATTGCAAACCGCGCCATCGAAATTCTGGGTGGCGAGATCGGCTCGAAGGATCCGGTGCACCCGAACGATCACTGCAACATGGGGCAGTCGTCGAACGACACGTTCCCGACCGCCATGCATATCGCCACCGCGATGAGTGTGCGGGACGTCCTGTTGCCGGGATTGGAGAAATTTGCTTCGGCGCTGGAACAGAAAGCCGAGGAATTTGAAGGCATCATAAAGATTGGCCGCACGCATACCCAAGATGCGACCCCTCTGACGCTGGAGCAGGAGTTCGGCGGCTATGCGCATCAGATCCGTCAGGGCATTGCGCGGGTCGAGGCTTCGATGCCGGGAATTTACGAGCTGGCGCAAGGCGGTACTGCGGTAGGCACCGGCCTGAACACCCATCACGGTTGGGATGAAGCCGTTGCAGCGAACATGGCTGAGATTACCGGCCTGCCGTTTGTCACCGCACCCAACAAATTCGAAGCCCTCGCGGCCCATGATGCAATGGTCTTCCTGTCCGGCGCACTGGCGACCATTGCAGGTTCCTGCTACAAAATAGCGAACGATATCAGGCTATTGGGATCCGGTCCTCGTTCTGGTCTGGGCGAGTTGATCCTGCCGGAAAACGAACCCGGTTCGTCAATCATGCCCGGTAAGGTGAACCCGACGCAGGCCGAGGCTCTGACGCAGGTTGCAGCCCATGTGATGGGAAATGACGCCGCGATCAAATTCGCCGGATCGCAGGGCCATTTCCAACTGAACGTCTACAATCCGATGATGGCATATAACCTGCTGCAATCGATCCAACTGCTGGGCGACGCCACCGACAGCTTTACCGAGCGGATGCTGATGGGCATCAAAGCCAACGAGCCGCGCATCGACAAGCTGATGAAGGAATCCTTAATGCTAGTGACCGCTCTGGCACCGACCATTGGGTACGACAACGCCACCAAGGTCGCCAAAACCGCGCATAAGAACGGCACAACTCTCAAAGAGGAGGCAATTGCTTTGGGTTTTGTGGATGAAGAGACCTTTGACGCCGTCGTTCGCCCCGAGCACATGATCGGCCCCAAAAGCTGATGGGCAAACCGGTTAACCTGAACCGGTATCGCAAGGAGAAGGCACGGGCCGAGAAAAAGGCCCGTGCGGATCAGAACGCCGTGAAATTCGGACGTTCGAATTCCGAGAAAGAAGCCCTGTGGCTTCGTCAGGAAAAACAACAACGTGACCTGGACAACCACGAGGTCGAGGAATGAGCGGCCGACCCATCAAGCGCTCTCTGACCCTCAAAGGACACCGAACTTCGGTATCACTGGAGGATGAGTTCTGGCAGGCATTCCGCGACATAGCACGTGAAAAAATGCTTCCAATCAACGTTTTGGCGTCTGAAATTGATGTTTCGCGCGATCCCGAGACCGGGCTTGCCTCTGCCATTCGCGTGTTTGTTTTGAACTGGTATCGCGATCAAAACTGACTCCTTGCCAGCCCCACAAAAGTTTGGATAGTGTTGCAGAGAACAAAAAGGGTACACAATGAGCCAGACAATACCAGGTCCTGACGGTCAACCACGTTGCTCATGGTGTCAGTCGGCGCCCGAATTCTTCGACTACCACGACAATGAATGGGGCTATCCGATTGCCGACGATCAGCGATTGTTTGAAAAACTGTGCCTGGAAAGCTTTCAGTCCGGTTTGAGCTGGCGCACAATACTCAATAAACGCGAGAATTTCCGACATGCCTTTTGTGGATTTGATTTCAACGCGATGGCCGACTTTTCCGAAACGGATGTCGACCGTCTTTTGCAAGACAAGGGCATCATTCGTCATCGGGGGAAAATCGAGGCAGTGATCAATAACGCCCGCCGCGTGCAGGAGCTGATCGCGGCAGAGGGATCGCTGGCAGCTTATGTTTGGAATTATGAACCCCAAACATCGGCAGCTCCGCAAACGGCGTCGACCTCACCCGAGTCGGTGGCGATGTCAAAGGACCTCAAGAAACGTGGTTGGAAATTTGTTGGCCCAACGACGATATTTGCATTCATGCAGGCCATGGGGCTGATCAACGACCACGCCGAGGGATGCATTGGTCGAAAAAAAGCGGCGCAATTGCGCCGCTCTTTCACGAAACCCGGCTGAATCTCAGACCGAGGCGCGAAAAATCTTATCGATATTGCTGCCCAGAGCGGAATTGAACTCCGCATCGGATTGCTGTTTCGACAACCCTTCTGTCAACGCACGCGAAAAGGATGCGATCATCTTGCCGTTCTGACCCAAAAGATCGCAGGCCTCATCCGTGGAATAGCCTCCAGACAGAGCCACGACACGCACCACGCGCGGATGATCGGCGACCTCGTCGTACAAGTTCGCCTGACTGGGAAGGGTCAGCTTCAGCATAACCTCCTGCCCCTCGTCCAGTTGGTCGAGGTTTTTTAGCAACTCAGATTTCAGGATGTCTTCGGCCTGGGCTTTGGTCTCCGAGTGAATGTTCACCTCGGGCTCGACGATCGGGACCATGCCGGCGTCGGTTACGACACGGGCAACGTCAAACTGTTGTGCAACAACGGCCGCGATACCTTCGGCATTCGCCTCGTGAATTACAGATCGTTCCTTGGTACCGAAGACACCGTTGGCCTTCGCAAGAGTATCGGCCAAGCCAGGGATCGGCTTCATCATCTGAACACCGTTGGCAGTGTCCTCCAAACCTTTGTCGATCTTAAGAAAAGGTACGATGCCTTTGACCGACCACAGGTAATCCGCCACTTTGCGACCATCGATATCTTCGCCCAATGTGCGTTCGAACAGGATGGCGCCGATCACTTTTTCCTTGGTGAAATCGTCGGCCAGGATGATCCGCGCGCGCATTTTCTGGATTTCGCCGAACATCTCTTCGTCCGAGCTGTAATCCGACGCTTGGACGCCATACAGCGCCAGCGCCTTGGGCGTTGAACCGCCACTTTGATCCAGTGCTGCAATGAATCCCGCACCTTCGGTCATTTGCGCGCGCTGTTCTGCCTTGGACATAACTCTTTCCCGTTCAATATTGATTCCGCTTTTTTCAACCGCATACAGCAAGGGGGTGGACAATGGTAGGTTGTTAGCGCTGAACCAGACGCAGGCGGATGCCTTCTTTGGACCTGACCGTCAGATGTGCAACCGGAACCGGTGTTTCCCCCTCGATTGTTTCCAGACGGTAGTGTCGCAGCAGCATGGACAGGATCAACGGCCCCTCAACCATCGCGAACCCCGCGCCGGTACACACACGCGGTCCGGCCGAGAACGGGACAAAGGCATTTCGCTGACATGCCTTCCCGTTTTCGGTGTTCCAGCGGGTCGGGTCGAATTCATCCGGCATATCCCAGAGACGCTCATGCCGGTGCAAATGCCACGGGCTGAGAACGATTTGCGATCCTTTAGCGATATTGCGACCGCGGAAGTGTTCCGGACAGGTTGCCTCGCGCACCATCATGGGGACCGGTGGATACAGCCGCAACGCCTCGCGAAATACGTCCCGGCTGAGACGGAGTTTGGACATCACCGAGAAGGATGGATCGTCCAGCGCCCTGGCCTCCTCGGCCACTTTCTCCTGCCAGTCCGGGTAGCTTGCGAGCAGGTAAAGAGCCCATGCCAGCGCCGAAGCGCTGGTTTCATGGCCCGCCAGAAAGAAAATCGCGACCTGATCCACCATCTCGCTGGTTTCGAAACAGCGTCCGGTTTGCGGATCCGGTGTCGTCATGATCTTGGTTGCCAGGTCATCAGGTGCGCATCCGGCGGCGATCTGTGCCGCGCGCTCTGCGGTCAGACGGGCAATGAGTGTTCTTATTTCGCCAGCATTTCTGCGGGTCCGGCGAGAATGGAACCGGGGTATCCAACGCGGCAAGGGAACAAAAGCTGCAAGGTTCAACAGCGGCTGCGCCCTTTGATAGGCGCGGAACTTCTCGAAAACCTCTGCCGCGGTCTCATGTTCGATGGGAACCGAGAACAGGGTCCGAAAGATCACATCTGCAGCGACATGGCTGGTGACCTCTTCGCATTCCACGGCAGTTCCGGCCCGTGACTGCAACCGGTTCACGCAGGCCTGCGCGGCAGCCAGCATGGCGGGAAACGTGTCCTTCAATCGACCGCCTTCGAATGCCGGATCGATGATCCGGCGTTGACGTTTCCAGGTATCGCCATTGGTCAGGAACACGGAATTTCCCAGCAATGGCCGCAACCCTTCGCTGATCCGGCCGGATTTGGGAAAATCATCCGGCCTTTTCTTGAGAACCGTGTCAATCAGTTCAGGTTGATTGATCATGTAGGATCGAAAGAATGGGGTCCGAAATTCGGCCATCCACGCGCGATACAGGCGTTGAGGCTGCGCTGACAGCATGTCCTGACGAAACAACCTCAGATAGCGCCAGAGCGATACCTGATCCGGGCGGGCCTGAGGTTTTGGCGGTCTCACGGGCGCACCGACGTGTATTTCGAAACCGGACGCTCGATCCGCGACGCCGAAGGCGCACGGTTGGCAAACCTCCGCCGTAACGTCACAGGCCCGGCGGTGATGCGGAAGTAATCATAATCTCCGGGATTGTCGAAAGCGCAGAGGTACTGAAAATGCAATCTGAAAAACCGCCAACGCAAAACGCGCCAGCGTTCTGCTGTCAGGGTTTTCGTAAACGCGGCAGAAAGAACCAGAGGCCAACGCTTGTCGGACCCGGCCACGCCGCTAACCGCTACGGGATCGCACAATGCAAAAGCGCATCCATCACCGGGTGCTGACACATCCACCCAGGACAAGTCCGAACACGTGGAAAGAAACCGCAAATCTGTGCGCAGTTGGTTCGCATTGGGTAGGAACGAGACCATAGGCACCACCTGCCCCAAAGTCAGAAAAGACAAAACCGGCCCCGCCCCGTTCCGACGGCGTATCAGGTCGGCTAGTACCATAACACCCAGATGCGCGCCGGAACTGTGGCCTACGATCAGAACCTCATCCACATCTGTCTTCATAGCCTGTTCGATCAGGGTTGTGAACTGGTCCAACCGGGACTGCAGGTCCGGCGCAACCTCACCGCGAAGCCGTGCCGAATGCGCGTAGTCATGCATCAGATAATAGGCGAACAGCCGGTTGTCGATCCGCCGAAACCAACGCATCAAGGCATAGGCCAGAACCACTGCCGGTAACCATGCAACTGCCCCGATAGTCGGAACAAGGACTGCGGCTATCCCCCAGGCCGCCAACAACGCCACAGCAAGTTGCAACAGCAGCATACCAACCGGGTATAGCGCAGCGATGACCGGCCCCTTGCGCAATTGCATCAGGCGCCAAAGCGTGCCGGTTGAAATATAGATCCACGCTGTCTGGGCCAGTTGCCAGTAGGTCGCCGGGATCGAACGGGCCATGCTTTCGCGGACGATATCCGACCAGACCAGAACCTCAATATCCGCTTGCACCGTCACCCCGTCCTGAACCGATGTGACGTGCCAACCGTAGGGGCCGTCGCCGGACTTGGCGCAGACCGCAATCTCATATCCAGAAATCTCGGCCTGGTCCTGCCCCTCCTTCCGATACAATTCACGATAACGGCGGGGGTGAATCGGGTCATAACCGGGGATGTAGAATACCCGGCGGCGGCGCACCACGTGTTGCGGAGATTGACTGCTCATGCCCTTGCCCTTTGCCGCGCAGATTAGCGCAGCGTGTGGACCAAGGTAAGACCTTGTCGACGATACGTTCGGCTAAAAGCTCAGAGGGTTAACCCAAAGTTGCCAATGCCGGGAATGTTTCAAGCAGCCACCAGCTGAACTCGGTAAACAATCCGGTAATCAGCATGATGCCAACAAATAACAGCAAGCCGCCCATCACCTTTTCGATCGTGCCCATGTGGGGTTTAATCCGGTTCATCACCGCCATCGAGCGGTTCAGGAACATCGCCGCCAGCAGGAACGGAATGCCGAGACCTGCCGCATAGACCCCCAGCAATAGCGTGCCGCGCGCGACCGATGCCTCAGACGCTGCAAGCGAAAGGATTGCGCCCAGTTGCGGGCCGATGCAGGGAGTCCAACCAAAGGCGAAGGCCAGGCCCAGAATATAGGCCCCAAAGACTGAGCCTCCGGAATCTCCTGTTTCGACCCGCGCCTCGCGATCCAGCAACGGAATGCGGAAGACATTCAGAAAATGCAGGCCAAACACGATGACGACTGCGCCGGATATCTTGGCAAACAGCACCTGATTCTGCAGCACAAATGCCCCAAATGCCGATGCCGTGAAACCCAGCAGAAGAAACACAGTCGACAGCCCCAATACGAAGAACAATGCGGACAGCGTCGCCTTGCGTCGTGCCCTCGCCTGATCCTGCATTTCATTGATCGTGACGCCACTCATATACGCCAGATACGGCGGTACGATGGGCAATACGCAGGGCGACAGAAAGCTGATCAAACCGCCCAGCATGGCGATGAACATGGCGGGCAATAGCCCTGCGTCGATGATATCAATTCCGAACATGTCTCAGCACATATGTTATCACACGCGCCGCGTCACGGGGCCATTCGGTCACATCCTCGTGGTTGCCTGCTGGACAGTATCGCAAGTTGGACATATCCCGGTTCTCATGACCGAAGTAACCGAAACACTGGATGCATTGGGCCTTTTGTGCCCCCTGCCCGTCCTGAAAGCCCGAAAGCGGCTGAAATCCTTGCCATCAGGGGCGGTCCTTCGAGTGCTGGCCGATGATCCGGCGGCCATAGTAGACGTTCCGCATTTCTGTGCCGAAACGGGTCACACCCTGATCGCGCAGGAATCTGAAGACAACCACCAGGTTTACGTCATCCGGAAATCATAGAGCGCAAAGCCGCCAAAAAGAAAAAGGCGGACACAAAGGCCCGCCCTGTCTTATTGACCGATCGACCACCAGCCGCGCCGTTTCGGCTTAGAGGGCGCAGGCTCAGGTTCCTCCGCGACGGATTCCAGAACCGGTTCGACTGTCTCGGCTTCAGGCGCCTCAGGGGCTGGCTCAGCGATTTCGTCTTCTTCGGCGGCCTCTGCCACCTCCGGCTCCGATGGCGCATCAACCGCTTCTTCGACCACTTCGGCTTCAACCTCCACCGCAGTTTCCTGGTCTTGCACTTCAGGGTCAACTTCAGAAACGGCTTCTGGTGCCGGTTCTTCGGCCTCCGATGTACCTGCGTCAACCTCGGGTGACTGAGCCACCTCGACCGGCGCTTCCGCCTCAGCATCCGTGTCAGCCGCGTCTACCGCCAGAGTATCATCTACAGAGGACTCACTCTCGACTGCGTCCTCAACAGCCTTTTTGCGGCGACGAGGCGCACGGCGCTTCTTGGGCTTCGCCGCCTTCTCAGCGTCTTCAGCCGTCTCCGCGGTTTCGTCGCTTTCGGGCGCAGTCACATCACCTTCGGCAACTACCGCCTCACCGCCCTCCGACGCTTCTACGCCCTCCCCATCAGCGGATTCGGGCGCATCTGCATTGCCAGAGGTCTTTTTGCGGCGGCGACGACGGCGTTTGCGCTTGGGTTTGGATTCCTCTTCGGGTTGAACGGTTTCTTCCTCTTCCTCATCCGAAGAATCCACCAGATCCATCAGCGACGCGTCCACGGACACGACAGGCGCAGACGCCTCAGGCACGATCCGGCTGGCCGTCTTGAATTTCTCCATCGAGAAATCGGGACTGACCAGATGCACATCTCCTTCGATCCGAACCGAAAGACCATAACGGCCTTCGATCTGGGCAATATGTTCACGCTTCTGGTTCATCAGGAAGTTGGCGATGCCGACAGGGCAACGCACCAGCACCTCGCGCGAACGGCGACGGGTGCCCTCCTCTTCGATCTGACGCAGGATCGACAACGCCATATTGTCGTCCGACCGAATCAAGCCGGTACCGTGACATGCCGGGCACGGCTGCGTCGTGGCCTCGATCATGCCGGGGCGCAGACGCTGTCGGCTCATTTCGAGCAGGCCAAAACCGGAAATCCGACCAACCTGAATGCGTGCGCGGTCGGTCTTCAGCTTGTCTTTCAGGCGCTTTTCAACGGCCGAGTTGTTCTTGCGCTCGTCCATATCGATGAAATCGATCACGATCAAACCGGCGAGGTCCCGAAGACGCAGCTGACGCGCCACTTCCTCGGCGGCCTCCAGGTTGGTCTTCAGCGCGGTTTCCTCGATCGAGCCTTCCTTGGTCGCCCGACCCGAGTTCACGTCGATTGCCACAAGCGCTTCGGTCACCCCGATCACGATGTAGCCACCGGACTTAAGCTGAACGGTCGGGTTGAACATCCCGGCCAGATAGCTTTCGACCTGATAGCGCGCGAACAAAGGCAGCGCGTCCTCGTACCGTTTCACGTTCTTGGCGTGGGACGGCATGATCATTTTCATGAAGTCCTTGGCAATGCGGTAGCCGCCTTCGCCTTCGACCAGAACCTCATCGATATCGCGATTATAAAGATCGCGGATCGACCGTTTGATCAGGTCGCCTTCTTCGTAGATTTTTGCCGGCGCAATGGATTGCAGGGTCAGTTCCCGGATTTGCTCCCACAAACGCTGCAAATACTCATAGTCGCGCTTGATCTCGGATTTGGTTCGTTTGGCGCCTGCGGTGCGCACGATCAGCCCTGCGCCAGTCGGGACATCGATTTCAGACGCGATCTCTTTCAGTTTCTTGCGGTCAGCCGCATTGGTAATCTTGCGGCTGATCCCGCCACCGCGGGCGGTGTTCGGCATCAGAACGCAGTAGCGACCAGCCAGCGACAGATACGTGGTCAGGGCGGCACCCTTGTTGCCGCGTTCTTCCTTGACGACCTGCACCAGCAGAACCTGACGGACCTTGATGACTTCCTGAATTTTGTACCGACGCGGGCGCGGCTTACGCGGAGGACGAATGTCCTCGCTGTCGTCTTCATCAGCGACGGACTCGATTGTGTCATCCTTGGATGCAGCGTCCGTGGCCTTGGCTTCTTCTTTTACGTCGCCATTATCATCGGGATCGTCCTGTTCCGCATCCGAGTCAGTTTCAGCCTCTGGTTTTTCGTCAGCCGGTTCAACATCCGAAACGTCCGAATCCACCTCGTCAGAAGCAACCGCGATTTCGTTGTCGGGCAGCTCTGTGCCCGCTTCGGCATCTGTCTCCGCCTGTTCGTCAGACGCAGATTCCGCAGCTTCCGCCTCGACCTCTGCAGGTTGTGCGACCGCTTCATCAACCGGTTCTTCCACCGGTGTCTCGGCCACCATTTCCATGGGCGACGTGCCTTCCGGCACGGGGACATCAGCCTCGTCACCTTCATCCAGATCGATGGTTTCCATACCATTCGGTTCGGTCGAAACGTCCATCGTTTCAACCGGGTCGTCGGTCTTGACGTCCTCGGCCTTACTGCGCGAACGCGAGCGGCGCTTTTTCGGCTTGGAGTCCTCGGCCTCATCCCGTGCCTTCAAGGCCTCGGCATAGGCGCGCTCTTCCTCCATCAACGCTTCACGGTCGGCAACGGGGATCTGATAATAGTCCGGATGGATCTCCGAAAACGCAAGGAACCCATGCCGGTTCCCGCCGTAATCCACAAACGCCGCCTGCAGAGACGGCTCGACCCGAGTTACTTTTGCCAGATAGATGTTGCCAGCAAGCTGGCGTTTGTTTTCGGATTCAAAGTCAAATTCCTCAACCTTGTTTCCGTCGACCACCACGACGCGGGTTTCCTCCGCGTGGGTGGCATCGATAAGCATTTTCTTAGCCATGTGTCCTTGGTGCACCGCGCCAAACGCGTTGTCCTTACCCGTCCTGGCGGACAGGCGCATTTGGGGTGGTGTCTTGTCAGGGCGATATCGGACGGCGCGCGGCAGGGTCTGGCGCTGTGGCCCCCTGCCCGGTCTCTCAATCGTTGCGCGCGCGTCATCGCGGTTCTTCTCCGACAGGCGCGGTTGGCCGCTGCCTGCCCATTATATCCTTTCGCCCGGAACTTCCGGGCTCAGGTGCTCTGCTGCCCCGCGTGTGGGGCACAATCGGTCTGCCGCGCAGCGTGGGATTGATCCTCAGCAGCAGCACAGCAGCGAAACTCAAAAAGACGGGACTTGCAGGCTTAATTTTGCCCGGCCCGTTGAGCCACAATAAAAGCAGTCCTGTGGAAAAGACAATGGGCAAACTGCATTGCGCGGTGCAACGGCACCCAGGATCACTTCATCTGGCCATAAATATCCCGGGGGTGAATTGGCCTGAAAGGCCAAGAGGGGGCTGGCCCCCTCCGTACGTTACAAATAATCCGACCGCTGCAGCCCGTATTTGGCCATTTTCTCGTTCAGCGTCCGGCGTGGCAGGCACAACTCATCCATCACCGAAGCAATCGAGCCCTTGTGCCGTCGCATAGTGTTGTCGATCAACATCCGCTCGAACGCCTCTACGTATTCTTTCAGAGGTTTACCTTCAGTTGTCATCACCGGCTGCATCTCTTCGTGATCCGACATCAGAAGCGAGGCGATTGTGCCCGACCCGCGACGCGACTGCAGCACGGCGCGTTCAGCAATGTTGATCAGTTGGCGTACATTCCCCGGCCACGGGGCTTGCAGCAACTGTGCGGCTTCCTGTGCGCTGACCTGAGGGGAATCGCAGCCATATTCCTCGGCAAACTGCTCGCTCAGGCGGGTGAACAGCGTCAGAATGTCCTCACCGCGCTGGCGCAGTGGCGGCATGGTGATGCGCAGAGCTGCCAGTCGGTAGAACAAATCCGGTCGCAGCACGTCTTCGCTGGTCTTGCCGGCTTCCTGCAGGTTGGAAATTGCAACGATACGGGTTTCAGCGGGCGTACCTTGCTCGTTCATCACGCTCAGCAGACGGGCCTGCAAGGTGTCGCTGAGTGCCTCGACATCCTCCAGTACCAGCGTTCCGCCGCGCGCTTCCTCGATGGCAGGTAGCTGCGTGTCTTCGGGCATCATCGGACCGAATAGCCGTTTGGACAGCGCGTCCTCTTCCAGTGCGGCACAAGAAACCAATACGAATTTCTTGCCCGCCCGGCTGCCGACGGCATGCAACGCATGCGCAACGAGGGTCTTGCCGGTGCCCGTCTCCCCGTCGATCAGCACGTGACCGTCCGCCTGCCCAAGATCCAGTATGTCCTCGCGCAGGCGCTCCATAACCGGGCTGGCCCCGATCAGTTTGTTCATGATTTGGGTGCCGCCAGACAGCTCGCGACGCAGGGCGCGATTGTCCAGTGTCAGGCGGCGCACGTTGCTGGCCCGTTTGGCCAGCTCCGACATGCGGTCCGGATTGAAGGGCTTTTCCAGAAAATCAAAGGCTCCGACGCGCATTGCCTCGACCGCCATCGGCACGTCGCCATGACCTGTGATCATGATGACCGGCAGGGTGCTGTCCGCCCCCATCAGTTTCTTCAGCAACTGAATGCCGTCCATCCCCGGCATCTTGATGTCCGAGATCACGATCCCCGGATAGTCCGGCCCCAGAACCTTCAGTGCATCCTCGGCACTGGCAAAGGTTTCCGTGTCATATCCAGACAGCGCCAGCCACTGGCTGATCGACTGGCGCATGTCCTGTTCGTCATCCACAATGGCAATTTTCATGGCCTGTGCCATATTCATTCCTCGTTATTCCGCGGCCTCAAGGCCGTCGCTTCCCAGTATCGGCAGTTGCATCTCGAACACCGCGCCGCCGTGTTGGGCGTTTCGCGCGGTCAGCCGTCCACCGTGGTCGTTCACGATCCCGGACGAGATGGCAAGCCCCAGACCGACACCGTCGCCTGGCTGCTTGGTAGTATAGAACGGCTCGAACAGGTTCTCGATGTCCTCGATTCCGTGACCGTTGTCGCGCACGGTCAACACGGCCGAGTCGCCCGCTGCCAGGATGATCTCGACATCCGGCTCTGCCACTGATTTGGTGGCATCCAACGCGTTTCGCAAGAGGTTTACCATAACCTGTTCGATCCGCATCCGATCCCCCATCACCACGACGGGCTCCTCGGGCAGAATTTGCGTGATCTTCACATGGCGCTGTCGCAATTGCGGTTCCATCATAGATACCGCCGACGCCAACGCTTCGCCAAGGTTTACAGGGGAAAACGCATCCGCCCCCTTGCGCGCATAGGACTTGAGTTGCCGCGTGATCGCGCCCATCCGTTCGATCAGCCCGTCAATACGGCCAAAGCTGGCCAGAGCCTCTTCCGAACGTTCCCGACGCAGCAGCAATCGGGCACCGGCCAGATAGGTTTTCATTGCCGCCAGCGGTTGGTTCAGCTCGTGACTTACCGCTGCCGACATCTCTCCCAACGCCGCCAGCTTCGAGCTCTGCGCAAGCGTTTGCTCGGCAACTTCCAGCGTCTTTTCAACCCGTTCCCGCTCAGCAATTTCCCGCTGCAACCTCGCGTTCAATGCGCGAAGCTCCGCCGACTCTCGTTGGAACAATGTCATCCGCAACGTGGCGCGACGGCTTAGCGCATAGAAGGCCAGCGCCAGAAGAATCGCAAAGCCCATGATCTCGAGCGCCAGAACGCTGTTCACTTTCTCCCGAATCGAGGAATAGGTCGTGAATGACGTCATTTGCCATCCACGAAACGGTATGCGTGTTTCCATCCGCATCACCGCCTCGCCTTGCAGGTAGGCATCAGGCGGCAACGCCGTCCAGTCGGTCGTGGCCCGAATGGCGCGCTGGATGGCACCGTCCGGTGGCTGACGCAGCATCGCGGCCTGCTCGTCCAGACCACGCCATTGCGGTTCGGTCGCCAGAATGATGGCTCCGGTGCTGTCGGTCACCATCACGGCATCCGAGATCCCAGCCCATGCACGTTCGAACTTCTGAAGATCAACTTCGACAACAATGACACCGAGAATGTCCGAGCCACCCTCGATGCGTCTGGAATAGACAAAACTGTAACCACCGGACTCGCGCGGAATGACGGAAAAGATGGTCGCATTCGATCGGATCGCGTCAATGAAGTACGGGCTGCTTCGGTGTCCCTCGCCCAGACGATTGCGATCCGTTGCAGCCACAGTGCGGCCGTCCCGATCCAGCAACACCAGTGAGGCGGCGCCGATTTCTTCCACAAAGGAAATCAACCGCTGCGTCGAAAGCGAGAAGTCACTGGATTGCAACGCTGAAATCAGCGTCGGATCGCGCGCAAGCAGCTGCGGCACAATCGCGTTTCGGCGCAGTTCGCTCAGCAAGTTGCCGGAGTACAGGGCGAGCCGCACCTCGGCCCGGTTGCGTGTCGACTCTGTAAAGCGGCTGGTCAGAAGGCTGTTCGTGATCCACACTGTTGCCACTGTCGCAACCAGCAACAATATGATGGTCAGACGCAGCGGCCACCCCAGCGGCGCGGCGCGGAACCGGGCGAAAAACCCGGGCCGGTCTGGTTGAACTTCCGAATTCATGCCAAGACGCTACGCGCCCGAGCCGATGACCTCAAGTCACACTGGCGCCAGCACGCCCGCCAATGCGCGGAAGAGCGCCGTCCCGTCGGTGCCTCCGTGGCCCGAATCCGCCGCACGTTCGGGGTGAGGCATCATCCCCAACACGCGCCGGTTGTGAGATAGAATTCCAGCAATATCGTCGCGCGAACCGTTCGGGTTTTCGGCGTAGGTGAACGCGATCCGGTCTTCGCCCTTCAGTTCGGCAAGCGTTTCATCATCTGCAAAGTAGTTGCCGTCATGATGCGCGATCGGGATGCCGATGACATCGCCTGCATTGTAACCTTCCGTGAAAGCGCTGTCGCTGGTTTCCACCCGCAGCCCCACGGTGCGGCAGATGTACTTCAGACCGGCATTTCGCAGCAACGCGCCGGGCAGAATTCCGGTCTCGGTCAAAACCTGAAAACCGTTGCAAATGCCAACCGCATATCCCCCGCGCTCGGTGTGTTTCGCCACCGCCCTGCAAATAGGAGACTGCGCCGCAATCGCCCCGCAGCGCAGATAATCGCCATAGGAAAACCCACCGGGCACACCCACGATGTCGATCCCCTCGGGCAGCGCGGCGTCCTTGTGCCAGACCATATCGACCTGAAATCCAGCCTGTTCAAAGGCGACTGCGAGGTCTCGGTCACAGTTGGACCCGGGGAAAACGATGACGGCTGCGCGCATGGCGGACCCTCCTACGAGATAAAGTCAGTGACGACCGCGACGCCCGGAGGCGCCGGATTGTCAAAGGCGGCAAGCTCATCGCTTACCTGGTTCAGTGTTATTTTGCGGGTCACCAGTGGGCTCAGCTCCACACCGCCGCCTGCAATCAGTGACAACAGCGACGGATAGCGCCAACTGGGCATACCGCGCGTTCCATAGACGGAAAGCTGCCCGGAATACAGAAGATCCATCGGCAGTGACATTGCGGCATGGTCGCCCGCAGGCATACCGATCTGCACCATACGGCCCATTTTGCGCAAGGACCGCATGGCGGACACCGTGGTGGCCTCGATGCCGAGGGCTTCGATTGCCACATGCGCACCACCGCCAGTCAAATCCCTGACAGCTTGCGGCGCGTCGCAGGTGGCCGCGTTGATCACCGCATCGGCACCAAGGTTTTTGGCATAGGCCAGCTTGTCATCAACAATATCGACCACGACTACGCGCGCGCCCAGAGCCTTGCCCAGCAGAAGGGTCGAGATGCCAACGCCGCCACCGCCAAAGACGGCAAGCCATTCCCCGCCCTGCAACTGCGCCCGGCCAACCAGAGCTTGCCAGGCTGTGGTCACCCGGCATCCCAGTGCCGCAGCAACCTCGGGGGCAAGATTGTCCGGCAGCGCCGTTAGGTTTGCATCCGCGTGGGCAACGGAAATGAACTCGGCAAAGGCACCGTCGCAGGTGAAACCCGGCACGATCTGGTCAGCACAGGTGGTTTGATGGCCCTGCGCACAATCCGGGCATCGCCCGCAGGCCAGGATGAAAGGTGCGATCACCCGGTCCCCGACCCGCCAGCGTTTCACCTGTTTGCCGGCCGCGACCACCTCGCCACAATATTCGTGTCCGGGGGTTATGGGCAGATTGACATCCGGGTCCGAACCCGACCACGCGTGCCAGTCCGACCGGCACACACCGCACGCCAGAACCCGGACGACAACGCCGTCCTCGGTGGGTTCGGGATCGGGAACAGTCGTCACCTCTAGCGGCTGACGATACCCGACCAGACGTGCCGCGCGCATCAATTCAGACCAGTTCGATTTCGTAACGTTCGATGACCGTGTTGGCCAACAGCTTCTCGCACATTGCTGTCACGTCGGCCTCGGTCGAGCCTTCGGCCAGTTCCAGATCGATGACCTTGCCCTGACGGACGCCCTCCACCTGATCGAAGCCCATGGCGCCCAACGCGTGACGAACGGCTTCACCCTGCGGGTCCAGAACCCCGTTCTTGAGCATCACATGCACCCGTGCTTTCATATTCGCAACTCCAACCTGCAGACCCGACGACCAGGGCCTTTTTACGTTGCGCGCGGGATACCCTGCTTGCGATCATTGGACAACCCTTCTTCGGCAGGACGGATGACCGCAGGAGGTCCCTCTACCCTCCGATCGTCGAGGACAGCCCCGGATAGTGTTTGTCGATGGCATTGAATGTTCCGGTCAGCACCATCTCGACAGCAACCGCCACCAGCAGAATGGCCATGATCCTGGTCAGAACATTGATCATTGTATCGCCCAGCAACCGCGAAATCTGATCCGCGAACAACAACCCCATTCCGACAATCGCGCAGGCAATCAAGACAGCCGAGCCCAGTGTCACGATCTCCGCGCCGTCCGACAACTGATGCGAGAAGACAATCGTAATCGCGATGGTCCCCGGACCGATGGTAAGCGGAATGGCCAACGGAACCACCGCAAAGTTCAGCTTGCGCTCCTGCCCGTCCGCCAAGGCGGCCTGATCCCCCGGGGGGCGATCCTCGGCGTTCAGCATTGCCATGCCGATTCCGAAAATAATGATACCACCTGCAATCCGGAACGAGGGCACATCGATACCGAAAATCGCCAGCACTTCTTCACCAATCAAAACTGCGATCAAGGCAATCACGGTCACCGAAACCATCACGATTAGGGCAACACGACGCCGTTCCCGCTTCGAGCAGTGGTGGGTCATACTGAGAAAGATCGGAATGTTGTAGAGCGGATTGAATATGGCCAGCACAGCAGCGAGAAATTTCAGGAAAACTGCGTGATCGAATAATTCGCCCATACCGAATATCACCTTGTTGGCAAACCGGGTCAGATATCAGCGCCGAGCATGCTGCATGACGGTTAAAACTGTCAAATACTTAAACGGAATGCAAAAAAGTGCTGCATCTATCGACGCAGCACTTCAGAACAGTTTAGCAAACACGTTCTGATCAGTTGATCAGCGTCGGCTTGGTCACGTTGCTTTTCGGCAAAACGCCGAGGCGCCGGGCCACTTCCGAATAGGCATCCGTCAAGTTACCCAAATCCCGGCGGAACACGTCTTTGTCCAGTTTCTGCCCGGTCTCGATGTCCCAAAGACGGCAGCTGTCGGGGCTGATCTCATCGGCGACGATCAGGCGCTGATAGTCGCCCTCGAAAACGCGGCCAATCTCGATTTTGAAATCGACTAGCCGAATGCCAACAGCCAGCATCACACCACTCATGAAATCGTTCACGCGAAGCGCCAGGCTGAGAATGTCATCCATATCCTGCTGGCTGGCCCAGCCAAATGCCGCGATGTGTTCTTCAGTGACCAGCGGATCACCGAGAGCGTCATCCTTGTAGCAGTATTCCACAATCGGGCGCGGCAGCTGCGTGCCCTCGGCGATGCCCAGACGTTTCGACATCGAACCGGCCGCGTAATTGCGAACGATGATTTCCAGCGGTACGATCTCGCAATTGCGGACCAGTTGCTCGCGCATGTTAAGACGGCGGATAAAGTGGTTCGGAACGCCGATCTGGGTCAGACCTGTCATGAAGAACTCGCTGAGACGGTTGTTCAGCACGCCCTTGCCGTCGATGACGTCCTTTTTCTCGGCGTTGAACGCGGTGGCGTCATCCTTGAAATACTGAACGATTGTACCCGGTTCGGGACCTTCATACAGAATCTTGGCCTTGCCTTCGTAGATTTTCTTGCGACGCGACATGAGCGACCTTTCCAGTCCGTGGCGAGGGAATGAGTCCCTTCGCGTTGGCGCCCTCATAGTGCAAGGCCCGCCAACCCGCAAGTTTGGCGGCCCGAGAGGGTTTGACGCAGCGCAAATACCTTGCGCCCGCGCGCCCGTATAGTCATATCATGAGGAAAGAAGATGAAACCCAAGAGGTCCCCAACCAATGACCACATTTGACGAACGTGAAGCCGCGTTTGAAAACAAGTTCGCGCATGACGAAAAGATGCAGTTCATCGCCCGGATGCGCCGCAACCGGTTTATGGCCGTGTGGGCCTCGACACTGAAGGGCGAGACTGTGGAACAAGCCCGGGCATATGGTCAGGAACTGGTACACACCGACCTGCAGAATGTCAGCGAAGACGACGTTGTGGAAGCGGTGAAAGGTTATCTTGGCGACTTGGCTGACGAAGCGAAAATTCGTGAAAAAATGGCAGAATTGCTGGTTGAAGCAAAAGAGCAGGTCATGTCAGAGGCCGAAATCTGAGGCGCGTGCCGCAAGTCTCATGATCTTCATGAGAATTATGAGTTTGATTTGACGCTCCGGTCGTGGGACACGGAGCGTCTAAATTTTTTATCGGCCCTTTGGGCCAAAAATTGGAATACCCCAATGACAAATGCACTCAGCAAGCTTCTGGAAACCAATGACGCCCTTCTGGCGGATGGGGCAACCGGAACAAATCTGTTCAATATGGGTCTGCAATCCGGCGACGCGCCGGAACTATGGAACGTGGACGCTTCCGACAAGATCCGGGCCTTGTATCAGGGGTCTGTGGACGCGGGCAGTGATCTGTTTCTGACCAATACTTTCGGTGGCACCGCCGCGCGGCTGAAACTGCATGATGCGCATAACCGCGTGGGTGAGCTGAACCGCATCGGCGCAGAACTGGGCCGCGAAGTTGCGGACAAGGCCGGGCGCCCCGTTGTCGTTGCGGGGTCGGTCGGGCCGACCGGTGAAATTATGGAACCCGTCGGCAGTCTGACGCATGCCGACGCCGTCGAGATGTTCCACGAACAGGCTGAGGCACTGAAAGACGGTGGGGTCGATGTCTTGTGGGTTGAAACCATCAGCGCACCGGAAGAGTTCCGTGCCGCAGCCGAAGCCTTTGCCCTGGCCGACATGCCCTGGTGCGGCACCATGAGTTTTGACACAGCCGGACGCACCATGATGGGCGTGACGTCGGCCGATCTGGCACAGATGGTCGAAACATTGCCCAACCCGCCGATTGCATTCGGCGCAAATTGCGGCACTGGTGCGTCGGACATCCTGCGCACGGTCCTGGGCTTCGCCGCTCAGGGGACCGAACGACCGCTGATTTCCAAGGGCAACGCCGGTATCCCAAAATATGTGGACGGCCATATCCACTATGACGGCACGCCGGAACTGATGGGTCAGTATGCCGCCATGGCGCGCGACGCTGGCGCAACGATCATTGGTGGGTGCTGCGGAACGATGCCCGACCACCTGCGTAAAATGCGCGAGGCGCTGGATACTCAACCGCGCGCAGAGCGCCCGACGCTGGATCAGATCACCGCGGCGCTGGGCCCGTTCTCATCCGCCTCGGACGGCACCGAAGGGGATACCGCCGCGCCGGAACGCCGGTCGCGCCGCCGCCGTCGAGCGTAATCACTGCGATCAGCGCCCCTCGAAGACCGGGGGGCGTTTTTCCAGAAAGGCCACGACACCTTCGGCAAAGTCCCGGGTCCGACCACATTCACCCTGTAAATGAGCCTCGGTCGCTAGCTGCTGCGGCAGGGTTTTTTCATAAGTGCCCCGGATCGCCTGCTTGATCGCGGCAAAGCCTGCCGTGGGACCCTTTGCAAGATAGGCGGCGCGCTTGCGCCAGTGGGCATCAAACGCGTCGTCCGAAACCGCTTCCCAGATCAAACCCCAGTCGTCGGCCTGTCGGGCACTGATCTTGTCGGCGAACAGGGCCGCACCCATGGCTTTGGCAAAACCCATCTGACGCGGCATGAACCACGTACCTCCGGCATCCGGCAGAAGACCGATCCTCGCAAAGGCCTGCAGGAAATACGCACTCTCAGTTGCGATCACAACATCGGCGCACAGGGCAAGGTTGGCCCCTGCCCCTGCCGCAGGACCATTGACCGCGGCAATCGTTGGAACCGGACAGTCATAGACAGATTCCAGCATCGGTTCGTATTCATCGCGCAACGCTCGCTCAAGATCGATCTTGCCGGTGCTCGATGCATCACCAAGATCCTGACCCGAGCAGAACGCCTTTCCCGAACCTGTCAGAACCACGGCGCGCGCGTGGCGGGCAGCATGTTTCATCGCGTGGGTGATCTCGGCGCGCATCTGCGTTGTCAGCGCGTTCATCTTGTCTGCCCGATTCAGCGTCAAAACCGCCAAACCATCCGTGATGTCGAGATGGACAGCTTCGTATTCCATGAAAAATCCTCACCTGCGCAGCGTTTGGGGAACCCTGACGCAATTGTGAAAGAAGGGAAAGGTGAACCGCGCGTCAGTCTTCCAGAATTTGACGCAGACGTTCCTTTTCCTCTTCGCTTAGCGTATCGGTCTTTTCAGCCGTCTGGTGCTTTGCGCGCTTGCGCAGAAAGCTCCACCCCATGGCCGCCGCGATCAACAGCATGATCGGCCCGGCAAGCCACAACATCAGGTTGGCCCCGGTTGTGGTGGGTTTCAGCAGCACATACTCACCGTAACGATCGACGATGAAGTCCACCGCTTCCTGATCGGTGTCCCCGGCCACAAGTCGTTCGCGCAACAGAATGCGCAAGTCACGCGCCAGCTCTGCATTGCTTTCGTCGATGCTTTCATTTCGGCAGACAAGGCAGCGCAGCCCGGTGCTGATATCCCGCGCCCGCGCCTCAAGCGCCGGGTCGTCCAGAACTTCATCAGGCTGCACCGCCATCAGAGGTGTGGCCAGCAGCATCAGGATCAGGACGAGACGCTTCATTCCGCAGGTACTCCTGATTGCGGGGTCTTGCGGGCACCGGCGGCAACACGGAAACGACGGTCCGAAAGGCTGAGCACACCGCCCAGCGACATCAGGATACAACCGCCCCAGATCCAGTTGGCCAGTGGCTTGATATAGGTTCGCATGACCCATCCACCATCGGCTTGCTGATCCCCGATCACCACGTAGACGTCTCGCAGGAACCGATAATCGATTGCCGCTTCGGTGGTCGGCATCCGGGCGACCGGGTAATCGCGTTTTTCCGGATGCAATGTTGTGATTTGACGTCCGTTCTTTTCAACCACAACATCCGCCATGGTCGAGAAGTAGTTCGGCCCCTGAACCCGGCGCACGTTCTGCAAAGTCAACGTGAACTGTCCGACTTCATAGGGCTGACCCTGCTGTGCGACGCGAATGTCCTCGACTTCCCAGGCGGTGAGACCGGCAATGGCGAACATGGTGACACCCAGCCCGGTATGGGCCGCCGCTTTGCCCCAATCGGCCCGCGGCAGCCGGAACAGACGGGCCACGCTGCCTTTGCGGCCGGTACGGCTCCAGAGATCCACGATGGCGCCAAACGTGATCCAGGCCCCCAGGAAAAGCCCCACCGGACCCAGCGCACTTCGCCCTGTTTGCATGACCCAGACAAGAATGGCCAAAGCCACAGCCAACACGAACGCATAGCGCAGCGACCACGCCACCCGACGCAGCTTGCCCCGCTTCCAAGGCAGCATGGACCCAAGCGGCAACGCGATCCCCAGGGCAATCATGAACGGTGTGAACGCGGCATTGAAAAACGGCGCACCGACCGAGAGTTTACGGTCAAATGCCATCTCGGCCACCATGGGCCACATGGTGCCGAAGAACACGACAAAGCAGCTGACCGCCAAAAGGATGTTGTTCAGTACCAGCGCGCTTTCGCGGCTGACCATACCAAAGACACCCTTGGCCTCCATCGCCTGCGCGCGGGCCGCAAACAGGGTCAACGCACCGCCGACGAAGATCACCAGAATAAACAGGATAAATACACCGCGCTCGGGGTCGTTGGCGAAGGCATGTACGGATGTCAGCAAGCCAGAGCGCACGATGAACGTCCCGATCAGCGAGAACCCGAATGCAATGATTGCAAGCAGAATTGTCCAGCTTTTCAAGGCTTCCCGCTTCTCTACGACAATGGCCGAATGCAGAAGCGCGGCCGCCAGCAGCCAAGGCATGAAGGATGCGTTCTCGACCGGATCCCAGAACCAGAAACCGCCCCAGCCAAGCTCATAATAGGCCCACCACGACCCCAATGCGATTCCGATTGTCAGGAAGACCCATGCAGCAAGCGTCCATGGCCGCACCCAACGACCCCAGGCTGCATCAACACGACCTTCGATCAGCGCCGCGATGGCAAAGCTGAAAGCCATGCTCAGACCGACGTAGCCCAGATACAGAAACGGTGGATGGAAAGCCAATCCGGGGTCTTGCAACAGCGGGTTCAAATCTCGCCCATCGAATGGCGGCACCGGAAGACGGTCAAAAGGGTTCGAAGTGAACAGGATAAAGGCAAAGAACGCGACTCCGATAGCGGCCTGAACCGCCAGAACACGTGCTTTCAGCGTCGGAGGCAGCCCGCCGCCAAAAAAGGCTGCCATGGCCCCGAAAATCGTCACGATCAGCACCCACAACAGCATGGAACCCTCGTGGTTCCCCCAGGTGCCGCTGATCTTGTATATCATCGGTTTCGCCGAGTGGCTGTTTTCAACGACAATCCGCAGCGAAAAGTCAGAGGCAGCGAACGCCCAGACCAAAGCGCCAAACGAAAACGTCGTCAGAAGAAACTGGGCGATGGCTGCCGGTTCGGCAAATGCCATCCACCCGGTCCAGCGATTGGCGGCCCCAACCAGGGGCACCACGGTCTGAACAATTGCGACCAGAAAGGCAAGAATAAGGGCGAAGTGGCCAAGCTCGGTAATCATGGGGCCGTTTATACTGCTGCGCCCCGACAAGTGCCATTCACATTCGCCATTTCGCGGGGCACATAGTGTCGCGCCTTATGCCTTTTGCAAACGACGCCAATCTTCCAAAGCGCGATTCTCGTCCGGTCGAGAAATCCCTTGAGCCAACTCCGCATCCGTCCCCGGGTCTGCAACGCCGGGGCTGTCGCTGCGCATCTTCCGCAATGCCTCAAGGTTGGCCATCACGGTCGGGGCGCGCAGCATTGTCGCGCCGATTTCACGCTGGAAATCCTGCACCTTGGCCTGATGCCGAGCTCCGAAATAGAAGGACACAATCACGCCCAGCAACCACCACAAAGGTTCAGGAACCAGCGCGATCCCTTGCATTCGCGCCGCAAACCACAGCGGATCGATCATCGCTGCCACGAACAAGGCCAACGTTCCCAATGCCAGAGCCGGTCGTGGCAGACGGTTCAGCCCATCCATGAACCTGTCGTATCGTCCCTTCGCACCGCCTTGAAATTCGGCCCCGAACTGCTGCATCGCCTGCCCACGCAACGCAACGGCGCGTTGAGCCCCCGCATCGGTGTTTTCGCGAAAGACTTCGGCCGTCTCGCGCACCACGTTCCGGCCTGTTCCAAACAGCATGCCCAAAATCCCCGCGATCAAACCCATGCTGCGACCCTTTGCTGAAATTCTTTGGTGGTCAGGTGGTACGAGGCGGACAAGAACTCTTCTGCGCGTCGAATCCATCCTCCTTTATTGCCTGTGCGCGTACGCGCATACTTGCGCAACGACGAATGATGATCGGCCAGCTTGAAATAATAGTTCCGACGCGCGACCCCGTAGGCGTCCCGCAGAACAACTGGATCAGGCATTGCTGCAGCATGAGCGGCAGCAGCCGTCTGCTGACCGATCACGCCATCAACAACGACCTCAAATTCCATGTCACGCAGCAAGCGCTGCAGGATTCGCACCGCCTGCGCTCCTGCGTTGACATACATATCGAACAGCGATGCCCACAATTCCTCGGGCAACAATGCAATGCGCGGTTTTTCAAAGTAGTGTTCCAGAAATACTTCGATGGCCTGATCCTTGCTCAATGACTGAACATCGGCGCGAGTGATCCGTCCATCGCCCGTCACATCCAATCCGAGCCGGCGCATGGTGTGAATGGTGACACCGAACTTGGTGGGGCCTCCGGGATCGTCCGGGTCATCCACATAGCCGCCCTCTCGCGCTACTATGCCCATGGCAATCTGCCGAACTGTCTGCATGCGTTCCCCCTTTGACACGTTGCGGAAACGGTCAGGGAAAAACGTTAAACCTGAGAAACAGGAAAGGGCGTTGCGCACCATGTGAATGCAACGCCCTGTTCTTCAGACCCAGTTCGCCTCAGATTGAGGAAGAAAACAGCCTCCGATCAGCTATCGCCCGCCTCTTTGTAGACGCCCTGCTCTTTCAGCGCGTCCACGACTTCTTTTGGCATGTAAGTTTCGTCATGTTTTGCCAGAATTTCAGTGGCTTCAAAGACACCATTCACGTAACTTCCGGTACCGACCATACCCTGATTTTCAGAAAACAGGTCGGGCAATACACCGGTAAAGGCCACAGGCACACTTTCGCCCCCGTCGGTTACGACAAAACGTACCGTTTCACCCTGCCCGCGAATGATCGAACCTTCTTCGACCAGACCGCCAATGCGGAACACTTCAGTCGGTTTCGGTGGCTCGGCAATCACCTGGCTGGGTGAACGGAAGAAGTTGATGCCATCCCGCATCGCATACCCGATCAACCCCGTCGCAAGCACCAAAGCCACCACGGCCAGCAAAATCACTTGTACACGACGACGTTTCTTGAGCGTTTTCATAGTTTCCTCACGGGAACAGAGGGGCCATCATCAGGCCCGCCGTTTCAGCTTCACCTAACATCAGGTTTGCGTTCTGCAAGGCTTGCCCGCTGCTACCTTTTGTCAGGTTATCCAAGGCCGCTACGACAATCGCGCGGCGTTCAATCCGGTCTTCAGCCACGCCGATATGACAGTAGTTCGAGCCCCGCACATGATGGGTCGAAGGGGTTTCGCCAAACGGCAGTACCTGAATGAACGGTTCGGTTTCATAGGCGGAACACAGCGTCTCAAAGACGCTATGCGGATCGCCCTTTACATAGGTGGTCGCCAGAATGCCCCGATTGGCCGGAATCAGGTGTGGCGTGAACTGCACGTGCACGGTCCGCCCGGCGAGTTTCGAAAATTCCTGATCGAACTCGCCAAGATGTCTATGCGTTCCACCAATGGCATAAGCATTGCAACCTTCGCTCAGTTCGGCATGCAGCAGATTTTCCTTCAGCGCCCGCCCGGCACCGGATACAGCGCATTTCAGATCAAGGATGATGTCCTCCAGATCAATCACGCCCGCCGAAATCAGCGGCCGCAGAACATATTGCCCCGTCGCCGCATTGCAACCTGTTCCGGCCACAAGGCGCGCAGACCGGATCTCATCCCGGTAAAACTCGGTCAGGCCATAAACGGCCTCTTCCTGATGGGCGACGGCGGAATGCGGATTGCCGTACCACTTTTCGTATTCTTCTGGGTCGCTCAGCCGGAAGTCTGCTGAAAGATCGATAATCTTCAACGTCTTCGGCAATTCGCGGATGACTTCCTGACTGGTTTTGTGCGGCAAAGCGCAGAAGCACAGATCAACCTGCGAAAAGTCGATCTCGGAGATTTTGCACAGTTCCGGCAAATCCATGTGCCTCAGATGCGGAAAGACCTGCGCCATGGGCTGGCCCGCCTTGCGCTCGGCGGCGAGCGCTGTGATTTCCATATTCGGATGCTCGGCGATCAGCCGCACCAGTTCGGCGCCGGTATAACCGGATGCGCCCAGAATTGCGATTTTGTGGGTCATGCGAGACCTCTTTCACTTATATGCCACATCTTACGACCGCCGATGCGACGGTCATCGAACTAATGATTTGGTAAGAGACCGTCCTTGACTTAGGTCAGGCAGCCGCAAAGGTGATTTGTCGTCGGAGGAACTGGGTTGCACGATCACTGACGAAGGCCGGTTTCCCGGTTGTCAGAAACCCGCCTTCGCCCTCGCCCGTCATGTTGGGATGGCGTTGCAGGTAATCGGCCAAGCTTTCGGCAACCAGATCACCCTGGCTGTAGACTTTTACATCAGCGCCAAGTGCCTGCTGAAAGGTCTCCGCCATCAACGGGTAATGCGTACAGCCGAGAATCGCGGCCTGGGGGTCGGGCATCTTGCGCTTCAGCGCGTCGACATGGCTGCGCACCAACGCTTCGGCCAGGATCATGTCTCCATCTTCGATGGCATCGACGACACCGCCGCAAGCCTGTGCTTCGACATCCACACCGATGGCGCGGAAGGCCAGTTCACGCTGAAACGCGCGACTGGATACAGTCGCTGGAGTGGCAAACAGCGCCACATGCTGCACTTCGACCTCGCGCGGGGGCGAATTGTCGCCCCATTGCCGTTCGGTCAGCGCCTCAATCAGCGGTACGAACACGCCCAGAACCCGCTTGCCTTCGGGCACGCCTTCCTCCTGCATTCGGCGCAGGGCGGCGGCGCTGGCTGTGTTGCAGGCCAGAATCACCAGATTGCACCCGCGTGACCACAGATCATGCACGGCACGGCGTGTCAGTTGATAGATATCCTCGGCATCCCGCACGCCATAGGGCGCGTGCGCGTTGTCCGCATAATACAGGAAATCAACGTCCGACAGACGTTGCTGCGCGGCGTTCAGGACGGTCAGCCCACCCAACCCGGAATCAAAGATACCTACTGCCATTTGCCCCTTCAGGCGCGATGCCGTTCCTCGAATTCATAGCCGTAGTCATAAGACTTCAACGGCTTCGGGGACAGCTCATACGTGGCTTTGCGCAAGAAATCCATCATCTTGCGCGTATCCTTTGCCAATGGGTCCAAAACATCGCGCCCAATCGGTTCGCCAACAACAACTTTGACGGGGGTATCAACGCGTTTCTTGAACTCTTTGATCAGCAAACCCATCCGCAGCGTATAGTGTAAATGGCTGGCGATCTGGAACAAACGCGAGGTGTGACCGTCAAAGAAAACAGGCACAACCGTCGCATTCGACTTGGCCACCATGCGGGCGGTGAAACCGCGCCAGCCCGGGTCCATGGGGTGCGCAAACGGCTTGACTGCCGTGCTAACCGTACCGCCCGGGAAAATTCCGATCGCCCCGCCGTCGCCCAAGTAATTCAATGCGGTTTTTCGAGTTTCGAGGTTCAGCCTCATCGCTTCTTTCGTTTCATCGAATGAGATCGGCAGAATGATCCTGTTCAGGTCCTCTGCCTTGCGGAACACGCGATGCGCCAGAATTCGGAAATCGCCGCGGGTTTGGGACAAAATGTGCCCCATCATCAACCCATCCAGAATGCCATAGGGGTGATTGGCGATCAGGATCAACGGTCCGGCTTCCGGAACATTCGACAAGGACCCGCCGACGACATCCAAAGACAACCCGTACCGCTCGACCATCACCGACCAGAAATCGCGGCCGTTCGAAACTTCCCGCTCGTACCCATCTGCCCGCTTGATCAGGCGCAAACGTCCGGTGGTGTTTTCCATCAGCTTGATCATCATGCGCCCGCCTTTGGTTTCAGCGGAATAAGCATAGGAAATGTCACGAGCGACATGACGGGACGAAGGCATTGGATACTCCGCTAACAGGGCCTGTATTATTAATTAGGTAACAATTTTGCCCAAGTAACGTGACAACCTTGTGAAGCTTCACTCTGCCGCAGACTTTACCTGCGATCCGTCGGCACTGATTACTGCCAGAAGTTCCTCGCGTCGTTTGGCTGCTTTCGCTTCGTTTTCCCTCAGAACAGGACCGAACCCGCGGATATCCAGTGGCAAACGAGCCAAAGCTGCAACTGCATCGCGCGTTCCCATCGTCACTTTCGGCAATACCTGTTTCATATCCCTTTCGTATTGCCGGATCAGTGACCGCTCCATCTTGCGTTCTGTGCTGTAGCCGAACGGGTCGAATGGCGTGCCGCGCAGGAATTTCAGCCGCGCCAAAATCTTCAGTGGGCCCTGAAACCATTCCCCGAATGCGCGTTTGCGCGGACGCTCGCCGCTTGCATTGCCACCCAGCGCCGGCGGCGCAAGGTGGAAGGTCATCTTGAAATCGCCGTCAAACTCGGCTGCGGCCTTGCTGCGGCTGTCCAGCAGCAGTCGCGCGACCTCGTATTCATCCTTATAGGACAGCAGTTTATGGTAGCCCTTCGCGACGGCCTCTTTGATTTCTGTGTCTTCGATGCCCTCAAGCATCTTGCGATACCGTTTCGCCAGACGTGGACCCTGATAGCTGCGCAGGTGATCCGCGCGGAAATCAATCATCTGGTCCAGCGTTTTCGGCATTTCAGTCACATTGGGCTTGAGGACCTTCGCCACCTCCTCTGGGAACAGAACGGCCCAGCGACCGATCGCAAACGCGCGTTTGTTGCGCTCGACAGCCGCACCGTTCAGTTCAATGGCCTGCAGGATCGCTTCGTGGCGGATCGGAAGCAATCCACGTTGCCAGGCGGCACCGAAGACCATCATGTTCGAATAAATGGAATCTCCCATCACAGCACGAGCCAGATCCGTGGCATCAAACAGGTCGACGCCTTCCTTCAGGCGGGCGCGCAATGCCAGTTCGAGCTGATCAGCCGGAATCCGGAAATCGGTGTCGCGCGTGAAGTCGCCCGTTATGATCTCATGACTGTTGACGACCGCGCCCGTCTGTCCCGTCTGCGTAAGACCCAACGTTTTTGCCCCGGCGGACACCACCAGGTCGCCTCCGATCAAGGCATGCGCCTCTCCGGTCGCCACCCGGATGGCGCTGATATCCTCAGGACGATCAGCAAGACGACAATGGATATGAACCGCGCCGCCTTTTTGCGCGAGGCCCGCCATCTCCATCATTCCCGCGCCCTTACCATCGATCTGCGCCGCCTGAGCCAGAACCGCACCAATCGTGACGACACCCGTGCCGCCGACGCCCGTGATCACTACGTTGTGTGTGCCGCTAATCTGCGGCAAATCCGGTTCTGGCAGATCCGGCAGGTCGATTTCGGTTGTGGCTTCTTTCCGGATTTTCGCCCCTTCAAGTGTGACAAACGACGGGCAAAAGCCGTTCAGGCAGGAAAAATCCTTGTTGCAGCTCGACTGGTCGATCGCACGTTTGCGGCCAAGTTCGGTCTCTTTCGGAACAATCGAAACACAGTTCGACTGAATGCCGCAATCACCACACCCTTCGCAAACATCCGTGTTGATGAAAACGCGCTTGTCCGGATCCGGGAAAGACCCGCGCTTGCGCCGCCTGCGTTTCTCGGCCGCGCAGGTCTGGACATAAACAATGACCGATACACCCTCGATATCACGGTATTTTTCCTGAACGCGCATCAATTCGGCACGTTCGTGAGTTTCCACTCCTGCCGGCAACGCCTTGAAGTTCACATCTTCCTTTTCGTCATAGACAACGGCCACATGCTTGACACCCATCGCAGTGACTTCGGCAACGATACGTTCTGCGGTCAGGTCACCTTCGTTTTCCTGCCCGCCCGTCATGGCGACGGCATCATTGAACAAAATCTTGAAGGTGATATTCGTGCCAGAGGACAGCGCAGCCCGGATCGCCTGCACGCCCGAATGGTTGTACGTTCCGTCGCCAAGGTTCTGGAACACGTGTTTGGTGGTCGAGAATGGCGCCTCTCCGATCCAATTCGCCCCTTCGCCACCCATCTGGGTAAACCCGGTCGTCTCACGGTCCATCCACTGCACCATGTAGTGGCACCCGATCCCGGCATAAGCCCGGCTGCCGTCAGGCAGTTTTGTCGAACTGTTATGCGGGCAACCGGAACAGAAATACGGCAGGCGGGCCGCGATTTCCTGCGCATTATCCGCACGGCGCGCGTCCGAGAGCTTGGCCAGACCAGCCCGCAGGCCTTCGGTATCGCGCCCCTCTTCAATCAGAATTTCGCCCAGCTTTTCGGCGATCATGATGGGATCCAGAGCGCCGCGTGTCGGGAACAGCTCTTCCCGGTGCAACGTCCCCGCACCACCTTTGTACCAACCATAAACGCGGCGGCCGCGGCGGTCGTCAAAGATCGTTTCCTTGACCTGAACCTCGATCAGTTTTCGCTTTTCCTCGACGATGATGATCAGGTCCAGCCCTTCAGCCCAGTCGTGGAACCCCTTCATATCCAACGGAAAAGTCTGGCCGATCTTGTAGGTGGTGAGGCCCAGGCGTTCGGCCTCGTTCGCATCGATGTTTAGCAGCGACATGGCATGAACGAGATCCAGCCAGTTCTTGCCTGCCGCAGCAATACCAATCTTGGCGCCGGGTTTTCCCCAGACGCGCTTGTCCATCTTGTTGGCGTGAGAGAACGTCTCTGCCGCAAATCGCTTGTAATCGATCACGCGCGCTTCCTGCAGATGCGGGGTATCTCCGAGACGGATATTCAACCCACCTTCCGGCATGTCGAACTGTGGAGTTGCGATTTCCATCCGGTCGGGGCTGCCATCGACCACGGATGTTACCTCGATCGTGTCCTTCATCGTCTTCAGGCCGACCCAGACACCGGCAAACCGGCTGAGCGCGAAGCCATAGATACCGTAGTCGAGGATTTCCTGCACACCCGCCGGGCTGACGACCGGCATATACATGTCCACCAGCGACCATTCCGACTGATGCAGCACGGTTGAGCTTTCACCGGTATGGTCATCCCCCATGGCCATCAGAACGCCACCGTGTTTCGCCGTTCCTGCCATGTTGGCGTGGCGCATGACGTCACCTGACCGGTCAACACCCGGACCTTTGCCGTACCACAGGCCAAATACACCATCGAACTTGCCGTCGCCCCGCAACCCTGCCTGCTGGCTTCCCCAAAGCGCTGTCGCCGCCAGGTCTTCGTTCAACCCGTACTGAAAGGTCACGTCGTTCTCGGCCAGTTGCTTCTGCGCCCGCGTCATCTGCAGGTCCACTGCGCCCAGCGGTGACCCGCGATATCCGGTGACCAGACCGGCGGTGTTCAACCCGGCATTGGTGTCGCGGGTTTTCTGCATCAGCATCAATCGCACCAATGCCTGCGTCCCGTTCAGCAGAACAGGACTTTTGGTCAGATCGAACCGGTCATTGAGCGAGATTTTTGGCTGACTCATCTGACGTCTCCCCTCGTCGGATTAGTGTGCTTCATTTCCACGCATTTTAGGTCATAATTTCTGACCTGTATAGCAATTTTCCCCTTAACTGTAACGATTTCACCGTTTGAATGTGGAATTTGTTACGTGTTTCATATAGGGCTGCGACAGGATAACGAAAGTTGCGAAGATGGATTGGGACAAGCTCAGAATATTTCACGCGGTAGCGGACGCCGGCAGCCTCACGCATGCCGGAGACAAGCTTAATCTGTCTCAATCCGCCGTGAGCCGTCAGATTCGCGCGTTGGAAGAATCACTGAATGCCACCCTGTTTCACCGCCACGCGCGCGGCCTGATTCTGACAGAACAGGGCGAACTTCTATTTGATGCCACCTCGGCCATGTCCAAACGCCTGGATACTGCCGCCGCCCGCATACGCGACAGCGAGGATGAGGTATTTGGAGTTCTTCGCGTCACAACGACTTTCGGCTTTGGCACCCTGTGGCTGGCCCCGCGCCTGCCCAAGCTTTATGAGCAATATCCAGACCTCAACATCGATCTGATGCTCGAGGAGCGGGTATTGGACCTGCCCATGCGCGAGGCCGACGTGGCCATCCGCATGAAAGAACCCAGCCAGGCCGACCTCGTCCGCAAACGCCTGATGACGGTGCAGATGTTGCTTTATGCCACGCGCAGCTACCTGGATTCCCACAATGCACCTCTGGAAAAGCTTGAAGACATCTCGAAACACCGGCTGATCTGTCAGACCCCGGCTGCACCCCAGGTTGGCGCGAGCGCCGCCTTGGTGCGACGTTTGATGACGTATGAGCCCAGTTCACTGCTGACGGTGAACAATTACTTCGGTGTTCTTCAGGGCGTATTGCACGATCTCGGTCTCGGCGTGCTTCCGGATTACGTGACCGAAGATTTCCCCGACCTGGTGCCCGTTTTGTCCGATACGGAGAGCGCGGACGTTCCGGTTTACCTCGCCTATCCCGAGGAATTGCGCCATTCCAAACGCGTTGCCGCGTTTCGGGATTTCGTTCAGGACGAAATCATAGCCCACCGTAAGCAGTTGAGGCAGATGGGAAAACTCTAGCTATGCATTACGGGCATAGCGGAATTGACCTGATTAACGTGTAAAATTCCTTGATCGCACACAAAGTGATCCCTAAATGACCTCTCGAAGGCGGTGATGCTGAAACGCTCATCATCTTCATACCTCCCTGTTGGACTACGGCCGAGCTTAGTGCTCGGCCTTTTTTTTGGTTTTTTGCTCTTTCGCATCATCGCCCCGTTGAAACTTCTGGGAAAAATTGATGCCTGCCCGTATGATCCGGAAAAACAATCAAATTTTTTGTGATCGAGGGCAAAATCAATGTTCCATCCCTTTCGCTTGCTGATAGCGCTGCTTTCAGTGCTGTTGATTTCAGGGCCACTTCACGCGCAGGACAATGGCGCCTCAGCACCCGCTACTGTTTCCATACCCGAGGATCTGACGCCTGAGCAGGTTGATGATCTGGTTGCCCGGATGTCCGACGATCAGGTCCGCGCCATCCTGCTTGAGCGTCTGGATGCTGTCGCAAAGGAACAGGCGGCAGCCAAGGAAGATCATGAGGATCCGCTGACCGAGATCAACGAGATCTGGGCTGAAATGGTCTCGTCCTGGACTCACGTCCTGACCACGTTGCCAAATATTGTCACCGCTCAGATAACGGCGTTCAGCAATTTCACGGACACATTCGGCTCAGCGGGCGTGTTTGTCCTCATGGGCCTTACCTTGAGCGTGTTAATTGCCGGTTTTGTTGCTGAAAAGCTATTTGGTCTCTTCACTCGCAGGTGGCATGCAAAAGCTGGTGAAGGCGAAGACGCCGATTTGTGGGGCGCGGTTCGATATCTGTTCCGCCGTTTCTGCAATGAAATCGCAGGCCTGGTCGTGTTCTATGTCGTCATCCGTGCGCTTGGACGGGCCGTGCTGACACCTGAACAAATCGTATATGCCGCGCCGTTTGTGTTCTTCCTGATCTGGATCCCTCGTCTGGGCGCCGCCGTTTCCCGGTTTATTCTGGCACCCAATCAACCGCATTTCCGGCTGGTCAATGTAGACAACCATTGGGCGAAGTATCTGCACCGAAACCTGATCGGCCTACTGATCCTGATCGGGTTCACGATGTTCATCCTCAGGTTCAATGGGCTGAATGGCATTACCGGCGGGGAAACGCGTATCGGTTTCTGGCTGAACGCCGCGATTCACATCTATATTGGTGTCATCGCCTGGACTGCGCGTGAAGGCCTGTCTCAGATGATGTTGGGCACCGATCCCGATCACACGAAATTCGACGAAGAGGTCGCCCAATATTATCCCTATTTCGCCATCGGCGTGTCCGCAGTGATATGGCTGCTGGTCGAATTCCTGGTTGCGCAGCGTGACCCGGCAATCATCGCATTGCTGGTCAACGGACCGCATTTCACCACCATGTTCTGGCTGCTGATCGCACCGGCGCTGGACACTCTGATACGCGGTCTGGTGCGCCATCTTCAGCCGCCGATGTCCGGTGAAGGTCCGCTGGCCGAACGCGCGTATAAATCAACCAAGCGCAGCTACATCAGGATCGGTCGCGTCATAGCGGGTTTGATCGTTGTCTTCATGATCGCGCGGGCCTGGCATCTGGACCTTCGTCACGTCGCCTCGGCCGGTGTCAGCGCCGAAGTTGGCGGGGCGGTGATCGAGTTCCTTCTGATCGTTGCCGTTGGCTACATCTTGAACGAAGTTGTTTCCCTGTGGATCAACCGCCGTCTTGCCAAGGAGCAGACTGCGGCCGAAGAGTTGGACGAAGAGGCAGGTGGCGAAGGCGGAGGAGCCGGCGGCTCGCGCCTGGCAACCGTACTGCCACTGATGCGGGTTACCGCACAGATCACGATCTCTGTCATCTTCGGTCTGTTGGCGCTCAGCGCATTGGGTATCAATATCACGCCGCTGCTGGCCGGTGCGGGTGTACTTGGTCTGGCGATTGGTTTCGGGGCGCAGAAACTGGTGGCGGATGTCGTTGGTGGGGTGTTCTTCCTGATCGACGATGCCTTCCGCGTCGGTGAATATGTCGACGTTGGCGGCACCACCGGGACGGTCGAAAAGATTTCCATCCGCTCGATGCAGCTGCGCCACCACCGTGGACCGGTGCACACCATACCATATGGTGAGATTCAGAAGCTGACAAACTACAGCCGCGACTGGGTCATCATGAAGCTGAAATTCACCGTGCCTTTCGACACCGACCCCAACAAGGTCAAGAAGATCTTCAAGAAGATCGGCGCCGAGATGATGGAAGATGAAACCCACAAGGATGGCTTCCTGCAGCCCTTCAAATCTCAGGGTGTATTCGACTTTGACGATGTTGGCATGATCATCCGGGGCAAGTTCATGGCCAAACCGGGCAAGCAATTCACCTTGCGCAAGGAGATCTTCAACCGCGTCAAGGCCGCCTTCAAGGAGAACGGTATTGACTTCGCCCGCCGTGAAGTGCGGGTTGCGATCCCGGGTCTGGAAGAGGCTGAAAACATTAGCGATGAGCAAAAGGCCGCAATCGGCGCCGCAGCCAGCGCCGAGGTTAACAAGGAACAAGGGTAAGCTTAAGCCCTATCCAACAGCTGGAGCCGGGTTCTGCCCGGTTCCAGTTCGCAAAGCTGAGAGAGTTTGGTCGTGAGACTTTCTGTATTCGTAACCGCTATCTCAGTTGTCGGTATTTCCGCGAAACTAGCCTTTGCCGGCTCCGTCACTGTGGAAACCAATGTCGATCCCTTTGACGAAGCCCAAAAGAAAGAGGCAATTGGCTTTCGAAACGGCTCTTTCATTGCCGTGCCAATACCTTTTTCCGACCCCACAATCGGATCCGGCCTGACGCTGGGCGCCGGGTACCTTTATCAACTTGATGAAGACTCCAAACCGTCCCTTTTCGGCGTCGCCGCTCTTAGGTCCAGCAACGGAAGCACGGCCTACGGCGGTGCGGCCAACTTTGCGTTCGATAGCAATCGCTGGCTGATCGAGTCGCTATACGCCAAGGCTAATATCAACTACGACCTGTTCACATCGGTCGGCCAGTTGCCCGTGACTCAGGATGGCACCCTGGGGCGCATAGAACTGTCCTATGGATTCACACCGCAGATTTCCGCAGGCCTTGCCGTTCGCTACCTGGACACATCCGTAAGCCTAGACGGGATTGGTCTGCCGCCCATTCCGCCACCATTTGATCAGTTCCTGAATATGGAGATCGTGACACCGACACTGGTTGGGTCCTGGGATCGTCGCGACGACACGATCTATCCGACTACCGGATCGAACCTTGAGGTCGAATTGGCATACAGCCATACGCTAGAGGGGGTAACAGGCGACTATTCAAAAGCCTTTGTGAACTACACGCATTACTTCAACCCCTTCCCCAAAGGCGTTGCCGCTGCGCGGGTTTCCGTTTGCGGGGCATCGCAGGAAACGCCTTTCTTCGACCAGTGCTCGCTTGGCGGCACGGACGCATTTCGCGGTTTTCCCGTCACGCAGTTTCTTGACTTCAGGCTGATCTCATTCCAGGCCGAGTACCGCCATCAATTCACGAGCCGTTTGGGCGCGGTCGCCTTTGGTGGTGTTGGTCAGACCGGTGACAGTTTCTCGAACCTGTCCGCCGGCGGAACGCATACGGCATATGGTCTGGGTGCCCGTTACCGTGTCTCGAAGAAGTTCCCGGTCGATTTCTCGGTCGATTGGGCACACAACAATCTGGGCGAAGATCAGTTGTATATCTATGTCGGTCAGCGCTTCTGACACCCCTGCGCGGTCTTGACCCTTCCCACCGGCGCGCCCTTGCCCTAAAAGGCGCGCAATCTCGGCCACCTTGGACACAGGACAGACGATGCAAGAGCCCGCCATCACCCCGGATCTTATTGCCGCACACGGGCTGAAGCCCGACGAATACGATATGATCCTCGAGATCATCGGGCGCGAGCCGACATTCACCGAACTCGGCATTTTCTCGGCGATGTGGAACGAGCACTGCTCGTACAAGTCTTCCAAGAAATGGCTGCGTACCCTGCCCACCTCTGGGCCTCAGGTTATTTGCGGACCGGGTGAAAACGCGGGCGTTGTAGATATCGGCGACGGTCAGGCTGTGGTGTTCAAGATGGAAAGCCACAACCACCCGTCGTATATCGAACCCTATCAAGGTGCGGCGACCGGGGTCGGCGGCATCCTGCGCGACGTTTTCACCATGGGTGCACGTCCTATTGCATCGATGAACGCACTGTCCTTTGGTGAGCCCAGCCACCACAAGACCCGACAACTGGTCAATGGCGTGGTCGAAGGTATAGGCGGTTACGGCAACTGCTTCGGTGTGCCGTGCGTGGGCGGTGAAGTTCGCTTCCACCCCGCCTATAACGGCAACTGCCTGGTGAACGCGTTCGCGGCTGGTCTGGCTGACAGCGACAAGATTTTCTACTCTGCTGCCTCGGGCGTTGGTATGCCGGTCGTCTACCTTGGGGCCAAAACCGGTCGTGACGGCGTGGGTGGCGCGACCATGGCATCGGCCGAGTTCGACGACACCATCGAAGAAAAGCGCCCCACCGTTCAGGTCGGGGACCCCTTCACCGAAAAGCGCCTGATGGAGGCGACGCTAGAACTGATGCGAACCGGTGCCGTGATCTCGATTCAGGACATGGGCGCGGCTGGCCTGACCTGTTCCGCCGTGGAAATGGGCGACAAGGGCGGTCTTGGCGTCCGGCTTGATCTGGAGAACGTGCCGCAACGCGAAGAGAATATGACTGCCTATGAGATGATGCTGTCGGAATCTCAGGAGCGCATGCTGATGGTTCTCAAACCCCAGCTTGAGGCCGAGGCCCGTGCCGTGTTCGAAAAATGGGATCTGGACTTTGCCATCGTTGGTGAAACAATTGCCGAAGACCGTTTTTTGATCATGCACAATGGCGAGGTCAAAGCCGACCTCGTCCTGTCCAAGTTGTCCTCCACCGCACCTGAATACGACCGCCCATGGGTTCCAACACCGCAGGCCGAGGAACTGGCCGAAGTCCCTCAGATCGATCCGATCGACGGGCTGCGCGCCCTGCTCTCATCGCCCAACTACGCAGGCAAGCAATGGGTCTATGAGCAATATGACACAATGGTCATGGCCGACACTGCCCGCACGCCCGGTCTGGGTGCCGGCATGGTTCGTGTGCACGGCACAGACAAGGTTCTGGCCTTCACCTCTGACGTGACTCCACGCTATGTGCGCGCCAACCCGGTCGAAGGCGGCAAGCAGGCCGTGGCCGAGGCTTATCGAAACCTGACTGCCGTCGGGGCAAAACCCCTTGCCACCACCGACAATCTGAACTTCGGCAACCCCGAAAAACCCGAGATCATGGGCCAGTTCGTCGGCGCGATTCAGGGCATCGGCGCCGCCGTTGGCGCACTGGACATGCCGATCGTGTCAGGCAACGTTTCCCTGTACAACGAGACCGACGGCCAGGCGATCCTGCCGACCCCAACCATTGGCGCGGTTGGCCTGCTTCAGCATGCGGACAAGATCATTGGCAACGAGGTACGCGAAGGACACGTCGCGCTGGTGATCGGCGAGACCAATGGCCATCTGGGCCAGTCGGCATTGCTGGCCGAGGTCTTCAACCGCGAAGACGGTGACGCGCCGCATGTTGATCTGGACGCTGAAAAGCGCAACGGCGACTTCATCCGCGCCAACCGCGAGATGATCAAGGCCTGTACCGATCTGGGTGATGGCGGTCTCGTACTCGCCGCGTTTGAGCTGGCTGAAGCGGCCGGGATTGGCGTTCATCTTGATGACGCATCGACCGAATTCCTGTTCGGTGAAGATCAGGCCCGCTATCTGGTCGCCTGCAACTTCGATCAGGCCGAGGCGTTGATGATCACCGCCGGTCAGGCGGGTGTTCCGCTGGTCTCAGTGGGCCGTTTCACCGGCGACAGTGTCAAGATCGGGGCATCCGAGGCGTCGCTTGATGAGTTGACCGCAATCTTCCGCTCAAGCTTTGCCGAGGCCGTCGCCTGAGCGTCTGATCCGTTAGCCAAACACAGAATCCTGCGTCCATACTGCGGTGCAGGATTTGCCGTTTCTGAGAGCGCAGCAAGCCCTTGCACGGGCTCCTGCATCGCTCTACATCTTGAGAAAGACCTTCAGGAGTAAACCTACATGCCGATGAGCGCCCACGAAATCGAACACCTGCTGCGCGAAGCCTTCCCTGATGCGGAAATCCAGGTCGGCGGCAACGACGGCGTGCACATGTCGGCCATGGTTGTGGATGAGAGCTTTCGCGGTAAGAACCGGGTGCAGCAGCAACGCGCTGTTTACGCGGCCCTGAAAGGCAAGATGGACGGCCCGGATGGCGAATTGCACGCGCTGGCGTTGACCACGAAAGTGCCTGAGTGACACTGATAAACGTAATAATTACGGTTGCGGTTTTGATCGCGGCCGCAGCAGTGATCGAAGCCTATGTGAAGCGGAACCGCAAACGCAACATTGCCGACATGCGCCCCGACCCGGACAAACTCAGCAAGGTGGGCGGCATCGAAAGATACGGGCTGGATCCGCTGGAGCTGGCCAAAGCCGAACATCGGCGACTAGAGGAAGAAGGATGGGCACCCGACCCGTCACAGACTGAAACGATTGCCCCGGATGCGGGTGAAGAGGACAAGCAAGATGAGCGACGTTAAGACCCAGATCGACGAAACCGTCAAAGCCAACGATGTGGTGCTGTACATGAAAGGCACCAAGGAAATGCCGCAATGCGGGTTTTCTTCACGCGTGGCCGGCGTTCTGAATTATATGGGCGTGGAATTCACCGACGTTAACGTACTGGCCGATGAAGAAGTTCGCCAGGGTATCAAGGACTATTCCGACTGGCCCACCGTTCCTCAGCTTTATGTCAAAGGCGAATTTGTCGGCGGCTGCGATATCATCACCGAAATGACACTCTCGGGCGAGCTGGACACGCTTTTTGACGAAAACGGTGTTGGCTACAACAAGGAAGCGGCCGACAAAATCCGCGAAGCAAACGCGTAAGTGGTCGATTAACGACTCGAACAGTCCTTGAACAAGACCCGTTCAGGGGCTGTTGCACCAACAGCCTGGTAGGATATCGTCGCCTCCCAGCCCTTGGAACGGAGTGTATACGTACCTTCTGCCCCAACAGACTCGTAACGAATGCCAGACCCGCTCGGGGCCTGCCGCATCGCCACAAGTGTCTCGTCTATCAGCATCGCCGCAGCGCCTGATCCATCGGAGGCGTTGAAATACGACACTGGCACAAGTGTGTTGTTTTCACAGGTGAACGTCACCGACAGAATATCGATCTCGGCCAGCCCTGCTGTGGCCACGACCGAAAGAACAGCACTGCAAAGCGAAAGACTCAACACTTTCATTTGCTGGCTTTCTCCTCGACAACCGCCGCAAGCGCTTCGGCGCGGGCTGCCATTTCGGCCAAAGTGTCCGTAACCGACGGAGGCACAACCGCGACTTCGATCCGCTCGGGCTCGGGTCTGGGTGCATCGCGCAGAGTTTGCAACTCGGCCTCTGTTTGCGCCAGCTTGGCTTCCAGCGATTTGATTTTGTCCTCTGTTGCTGCGGACTTGTCGGCCAGCATCAACCCAGCCATCAGCAGCATCCTTGATTCAGGCATGCGTCCGATCTGGTCGGACAGAACCTGCGCCTCCTCATCCAGCATCTTGGCGGCTGCCAGCAGAAATACCTCTTCCCCGTCCTGGCACGAGACGTCAAAGCCGCGCCCACCGATATGAATAGTGACCTCGGGCATTATTCAACCTCTCCTTCTGCCAGTTTGGCGCGCGACAACAGCGGTTCCAGTCGGGCAAGAACCGCGTGCGCTTCGGCCGCATCCGTGGCCTGCGCGGCACGTGTCGCCTCAAGCTCGGCCACCGTTGCGCGATTCAACAACTCGGCATCCGGTACGCCGTCCTGTGTCGCCGCCCTAAGTTCGTCAACCGACGCACGCAGTTGTTCGTTTGCCTTGCGCATGCGCTGCAGATCGTCGTCCAGGCGGGACATTGCCGCCCCATGGCTGCTGCGCTCGGCTCGTAGCATTTCCAGCTCAGCACTCAGTTCCGCCACGCGCTCGCTGTCCGCCAATTCCGCGCGCAACTGAGCGTTTTCAGCCTTCAGTGCGTCTACCTCTTCGCTGTTATCCAGCGCCGCTTTTGCATCTGCCAGTTCAGCGCGCGCAGCTTCGACCAACGCCAGTTTCGATGTTACCTCGGCCAGTTGCTCGCGCAGCTTTCCATTTTCCGGATCTTCTTCCGGTTCAGATTGCGCCTTTTCCACCTCGGCGCGAAGATTATCTATTTCCTGATCGTGGCGCGTTTTCAGGGACTTGATCCGCTCTTCCAATTGCGCATTGGCGACGCGTTCCTCTTCCAAGGCGGCGCGCAAATCCTGTTCTGCAGAAGCTTCCGCCGGGGCAGCGTCTTTCAAAGCTTCAACCCCGGATCCGATCCGCTCCATCGCGGTGATAATACGTCGCTGTAATTCCTCGATCTGGCTCATGCCCCTGTCACCTCTTTACCAAGGTTCGTATTGCTGCGCGTCGGCCCGAATCATGGGCGGCAGCTCTCTGGGCTTAGTCTAACGGAATGTTGCGGAAAATACCCACTCTTTGCTTTCAACCACTTGGAGCACACTCTTGAAGCGAGTGGCCGCAGCGTCGGCCAGTTCCGCTTGCACTTTGAGGGGTGGATGGTATTGAGCGCGCAATCTGCTTGTAATCCAAAGGAACAACGCCCGTGGACCTGACTGCGCTGCGCAATGCCAACCCCGAACACTGGGACAAAGCTGCGGCCATCCGCATCCTGACCCTCGACGCCGTCGCCGCCGCCAATTCCGGCCACTCCGGCATGCCGATGGGCATGGCCGATGTGGCGACCGTGCTGTTCGAAAAGCACCTGAAATTCGATGCCTCGGCCCCGAACTGGCCCGACCGCGACCGGTTCATTCTGTCGGCGGGTCATGGTTCGATGCTGGTTTACTCGCTGCTGTATCTGACCGGGCATGCGGATGTAACGCTGGAAGAAATCAAGAACTTCCGCCAGCTTGGCGCCAAAACCGCAGGTCACCCCGAGAACTTCCTGGTCGAGGGGATCGAGACCACGACCGGCCCTCTCGGTCAGGGCATTTCGAACGCTGTGGGTTTCGCCATGGCCGAAGAAATCCAGCGTGCGCATTACGGCAAGAAAGTCGTTGACCACTATACCTATGTGATCGCCGGCGACGGGTGTCTGATGGAAGGCGTCAGCCAGGAGGCGATCACGCTGGCGGGCCGTCATGAGCTGAGCAAGCTTATCGTCTTCTGGGACAACAACAACATCACCATCGACGGAACCGTTGATATGGCGGACCGCACCGATCAGGTGCGCCGCTTTGCAGCTTCGGGTTGGCACGTGATTGAAATTGACGGTCATGATCCCAAAGCAATTGATGCCGCCATCACACAGGCCAAAAAATCGAACAAGCCGACCATGATCGCCTGTGAAAGCCATATCGCTCTGGGCCACGCAGCACAGGGCACCTCGAAAGGCCATGGCGCACTGACCGATCTGGATCAGTTGAAAGCGGCCAAGGAAGGCTATGGCTGGCCGCATGACGCGTTCGAGATCCCGGCCAACATCAAATCCGCATGGGAGGCAATTGGCGCCCGTGGCGCCGCCGAGCGCGCGGCTTGGGAAGAGCGTTTCGCACAGCTTTCCGAGCGCAAGCAGGCCGAATTCAACCGGGCTTATTCGTTCGAAGCCCCCAAGAAGCTGGCCGGAGCCATTCGCGCGTTCAAAAAGCAGATGTCGGAAGACCAACCGAAACTGGCGACCCGTGCCTCTTCGGAAAAAGTTCTGAACGTCGTGAATCCGATCATGACCGAAACGGTCGGCGGCTCGGCTGACCTGACTGGGTCGAACAACACCAAATCGGCAGATATGGGTGTGTTCCTGCCGGAAAACCGCAAGGGCCGCTATATCCATTATGGCATCCGTGAACACGGCATGGCCGCTGCAATGAACGGCATGGCATTGCACGGCGGCATCCGCCCCTATGGCGGAACGTTCATGGCATTCACCGACTATGCTCGCCCCTCGATGCGCCTCGCAGCGCTGATGAAAGTGCCCACTGTCTTTGTGATGACCCACGACTCGATTGGTCTGGGCGAAGACGGCCCGACGCACCAGCCGGTCGAACACCTTGCCATCTCGCGCGCGACACCAAACACTTACGTGTTCCGCCCTGCCGATACGATTGAAACCGCCGAAGCCTGGGAACTGGCGTTGACTTTCAAGGACAGCCCCTCGGTTCTGTCGCTGACCCGTCAGGGCGTGCCGACCGTGCGCACCCAGCACAAGGCAAAGAATCTGACCGCCCAAGGCGCCTATGTTCTGGCCGAGGCCGAGGGCAAGCGTCAGGCGATCTTGATCGCCACCGGGTCCGAGGTGTCGCTGGCCATGGAAGCCAAGGCGATGCTCGAGGCCGAAGGGATCGGCACCCGCGTCGTTTCGATGCCCTGCATGGAGCTGTTCGCCGAGCAGGACGAAGCCTATCGCAAGAAGGTCCTGCCCGCCGGCCCCGTCCGCGTCGGCATCGAGGCGGCCGTCCGCGCCGGCGGCTGGGACCGCTGGCTGCTGGGCGAGCGTGGCCGCGAGGCCAAGGCCGGCTTTATCGGAATGACGGGCTTTGGCGCATCCGCTCCCGCCGGCGAACTGTACAAGCATTTCGGCATCACCGCCGAGGCAACGGTTGCCAAGGTCAAGGAATTGCTGGGCTGATCCAGCCGATCCACGCAATCAAAGGGCGGCCATCGTGCCGCCCTTTTCCTTTGGGCCTCAATGGTCGGCTGTCTGCTCTGCCTTTTTGGGCCACAGCGGCGCGATGACCTTGGTCGCCAAGGGGATCAGAACGAACCCCCAAGCCAGTCCGAACACTCCGTCCATCGCAGCCTTGCTCATCCACTCCACCGCGCCGGCCCATTGATCGGACACGGCATGACCGGCCGCATAAGCCCAATCGTGTATGTGGTGCCCCAGCCAGCCAAAGCCCAGCACCTCGAGCCCATGGATCATGATCGAGCCGCCGACCCACAGCATCGCCGCCGTGCCCACGACTGACAGGGTTTTCATGACCTTTGGCATCGCCTTGACCAGCCCGCGACCCAACCCGCGCCCGACCGACGTCAGCGCGTTCTTTGCCAGATAAAGCCCGACATCATCCATTTTGACGATCAACGCGACCGAGCCATAGACGGCCACCGTGACACCGATCCCCACAACCGCCAGCGTCGCCGCCTGCATCCAGACATTCGGCGCCTCGATTGCAGAAAGAGCGATGGTCATGATTTCGGCCGACAGTATGAAATCGGTCTTAATCGCCCCTTTGATCTTCTGCTCCTCCAGATGACCCGGATCACGCACGTTCATATCTTCTTCGATCACGTGGCTGCCATGCGGGAACAGCACGTGAAAAATCTTCTCGGCGCCCTCGAAACACAGGTATGACCCGCCGATCATCAGCAAGGGCGTTATCAGCCACGGCGCGAAGTTCGCCAGCAACAGCGCCACAGGCAGCAGCAGAATGACCTTGTTGAACATCGACCCGCGCGCGATGCGCCAGATGATCGGCAACTCGCGCGCCGGAGCAAACCCTTGGACGTATTTCGGCGTGACCGCGGCATCGTCAATGATCACCCCTGCCGTTTTGGCCCCGGCTTTCCCGGCCGCTGCAACGACATCATCTACTGACGCTGCCGCGACCTTTGCTATGCCTGCCACATCGTCCAACAGGGCCAAAAGACCACTCATCGCGCATCCTCTCGTTTCACTGCCGATGCCGACACTACCTGATCCAACCCTTAGCGCAAGCGTTAGCGCAATCGGTCGAAGTTTGCGCTATCACCTTAAAAATATGCCATTTTTGCCCTTTTGAGATTCCATATTCACGGCTATATGGCCTGCGAAGCAAGCGCATTTGGAGACGTCAGATGACCATCAAGGTCGGTATCAATGGTTTTGGCCGGATCGGCCGCTGTACCCTGTCGCACATCGCGGCATCGGCCCGTAACGACATCGAAGTAATCAAGGTCAATGCGACCGGACCGCTTGAGACCTCGGCGCATCTCTTGAAATATGACAGCATTCATGGCCGTTTCCCACGCGACGTTTCCATCAACGGCAACACCATGGATCTGGGCCGCGGCCCGATGCAGATGTTCTCGACCTACGACATGAACGAGTTGGACTGGGAAGGCTGCGATGTCGTTCTGGAATGCACCGGCAAATTCAACGACGGCCTGAAGGCGAAAACTCACCTGGAGCGTGGCGCGCAGAAGGTGCTGCTGTCGGCGCCCGGCAAAAATGTCGACAAGACGATCGTGTTCGGCGTGAACCACAACACTTTGACCGCCAACGATAATATGATTTCGAACGGCTCGTGCACCACCAACTGCCTGGCGCCGCTGGCGAAGGTGCTGGACGAAGGTATCGGCATCGAACACGGCATCATGACAACCATCCACGCCTATACCGGCGATCAGCCGACGCTGGACCGCCGTCACAGTGATCTGTATCGCGCCCGCGCTGCTGCGATGTCGATGATACCCACTTCGACAGGTGCCGCAAAAGCTCTGGGAGAGGTTCTGCCCAACCTCAAAGGCCGACTGGACGGGTCTGCCATCCGTGTGCCGACCCCGAATGTCTCGGCTGTGGATCTGACGTTCCGGGCATCGCGCGATGTGACTGTCGAAGAAGTCAACGCCATCGTCGAAGAAGCCGCAAAAGGTTCGATGCAGCGGGTTCTGGGTTTTGAGCCTGCACCGCTGGTTTCGACCGATTTCAACCACACCGAAGAAAGCTCGATCTTCGCACCTGACCAGACCCGCGTCGTCGATGATCGCATGGTGCGTGTTCTGGCCTGGTATGACAATGAATGGGGTTTTTCGGTCCGCATGGCAGACGTGGCCGTCGCCATGGGCCGCCTTAACTGAGCCTTCGGACTTCGCTTGTACCCTAATGCCCGCTCAGGTTATCTGGGCGGGCATTTATGTTCGGGACGGCCATGACCAATCAAATCGCCATCTGGCTCGGGATTCTCATTCTTGGCGGGCTGATGCTGGATGCTGCCTTCTATGGCACCGAACATTTGTTGTTCCTCAGCAAGAAACTCTACGACTTTTTGGATTGGCTCGCTTTCTGGCGGTAACATAGGTTTTTCTTGACTTTTTGACCTGCATCAGGTTGTTAGCGCTAACCATTTTGAACCGTATTTTGGCGGAGCGCATTATGACAATCAAACTGGCAATAAACGGATTTGGAAGGATCGGGCGCGGTGTCCTGCGGGCCGCGATGGAAACCGGTCGCACCGATGTCGAAATCATCGCGATCAACGATCTGGCCAAGCCCGAGATGAATGCCCATCTGTTCGAATTCGACAGCGTTCACGGGCGATATACCAACCCGGTAACCCTGTCCCAAGCTGGTCTGGACGTCGGTTCAGGCCCGATCCGCCTGAGCAGCGAACGCGATCCCGAGGCGCTGGACTGGTCAGATGTGGATGTGGTTCTGGAATGCACCGGTGTGTTCCGAACGCTTGAGGCCGCGTCTCGTCACTTTGCCAATGGCGCGAAGAAGGTCCTGATTTCTGCTCCGGCCCGTGGCAGCGATCCCGTCAAAACCGTTGTGTTTGGCGTAAACGACCGCGAGTTGACGTCAGCCGATCTGGTGGTTTCAAACGCGTCCTGCACAACAAACTGCCTGGCTCCGGTTGCCGCTGTTTTGGATGCCGGTCTGGGTATCAGGCACGGCAATATGACAACTGTTCATGCTTATACGGCAAGCCAGCCCGTACATGATGCTGCAGGCAAAGACCCCTACCTGTCCCGCGCGGCAGCATTGTCGATGATCCCAACAACCACCGGGGCCGCATCGGCAGTCGGTCTGGTGCTGCCGCAATTGGCGGGAAAACTGACAGGTCAGGCCATTCGCGTGCCAACGCCAAATGTGTCAGTGGTCGATCTGGTCGCCGAGGTTTCGCGCCCCACGACCGAAGAAGAGGTCAACACGCTGTTCATCAAGGCAGCTGCCAACACCTCTGGCGTTCTGGCCACCGAAACGCGGCCGTTAATCTCGGTTGATTTCAACCACGACTCGCACAGCTCAACCGTGTCACTGGCAGAAACCAAGGTCACCGATGGTACTCTGGTCCGAGTGTTGGCGTGGTATGATAATGAATGGGGTTTCTCAAACCGGATGCTGGATACCGCCGCAGCGATGGGTGACCTATCCTAAACGCTGCCTCAAAGCCTCGTTGACACGGGGCGTGACGAATTTCGAAACATCACCGTTCAGTCGCGCAATCTCTTTGACCAGCTTGGAAGCAATGGCCTGATGCCGCGCCTCGGCCATCAGGAACACGGTTTCAATCGAGTCATCCAGCGCCCGGTTCATTCCGACCATCTGGAACTCGTACTCAAAATCCGCCACAGCCCGCAAACCTCGCACGATGATCTGCGCGCCGACATCGCGGGCGCAATCGATCAGCAGATTCTCGAACGGATGCGCCACGATCTCGGTTCCTGTCTGTTCGGTCAGATACGCGCATTCCGCCTCAATCATGGCAACGCGTTCTTCCAGCGAGAACAGAGGACCTTTGTCGCGGTTGATCGCCACTCCAATCACCAGCTTATCGACCAGCGCCGAAGCGCGCCGGATGATGTCAATATGACCCATGGTGATTGGATCAAAGGTTCCGGGATACAATCCAACCCGCATCAGGCTCTCCTGCGCAACATTATTTCTGCGCAAGCAAACATAACTTTGCCGCAGGTGCAAGAGGCCCGAACTGGCCTGCGGGCCATCAGTGACCCATAATCATGCCTTCAAGCGCATCTTTTTCCATCGCCAATTCCGACAGTTGCGCCTTTACAACGTCACCCAGCGTCACGATGCCAACAAGCTTTCCGTCTTCCAGAACCGGCATATGGCGAAAGCGGCCTTCGGTCATCTGCGTCATGATATCCTGAACCGTATCCTGACGGCTGGCGGTCACCAGTTCCCGCGTCATATAAGCGCTGACCGGCTTGTCGAGGCATCCGCTGCCGCTGGCGGCCAGCTCGCGAACGATGTCTCGCTCTGACAGAATACCGGCCGCCGTCTGGCCGCCGTCTTCTGACACAATGACCGTACCAATCCGCTTTTCAGCCAGGATTTTCGCCGCCTCGGACACCGTCGCAGCAGGCTCTACAGTCACAACCTCATGAGTGGCCTTTGACTTGAGAATGCCCTGAACCAGCATTTGCAACACCTCCGAAATAACTTCACGTTTTCCAAAGCGTTGCCGGAATGTCAGACCCTGTCAAGCACCTGCTTGACCTTCCAGCCGCGCAACTTCGTCACGGATACCGTGCTTCAATGCGTCGGCAAATCGGTTCAACCGTTCGTTGCGCTGATCGCCCTGGTGGCGCACCAGATAAAAACTGCGGGTCAGACTGACCTGATCCGTCAGGATTTTCTTCAAGCCGGGGTGAAACGGCAGCGTAAAGTCGTGGGCAACACAAACGCCGGTGCCCAGCGAAACCTGCCGCAGCTGAACAGAAACCGAGTTTGATGCAAGCGCGACACGGTCAACCCCAATGTCGTTGAGATAATCCAGCTCGCGATCGAAGATCATGTCCGGAATGTAACCAATCATCCGGTGCCCTCGCAGATCGGCCATCGATCGGATTTCATCGTGACGATTCAGATAGTCCTGGGTTGCAACCATATGCAGGCGATAATCTATTATCTTTTGCACCAGCAGTTTGCCGGCAGTGGGTGCGCTGACCGTGATGGCCATATCGGCTTCGCGCCGGGACAGGTTGATGATGCGCGGCAGGGCGAGAATTTGGATGTCCAAATCAGGGTTCGAATCGCTGATCCGGGCGCAGACTTGCGGCAGCAAGTAATTCGCAGACCCATCGGGTGCGCCAATTCTGATCTGACCGCTGAGGGATTTCGTCGGCACTGAAACAACCCCGGCTGCGGCACGCATGGCTTCTTCGGCCTGTAGCCCATGATCCATGAGGCGTTCACCGGCCTCGGTCAGTAAGTATCCCTGCTGCGATTTCGTAAACAGAATCGCATCCACTGCCGCTTCCAACCTGGCAACCCTGCGCCCAACCGTGGCCGGATCGATCTTGAGAACCCGACCCGCCGCCGACAGGCTTTCCTCGCGTGCAACGGCCAGAAAGACCCTCATATCATCCCAGTTCGGGTTCATCCGTTTCCTTTTGCATTTTTGCAAAGCTCTTTTGAGACATTGCCTCTGTTCGCGAGATTTCTGCAAGCCTATTCTGCGCGCAAATTTACCGGAGGAGTTTGCAATGCAAGATCTGACCCACTTCATCAACGGCGAGAACGTGCCTGGCGCATCAGGCCGTTTCGACGATGTTTTCAACCCGGCCACCGGCGAAGTGCAGTACAAATGCCCGATGGCCAGTGCCGCTGAAACCACTGCTGCCATCGAACACGCTGCTGCTGCTCAGGTCGCATGGGGCGCAACCAACCCGCAGAAACGTGCGCGTGTGATGATGGCGATGGTTCACCTGATGAACCGCGACATGGATAAGCTGGCCGAGGCGTTGAGCCGCGAGCACGGCAAAACCATCCCCGACGCCAAGGGCGACCTGCAGCGTGGTCTGGAAGTGATCGAATACTGCATCGGTGCACCGCAGATGCTGAAAGGTGAATTCACTGACAGCGCAGGCCCCGGTATCGATATGTATTCGATGCGCCAGCCACTGGGTGTTGTCGGCTCGATCATGCCGTTCAACTTCCCTGCCATGATGCCACTGTGGCACGTCGGTCCGGCTTTGGCCTGCGGTAACGCCGTGGTACTGAAACCGTCCGAGCGCGACCCCTCGGTGCCGCTCATGCTGGCCGAACTGTTCGTCGAGGCCGGTCTGCCCAAGGGCGTGTTCCAAGTTGTGAACGGCGACAAAGAGGCCGTGGACACCATTCTCGACAGCGAGATCATCCAGGGCGTCAGCTTTGTGGGCTCGACCCCGATCGCGCAGTACATCTACAGCCGCGCAACCGCCAACGGCAAACGCGCGCAGTGCTTCGGTGGTGCCAAGAACCACATGATCGTCATGCCCGACGCGGATCTGGATCAGGCGGCTGATGCACTGGTCGGTGCCGGTTTTGGTGCGGCGGGCGAACGCTGCATGGCGATCTCGGTCGCAGTTCCCGTCGGAGAAGAGACCGCAGACGCGCTGATCGAAAAATTGATCCCACGGGTCGAAAAGCTGAAAGTCGGTCCCTATACCGCAGGCGATGACGTCGATATGGGGCCAGTTGTAACCGGCGCCGCCAAGGAACGCATCCTCGGCCTGATCAACTCTGGCGTGGAACAGGGCGCGAAACTGGTTGTCGACAACCGCGATTTCAGCCTGCAGGGCTATGAGGACGGCTTTTTCGTTGGCCCGCACCTGTTTGACCACGTAACGCCCGACATGGACATCTACAAACAGGAAATCTTTGGACCGGTTCTGTCAACCGTTCGCGCAGGCTCCTACGAAGAAGCGCTGAAGCTGGCGATGGATCACGAATATGGCAACGGCACCGCGATCTTTACACGTGACGGCGACACCGCGCGCGACTTTGCAAGCCGTGTGAACATCGGCATGGTCGGCATCAACGTTCCGATCCCGGTGCCGCTGGCCTATCACACATTCGGCGGCTGGAAGAAATCCATGTTCGGTGACCTGAACCAGCACGGCCCTGACAGCTTCAAGTTCTATACCCGTACCAAAACCGTGACCGCGCGCTGGCCGTCGGGTATCAAGGAAGGCGGCGAGTTCAACTTCAAAGCCATGGACTGAGCCACCGAAGCCATGCCAATTCAGGAAAACGGCCCGCTTTGGGCCGTTTTTCTTTTGCAAGTGGGCAACTCACAACAAATTCAGAGCGCGACCACTGGAAATCACAAGAAGACAACAATACTTTACCGGCAATTCAAAACCCGAGCAGATCATTTTCCCGGAGGCAGCCTTGTCCCAATCCCGTTTGACCCGCCGTTCTGCCCTGATGGGGGCCGCGTCCCTGCTGGTGACCCCTGCCCTTGTACGGGCACAAAGCGTGGATGCTTTTCCGCAGGACGAAGAAGCCATCAGCACTCAGCTTCCGGTGCGCCGCAACGTATCTTCGTTCTCGCAACAGAACTGGCAGGATCACTTTGACGAATTGGGTGTCGGATGCCTGTTGGCCGACATCACCAGCCGCGCCGTTCACTATTGGGGGCCGGACGGTGCATACAAACTGTATCCCAGTTCCGTCCCGATGAGCGAAGAACTAACCAAGCGCGGCTATACAGAAGTCGTCCGCAAGGCCGAAAACCCAAGCTGGACGCCGACGGCTTCGATGCGGGAACGAGATCCGTCGTTGCCGGTTCGCATGGAAGGTGGCGATCCGGGCAACCCGTTGGGCACACGGGCCATGTATCTGTCATGGCCGGCCTATCTGGTGCACGGGACCCACGATACACGCAAGATCGGACGGCAGAGCTCGTCTGGCTGCATCGGGCTTTATAACCAGCATGTCGAAGAATTGTATCCGCTGGTTCAGATCGGTACGCAGGTCCGGCTGGTCTAAGCCCAATCTCCAGAGACAAAAGCCCCGGTCGCCGAGACCGGGGCTTTGCTGTTTATCGGGTGAGCTATTCCGGAATGATCACCGCGTCGATAACGTGGATGACACCGTTGCTGGCCTCGATATCGGCCTGAACAACCTCGGCTCCGTTTACTTTGACACCGTTTCGGGCATTCACGCTCAGACGGTCGCCCTGCACAGTCAGCACCTTGGCGCGTTTCCCGGCAATGTCTCCGGACATCACCTTGGCGGGCACGACATGATAGGTCAAAATCGAAACCAGTTGGTCCTTGTTTTCTGGCAGCAGCAGCGATTCCACCGTGCCTTCGGGCAGAGCTGCAAAGGCCTCATCCGTCGGCGCAAAAACAGTGAACGGGCCGTCGCCCTTGAGCGTGTCCACCAGGCCGGCGGCCTGTACCGCAGCGACCAGAGTGTTGAACGATCCGGCAGAAACGGCGGTGTCGACGATATCCGCGGCCTGTGCTTTGACAGGCAGGGCAAGTGCAAATGCGGCGGCAGCGCCCATGAAAGTGCGGCGGAACATGGCTGTTATCTCCTCTCCAGCTTGTTATGGAAAGGGTTACGGGCCTTTTCTCCGGCCGGATCACTTTGAGATCATTTTTCTTTGAACTGGATCCAGATGCTCTGCGCCCGACCATCCTTCAGAAACGGCAGGGCTTCTACCGCGTCAGGTCGCGCCTGTTGCAGGTAGTACCCCGGCCAGAGCATTGTAAACGCGCCGGATTGCAGCAACGCGTGTAACAAATACTGTTCGCCCCATCCCGGGCAGTCATAGAAAAAACGCTTGGGGTATTCGTAAGGCAGAAAAACATCGTGCACATGTATCACGACGCCCGGTTTCAGCGCCGGAATGATGCGGCAGAACAGATGCGCCACATCATTGCTCATACGCACGACATGGCTGGAATCGATGAACAGGATGTCTCCGGCCTCTAGCTGATCAAAAAGCGCGGGATCGACTTCTTCCAACCTTTTCTGCTCGAACTGATCGACAACATGAGCGATATCTGCGCGCGGATAAGGGTCAATGGCAGTTATGGTCGTATCCAGCCCGCCATCGATGATCGCTTGCCGGGTAACGCGGGTCGAGTTGCCACACCCCACCTCGATCACACGCCTGGGCTGAAACCTGCGGATCATCAGGTACAGCGCATCGGCATCCGGGCTGTCATAGTAACCGTTGCCAAGCCGAAACCCTGTTTGATTGCGGGACGGATCTTTCAACGCATCAAGGGCCGCCGAATGCCGGCTGAACTCTTTCACTAGCTGAGTGATATCGAACTCTTCCATCCCCGGAGACAAAGCATAAGCCGGACGAGTCAGCCCCCCTGCCTGTTCGAATGCTTCAAGCCGCGCGCGTTCTTCCTGCTCGGTGACTTTGTCGACCAGCTTCACCCCCAACTCATTAAGGGCGGCGTTGATCTTGGGAAATTTCCTTGGTTTCACGAGCGGCTCCACTTTCGTTGCGCCTGTTCCTTACCGTTGCTTGCACGGCCTTCGCAAGCTGCAGCGCGTCAAACCCTTGGCAAAATGGAAAATTCCGTATTCACTGATCCGAATGAAGCAACGAGGACCGCCATGCAGCAGGAATTCACGCTGGGGATCGAAGAGGAGTATTTGCTGGTTGATCGCGACAGCCTGCAACTGGCCGAAGCCCCCGCGGCCCTGATGGAAGCCTGCCAGGCCGATTTCGAGGGACAGGTCAGCCCAGAGTTTCTGCAGTGCCAAATCGAAGTGGGGACGCGCCCTCATACAACCATCAAATCGGCCCGAGAAGATCTGAAACGCCTGCGTTCGTGCGTGGCCAAACGCGCGGCGGACTACAATCTTTCTCCGATCGCCGTGTCCTGCCATCCCTTTGCCAACTGGAAGGACCAGCATCACACCCGCAAGGAACGTTATGACGAGTTGCAACATGCCCTTGGGGGCGTAGCGCGTCGGATGCTGATCTGCGGCATGCACGTGCATGTCGGGGTCGGTGACCCTGCCTTGCGCGCCGATCTGATGCCTCAGCTTTCGTATTTTCTGCCGCACCTATTGGCACTGTCGACCTCCTCCCCCTACTGGAATGGGGAAGACACGGGATTGTCATCCTATCGCCTGACCGTTTTCGACAACCTGCCTCGTACTGGTTTGCCCCCTGTTTTCAGCAGTTGGACTGAGTATGAGCGCACCACCGGCGTGCTGGTCGAGCTGGGCGTAATCGAGGACACAACGAAAATCTGGTGGGATCTGCGCCCCTCTCATCGGTTCCCGACGCTGGAAACCCGCATCATGGACGTGCAGCCCCGACTGGAACATACCTTGTCGCTGGCCGCGATGACTCAGGCGTTGACCCGGATGTTGTGCCGTCTGAAAGACCGCAACTTACGCTGGCGCCAATATGACAGGTTCCTGATCGGAGAAAACCGCTGGCGCGCTCAAAGATACGGCGTTGGCGAAGGTCTGATCGACTTCGGAGATCGCTCGATCAAACCGATGGCCGAACTGATCGGCGAACTGATGGGGATGCTTGCCGAGGATACCGAGGCGCTGGGCACAATGACCGAATTGGCGCGCTTGCGTCAGATTGCCGAGAATGGCACGTCGGCCACACGTCAGCGTCGTGTTTACGCCGAGGCGACGGCGCGCGGCGAAGACCCTGGAAAAGCGGTTGTTCGCCATTTGATCGAAGAATTCCACGAAGACCTATAAACATAACTCTTTCCGCGTTGTTGCCCGAAACGTTTACCGATTGTCACATTGCGTTCAGTGCTCCGCGTTCGGCCCATTTCAGCGGCGCAATCCACCTGAAAATCTTTGGTCCATCGCTGCCTGCAACGTTTGCTACAGCTGCAAAATTTCTGTAAGGATTGAAGAATAAAACGCTTGTTCAATTCTGCAGACAACAAAAGAAGGCCCGCCATGGATTTCGCGCTGACCGAGGAACAGACCGCTATTTTCGACATGGCTTACGCGTTCGGGCAAGAAAACATTGCCCCGCACGCGCGCCAGTGGGAAGCGGACGGCACCATCCCCAAAACACTCTGGCCGCAAATCGGAGAGTTGGGGTTCGGCGGGCTCTACGTCTCGGAAGACAGCGGCGGATCGGATCTGACCCGGCTGGATGCGACGTTGGTTTTCGAAGCACTTTCGATGGCTTGCCCGTCGGTCGCCGCCTTCCTGTCGATCCACAACATGTGCGCCAAGATGCTCGACAGCTTTGCCAGCGACGAGCTGAAGTCCCGCATCATGCCGGATGTTCTGAGCCTGAAGACGGTGCTCAGCTATTGCCTGACCGAACCTGGCTCCGGCTCGGATGCGGCGGCGCTTAAAACGCGCGCAGAACGCACGAACGAAGGCTACACCCTGAATGGAACCAAAGCCTTTATCTCGGGCGGCGGATATTCGGACGCCTATGTCTGCATGGTACGGACTGGTGAAGACGGACCCAAAGGCATTTCCACGGTCTATGTCGAGGACGGCACGCCCGGCCTTAGCTTTGGAGCGCTGGAACAGAAAATGGGCTGGAAAAGCCAGCCAACGGCGCAGGTTCAGTTTGACGATTGCAAAATTCCCTCTGGCAACCTCGTCGGAACCGAAGGGGACGGGTTCAAATACGCAATGATGGGTCTGGACGGCGGGCGTCTGAACATCGCCTCCTGCTCGCTGGGTGCCGCGCAGGCCGGGCTGGACATGACGCTTCAATATATGTCCGAACGAAAGGCCTTCGGGCAATCCATCGACCAGTTTCAGGCGCTGCAATTCCGTCTGGCGGATATGGAGATCGAGATGCAGGCCGCCCGAACTTTCCTGCGCCAGGCTGCGTGGAAACTGGATCAGGGAACGCCCGACGCGACCAAGTTCTGCGCGATGGCCAAGAAATTCGTGACCGAGACCGGTTCCAAAGTTGTCGACCAATGCCTGCAACTGCACGGCGGATATGGGTATCTGGCGGACTATGGCATCGAAAAGCTTGTGCGTGACTTGCGCGTGCATCAGATATTGGAAGGTACGAACGAGATCATGCGCGTGATCGTCGCGCGCCAGATGCTGTCCAATCGCTGAGGTTTCGATGCCCGATATCTACATCCGCACCACTGGCCGCGCCGGGCGTATCACCTTGACCCGACCGCAGGCCTTGAATGCGCTCAGCTATGACATGTGCATGGCCATCGACACCGCCCTTCGCAACTGGCGCGAAGATGATGCGGTCGATCTGATCATTTTCGACGCCGAGGGCGACAAAGCGTTTTGCGCAGGCGGCGATATTGCCGAGCTTTATGACACGGGCACCAAGGGAGATTTTTCTTATGGCCGTAATTTCTGGCGGGACGAATATCGCCTGAACGCCCTGATCTTCGAATACCCAAAGCCCGTGATCAGTTTCTTGCAAGGGTTCACGATGGGAGGTGGTGTGGGCATCGGGTGCCACGGTAGCCATCGGGTTGTCGGAGAAAGCTCGAAAATCTCAATGCCGGAATGTTCAATCGGTCTGGTTCCGGATGTGGGCGGCACGCTCATGCTGGCACTGGCGCCGGGTCGGTCGGGCGAGTATTTGGGCATTACCGGCCATCGCATGGGACCCGGAGATGCAATCTATACCGGCTTTGCCGATCATTACGTCCCACAGAAGATTTGGCCGGAACTGATCGAACTGCTCGAGGCATCGGGCCGCACCGAGTTGGTACAGGAACATGCGCAGACACCTCCGGAAAGCCCACTGGCTGACCAGCAAACGCTGATAAACGCATGTTTCGATGGCGAAACTCTTGGAGATATCCTGAACGCCCTGCGCAACGGCGAAACAGAATTTGCGGCTAAGAATCTGACAGTTATGCAGCGCAATTCACCTCTTTCCATGGCCTGTGCGGTGGAAATGCTGCACAGGCTGCGCGGCGCAAGCCTGACTATGCGCAAAGCGTTGGAAATGGAATATCGCTTTACCTATCGCGCGATGGAGCACGGGGATTTCCTGGAAGGCATCCGTGCTCAGATCATCGACAAGGATCGAAACCCGAAATGGCAATATTCTGACATGAACGTACCGGCCGTGGCGGTTTCGAAGATGCTGCAACCGCTTGGGGCGGATGCGCTGAGTTTTGCAGAGGAGTAAGGGATGAAAATCGGATTCATTGGTCTGGGCAACATGGGTGCTCCGATGGCGGCCAACCTTGCGCGCGCCGGACATGAGGTCACAGGCTTTGACATGGCCGACGTTGCTGTGGAAGGCGTTTCGATGGCCGCATCGGGCGCTGAAACCGCAGCCGGCGCCGAAGTCGTCATCACCATGCTGCCAAATGGCCAGATTCTGCGTGCCGTTGCCAACGAAGTTGTCCCCGCAATGGAAGCTGGTTCGGCGTTGGTCGACTGTTCAACCGTGGATGTCGACAGCGCACGCGCCGTTGCCAAGCAAGCCGCCGCCGCTGGTTTGCTTGCCGTCGATGCCCCGGTCTCTGGCGGGATCGGTGGAGCGGCGGCCGGAACGCTGACCTTCATGGCCGGCGGCTCTGATGCAGCCTTCGCCAAAGCCGCGCCCTTGTTCGAGATTATGGGACAGAAAGCGGTTCATTGCGGGGAAGCTGGCGCTGGCCAGGCCGCAAAGATCTGCAACAACATGATCCTTGGCGTCACAATGATCGCCACTTGCGAAGCCTTTGCTCTGGCAGACAAGCTTGGACTGGATCGGCAGAAGATGTTCGATGTTGTAAGCACATCGTCTGGCTACAGCTGGACAATGAACGCCTATTGTCCTGCCCCTGGCGTTGGGCCTGAAAGCCCGGCCGACAACGACTACATCCCGGGATTCGCCGCGGAACTGATGCTGAAGGACCTGCGTCTGAGCCAGCAAGCTGCCGACAGCGCCAATGCCGACACACCGATGGGTCAGGTGGCCACTCAGCTTTACGAGCAATTTGTCGAACAGGAAGGCGGTTCGGGCCGAGACTTTAGCGCCATGCTTCCCCGGTTTGAGAAACGCGGCCGGTCCTAAGGTCGACGGCGGGAACCCGCACAAGCCATGCGCACAGACTGGTAAAACCACCTTTCGGCCACTTAATTGTGGTAACCGACCGTGCGCAGCGAAGTTGGAGTGTGTCGATGAAATCAGTTCTGAGCATTGCCGTGATGGCCGCCGTGGCCCTCGGGTCCGTTCCTGCGATGGCGGGAAATGGCAAGGGAAAAGGCAAATCCAAGGATTCGTTCGAAGTCCATCGCATCACGCCGAGCGCCGGGAAGAGCGGTCATTGCCCGCCGGGACTGGCGAAAAAAGCGGTACCTTGTGTTCCCCCCGGTCAGGTGAAGAACCGCTACCGGGTCGGGGACCGGATTGACAGTGACTATGCCTGGATCAACGATCCGTACCGCTACGGTCTGAACCGCGGCGGCAACTATATTCGCGCCGGTGACTATGTTTACCGTGTGGACCCGGAAACGCGAAAAGTGCTGAATCTGATCGGCGCAGTGGCCGACATCCTTTATTGACCCGACCTATTCGGCAGCCACGCGTTCCGGGTTCAACATCGGCTTGAGATACCGCCCCGTGTGGCTGCGGTCGCAACCCGACACATCCTCTGGCGTGCCTTCCGCCACAATCTGACCGCCTCCGTCCCCGCCTTCGGGACCGATATCGATGATCCAGTCGGCGGTTTTTACCACGTCCAGATTGTGCTCGATCACGACAACCGAATTTCCCTGATCGACCAGCTCATGCAACACTTCCAACAGCTTGCGAACGTCTTCGAAATGCAAACCCGTGGTCGGTTCATCCAGAATATACAATGTCCGGCCCGTCGAACGTTTGCTGAGCTCCTTCGACAGCTTTACCCGCTGCGCTTCGCCACCCGACAGGGTCGTCGCCTGCTGCCCGACCTTGATGTACCCCAGTCCAACGCGCGCCAGTGCGTCCATCTTGTCGCGGATTGACGGCACCGCCTTAAAGAACTCCTGCGCATCTTCCACAGTCATATCAAGGACATCCGCGATGGACTTACCCTTGAACTTGATCTCGAGCGTCTCGCGATTGTACCGCGCGCCCTTGCAGGTTTCGCAAGTGACGTAAACGTCGGGCAGAAAGTGCATCTCGATCTTGATCACGCCATCGCCCTGACACGCCTCGCACCGTCCGCCTTTGACATTAAAGCTGAAACGACCGGGTTTGTATCCGCGCGCCTTGGCCTCGGGCAGCCCGGCAAACCAGTCGCGGATCGGGGTGAAGGCCCCGGTGTAAGTCGCTGGATTCGAACGCGGAGTCCGCCCGATGGGGCGCTGGTCGATGTCGATGACCTTGTCCAGATGCTCCAACCCCTTGATAGTCTCACATGGTGCAGGCGTCTGCCGCGCGCCGTTCAGGCGCATCGACGCTGTCTTGAACAGGGTTTCGATCGTCAAAGTCGATTTGCCGCCCCCGGACACTCCGGTCACACAGACAAACTTACCCAGGGGAAAATCGGCCGTCACGTTCTTCAGGTTGTTGCCCGTGGCTTTAACCACCGTGACTTTCTGCTTCTTACCGTTACGCCGCTCGGTCGGCACAGGGATTTCCCGCGTCCCCGAAAGATACTGCCCGGTGATCGAGGCCGCATCACCCGCAATGTGATCCGGTGTGCCGTGGCTGACGACCTGCCCACCGTGTACCCCTGCGCCGGGGCCGATGTCGAAGACATAATCCGCGGCTCGGATGGCTTCCTCGTCATGCTCGACCACGATGACTGTGTTGCCTTGATCCCGGAGGTTCTTGAGCGTACCCAACAGCCGGTCATTGTCCCGTTGATGCAAACCAATCGACGGCTCGTCCAGAACATACAGAACACCGGTCAGGCCCGACCCGATCTGACTGGCGAGTCGGATACGCTGGCTTTCGCCGCCCGAGAGCGTACCACTTGAACGAGACAGTGTAAGATATTCCAAACCAACATTATTCAGGAAACCCAACCGCTCACGAATCTCCTTCAGAATGGCACGTGCTATCTCGTTCTTCTGGGCGCTCAGATGGTTCGGTGCGTCCTCGATCCAGGCCAATGCCTCGCGGATCGACATTTCGACCACCTGCCCAACATGCAGACCTGCAATCTTGACCGCCAGAGCTTCGGCCCGAAGTCGGTAACCATGACACGTGCCGCAGGGACGGTTGTTTTGGTAGCGTTCAAACTCTTCGCGAATCCAGGCGCTGTCGGTCTCGCGATAGCGGCGTTCCATGTTCGGGATGACACCTTCAAAGCTTCGCGTGACCTGATAAACACGCCCACCTTCGTCATAGCGGAACTGAATTTCCTCATCGCCTGATCCGCGCAAAAACACCTGCTGTACCTTTGCAGGAAGGTCTTTCCAGGGCGTGTTCTTGTCGAACTCGTAGTGCCGGGCAATTGCCTCGATCGTTTGCAGGAAATAAGGCGATTTCCCCTTACGCCACGGCGCCAGAGCTCCGTCATAGAGTTTCAGCGTCTGATCCGGCACCACCAGCCGTTCGTCGAAAAACAGCTCAACCCCCAGACCGTCACAGGCCGGGCACGCTCCGAAAGGCGCATTGAACGAAAACAGGCGCGGTTCGATCTCGGGGATCGTGAAGCCACTGACGGGACAGGCAAAATTCTCGCTGAAGGTGATCCGTTCAGGGTCGCCTTCACGTGGCGCAGTTTCGAGAACGGCAATCCCGTCTGCCAAATCCAGAGCGGTTCGCAGGCTGTCCGCCAAACGAGTTTCCATGCCTTCACGAACCACGAGCCGATCAACAACCACATCAATATCGTGGCGGAACTTCTTGTCGAGCGTCGGCGGTTCGTCCAATTCGTAGAACTCGCCATCCACTTTCACACGCTGAAAGCCCTGCTTGCGCAGTTCCAGAAACTCTTTTCTGTACTCCCCCTTCCGATCACGTACGATGGGGGCCAGAAGATAGCCACGCGTTCCTTCCTCCATCGTCATGATCCGGTCGACCATGTCCTGCACCTGCTGAGCCTCGATTGGCTGCCCGGTTGCAGGGCTATATGGCGTGCCGGCACGGGCAAACAGCAAGCGCAGATAGTCGTAGATCTCGGTAACCGTCCCCACGGTTGAACGGGGGTTCTTGGAGGTTGTTTTCTGTTCGATCGAAATCGCAGGAGACAGGCCACTGATGTGGTCGACATCCGGCTTTTCCATCATGTCCAGAAACTGCCGCGCATAGGCTGACAGGCTTTCGACATACCGCCTTTGCCCTTCGGCATAGATGGTGTCGAAGGCCAACGAGGACTTGCCCGATCCCGACAATCCGGTGATCACCACCAGCTGATCGCGCGGGATATCCACGTCGATGCTTTTGAGGTTGTGCTCGCGCGCACCGCGTACCTCGATATTCTTCAGTTCAGCCATCGCGGCCCCCAAAATGACAGTGTCCTAGAAATAGGCGAGCCGCTCTGAGTCTCCAACAGAAAAATTAGAACAAAGTGTGAACGGGCGGTTTTTCTCGCACCTATGGCTCAGTCCGGTGAATTGCGGGCTATAACCCACGCGCAAATGGGAAAATCAGGGTCGTTTTCCAAACTGTTCCGATCGGGTCAAAGCCGCATTCCGTCAGCAGGTTCACGAGGCCTCTGGCCGACCAGCGTGAAAAACCATTTGGCGCCGCATGAAACGGGACGAAAAACGGGACCGCCAGCCAGAAATACCCACCAGACCAAAGCATTTCGAGAAAGTTGAGCGTGGCCTCGAATGGCCGGTCAAGATGTTCCCAGACCTGATTGGCAAGGATCAGGTCGAACTGTCGAACCTGTCCCTGCTCGTCCAGAACCGGCCCACTGCATATGTCATGCTACGCGTGCCAGAATGAGCTGTAGCTGCGAAAACCGAACTGCTTGCCCCAACTGCCTGAAATCTCGGCCACATCCAGCGTGTCGGGCTGAAGCTCGCGAATCCACCGGCGGCTGTGACGGGCGATTACCACGCGATTCAAACTGGCCACATGTCACCTCGGGACTACTAAGTTTTTCGGCTTTACGATGGCAAACGATTCCAAAAACATCGACCAGGCGATGATTGTCTGTGCCATGCTTTGCAATCGTCGTGAAGGGAAATGGCGCGGTTGACGGGGCTCGAACCCGCGACCCCCGGCGTGACAGGCCGGTACTCTAACCAACTGAGCTACAACCGCGCATTAGGGTCTATGTGCGATCCATTGACCCGGATCAAAGGCTGACAGCGATGGCGCGGTTGACGGGGCTCGAACCCGCGACCCCCGGCGTGACAGGCCGGTACTCTAACCAACTGAGCTACAACCGCCCGCTGCCCGTTCGTTGCTGAACGTTGGGGTGTATTATGGCTACGGTCGGGCAGCGTCAAGCGGCGTTTTGAAGTTTTTTCGAACAGTACCGGTTTTTGTTTCCGGCTGAATAATTTCGTCGCCCTCGCCAACTGCCTTTCAATTATTGCGGCCCCCCACTTGTCGACGGTGGAAAAGCGCTGTAAGAGCCGTCGCTACGGGTGATTAGCTCAGTGGTAGAGCGCTTCGTTCACATCGAAGATGTCAGGAGTTCAAATCTCTTATCACCCACCATTCCCACAAATGTAGACCGGCGCGTGCTAAAGGCTTGAATTTACAGGGCTTGCCAGCCAGCAATACTGCCGCGTATCGTTCCGGCATCAGCCGTGTGATCAACCGGCGCTGGTGGACGGGGTTGCGCATGGCCAAATTGAAACGGGATATTGGCCTGGTCGGCCTTACGTTCATTTCCGTCGGCGGCATAATTGGATCGGGCTGGTTGTTCGGGCCACTGTTGGCAGTACAGCATGCCGGTCCTGCGGCGACAGTTTCCTGGATCATCGGCGCAGTCGCAATGTTCATTCTGGCGATCACTTTCGCCGAAATCTCTGCCATGTTGCCGATTCCGGGCGGGATTGCCCGCGTACCTCAGTTTTCTCATGGGAACATCGTTGCCATGGCAATGGGTTGGACCGCTTGGATCGGATACAACACAACGGCCCCGATCGAGGTCGAGGCCATGCTGAAATACCTCGCACCCTACGCGCCCTGGCTGCATGCGGCTAACACTGGCGATCTGACCGGGGCCGGTACTGCCGTCGCGTTGTTTTTTATGTTGGTCTTCGTCGCCGTTAATGCCTTGGGCGTAAAGTTCTTTGCTCAGGTAAATTCGGTCCTGACCTGGGCCAAAATCGCCATACCTGTCATCCTGTCCGTTCTACTGATCGCAAGCCGTTTTGACGCGCAGAACTTTGTTCAACCAGACGGGTTTGCGCCTTACGGGCTGCAAGGCATCATGGCCGCCGTTTCCACCGGAGGGGTCATCTTTTCCTTCATAGGCTTTCGCCACGTGGTCGACATGGCCGGCGAGGTTCGGAATCCAAAGTTCGCAATCCCTGCGGCCTTGGTCCTTTCCATAATCCTGTGCGCCGCCATTTACCTGGGCCTTCAGGTTGCCTTCATCGGCGCCCTTGATCCAAAATTGATCAGCAACGGGTGGGCCAATTTGAGTTTTGGCGGGCAAGGTCCACTCGACGGCATCATCATGTCAGTCGGAATCCTGTGGTTTCTCAGTTTGCTAAATGTGGGTTCTGTCATTGGCCCCTTCGGCAATGGATTGGTTGCTACCGGCTCAAATGCCCGTATCGCACTGGCGCTGTCTCAGAACGGATTTCTGCCGCGTCGTCTTCAGATGCTGTCGTCATTCGGCGTACCGCTCTGGGCATTGGCGTTGAATTTTCTGATTGGAATCCTGTTCCTGCTTACCGTTCCATTCACCACTGTCATTGCCCTCAATGGCGCTGCAATCGTCCTTTCCTTTGCGGTTGGACCAATTGCGGTGGTCTGCTTGCGCGACCTTTTACCCGACCGCCCACGTTCAATCCGCGTGCCTGCCGTCAAATTGGTCGGAGTGTCCGCGTTCGCCATCGCAACACTCGTCGTGTATTGGAGCGGCTGGGACACGGTGTGGCGGCTTGGTATCGCGTTACTTGTCGGGATGGCGTTGCTGCTGATCCGGTTTCACGGCCGCCTTGACGATATGGACGTGACCGAAGCACTGTGGCTGATGCCGTATTTCGGCGGAATTGGCCTGATCTCGTATCTCGGTCAGTTTGGCGAAGGCGCGTTAAAACAGATTCCGTTCGGATGGGATATCGTACTTTGCATCCTCTTTTCCGCGGTGATTTTTGCACTAGCCATTCGGTCCGCACTTGCCGACAAAAAGTTCCAAAAATACATCGAAGAGGAAGAGGTATTGGATCCGGCGAAACCCATTATCGGACTGTAAAAAAGGCGAGGTAAAACCCTCGCCTTTCTATTCGCAATAAGATGCCTTAGTGCGCTGTCGCGGACTGGCCTGCGCCGTCGCTGGACTTTGCGGCAGCTGCCGCAGCCTCTTCCGCAGCTTCATCCCATTCAACCGGTTCGGGCTTGTGGATCAGGGCTTGTTCAAGAACTTCCGAAACGTGCTTGACTGGAATGATGTCCAAACCGTCTTTCACGTTGTCAGGAATATCCGCCAGATCCTTTTCGTTCTCTTCGGGGATCAGAACTGTTTTGATCCCGCCGCGCAGCGCGGCCAAAAGTTTCTCCTTAAGGCCACCAATCGGCATCGCGTTGCCACGCAGAGAGACTTCGCCGGTCATCGCGATATCCTTGCGAACCGGAATACCCGTCAGCACAGACACAATCGATGTGACCATGGCCAGACCCGCCGACGGACCGTCCTTCGGCGTGGCGCCATCGGGGACATGCACGTGGATATCCAGCTTGTCGAACTGCGGAGGCTTCACACCAATCTGCGGTGAGATAGACCGCACGTAAGACGAAGCCGCATCGATGGATTCCTTCATCACGTCACCCAGCTTGCCGGTGGTCTTCATCCGCCCCTTTCCGGGCAGTTTCAGCGCCTCAATATGCAGCAAGTCGCCCCCAACCGAGGTCCAGGCCAGACCGGTGACAACACCGACCTGATCATCCTGTTCAGCCAATCCGTAACGGAATTTCGGCACGCCCAGGAACTCATCAAGGTTTTCAGGCGTCACCGTCACGGTTTCCGCCTCTTTCTTGATGATCTTGGTCAGCGATTTCCGGGCAACCTTGGCGATTTCACGCTCGAGGTTCCGCACACCTGCTTCGCGGGTATAAGTGCGGATGATCTTTTGCAGCGCCTCATCCGTCAGCTCAAACTCCTTGGTTTTCAGCCCGTGGTTCTTGATCTGTTTGCCGATAAGATGCTGCTTGGCTATCTCGCGCTTTTCATCTTCGGTGTAACCGGCCAGAGGGATGATCTCCATCCGGTCGAGCAGAGGCCCAGGCATGTTATAGCTGTTGGACGTGGTCAGGAACATCACGTTCGACAGGTCGTATTCGACTTCTAGATAGTGATCCATGAACGTGTTGTTCTGTTCCGGGTCCAACACCTCGAGCATTGCCGAGGCCGGGTCACCACGGAAGTCCTGCCCCATCTTGTCGATCTCGTCGAGCAAGATGAGCGGGTTCGTGGTTTTCGCCTTCTTCAACGCCTGGATGATCTTACCGGGCATCGAACCGATATAGGTCCGGCGGTGGCCGCGAATCTCGGATTCGTCACGAACGCCACCCAGCGAGATGCGGATGAACTCGCGCCCCGTGGCTTTGGCAACCGACTTACCCAGCGAGGTTTTACCCACACCCGGAGGGCCCACAAGGCACAGGATCGGGCCTTTCAGCTTTTTCGAACGCTGCTGAACCGCCAGATATTCGACGATCCGTTCCTTGACCTTTTCAAGTCCATAGTGATCGTCGTCCAATATTTCCTGCGCACGGCCCAGGTCCTTCTTAACGCGGGATTTCGTGCCCCACGGAAGCGACAGGATCCAGTCCAGATAGTTGCGCACCACGGTGGCTTCGGCCGACATCGGCGACATGTTCTTGAGCTTCTTCAGCTCGCCTTCCGCCTTTTCGCGCGCCTCTTTCGACAGCTTGGTCTCGGCGATCTTGGCTTCCAGTTCGGCCACTTCGTTGCTGCCGTCCTCGCCGTCGCCAAGTTCCTTCTGAATGGCCTTCATCTGCTCATTCAGATAGTATTCGCGCTGCGTCTTCTCCATCTGGGATTTGACGCGTGTCTTGATCTTTTTCTCGACCTGCAGAACCGACATTTCGCCCTGCATCAGGCCATAGACCTTTTCAAGCCGCTCGCTGACACTGAGGGTTTCCAGCAGTTCCTGCTTTTGCTCGACCTCAATGCCCAGATGACCAGACACAAGGTCCGCAAGCTTGGCAGGCTCGGCAGTCTCACCAACGGCGGTCAGAGCCTCTTCCGGGATGTTCTTGCGCACTTTCGCGTAACGCTCGAATTCATCCGCGACAGTACGCAGCAACGCCTCGGTCGTTGTGACATCGCCGGGGATCTCGGTCAGGTATTCTGCCCGAGCTTCGAAAAACTCTTCGTTTTCAAGAAATTCCGTGATCTTGACCCGTGCCTGCCCTTCGACCAGCACCTTGACGGTGCCATCGGGCAATTTCAGCAACTGCAGCACATTGGCCAGAACGCCGGTTCGATAGATACCGTCGATTTCCGGGTCGTCGACGCTGGGGTCGATCTGACTGGACAACAGAATTTGCTTGTCATCCTGCATCACCTCTTCCAGCGCGCGGACCGATTTGTCACGGCCCACGAACAGCGGCACGATCATATGCGGAAAAACCACGATATCGCGCAGCGGCAGGACGGGGTATGAGGAATTCAGAGGCTCTTGCATGCTCTATCCTTATTGTTGGCAAGATGGCGCTGGTCCCTGATTCAGGCAACCTTTGGCCATCTCCTGTCTTGGACGGTACAGGTGGGGCGTTTTTGCCGATTTTCAACCTTGCCGCCGATTACACTTTCAAGAATGACCCGAGGTTCAGCCGACTGCAAGGCGCTAAGGTACATATCTGCGGAAATTCGTATTACCGCTTGTCAAAGAGGCTCAATGTCTCCCTGCGCACGCCGCGCATGAAAGCCGGCTTGCCACGCCTCGAAAGTACCTGCGGCGATCGCATCGCGCATGCCCTGCATGATTTCCTGGAAATAGTGCAGGTTGTGCCAGGTCAGCAGCATGCCCGAGATCATTTCGTTTGCACGAAACACATGATGCAGATAGGCGCGGGAGTAGTGCGAGCAGGCCGGGCAGCTACACGCCTCATCCAGTGGGCGCGGGTCGTCGGCGTGGCGGGCGTTCTTGATGTTGACCACACCAAACCGAGTGAAAACCTGCCCTGTGCGCCCCGAACGCGACGGCAAAACGCAATCCATCATGTCGATCCCGCGTGCAACAGCGCCAACAATATCATCCGGTTTGCCTACCCCCATAAGATAGCGCGGTTTGTCCTCCGGCAAAAAGTCCGGGGCATAGTCGAGGCAGGAGAACATCGCCTCCTGCCCTTCTCCCACCGCAAGACCGCCAACAGCGTAGCCTTCAAAGCCGATGTTCTTCAGGGCTTCGGCGCTTTCCTCGCGCAGGTCCTGTTCCAGACCGCCTTGCATGATGCCAAACAGCGCGTGGCCGGGCCGGTCGCCGAACGCTTCGCGGGACCGGTCGGCCCAACGCATCGACAGGCGCATCGACTCGGCAATTCGGTCACGGTCTGCCGGCAACGCCGGGCATTCGTCAAAGCACATCACAATGTCCGACCCTAACAAGCGCTGGATCTCCATCGACCGCTCCGGCGTCAGCTCGTGCTTGGACCCGTCGATGTGAGATTTGAACGTTACGCCTTTTTCCGTCAGTTTGCGCAGACCCGCCAGTGACATGACCTGAAAACCGCCGGAGTCGGTCAGAATAGGGCGCTCCCAATTCATAAACTTGTGAAGCCCGCCGAGGCGATCGATCCGCTCTGCCGTGGGGCGCAACATCAGGTGATAGGTATTGCCCAACAGGATGTCCGCCCCGGTCGCGCGCACGCTTTCGGGCATCATGGCTTTGACCGTCGCCGCCGTGCCGACTGGCATGAAGGCAGGAGTGCGTACCTCGCCGCGCGGCGTGTGAATAACGCCAGTGCGGGCCTTGCCGTCGGTGGCTTTCAGATCAAAGGAGAAACGGTCGGTCATCTTGATGCCTCAGGGGTCGCGGAACCGGGCAGGATTTGCCCGATCTGCCTCGGCATTGCAACCCGTCAGGGCAGCGAGGAAACCCGCTCGGTAAACAGGCTCACAACCCCTGCCCCATCGACATCGCGACACACCAAAACCGGTGGGCGTGACGGATCAGTTCGGGTCGCCCCAAGCGCGGGGCCATCTGTCGTCACACGCAATCCGGTTTCCACCATCTCGAACATTGTCGCGTGAGTGCAGGCAATCACAGCCGTTGAATCGTGCAGCCCGCACCCTTCGAGGCCGCCGACATCCTTGTAGAACTTCAGGTAGAATCGGGAAATGTCTCGCAGGAACCCACCCATATCTGCCGAGCGTTCCGCCAAGACTTCAAAATCTGCCGGCTCATAGAGGGTTTTTAATGTAACATCCAAGCCAACCAGAACGGTCCGAGCCTGGGCTGCAAGGACCTCATCAGCCGCCTCGGCATCGTGATAGATATTCGCCTCAGCGTGTTCGGTGATATTTCCAGGGCAGAACACGGCCCCACCCATAATCACCAGATTCTTCAGATTCTGAGCGAATTCAGCGTCCAGACGCATTGCATCCGCAATGTTGGTCAATGGCCCGACTGCGCAAACGACCAGCTCCCCGCGGTGCATTCTTGCCATTTCAACCAGAAACTCGGCGGCGGACAGGGGGTGGTTCTCGCCGATTTGAGGAATCTCGGTCAGATCGCCAAAGCCTTCGGGCCCATGTACATGCTCGGAAGGCGCGTGGCGGTCGGCACCCAATGGGAACGCCGCGCCTTGTGCAACTGGAATGGAAATCCCCAATTTATCCAGCAAAAACCGCGCATTACGGCTGGACTGGTGAACGTGAGTATTGCCAAATACGGTCGTCAGACCAATCAGGTCGATTTCGGGCGCGGCTGCGGCATAGGCAATCGCCATCGCGTCGTCGATGCCGGGGTCAGTGTCAATTATCAGCTTCATCCGCCCCCGATAGCGCAATCATCTCGGGATGCAAAGCAGCCACAGGATAGAATTTCTGGCTTTAATTATCACTTTCACCGTTTTGTAACAGGGCCCGCTCAATCCATACCAGAGTTGAAAACGGGCGACTCAATCCCCAAATGTATACCAATGTACACAATAAATGAGGACAGACATGACCGAAGACCAGATTATCGGACTGCTCACGTCGAACATTATTTACCTGTTGGCTGCGGCCTTTATCGTGCTCGTCATCCTGAAGGGCATCAAGATTGTTCCACAGTCCGAAAAATACGTGGTCGAGCGGTTCGGGCGCCTGCACTCGGTGCTTGGTCCGGGAATCAACTTTATCGTTCCATTTCTGGATGTTGCGCGCCACAAGATATCCATACTTGAACGCCAATTGCCGAATGCAACGCAGGACGCGATCACCAAGGACAACGTGCTGGTACAGATCGACACCTCGGTGTTTTACCGTATTCTGGAACCGGAAAAGACGGTGTATCGTATCCGTGACGTCGACGGTGCGATCGCTACAACGGTAGCTGGTATCGTGCGGGCAGAGATCGGCAAGATGGACCTGGATGAGGTTCAGTCCAACCGCGCCCAGCTGATCACGCGCATTCAGGAAAGCGTCGAAACCGCTGTGGACGATTGGGGGATCGAAGTGACCCGTGCCGAGATTCTTGACGTGAACCTGGACCAGGCCACCCGCGACGCCATGCTGCAACAGCTGAACGCAGAGCGCGCCCGCCGGGCCCAGGTCACCGAGGCCGAGGGTCAGAAACGCGCAGTCGAACTGCAGGCTGATGCCGAACTTTACGCGGCCGAGCAGACCGCGAAGGCACGCCGCATTCAGGCCGAGGCCGAAGCCTATGCTACAGGTGTCGTCGCCAAGGCCATTCAGGACAACGGTATCGAGGCGGCGCAATATCAGGTCGCGTTGAAACAGGTCGAAGCGCTGAATGCGCTTGGCAACGGGACTGGCTCGCAGACTATTGTTGTCCCCGCCAACGCGCTTGAGGCCTTTGGCAACGCCTTCAACATGCTGAAAGGAGGCAAGTGATGGCTGATCCCTTCTGGTTGACCTGGTGGATCTGGCTGGCCGGCGCTCTGGTACTTGCCATTGTCGAGGTCGCGCTGCCCGGTTTCATCTTTTTGGGCTTTGCGATTGGGGCCGCGATCACGGGGATCCTTCTTCTGATCCCTGGCCTCACGCCCAGCCTTCCGGTCCTGTTGCTGATCTTCGCGGTTCTGTCTTTGGTTGCGTGGTTGATACTGCGCCGGATGTTTGCCCTGCCCCAAGGACAAGTAAAGACCTTTAATCACGACATAAATGAGTAATCTGCGTCGGCGCCCAATACGGGCGCCACTGCACCTCTGGACGCTGCCACGTACTTTCCCTATATAATTCGTCAGGTAACAGACCCGAGGCATCAATGACCCACCCCAGCGAACAGTTTGAAGGCAGCCCGCTGATTGCGCCTTCAACCATCGAGCATCCCCTCTACGAACCCGTAGTGGAAGCCTGCAGGACGGTTTTTGACCCTGAAATCCCTGTCAATATCTATGATCTTGGCCTGATTTACACGATTGACATCAACAATGAGAACGCCGTCAAAGTCATCATGACGCTGACCGCCCCCGGTTGCCCCGTGGCCGGAGACATGCCGGGTTGGATCGTCGAAGCGATCGAACCGGTCGCAGGTGTCAAAGAAGTGGACGTCGAACTGACATGGGAGCCCCCTTGGGGCATGGAAATGATGTCGGATGAGGCCCGCTTGGAACTCGGCTTCATGTAATCTGGGTTTATCCACAGAAAACAAGCTTTTGTCATGAAACGGTAATTTGCCTGTTACCGTTTCGTTGGGCAATCGTCACAAAGATGCGGGAAACATTCGGCGCGTAGACGCCAAGCACATTTCGCACCACAGCTTATGCGTCGGGCAACTGGGCCGAATTCCTGTTTCCCGTCCCCAAACTCTGGCCCAAATCTTGGACCGCTCTTGCCCGAGAGCGGTCCTTTTCCTTTCAACGGTTATTTCACACCGCAGGTTGACTTGATCTCGGCCGCTCGGTCATCCAGCTGCTTGATGTAATCCCCTGACAGCATCTCAAGGCGCTTGTTTTCCGTCCCCGTCACAAGGCCCAGCAGCGCTCCGGCGGGCGTAACGGCAAATACACTTTCTGCCTGCTGCGTCTGGGCATGTTTCTTTTCGGCAGCAATTGCGCGAAGATCGCCTTCGGCGGTGGAACAATTGACCGGATGCCGCTCGGTTTCGGCCAATGCGGTATGTGCGAACGCGCCCAGAAAAATGCAGGTCAGACCTGACACCATGCGCCGCGAGGGCTTTCTGAGTGATTGGATAGCCATGTAATACCGCCTTTCTTGAAATACATTACCTTGGCTGACTGCCATGCCTGACACGCTAAGGGCACCAATGGTCTTGTGGCAACCCGGAACCCGCCGCCCAAATAAGCGAGGCTTGGAGCCAATCGAAAAAGCAATACCCGCAATCCCTTGAGCCTGACGCCTCTCGGGCTTAAATTAGAGGCAAGACGCGAGAACGGAGCACACCATGTTTGGTATCCCCGGCAAACAAGCCGTAACCATGACGCCCAAGGCTGCAGAGCAGATTGTGCGCCTGATGACTTCGGGCGGCCATGCCGGCCTGCGCATCGGCGTCAAGAAAGGCGGTTGCGCCGGTATGGAATACACCATGGACTATGTCGACGAGGCTGATCCCAACGACGAGGTCGTTGAACAGGATGGCGCGCGCGTAATGATCGCACCCATGGCGCAGATGTTTCTGTTCGGCACCGAAATCGACTACGAAGTGTCCCTGCTTGAGTCAGGCTTTAAATTCCGCAACCCCAACGTGGTCGACGCCTGCGGATGCGGTGAGTCCATCAAGTTTGACGAGACGCTGTCGGTGCAGCGATAACCCCCATTTCCGATCCTTTATCTGCCTTCTGAAACCGGTGAGGCATTGCGCCCGGGCAACCGGAATTGTCAGGCGTGACTGACGATGGTATCGGGTTGAAAACACTTCAGGCAGAGAGGGATACCAGATGCGGCGCAAAATGGCGGCTGGAAACTGGAAAATGAACGGAACCGGGGCCTCACTAACGGAAATCACGGCCCTTGCCGACATGTATCCCGATCCATCAATCGACGTATTGATTTGCCCACCGGCAACACTGTTGCATCGCGCGGCTCAGGCGGCAAACGGTTCAGGCGTCACAGTAGGTGGGCAGAACTGCCATTCGGCGGTGTCGGGGGCCCATACCGGTGATCTGAGCGCCGAAATGCTGATGGATGCGGGCGCGACTGCGGTTGTTCTCGGCCACTCGGAACGGCGCGAAGATCACGCCGAAACGAACGAGGACGTTCGTGCCAAGGCCCGTGCAGCGATGGACGCTGGTCTTACAGCCATTATCTGCGTTGGCGAAAGTCTGGAACAACGCGAAGCGGCAAATACGCTCGATATCATCGGTGGGCAGTTGTCAGGTTCGATCCCGGATCAATCGACAGGAGAAAACCTTGTCGTTGCCTACGAGCCGATCTGGGCCATCGGAACCGGTAAGGTTCCGACACTGGAACAAATCGGCGAGGTTCACGACTTCATCCGCACGCGCCTGGAACGCCGCTTTGGTGAAGGCGTGGGCCGTTCGGTTCGCCTTCTGTATGGCGGCTCGGTCAAGCCGGATAATGCAGCCGAAATCTTTGGCGTTTCGAATGTGGATGGCGCGCTGGTAGGTGGGGCAAGTCTGAAGGCGAAGGACTTCTCGGGCATCGTCAACGCGCTGGAAGGCGCATGACAGTCGCCTTCATTCCGCGATATCTTCGGCCCACAATTCGGGCTTTTCCGCAATGAACCGCTGCATCAGCGCAATGCAGTCGGGGTCTTCCGCCAGTATGACCTCAACCCCGCGCTGGCGCAGAAACTCTTCGTTACCGCCAAAATTCCGAGTGTCGCCGATGACAACGCGTGGGATGCCGAACTGAACGATCGTTCCCGCGCACATCATGCAGGGTGACAGAGAAGTATAAAGCACCGTATCCCGATATGTCTTTTGCCGCCCTGCCCTGCGCAATGCATCCATTTCACCATGCGCAATCGGATCGCCTTGCTGCACGCGTTGATTTCGGCCTTGCGCAACCACTTCGCCATTCCGGGCCAACACCGATCCGATAGGGCAACCACCCTCGTCAAAGCCTGCCTTGGCCTCATCATAGGCAATGCGCAACAGGCGCGCGTCTGTGTCACTCAACATTTCGGGATGCCCTTTGTTGGATAGTTTTCTGCCGCCAGCCTGACGATTGCCCGATAAGGCGTCAACGTCAGGCTGGCGTGCGGCGCGGCGCTTTAGGCCAATTTCATGGTGACGATCCCGGCCGTTATCAGAAGCGCCGCCAATATGCGGGTGGCAGTCAGTGCCTCGCCCATCATCGTAACGCCGACCACGAAGGCGCCGACTGCACCGATTCCAACCCAGATTGTGTAGGCAGTGCTCAGCGGCAGATCCTTCATCGCCAAGGCAAGCAATCCGAACGAGCCGATCATCGATATTCCCATGATCGCAGTGGGCCAAAAACGCGTGAAGCCGACGGATTGCTTCATCGCACCCGCCCAGACAACTTCAAGTATTCCGGCAACAAGTAGCATGATCCATGCCATGAGGTGACCTCGTATCCTGTTCGGGTCGTCCCGAATGATGATCCAGTACGGAGAGGTCGTCCTCACACCTCATCTGGGAACTCGGCATCCCGTTTCAAGAGGGGTAGGCAGAAAAAACCGGGCGGACAACACCGCCCGGCTTTCGACACTTTGACAATGCCTAGTTGGTCACGATCTCCGGCCCCATGAAAGTATTGGGCAGGAAGGTCGAAATCCATGGGATGTAAGTTACCATGATCAGGAAGACAAACAGGACTGCAAGAAACGGCAATGCCGCCTTCACCACGCTCATCATCGGCATCCCGGCTACACCTGAGGTCACGAACAGGTTCAGCCCGACCGGCGGCGTGATCATACCGATCTCCATGTTCACCACCATGATGATCCCCAAATGGATCGGGTCGATACCCAGTTCGATCGCAATCGGGAACACCAGCGGTGCAACAATGACCAGCAAGCCCGAGGGCTCCATGAACTGTCCACCGATCAGAAGGATCACGTTGACCACGATCAGGAAGGTCACCGGACCAAGACCTGCGGACAGCATGGCGCTGGCGATGTGTTGAGGCACCTGCTCGTCCGTCAGCACGTGTTTCAGGATCAGCGCGTTGGCGATGACGAACAACAATGTCACTGTCAGCTTGCCGGCCTCGAACAGCGTATGCTTGGTATCCGGGTGGAAGAACGCCGTCACCAGCGCGTATGGCTTTTTCAGCAGGGGCAGGTTCGGCGTGCCTTCTTCGGTGCTGAGAGGCCCCATGTCCTTGTAGACAAAGCTGGCAATGAGGAACGCGTAGACAGCGGCCACAGCGGCGGCTTCGGTTGGTGTAAAGATACCGCCATAAATGCCACCCAGAATGATCACGATCAGGAAAAGGCCCCAGCCGGCCTCGCGCGCCGATGTGAATATTTCGGCCCAGCCCTTCCAGTCGCCTTTGGGCAGGTCCTTGACCTTGGCCATCACATAGATCGTGACCATCAGCATCAGACCGGCCAACAGGCCCGGAATGACGCCTGCCAGGAACATGCGCCCGACGGATACCTCGACAGCCGCCGCGTAGACCACCATCACGATCGACGGCGGGATCAGGATGCCGAGCGTACCGGCGTTACAGATCACACCGGCGGCGAATTCCTTGGAATACCCGACTTGACGCATCCCGGCGATGACGATGGAACCGATGGCAACCACGGTGGCCGGGGACGATCCGGACAGAGCTGCAAACAGCATACAGGCAAACACGCCCGCAATTGCCAGACCGCCGGGCAAATGCCCAACGCAAGCAATCGAGAACCGGATGATCCGCCGTGCGACACCGCCCGTTGTCATGAAGGACGACGCCAGAATGAAAAACGGGATCGCCAACAGAGTAAAATGCCCCTCGAACGCCTCGAACAATGTGCCCGCGACCGAGGCCAGCGAACTGTCGGAATAGATCAGCAGGAACAAGGTCGAACTTAGGCCCAGCGAAACCGCAATCGGAACTCCGATCAGAAGCAGGCCGATGACCATCGAGAAAAGAAGTACTACGTCCATCAGTCATGCTCTCCTTGCTGAGCCCGGACCTCTTCGATCTCGTCCTCGACTTCGTGGCTGGCGACAAGCCGGTCGGTTTCACCGCGCCAGATCTGCACCCCGACCTGAGCAAAACGGATCACCAGCAGCAGCATCGACACCGGCAGAACCAGATAGGGCACCACTTTGGGCAATTTCTCGTAGCCCTCGCCGTAGTTGATCAGGTTTTCCAGAAAGCGCAGCGGTGCGACCATTGGGATATCGTCGACCTCATAGAAACTTTGGCTGCGTGCACCGGCATCGAACCCGGTCGGGAACCAACGGCCCGACGTCGGCGGCAAGTCGGCGAAGACAGCCCAATAGTCGTAGGACCCTTTCAGCAACAGCAGCGAAAACACCAGACAACAGGCTACCGAGATCAGCGCCAATATCCGGCGCGGTGCCGGGGCCAGCATGTTCAGGATCGCGTCGACCCCCAGATGAGCATGTTTTTTGACCGCATAGGATGCCCCCAACAGAACCAACCAGCCAAACGTGAATACCGTCAGTTCAAGTGCCCACAGGATGTTGGAATTAAACACAAACCGCGCGATCACGTTGGCGAAGGTGACAACCGTCATCAACCCCAACAGAAGCGCGATCATCGTCTCTTCGATATGGTCGACCAGCCCGCCCTGGCCGGATTTCGCACCAGACATCTCTCTGTCCCCGCATTGTTATTTGATGAGAGTAAAACCGGCGGGCCAAATCGTGGCCCGCCCTGGCCTGCGCGTCCCAAACTCCCCAGTCCCCGGACGCGCGGCCTGTGCCCGGATCAGAATCCGGCGTTAATGGCCTGTGCGGCGTCGATCTTGTCCTGCCCCACATCACCGGCGAACTTGTCCCAGACCGGTTTCATGGCATCGACCCAAGCCTGACGCTGCTCGGGGTTCAACTCGCGGATGATGCCACCGGCATCGGTGATCGAGGCTTTGGCCGCTTCGTTCACGGCAAAGGCTTCCTTGTTACGCGTCTCGGTGACTTCGGCGAGAATCGTCAAGAATTGATCGCGCACTTCCGGATCCAGGCTGTCCAGCCAATCAACCGAGGTCACAACCAGATAGTCGATGATACCGTGGTTGGTCTCGGTGATGCCGTCCTGCACCTCAAAGAACTTCTTGCCGTAGATGTTCGACCAGGTGTTTTCCTGTCCGTCCACAACGCCTTGTTGCAGCGCGCCGTAAACTTCCGAAAAGGCCATCTTCTGCGGGCTGCCGCCAATGGCTTCCATCTGCGCGACCAGCACGTCCGAGGACTGCACGCGGAATTTCAGACCATCGGCATCCGACGGATCAACCAGCGGCTTGTTCGCCGACATCTGCTTCATACCGTTGTGCCAGAAGGCCAGCCCCTGCAGGCCACGGCGCTGCATGCTGTCCTTCATCGCCTGACCTTCGGCCGAGGCCTGGAAGGCGTCGACTGCGTCGATGTTCTTGAACATGAACGGCAGGTCGAACAGGCGGAACTGCTTGGTGAATTTCTCGAATTTGGAAAGCGAAGGTGCGGCCAGCTGCACGTCACCCTGCAGCATCGCTTCGAGCACCTTGTCGTCGTTATAAAGCGTGGAGTTCGGATAGACCTCCATGCACATCACGCCCTGCATCTCGTCATTGACGCGCTGTTCAAGCAATGATGCAGCAATGCCCTTGGGATGTTTATCGGTGTTGGTCACATGTGCGAACTTCACCACAATCTCACCTTCTTCGCAGGCGGCGAACCCAGCGGTGGCGGTGACAGACAGGGCAAGCGCAGTGGCGGCTGTTGTCAGGAATTTCATATGTCTTTTCCTCCCAGACTTCTGTGAAATCTCTGCTGAACGCCTCGTCAGCGATCATTGTGCAAAGTGAAGCGAATCAGGGATTGGCTCTCAACGATTTGTTTAAGTATTGCATCGCCAGTTTTTTACAGATTGTTATCAATACCTTACAGGTTTAGACTGTGAACCGACCGCGAATCCGATCCTAGCGCGTGCGAAAATCCGCACACCACTTTCGTCAGTTGTGCGGAAAACCGCACAGTCATGATTCGCTTAATCGAATCACACCTGCCTCGCATCCGGCACCGACCGCAGCCCGCGTTCGCGGGCTGCCCGGCCCAACGGCACGAGCTGCATGCAATGCAGTCAATGCCGGCGGGAGCGCGCTATCTGCGATAGTCCTCCGGACGTATCTGATAGCGCGAAAGTTTGTCATAGAATGTTTTGCGCGGCAATTTCAGGGCCTTGGCCGCATCAGAGGCCTTGCCATTGTGCCGTCCCAAGGCAGCGATCAACAGTGACCGCTCCACGCGTGCCATCTGTTCGTTCAGCCCCAGATCGGCCGCCTTCGCCACCTCTTCGGGCATCCCCAAAACAAATCGCATGGCCGCGGACATCAATGACCGCGCATTCCCCGGCCAGTCCTGCGCCATGAGCGAGGCCAAATGGTCTGATGTGATTTCCGGCTCGACGATTCCTGCCTGCTCTGCCGCCTGCGCAACATAGTGACGGAAGATCACGGGAATATCCTCAGGCCGCTCGGACAGAGCCGGTATCCGCACACGCATGACATCCAGCCGGTAAAACAGATCGGCATTGAATTTTCCGCCAGCGGAAAGATCTGAAAGATCGGCTGTCGTGCCAGCAATAATACGCGCACCGCTTCCCTTCTCGATCACTTCCAATGCAGCGTACTGGGTGGCATCGGACAATGCCGATACCTCATCGAGGAACAGGGACCCACCCGTTGCATCCTCGCACCCCTGTATCAGATCGTCAGGTGTCAGCCCGGACGCGGTACGTTTGACAAACGGACCCTGCCCGCCAGGCGACATCAGATGCACCACCTCGGCAACTTTCGAAATGCCGCTGCCGGCAGGTCCCGTGACCAGGACTTCGGCCCGCGTCGGAGCCACCGCCCGAACCCGTTCCCGTAGCGCTTCGGCCTGTTGCGAACGACCAAAAAGCATGCGCGCTGCCGGATCTCCTCTCTCCATTTCATGCTTCAGAGCACGGTGCTCCAGCACTTGCGAACGTGCTTCAAAGGCACGTTCGAGCACCGCCAGCAGATCGCCAGCCGCGCAGGGTTTTTCCAGAAAGTCGAATGCGCCCTGCCCCATGGCCTGAACCGCCATCGGGATGTCGCCCTCACCGGTCAATAGGACAACCGGCAGTTCGGGATCGGTGTCGCGGGCATAGGACAAAAGATGAAATCCATCGCGCCCCGGCATTCGGATATCCGAAACGACAACACCGGCAAAGTCCTTGCGGATATGGTCCTTGGCCGCGACAAAAGACCCTGCCGTCACCGGTTCGTAATCGGCCAGTTCCAAAGTCTGGGCCAGCGCCTCTCGCACGGCGGCATCGTCATCGACCAATAAAACCTTACGGATCATGCGGCCTTGCCCTCTTTGAAATACTCAAGTTCGACCGTGAAGATCGCACCTTTGTCTGCGTTGACGCCACGGATATTGCCACCAAAACTTTGCACAAGACCGTAAGAAATCGACAAGCCCAGGCCCATCCCCTCGGATGAACCCACGGCCTTTGTCGAATAGAAGGGTTCAAACAGTTTCTCGGGATCTTCGATACCCGGTCCGATGTCCCGCACAGTAACTGCCAACCGTTCGGCGGTCTCGATCACGATTTGAATATGACGTTCATCCTGATTGCTCATTGCATCAGCGGCGTTGTTGATCAGGTTGACGAAAACCTGCACCAGACGCACCTCGCCGCCCCAGGCGAAAACCGGTTCACCGGACGGCCTCCAATCCAAGGAAACGCCATCGGCCCGCAGGCGCGCCTCGGTCAGTTCGACAGCCGTATTGATGACCTGCACCAGATCGACCTTGCCCATGGGTTCGCTTTCATTGCGTGCAAATGCCCGCAGGTTTTTGATGATCCGCGCCATGCGCGCCGCCATGTCCGAAATTCGCCCAAGGTTCTCACCGGCTTTGTCGTCCTTTCCCCTTTCCAGAAACGCTGCACCGTTTTCGGCAAATTGCTGAATCGCCATGAGCGGCTGATTCAACTCGTGACTGATCCCTGCCGACATCTGGCCCAGGGCGCTCAGCTTGCCAGCCTGAACTAGATCGGCCTGAGCCTGTTTCAGCGCCGCTTCCGCCTCTTCCCGTTCGGCCACTTCGCGCCGCAAAGCAGTGTTGGCAGCGGTCAGGGCCCGCGTGCGTTGTTGTACTCGGCTTTCTAGCACGGCATTGGCCTCCGCCAACGTCCTCCGGCGCTCGGTTGCCAGAAACAGAAATGCCCCGAACGCCAAACAGATCGCAGCGACTGCGGCAGCTTGCAAAGCAGCCAGGCGGCGCGCCGGGGCAACATCCATCAGAACTTCCCCGGTCATGCCGATGACTGGCAACTCGCGTGCCAGATGCAAAGCAGTGCGTGGCAGGTATGGGCCCCATCCCAAACGCCACAACTCGTGCGTGCCGACACGCACGGATGAGAAAACCAGATCCACCCCCGGCGGCGACACACCGATCTGCCCCGGCTCTCGTTGCCAGAACAAAAGATCCGACCGGTTGGAAATGAATACAAGGCCTGAATGATCCACAAAGAAAACCGCCTCGGTACTGCCGCGCCAAGTTCTTTCGACGTCTTCGACATCGGCGATTACCATGAGGGCACCGATAACCTGCCCATCCGGACCAAAGGCCGGCGCGGCGTATGAATAAATCCGGTTTGCCGTCCCCGGTGGAACCCAAGTGTAGTTCTGGTCTGTGGCCGTAGGTAAAACTCCGTGGGAACTGCCCAAAGACCCCTGCAAAGCCCGCTTGAAGGCGGGGTGATCCGAGACATTGCCATTCAAGACACCCTGAGCCGCAGCAAGGACACGACCATCCCGGTCGGCAAACAGAACATCAACCGCGGCGGTCTTGTCAGCAACCTCCAACAGCAGGGCTTGTGCGCGAGATATGTTGGTCCGATCACCCAGACCCGCCAGATCAGGATGCTCGGCCATCAACACGGCCAGCTCCTGATAAACCTGCAATTGCGAGCTAAGCCGGTCCGAAGCAAGCTCCAGATCCGCCTCAGCCTTTTCGCTCAGCTGCGACAACGCTTGCCGATACCCATAGGTCCAGACTGCAGCCGACAGCAGACCGACCGCGAACAGAAAACCGACAATGACCCAAATTCTTTGCATACCTAGGGTCTTGCATTCAGCGCGCCTCATGGCAAGTCTGCCGCCTATGAAGACGTTATTCCAATCCCCCACCGAACCTGATTTCGTGCAAAACCCCTACCCGTTTTATGACACCGCTCGTAAGGCCGGGGATCTCGTGTTCTGGGAGGATTACGGCATGCCCGCCGCCGTATCCCACAAGGCGGTTCAGGACATTTTTCGGGATCGTCGATTTGGAACCGAGCGCCCAGTTGAAATGGGTTCCGACGAACCGAAGCACCTTGCGCCCTGGCTCGCCATCGAAGCGCATTCACTGCTCGAAGCCGAACCGCCCCGGCACACCCGCTTGCGCGCATTGGTGCTACGCGCGTTCACATCACGCGCAATCTCGGCACTTGCTCCCACGATCGAAAGCCTGTGCCACGCCTTGATAGACGATTTCCCCGACGAACCCTTCGACCTGCTGGAAACGTATTGCACGCCGATCCCGGTCGTCACCATCTGCCGCTTGCTGGGTGTTCCAGAGGAAAAAGCGCCTGATTTGTTACGGTGGTCCCACGCCATGGTGGCAATGTATCAGGCTGGCCGAAACCGCCAGATCGAAGATGAGGCCGCACAAGCCTCCCAGGCGTTTACCGTGTTCCTGACAGAATACATCCGGCAGCGCCGATCTGACCCACGCGACGACCTGATTACGCGATTGATCGCGGCAGAGGAAGACGGAGAAAAACTTTCTAAAGAAGAGCTGATCTCAACCTGCGTATTGCTGCTGAATGCCGGTCACGAAGCGACTGTCCATTCCTTGGGCAATGGCGTGAAAACCCTGCTGGAGACCCACTCTTCACGTGATGTTCTGAAGCCGGATGCCATCGACAGTACAATCGAAGAAATACTGCGCTACGACCCGCCTCTGCATTTGTTCCAACGTTTCGCCTACGAAGATATGACCCTGTTCGGTCATCATTTTGCCCGAGGCGACAAGATCGCGCTGCTGCTTGGCGCCGCGAACCGTGATCCCGCGGTCTGGGACAACCCAAACGCGTTCGATCCGGGGCGGGACATCGTGACAAACTCAAGCTTTGGCGGAGGTGTACATTTCTGCGTCGGCGCCCCCCTCGCCCGCCTGGAAATGCGAATTGGGCTATCGATCCTTTTTGAACGATGCCCGAACCTGCGGCTGGCGGGCGACCCGGTCTACGCAGACAGCTACCACTTTCACGGCTTAACGAAACTAATGGTCAAAACCTGACACCTGCCCAAAAAATCTTGCGAATGATCGCCAAAAGCTTCGGAGCTCATGCGCTGTCGCCGCAATAATTCCGGATCCCACGTTCATCTGGCCAAAAATATCCTGGGGGAGCCGCCCGTCACGGGCGGCGGGGGCAAAGCCCCCATCAACCGCGCTCACCCTTCCTTCAGCGCGTTCAGCGGCAACATCGTTGTCGATTTGATCTCCTCCATCGACAACAAGGCGGTCACGTTGTGTACGCGTACTTCCGAGATCAGCGTCTGATAGAAGGAATCGTAGGCGCGCGCGTTCTTCACACGAACTTTCAGGATATAGTCGATATCCCCTGCTAACCTATGCGCTTCCTGCACTTCCGGTTGGTCACGCAACGCTTTGAGAAACTTTCGCTGCCACTCCGCTTCGTGTTCCGAAGTTCGGATCAGTACAAAGAATGTCGCCTCGAATCCCAGCGCTTCGGCATCCAGTAGAACAGTCTGCTGTCCTATGACTCCGGCACCCTTGAGCTTGCGGATGCGATTCCAGACCGGTGTCTTGGAACTCCCAACCCTCGCCGCTATTTCGTCCAGGGATTGACTGGCGTCGCGTTGCAGCTCGGCCAGAATTTTCCGATCTGTTTCGTCTATTCGCACTGTCATCCCAATATTTCCCTCAATTTGGAACTGATGTTCCCGAATTACCGCCAATCAGAACATGCGTTCTTATTTGCTTCGCAATATAGCGCTGAACCGGGAATATTTCCTATATTGCCGGTTAAGTCAAACAACCCCGGTGCAAACAGATGCCGCCCATTCTGAAACGTTCGCGAAACTGCCTCGCCTATTTCGGCTCTACCGGTCTGTTTTGCGATGCCGCGAACAGAAAGCCCACGCCGGGGTCGGTTGTCATTGAGTTGAAGAAGGAGCACGCCTGATGGCCCGCGCATTTACGCCCAAAGTGGTTACAGCCAACGACCTGTTGGAAGGCGACGTTATCTACCTGACCGAAGACGATCGCTGGTCGCGCGAGCTGTCCGAGGCCGAGCTGATCACCGACGAAGCCCACGCACAGGTTCGCTTGCTGGATGCCGAGCGTCAGGCGAACAAGATCGTCGGTGCCTATCTGGCCGACGCTGTCGCCGGCGACAATGGCCCCGAGCCCACGCATTTCCGGGAAGACTTCCGCCGGACTGGTCCGTCCAACTATGCCCACGGCAAACAGGAAACTTCCCCGCAGCCCCGGGCCTGACCTCTGGCCCTCTTTCTCCCCTTCAAGGCCCCTAGGTTCGGGGCTGCAACTAAGGACAGCTAATCATGTATCGCTACTCCGAGTTCGACACAGCATTTTTGGCAGAACGTAACGCGCAGTTCCGCGCGCAGGTCGAGCGCCGTATTGACGGCTCGCTGACCGAGGATGAATTCAAACCCCTGCGCCTGATGAATGGTCTATACCTGCAGTTGCACGCCTACATGTTGCGGGTCGCCATCCCCTATGGCACGCTGTCCAGCGCGCAGATGCGCCAACTGGCCTTGTTGGCCGAGAAGTGGGACAAGGGCTATGGCCACTTCACCACGCGCCAGAACATCCAGTACAACTGGCCGAAATTGAACGACGTGCCAGACATGCTGGACGCGCTGGCTGAGGTTGGCATGCACGCCATCCAGACCTCGGGCAACACCATCCGAAACGTGACAGCCGACCATTTCGCCGGTGCTGCCGCGGATGAGGTCGCCGACCCGCGCCCCTATGCCGAACTGCTGCGCCAGTGGTCGACCGACCATCCCGAATTCCAGTTCATGCCGCGCAAGTTCAAGATCGCCATCACCGGCTCGGAAAATGACCGCGCCGTGATCAAGGCGCATGACATCGGCCTGCAACTGGTCGAGCGTGACGGCGTTCTGGGCGCCCGCGTTATTGTGGGTGGCGGCCTGGGCCGTACACCGATGATCGGCAAGGAACTGTCCGAATTCGTCGCCTTTGACGACCTGCTGGCGTATCTGGAAGCCACTGTGTCCGTGTGGAACCAGATCGGCCGCCGCGACAACAAGTACAAAGCGCGCATCAAGATCACCGTGCACGAGAATGGTATCGACACCATCCGTGCCAAGGTGAACGAGCGCTTCCTGCAGGTTCGCCCGCAGTTCAAAGGTGCCGACATGAACCTGCTGGAAGAGATCAAGGGCCACTTTGCGCCTCCGTCCTTCCGTGAGGGTTCGGTTGCATCATTCGAAAGCGCCTACACCAACGATCCGGTCTTCCGCTCGTGGGTCGATACCAACATCGCACCGCACAAGAACGCGGACCACGCAATCGTCACGATCTCGATCAAGAAACACGGCCAGACACCGGGTGATGCGACTGCGGAACAGATGCGCGTGATGGCCGATCTGGCTGAAAAGTTCGCCTATGACGAGCTGCGTATCAGCCATGAGCAGAACGTGATCCTGCCGCATGTCCACAAGTCGGACCTGCCCGCGATCCATGCGAAGCTGAAGGAACATGAATTGGCGACCGCCAATATCGGCCTGATCAGCGACATCATCGCTTGCCCCGGCATGGATTACTGCGCGCTGGCCACGGCTCGTTCGATCCCGGTTGCCCAGCAGATCGCGACCCGTTTTGACGAGCTGAAGCTGGAGCACGATATCGGTCACCTGAAGATCAAGATCTCGGGCTGCATCAACGCATGTGGTCACCACCATGTTGGTCATATCGGCATCCTGGGCCTGGATCGCGCGGGCGTCGAAAACTACCAGATCACTCTGGGTGGCGACGGCACCGAAACGGCCGCCATCGGTGACCGCACCGGTCCGGGCTTTGCCTATGACGAGATCGTGCCAGCGGTCGAGCGCATCGTGGAAACGTATTTGGAACAAAGGGAAAGCGCCGAGGAGACCTTCCTCGATACATACCGCCGGGTTGGCATGGCGCCGTTCAAGGCTGCTCTCTACCCCGAGGCGCGTGCCAATGCCGCTTGACCTGATCCAGACGGAACTGGGCCGGGAAAGACGCGAACTGACCGAACGGGTTCAGGAGCTGAACGCCCGGTTCCGGCATCACAGCGCGCATGACGTGATGCATGGCGCCATCGAGGAGATCGACGAGCTTGCCTTGGTCTCCAGCTTTGGCGCGGAATCCGTCGTGCTGCTGCATATGGCTGCGGTTGTGAACAAGGCGACGCCGGTGCTGTTTGTTGACACTCAGATGCTGTTCACCGAAACGCTTGAGTACCAGCAGGAGGTCAGCGAGCGTTTGGGCCTGATCAATGTTCGCATCATTCGGGCCGAGGATGAGGACATTCAACGCGAGGATCCATATGGCGCGTTGCGCCTGCGTGATGCGGATGCGTGCTGCAACCTGCGCAAGACCTTCCCGCTGCAAAAAGCGTTGATGGGCTTCGATGGCTGGATTACCGGACGCAAACGGTTCCAGTCCGGTACGCGCGCAGCGCTCGATTTCTTCGAGGTCGAGGATGGCACCGGCAGAATCAAGGTCAACCCGCTGGCCCATTGGGCGCCCGAGGACGTGCGCGCCTATATGGACGAAAACAACCTGCCCCGGCATCCGCTGGTGGCTAAAGGATACCCCTCGATCGGTTGTGCGCCCTGCACATCACCGGTCAAAGAGGGCGAAGACCCACGCGCCGGGCGCTGGCGTGACCAGAACAAGGAAGAATGCGGTATTCATTTTGTCGACGGCAAGATGGTGCGCGCCGGAGAGAGAACATGAACGTAATCGTAACGGATGAAGGCTTCGCCCCCGATGACTGGACCGATGGTTTTGTCACCTTGGAAGACGCGGCGAATGACGTGGTTGCATTGGACGTAACCTCGGACACGGACCCGGACGAACTGTTTGACCGTTTAGGCGGTGCAAGAATGGTCAGGGTCGATTTTCCATCTTTCGCAGATGGGCGCGGCTTTACAATCGCGCGCACGCTGCGCCTGAAAGGCTATTCCGGCCGTCTGCGTGCCAAGGGCCATGTTCTGGCCGACCAATATGCCATGGCGCGCCGCAGCGGATTTGACGAGGTCGAAATCGACCACAGCCTGGCCGACCGTCAGCCCGAGGATCAGTGGCTGGCCCGTGCCAATTGGCAGGATAACAACTATCAGGCCCGCCTGCGCGGTTAGGACCGCGCAAAGCCTGTTTGCAACACCAAGGGGGCAATCTGTCCCCTTTTCCTGACTTGGATCAAAGATTAAACGGAGATGTCGGTTAAGCAGACCGATAGTGAAACGATGACAGAGATGAAATCCGTGACCGAAGCCACCGCCGTGAAGGCCCCCGTTCTGCCCGACGCCCAGACTGTGACCGAGGTCAAGCACTGGACCAACCGCCTGTTCTCGTTCAAGGTGTCGCGCCCGGCGTCGCTGCGGTTCCGTTCGGGCGAGTTCGTGATGATCGGCCTGCTGGGTGACAACGGCAAGCCGCTGCTGCGTGCCTATTCCATCGCCTCGCCGTCCTGGGATGAAGAGCTGGAGTTTTATTCGATCAAGGTGCAGGACGGTCCACTGACCTCGAAACTGCAGCATATCCAGCCCGGTGATCAGATCATCCTGCGCCCCAAACCCGTCGGTACGCTGGTCCATGACGCGCTGCTGCCCGGAAAGCGCATCTGGTTCTTTGCCACCGGCACCGGATTTGCCCCCTTCGCCTCGCTGTTGCGTGAACCGCAGACCTATGAGGATTATGACGAGGTCATAATCACGCACACCTGCCGCGACGTGGCCGAGCTGGAATATGGCCGCCAGTTGATCGAAAACATCCGTCAGGACGAACTGCTGGCCGAACTGATCGGAGAAGGGTTCGCTGACAAGATCCGCTATTACCCGACCACAACCCGGGAAGAGAGCTCCAAGATGGGCCGGATCACCAATCTGCTGAAAGACGGCACCGTCTTTGCCGATCTGGGAATCGAAGGTGGCATCAAGCCGGAAACAGATCGCGCAATGGTCTGCGGCAGCCTTGCCTTCAACCACGACATCAAGGCGATCCTCGAAGAATTCGGCCTGCGCGAAGGTGCAAATTCCGAACCCAAAGAGTTCGTGATCGAAAAAGCCTTTGTCGGCTGATCCGGTTTTTGGCCGGGCCTCCGAAGGCCCGGTCGGCAAAAACTCCTGACAAAACCCAAGATTTTCGTGCAGGCTCTCGCTTATGCCGCTTGAAACGCCGTGCGTGGCGGTCTAAATTCCGGGCTCGAAATTCTTCAACCATCAAAGGAATGAACCCATAGCCCGCAGACCTCACAACGCGCCGCCTCAGAGAGATACCGGCCCGCGCGTCAATGAAAAGATCCGTGCCCCCGAAATTCGCCTGATCGGCGCCGAAGGTGAAAACGTCGGGGTGGTTCATCCTGCCAAAGCCATGCAACTTGCCGCAGATGCCGGTCTCGATCTGGTCGAGATTTCGCCGAACGCGAACCCGCCCGTCTGCAAGATCATGGACTTTGGCAAATACAAGTACGAACAACAAAAACGCGAAAGCGAAGCGCGCAAGAAACAAAAAGTCATCGAGGTGAAAGAGGTCAAGTTCCGGCCCAACACCGACACGCATGACTATGACGTCAAAATGAAGAACGTCGTCAAGTTTCTTGAAAAGGGCGACAAAGTGAAAGTCACCCTGCGGTTTCGTGGCCGCGAGATGGCCCACCAAAATCTGGGTCGTGAACTGCTGGAACGGGTGGCCGAAGACGTTCAGGAAATCGGCAAGGTCGAGAATATGCCGAAGATGGAAGGCCGCCAGATGGTCATGATGATCGGCCCGCTGCCGCAAAAGTAAGGCCGAACTATTCCCCAAATTCAAACCCTGTCAGAGATGCTCTGGCAGGGTTTTTTTGTTCACCAAGATTTCAATACCCGCGATTTGCATCCCCTTGGTTCAGTCACCAGATGCAGGATGCCTGAAAGCGACGGCATGTCGAATTCAGACGCTCTGATTTCGACGACGCGCTGGCGCAAAGCGGAAAGACGCTGATCTGCTTTTGCTTCAAACTCGTGCAACCTGAAACAGGAGACCGCAATGGGTGAGATGTCATTTTCTGGCGGCGTGTATCAATCGCTTCCGGCGCGGGCCTATTGTGATGAGGCCAATTTCGCACAAGAACACGAGCTGATCTTCCGTCTTTCGTGGCAGCTGGTCGGCCATGTAACCGATCTTCCGAATACCGGCGATTATGTAGTCGAAGATATCAGCGGCATCTCGGTCATCGTGATCCGCGGGCAGGACGACGTCATACGCGCCTTCTACAATGTCTGCGTTCATCGCGGCCACGAGTTGTTGACCGGCAAAGGCTGTGCCAAGAAAATGACCTGCCCCTACCATGCCTGGACCTATGATACGACCGGCCAACTGCGCGCGGCTCCGAACGCATCGGCGTTTCCGGGGTTCGACAAGAACCAATACAAACTCCGCACCGTCCGGGTCGAGGTGTTCTTCGGGTTGGTTCTGGTAAACCTCGATCCAAACGCGCGCGCGCTGGCCGATCTGGCCAAATGTGCGTTGAATGAAATTTCCGAATACGCGCCCAATCTGCCCAGATACAAGCGGGCAGACCGTACCGAACGCCTGGCGCGTGCGAACTGGAAGGTCGTCGCCGAAAATTTCAACGAATGCTACCACTGTGCCGTAGTCCATAAGACTTTGACGACCGGCGTCGTCGACCCCGATCAATACCAAACGCGCGGCTTTGACTATGGTATCCGCCATGCCAGCCCTGCCCGACCGGACTCTCAGAAGTCATACAGCTATGTTGCTGATCCCGAGGCGCGTACAGACAAATTTCTGACCTGGTGGTTTTTTCCTTTGTTCGCGTTGCAGGTCTATCCCGGCGGTATCGTGAACACCTATCGCTGGAAGCCGCTCAGCGTGAACAAAACCAAGATCGAGGTCGACTGGTGGCTGCCCGAGGCCGAACCAAATGCGGTGGAACACGAAATTATTCTACAGCACCGCACTACGACCTTCGCCGAAGACGGCCCGATCGTGGACTCGGTCCAACGCGGGTTGGAAAGCGGTGCGTTGGGGTATGGCGCCCTGGTGGTTGACGACGCCTGTTCGTCTCAGTCGGAACACCCGATCATGGCATTCAATGCGCTGTACCAGAGGGCGATGGAGATAACCGCCCCCTGATCGTTATCCCCAGGATCACTCCGGCAGTGACACCTCGATTGCCTTGGTCAGTTTTGAGACCAGCTCTTCGATCTGCGCTTCTTCAATGATGAATGGAGGGGCAAGCAGGATGTGATCCCCGTACCTGCCATCCCGTGTCCCGGACATCGGATAACAGATCAGACCTTCGGCAACAGCGGCTTTCTTTATCTTCCCTGCAATACCCAAGGCGGGGTCAAACGGGGTACGGGTTTCGCGGTCAGCGACCAATTCCAGCCCTCGGAACAAACCCCGGCCCCGAATGTCACCGATATTCGGGTGTTGGCCAAAAGCGCTTTCCAGAGCGGACTGCAATTTTTCACCCATAGTAGCGGCGCGCGCAGGCAAGCCACGCGTTGTCAGCTCCTGCACAACAGCGAGTGCGGCAGCCGTCGCCACCGGGTGCCCGATATAGGTATGGCCGTGCTGAAAAAAGCCGGAACCATCCCGGATCGCATCGTAAATCTGCCTGGTGCACAACATCGCGCCAATCGGTTGATAACCGGCACCCAGCCCTTTGGCGATGCACAGAATATCTGGCGCTATACCGTCGTAGTCGCAGGCAAACAAATGCCCTGTCCGACCCATTCCGCACATAACTTCGTCCAGGATCAGAAGCACCCCGTATTTGTCACAGATTTCTCGGATGCGTTTGAAATACCCTTCCATAGCCGGAACCGCACCCAGCGTGGCGCCCACCACCGGTTCGGCCATGAACGCCATAACTGAGTCGGAGCCAAGTCGAAGGATTTCGACCTCCAACTCGTTGGCGACACGCTGACCATAGTCATAGCTGCTCTCGCCCGCAGGCTTTTCCGCATATTCGTAGCAGGGCGCAATGTGGGTCATCTCGATCAGCATCGGAGCAAACTGCGCCCGCCGCCATGCGTTGCCACCAGCCGATAGGGCACCCAAAGTATTGCCGTGATAACTCTGTCGGCGGGCAATTACATGGCGCCGCTTCGGCTGACCGATCTCAAGGAAGTATTGCCGGGCCAGCTTGATCGCAGCCTCGGTTGCCTCGGACCCGCCGGAAACGAAGTAAACCCGGTCCAGGTCGCCCGGCGCGTGTTCAATCAACAGATCGGCCAGCGCCTCGGCCGGTTCCGAAGTCATGAACCCCGTATGCGCAAATGCAATTTGTCCGACCTGATCCTGAACCGCCTTGATCACTGCCGGGTTGGAATGGCCCAGGCAGGACACAGCAGCGTCGCCACAGTCCAGATATCGTTTGCCCTGAGCATCAATCAGGTAACAACCATCCCCTCCTGCCGCGACAGGCAGGACAGATTTGGTATGGCGGGGAAAGACATGACTCATTTCAACGTCCCTTTCAGCAATTCCACAAGCGCCGCAACCGAGGCGGCATTATCTGCCCACGGCGCACCATCGCGGCCAGCCAGACTGTTCTCAAAGCCAACGCGGACGTCTCCTCCGCGCAGCGCGGCTTTGGCGAGGCACGCGTGTTCCTGTGCGCCAAAAGCACAAACCATCCACGGGGATTGATAGTCGGGAAACACATCCAGATCTTCAGGTTTGGACTGTTGGCCTGTCGTGTAGCGCCCCAAAACCAGCAGCCGATCAGACTGGTCTGGGTGAACAACACCTTCAACTTGCCAGCGCGTCAACAATTCCGCGTCAGCGGCATCGTACAGAATGTGCTGCACACGTATGCCCTGATCCCTGCACACTGCATAAACCTGCGCGGACAGGTCGGGGTCACGCGCGATTTCTCGTACCGATATCGAGGCCCAGTTGGGCTGAACGCCGCAAAGGCAATCATATTGCGCCTGAACGCCGAATTGGCCCGCTGATTCTGTCGTGATCTGAACGTCCATCTGTGGCACGACCTGCTGCAATTCGGCAATCGTCTCCCGGTATTGTCCGGCGTCCAGCGTATGCTGCCCGTCCTTGTCCCGAATGTGCAAATGCACCCCGTCAGCTCCGGCGGTATGGCAAGCCTTGGCGGTTTTGACAATTTCGTCCGTTGCGACGGGAAGGGCTGCGTGATCCGCATGCCCGCGCCGCGCTCCGTTCGGCGCGACCAGTATGTAAGGAAACGCTGTTCCGGTTTTCATGTCGTCTGACCTGGCTCCACCTGTGACGTTTGACATCGACCTAACCTGCGGCTGGATGTTTTCAATTCCATTTCTTGGAAACATTTGTTTTTATTCTCTCATGCAACACTCATCGTCTCATCTGATCAACCGACTGCGCCGCGATATTGAGGTTTTGCCAAAACAGATGCAGCTAGCAGCCAAATACGTCATCGACCACTCGGCTGATTTCGGCCTGAACCCGATCCGCACAACCGCCGAACGGATCGGCGTCAGTTCAAACGTTCTGATCCGCCTTGCGCAACGCTTGGGATATGACAGCTTCGAGGAATTCCGGCGCCCCTTCCGCCAAACCCTAGTGACCGATCGCGAAGACAGGATGGGTCACGATTGGCTGGAAAGGATGAGCAAAGGCGATGCCTTCAGCGCTGCACAAGCCGGGTTTGCCCGGAATGAACTGAACGTTGTTTCGCGTTCCCTGCGCTTGATGGACCCTCGCTTGGCCGAACTTGCAGTCAAACACATGGTCTCGGCCCAGCGGTGCTTTGTAACGGCGACACGTGCCAGCTATGCCTTGGCCTACTATTTCCATTACGCAGGTCGCATGGCGCATCCCGGTTTTCAATTGGTGCCGCGCCACATGGGGTCGGCTATCGATGATCTGATCGAGAGTAGCGTAGAAGACTGCCTGTTTGCCATAACCGTACAACCATACTCCGCCGATACGATCCAGGCCATGCGCTTTGCCCGCGAGCGCGGACTGCGCATTGTCCTTTTGTCGGACAGTGACGTAATCGCACCGGGTGTTGCGCCAGATGTCACGTTGCCCGTCAGCACGCGAACCTTGCACCAATTCTCAAGCTTCTCGGGCGCGATGGCCGTTTTGGAATGCCTGCTTGGGCATCTCTTTTCTGAGGGGGGTGACGCAGCACGCCAGCGGGTCGATCAATACCAGAAGGTTCGGGAAGATACCGGTGCCTACTGGCGGCCATCGACCCTGCCCAAGCTGCGAAAAAAATAGAAAAGACCGCGATTTATGTCACGGTCCTTCCATTGATTTTTACGGCTTACAGGCAGGCTTCCACCGCTCGCCTGGTCATGACACCCACAAGATGCGCCCGGTATTCCTTGCTGCCATGGAGATCGGCAATCATGTTCATCGGATTGACCCTGAGATCCATCAATGCATCTGTGCGGAACTCCTTGTTCAGCGCTTCCTCGGCCTCGCTCCAGCGAAAGACACCGTCCTCACTGGCGCCGGTAACGGCCACACGGACCCCGTCGGCGAACCGGGCCAGAAACACACCGACCAGCGCAAATCGCGAAGCCGGTTGCAGAAATTTCTGGTAGTTGGCCGCCTGGGGCACCGGAAAGCGGACCGAGGTTATGACCTCACCCTCGTCCAGAGCAGTTGTGAACATGCCCTGAAAGAAGTCGTCCGCTGCGATTTGACGCGCGTTGGTGATGACCGTTGCACCAGACCCCAAAACGCCTGCCGGATAACAGGCGGCGGGATCGTTGTTGGCAACCGAACCGCCAATTGTGCCGCGATTGCGAACCGCAGGGTCGCCGATCTGCCCGGCCAGAGCCGCCAGCGCGGGATAACTGCTGGCTGCCTCAGCTGCCACAGTGGCATGGGTCGTGGCCCCGCCAATGGCGACCGAGCCATCATCCTCAATGCAAACGCCCTGCATCTCGGCAATTCCACTCACCGACACCAGCTTTGGCGGCGCTGCCAGGCGCTGCTTCAGCGTCGGGATCAGAGTCTGTCCGCCGCCCAATACCTGCGCATCCTCTGCCCCCAACGCGGCAACCGCGTCGGCGATGGTCGAGGGTTTCTCAAACTCGAAACTGTACATTTCGCTTATCCTTTCCGAAAGACGCGGATCCGCCCTTCATCTGGCTAAAAATATCCCGGGGGTCCGGGGGCTGGCCCCCGGTCCGCCCTCTCCACTCAACCATGCATCGCTGCCCAGACGCGCGACGGGCTCACCGGCATGTCGATATGATCCACTGCCTTGCCGGCCGAATTCAGCGCATCCAGCACCGCATTGACCACGGCAGGCGGAGAGCCAATCGCACCGGCCTCACCACAGCCCTTCACGCCCAACGGGTTGTGCGTGCAGGGTGTCTGGCTGGAATGGTCGACACCATAGAACGGCACATCGTCCGCACGCGGCATCGCGTAATCCATGAAGGATGCGCTCAACAGCTGACCGTTTTCGTCATAGGCGCAGTTTTCCAGCAGCGCCTGCCCAATCCCCTGACCGATGCCGCCATGGACCTGACCGTCCACGATCATCGGGTTGACGATGTTGCCAAAGTCATCCGCAGCGGTGAAAGCCTCGATGCTTACCTGTCCGGTTTCAGGGTCGACCTCGACCTCACAGGCATACGCACCTGCCGGAAAGGTGAAGTTGGCCGGGTCGTAGAATGCGGTCTCCTCCAGGCCGGGTTCCACTTCCAGCGGATAGTTGTGCGGCACGTAGGCCGTCAGGGTCACATCGCCCCAAGCCACCGATTTATCAGTGCCCGCGACAGTGAACTGGCCATCCTTCAGCTCTATGTCCGCCTCGGAAGCTTCCAACAGATGCGCCGCGATCCGTTTGGCCTTCTCGATCACCTTCTCGGTCGCCTTGACCATGGCCGAGCCACAAACGGCCAGTGAGCGAGAGCCATAGGTGCCCATACCGAACGGGATCTTCGAGGTGTCACCATGCACAATCTCGACCATCGATTCATCGATGCCGATCATGTCGGCCACAACCTGCGGGAAGGCGGTCTCGTGCCCTTGCCCATGGCTGTGCGCACCCACCATCACGCTGATCGAGCCCGTGGCGTTCACCCGCACCGTTGCCGCATCATAAAGACCCGCGCGAGCCCCCAGCATACCCACGATGTTCGAGGGCGCGATACCGCAAGCCTCGATATAGCAGTTGATGCCAAGACCGCGCAGCTTGCCGTTGGCCTCGCTTGCCGCACGCCGCGCGGCAAAGCCAGCAATGTCGGCAGCGGCCTCGAGCTTGTCCATCGTACCGTGATAGTTGCCGGTGTCGTAGGTCAGCGCCACAGGTGTGTCATACGGGAACTCGGTGATGAAGTTCTGACGGCGCAGCGCAATCGGATCGACACCCAGTTCGCGCGCGGCCTTGTCAATCACACGCTCCAACTGGAACGTCGCCTCGGGGCGGCCCGCGCCGCGATAGGCGTCCACCGGCACCGTATTGGTGAACATCGCTTTCACATTCACCTGAATGACCGGCGTCTTGTAATTGCCCGCCATCAAAGTTCCGTGCAGCCAGGTCGGAACCGAGCTGGAGAAGGTCGAAAGATACGCGCCCAGGTTTGCATAAGTATCGGTGCGCAACCCTATGAAGTTATTATCGGAATCCAACGCCAGCTCAATTCTGCTGACATGGTCGCGACCCTGCGCATCCGACATGAACGCCTCGGACCGGCTGGCGGTCCATTTGACCGGACGGTTGCAGGCCTTGGCGGCGAAGGTACAGAATGCCTCTTCGGCATAGTGGAAGATCTTGGTGCCAAAGCCACCGCCCACATCCGGGGCCACCACACGCACCTTGTGCTCGGGCAAGCCCAGAACAAAGGCGCACATCAGCAGGCGTATCACATGCGGATTCTGTGACGTGGTGTAGAGCGTATACTCATCCGTGCCGCGGTTGTGCTCGGCCACGGCGACCCGCGGCTCCATCGGGTTGGCGACCAGGCGGTTGTTAACAAGATCCAAAGTGGTCACATGGGCTGCATTGGCAAAGACCTCATTGACCTTTGCGTCATCAGCCTCGCCCAGCTGCCAGTCATAACAGATGTTGTTCTTCAGATCGTCATGAACCAGTGTCGCGCCGTCCTGCGCGGCCGCTTTCATATCAAGAACCGGTGTCAGTTCTTCGATATCCACGTCGATCGCTTCAGCCGCGTCATGGGCTTGCTCCAGACTGTCGGCGACAACGGCAGCAATCGGGTCACCCACATGGCGGACCTTGCCTTGCGCCAGAATCGGGTGCGGCGGCTCCTGCATCGGCGCGCCGTGCTTGTCGGTCACTTCCCAGCCGCAGGGCATCCCACCCACGCCTTCGAAATCCTTGCCGGTGAATACCTTGACCACGCCGGGCATACCCTCGGCTGCCGAAGTGTCTACGGATTTGATCCGACCATGCGCTATGTCGGACCGCAGGAAATGTACGTAAGCCTGACCACGTACGTTAATGTCGTCGGTGTAATTGCCCGCTCCGGTTAGAAAGCGTACGTCCTCGCGCCGCTTGGAACTGGCTCCGATGCCACTGTCTTTGGGCATTGCTTGTTCTCCTCCCATAAACGGGTGCGACTGCGCACCCTCACTTGTCCACGGGCGTATTCCTCACGCCCGCAGTGGCATCATTCGGCAGCGATGCGGCTCACGTCCTGACCGGATGCGGCCATGATCGCCTTGACGATGTTGTGGTAGCCGGTGCAACGGCACAGGTTGCCCTCAAGATACTTGCGGATCTCGGCCTCGGTCGGCCGCGGGTTGTCCTTGAGCAGCGCCGCCGCGCTCATCACCATGCCCGGCGTACAGAAACCGCATTGCAGGCCGTGATGATCCTGAAATGCCTGCTGGATGACGTTCAGAGAGCCGTCGGCATTCGCCTGACCTTCAATCGTGCCAACCTCTGCACCTTCTGCCTCAAGCGCAAGCATATTGCACGATTTCACGGCCTCACCGTTCACATGCACCACGCAGGCGCCACATTGCGCAGTGTCACAGCCCACATGTGTGCCGGTCAGCGACAGGTGATCACGCAGAAAGCTAGACAGCAATGTCCGGCCTTCGACATCACCGCTCACGGATTTTCCGTTCACGGTCATTGAGACCTGTGTCATGAGATCCTCCCAATTTTGTGTTTTTCCTTGGGCCCGAGTTAAACACGGGAGTTTTCGTTTGAGAACTAAAATTTTTCCCGAATTTTCCGCAGCTTCGCACTGCAATCCAATAATGATGAGGCATGGGTGTAAAAGGGCAAAAATGCCGTTACGTCACTTGTGCCTGGCCCCGCGTGGTTGCGGTCTGGTCGGGATTTCCTTGAGCAATCCGCCAACCCCCATTGCGGCAATGTCCGCGCCCGTTGTTTCGATCCCACACGCCACCCGGGACAGCACCCAGTCAGCCCCGTTCAGCGCTGGAGAGCGCGCACACCCCGGCAACCCAATAACAGGACGATCATCCAAAGCCCCCAAAAACAACAGGTTACCGGGATCGACGGGCATACCGAACCGGTCGACGATGCCCCCGGCTGCCCGGACGGCACCGGGCGCCACGTCGTTCTCGTCAGACGTTGCCGAGCCGGTCAGGATCATCACGACCTCTCCGCCGACTTGCGATACGGCAGTCGAAAGTGCGTTCAAGGTATGTGGAACGATCTCCAAATCTGTGAGTTCCATACCAAGCGCCTCGACCCGCCCCCGGATCGATGCGATGCCTTTTTCGTTGGATGGACCGCCCGGAATATCCGTCACGATCAGGCCCGCCGTTCTGTGCACCGGAACAGCCATACGAATGGCCCCTTGTGCCAGCCGGGCAGCGTGCAAAACGTCTGCACCGGGTACAGCGTACGAGATGACCTTGATCGTGGCCACCATGCCGCCGCTGTTCATCTGCTGATACTGAGGGACGGTGGCAACCGTGATCATCGGATTGACCAGATTGAACCGTTCCAGTGCTTGCGTATCCAGCACGGCAATACCCGGTCCCTCTGCCAGCAAATTTACACGCCCGGTAAAGGCCTCGGTCGCCCGCAGGTTCGCTTGTTTCGGGTCCGGCACAAGCGCCTCTGCCAGCATTCGCGCGGCATCATTCTCGTGGCAATCTCCGGGCTCCAGCCGGGCAACGGTCACGTCTGTTTGACCCGCCTCCTGCAATAGCGTGACGTGCTGAGGGGTCAGCGTAATCCCCTTGCGCAGTTTGCGATCCCCTGCCTTGACCGAATGCGCCAGAATGGCGCCAGCGGCATCAGACACCGGAACAGGGCCGAACTTCACGCCTTGCCCCGAAGAACGGCTGTCATCTGCGCCAGAATGGCCACGGCGATCTCGGCAGGGTCGGCTGCACCAATGTCCAGACCAATGGGACCGTGTATCCTGGCGATCTGATCGGCTGTGAAACCGGCCTGCGTCATGCGATCAACCCGTTTGGCGTGAGTACGGGTCGAACCCAAAGCGCCGATGTAAAACACTCCGGCCTGCAATGCGGCCTCCAGTGCCGGATCGTCCAGTTTCGGATCATGGGTCAGCAAAACAAGCGCCGTGCGGGCATCCAGTCCCAGCTTTGCCACCGCCTCGTCCGGCCAGTCGGTCAGTATCTTTTCCCCCGGAAAACGGGCGCTTGAGGCAAAAGCTTCACGTGGGTCGACTATCGACGGATCATACCCAGCAATCCGCGCCATGGGTACAAGGGCTTGCGCGATGTGAACCGCGCCGACCACAATCAACCGCAAGGGCGGATTGTGCACAGCGACAAATGTCTGGCCGTCCGGTTCGAACCCGGATCGGTCCATCCTCAACCGCTCGGCATATGCGTTGCGGCGCAATGCGCGATGACCCGTCTCGACATTGACTTCGTATGCCAGCGGTTCACGATTGGTCCGGGCCGATACCAGATCGGCCAACATCGCCTCGGGCAACACGGAACCGATCGGTTCGACCAGAACTCTGATCGTACCGCCACAGGCCAGTCCTACGGCAAATGCATCTTCGTCACTGACCCCGAATTCCAGCAGGCGCGCCTCGCCCTCTTCTATGGCTTCCAACGCTTCGACAATCACGGCGCCTTCAACGCAACCGCCAGAGACCGACCCCTCGATCCGCCCGTCTGCGCCGATCACCAACTGCGATCCAACGCGACGCGGAGCGCTGCCCCATGTCTCGACAACCGTTGCAAGGGCCGCACCTTTGCCGGCGCGATACCAGTTCAGGGCGGTTTCCGGGCTGTTGTCGAATCGTTCCATGGCGACCTCCGGTCAGTTCCCGTTCCAACATAGGGAGCTTTGGCATAATGAAAAGCATGATGAGCGTTCAATTTCCGGCGCTAACAAGCCGATTTTCCGATCATATTCGCAAATTGTTGATTGTCCTTCCGACAGGTTCTAGCGTGCAGACACATCGGGGCCGGACCCTGATGCGCCCCTGCACATTTCACACAGGAGACAAAGAGTTGAAACGCATTCTTACACTGGGAACCGCCGTCGGCTTGCTGGCTGCGACAGCTGGTTGGGCTGACACATTTCTGAAGTATGGAGAGGTTGAGGGTTGGAAAGTCTTTATTGATCAGGACAAGAAATCCTGCCTGATCGAAGCGGTAGATGATGCCGAAAACGTCGTCCAGATGGGGCTGACGGAAGATCGCGGCGTCGGCTATGTGGGCGTTTTCACCAAAGCCAAGACCGATATCAAACGCGGTGAAAAGGAAGCCGTCGCCATCCTATTGGGTGACAACATCTATGTCGGCGAAGCCACTGGAATGAAGGGGAATATTACCAAGGGTTACTCGGGCGGCTATGTCCTGTCGGACGATCCCCAGTTCGCTGACGACATCGCCAAGAAGAAAGTCATGATCGTGTTCCCCGAAAAAGAGTTCGCGTTTACCGTTGATCTGACCGGCACGTACAAGGCCATGGAAATGGCCCGCAAGTGCAACGAAGAGCAGTTGTCATAACAGTTAATCGGAAAGCGTGGCCATCAGCCGCGCTTTCTGCCCCTGATCGTCGGTTCGAGAGATTACAGCGGCCAGATCCTCGAGCGACGCAATTGAATGCCCGGCCCGGAAGCTGTCGACATGAGGCAACATGGTCGCCACACCTTGGGCCTTGGGCGCAAACCCGTCCCATCGCAGCAGCGGGTTCAACCAGATCAGGCGCCGCGACGACAGGTGCAGGCGCTCGATCTCTTTTTCAAGCAAGTTCGGATCGCCACGTTCCAGCCCATCGGTGATCAGAAGCACCACCGCTCCCTGCCCCATGACACGCCTTGACCAGTCGCGATTGAACTGGTGCAGGCACTCGCCGATCCGCGTACCGCCTTCCCAGTCTTGCGCTTCTGAACCTGCCGCAGCCAGGGCGGCATCAACGTCCCGTTGATGCAGATGACGCGTGATATTGGTCAGACGGGTGCCAAAGGTAAAAGCATGCACCCTGGCCCAGCCAGCCCCTTTTGCGTTCGAGACCGTGTGCAGAAAGTGCAGAATGATCCGACTGTACTGGCTCATCGACCCTGAAATATCGCAGAGCGCCACCAGATTGGGCCAGCGTGGCTTGGGTTGAAGACGGGCGATGTCCCGCAATTCTCCGCCTTGACGCATGGCGGCACGCAGGGTTCGGGCCCGGTCGATACGATGACCCAGATGGCTGGCCTGTCCCCGGCGCGACTCGATGGGTTTCACGGGAAGGGTCAAACGCGCGAGCACCCGTTTGGCCTGAGCAATCTCGGACGTGCTCATCTGTTCGAAATCGAGGCTGCGCAGGCGTTCCTCAGAGGACGCGGTCTGTGTCGCGTCGATTTCGATTTCGCTTTCTGCTTCCTGCCCGACCGCTTCCGGCAGATCGCGCTCGACCCCGTCCAGCAGTGCTTCTGCCGCTCGTTTTTCTGCTGCGTCCGCTTTGCGCTCTTCCTGCACGCCCCGAATGGCGGGCAACATCATGGACATCATGTGTTCCAGATAGCGCGGATCTCGCCAGTAGAGACGGAAGACCTGCCCAAAGACAGTGCGATGTTCCGGTCGGCTCACGAAGCAGGCGTGAAGTGTCCAGTAGAAATCGCGCTTTTCGGTGAAACCCGCAGCCTGAACGGCGCGGATGGCGTCGACTACGCGACCCGTACCGATAGGCAGCCCCGCCTTTCGCAGCGCTCGCGCGAAATGTGTGATGTTTTGCACCAGCCGGGGGTTGTCGGGGATATCCATCGGAAGCTGTTCGGACATCAGAATTCATGGGGGCGCTGCCCCCATACCCCCGGAGTATTTGGGAAAAGATGAAGCATCACGCAGGTTCGAGATCGGCCTTGGCCTGATCGAGGATTCGTTTCGCCTCGGATCCCTGCAATTTCTGGATATCGTCCTGGTACTTCAGAATTGCGCCCAGCGTGTCGCCGATCACCTCGGGGCTTAGATTGATGACATCCAGCGCCAACAGGCATTTAGCCCAGTCGATCGTCTCGGCGACACCCGGTTTCTTGAACAGGTCTTCGGTTCGCAGGCGTTGAACAAAGGCCACGACTTCCCGGCTAAGTGCCTCGGCGGCCTCGGGCGCGCGGGCGTGCAGAATTTCGATTTCCCGGTCGAAATCGGGATAGTCGACCCAGTGATACAGGCAGCGCCGCTTCAAGGCATCGTGCACTTCGCGCGTGCGGTTCGAGGTGACGATCACGACGGGAGGTTCAGGTGCCTTTACGGTGCCGAGTTCGGGGATAGTGACCTGAAAATCGCTGAGCGCCTCGAGAAGGAAGGCCTCGAAGGGTTCGTCGGTCCGGTCCAGTTCGTCGATCAACAGCACGGGGGCACCGTTTCCATCCGGACGCATGGCTTGCAGCAGCGGACGCTCGATCAGGTAGTTGTCTGAAAAGAGCTCGGTCTGCAAAGCACCTCGGTCAGCCCCGCCCGAGGCTTCGGCAGTGCGGATGGCCACCATTTGCGCCGGAAAGTTCCATTCATACACCGCCGAAGACGCATCCAGGCCTTCATAGCATTGCAACCGGATAAGACGCCGCCTCAACCCTGCAGCGAGGGCTTTGGCAATTTCCGTCTTGCCCACACCTGCCTCACCTTCAAGAAATAGAGGGCGGCCCAATTTCAGTGACAGAAACACAACCGTGGCCAGCGCCCGGCCGCAGACATAACCCTGGGCCCCGAGCATTTGCTGAACGGCATCAATGGAATTCGGTTGCGTCATGTTCAATCTCTCCCTCGCCACAACAGGTCATGGCAACGGGCGCGCGTCAAGACCATGATCTTTGGCGGATTTACGACGATCCCCGGCCTTGGCAAGGGTCTTTCCCCGATTGAGGGCCTTTCACCGTCAGGGCGGTTGTGCTAGCGGGATCGCATGACCGATACCCTCACGATCCGCCGCCCCGACGACTGGCATCTGCATCTGCGCGATGGCGCGATGTTGCAGGCCGTCCTGCCTGAAACCGCGCGCCACTTTGCCCGCGCGATCATCATGCCGAACCTCGTTCCACCTGTTGTCCGAGGCGATCAGGCCGCCGCGTATCGTGACCGCATCATCGCCGCCCTGCCTGATGGCATGACGTTCGAGCCTTTGATGACCCTGTATCTGACCGAAGATTCCGACGCTGAAGATGTCGCAGCGGCCCACGCAAGCGGTCTGGTCAAGGCGGTAAAGCTCTACCCAGCCGGGGCGACGACCAACTCGGCTTCGGGTGTGCGCGATTTCGACAAGGTGCGCCCGGTTCTGGAAAAGATGGCGGAGATCGGCCTGCCCCTTTGCGTGCATGGCGAGGTCACCGATGCCGAGATCGACATCTTTGACCGCGAGGCCGTGTTCATCGACCGCGTTCTGGACCCGATCCGCAAGGCCACACCCGGCTTGCGTGTGGTCATGGAGCATATCACCACGTCAAACGGCGTCGATTACGTCAAAGCCAACGACGCCGATCTGGGTGCGACGATCACCGCACACCATCTGATCATCAACCGCAACCACATCCTCGTTGGCGGGATCAAGCCGCATTACTACTGCCTGCCGGTCGCCAAGCGCGAAGAACACAGGCTGGCGCTGCTGACAGCCGCAACCTCGGGCGACGCGCGCTATTTCCTGGGAACTGACAGCGCGCCGCATACGGATGCGAACAAGGAAATGGCCTGTGGCTGCGCTGGCTGCTTTACCGCGACCAACACCATGTCGCTGGTGGCCGAGATGTTCGAGCGTGAGGGCGCGATGGACAAGCTGGAAGGATTTACCTCACTAAACGGTCCCGGATTCTATGGACTGCCGGTAAACGAAGAGACGATCACACTGACCAAGGGCGAACCGGTCGAGTACCCGACCAAGATCGACACTGGCGACGGGCCTGTCACGGTATTCGATCCTGGCTTTCCGTTGCACTGGCGCGTGGTCTAGCTGCCCATCCTGTCGGCCAATTCCGCTGCGCGCCCCCCAGTACGCAGCATTGACCAGACGGCATCGGCCCCGTCAGCTCCGATCAGCTTCAAGGCTTTTTCCCGAACCCGATCCTCGCGGTCGGCCAGGGACATTGGCGCAAGCAAATCATGCGTGACTTCGCGCCGCGCACCGTCACGACGCAACAGCGACACGTGCGCCTGAGTTTCGGACAGGCTTCCATCTTCTTCGACGGTTATCCTGTCTCGCAGCGACTGCAAGCGCGGGTTCGCGCAGACATCATCCGAGTAACTGTCGGGCAGAGCTGTGTCGTAGCCCAACGCCAGCATCGCGATTACGGTGCGGTACGAGAATTTCGCGCCCAGCCCCGTCGTCGGGTCCAACTGATTGCACACACTCATCCAGCGAGGATGCGTTTTGACCTTTATTTCAGCCACTTCCGGCTCGGCGATATCCAAATCCCGCGCGGCCTCCAGCGCGGCGTGCAGGCCATGACAGCAAGCGTGAAACTTGTGGCTGACGGATTCGAACAACCACTCGTCGCCCAGACCGTCGAGGGCACTGCCGGTATCCTCTGCACCCAGATGCGTCGCGCCAAACCCAAAAGGGCCTTCGATGGCGTCCGCATTCGGTTCGAACCCGCCACTGATCAGCAAAGCAGCCTCGATCCCGCTCGAAGCCGCAAGCCCGGCATTGTAGGGTTTGCCCATAGTACCGAATTGTGCCTTTTGCCCAGCCGCACGAGTGGCTGTCAAACCCATCACTTGCCGCATCTGCGCGGTATCAAACCCCATGATGCGCCCAGCCGCAACCGCCGCGCCAAAGGCTCCGGCCGTGGCCGTCTGGTGAAACCCGGCCTGATAGTGTCCGCGTCCCAGCCAGAGACCCATGCGAATCGATAACTCCATCCCGACCAAAGCGGCCTCGAGCAATTCAACAATCGGCTTGTCTTCCCAGGCAGCCACGGCAAGCGCGGCTGGGAAAATGGCGACAGACGGATGGCCGATATGGGCGAAATGCGTGTCGTCGTAATCAAGCGCGTGGGAAATGGTTCCATTGACCAGAGCAGCGGCCCGCAACGGCGCAGCGCCGCCGCCAAACAGCCTGGCCTGCGCCGAACCTCCCTCGGCCAGAATCATGTCTCGTATGATCCGTGACACGGGTTCTCCGGCGCCCGCACATCCAACTGCCAGCCAGTCCAAAGCAGATAACGACGTGACAACACGCGTCTGCAAAGTTGTGGAAACGGGTCCGGCGGCGAATTCAGCGAGTTTAGATGTCAGGCCAGTCATGGCGCGCAGTCTAGCGCGCGCGTCGTGGCCGTAAAGCCTTAGCCGTACAACTCTGCCGCGCGCTGCTCGAATGCGCGTACAATGCGGTGCATAGCTTCGTTGAACACAACACCAATAATGCCCTGTAACACCGCGTTCTTGAACTCGAAATCCACATGGAAGGACACGTTGCACCCGTGATCGGTGTCTTCGAATTGCCAATCGGAGCGCATAAACTTGAACGGCCCGTCAAGGTATTCTGTATCGATCTTCTTTTGGGCTTCAAACAATGTCACGCGGCTGCCAAATCGTTCCCGGAAGACCTTGAAAGAGATGACCAAATCGGCCTCCAGAACCTGCCCGTCGCCAACGGCATAGGTACGGCGGATACGGGCAGCGGCGCACCAAGGCAGGAATTCCGGGTATTTGGCCACATCGGCGACCAGATCGTACATCTGCTTGGCGGTGTATGGCAGGGAACGGGTTTCGGAATGGGTGGGCATGGCTACCGGGTATTTACAGGTGACAATGGCGCGTCATGTCGTATGTTGCGCGCCAAAGATCAAGGGGGCAGAAATGAGCGACCGCGCATATGTGATAGATGAGATGATCTCGGCCAAGGCCATCGCGGCGCGAATTGAAGAACTGTGTCGCGAGATCACGGCAGAATTCGGCGGTACAGACAAGCTTGTGGTCGTTGGCCTATTGCGGGGCAGTTTCGTGTTTATCGCTGATCTGGTGCGGGAACTGGACCTGCCGATCGAGGTGGATTTCCTCGAGGCATCCTCTTATGGCGACTCGATGGAGAGCAGTCGGGAAGTGCGTATTCTCAAAGACTTACGCGGCGCAATTGAAGGCCGGGATGTGCTGGTGGTCGAGGATATCGTCGACACCGGTCACACGCTGAATCACGTGACAAAGCTGCTGCAAAGCCGCAAACCCAAGCGGTTGAAGTCGATCGCCCTGCTGGACAAACCCAGCCGTCGTGAGGTCGATTTTCGCTCTGACTGGATCGGATTCGAGATCCCGGACGAATTTGTCGTCGGATATGGCATCGACTATGCGCAACGGAACCGCAACTTGCCGTTCATTGGCAAGGTACGGTTTGTAGAGGACTGACGCCGATGAGCCTGCGTCACTTTCTTCGCATGTCGAAATGGGCGCGCAACCCGCCTTCGGATCGGCGGGTGAAGATGGTTCTTGCCGTGATCCTGATCTGCCTGCTGGTATTTGGGATCGAATACATGGGCTGGTGGCCGGATTGGGCAGGAAGTCAGCCCGGCAAGCTCAGACCTTGAAACCCAGAACCTTGTCGATTGCTGCAAGGAAAATTTCACTGCCTATCGGGATCAGTGCATCTGGAAAGTCATAATCAGGATTGTGCAGTTGCGGATGATCCCGACCTGCCCCAAGCCAGAACATCGCGCACTTGGCGCCCTTGGCGAACTGACCAAAATCCTCGGAAAAGCGTTGTGGCTCGAAAGTTGACCGGATCGGCACGTTTTGCGCCTTGCATACGTCCGACAGAATCTGAGTTGCTTCTGCATCGTTTGCACAAGCTTCGAAAACGTCCTCGTACGTGACGGCAACGGTCAACCCTTCGGTTGTGGCGACCTGCTCTACCAGGGCCTCGGCTGAATCGACCAGATCGGTCATGCGCCGATCCGAGACGGTTCGCAGCGTAACCCACAATTCGGCCTGTCCGGGTGCAACGCCGAATGTCGCAGCGCCCAAATCAGCATGTGTCACGGTGGTCAGGGCAAAGGATTGATCCAGCGCACCACCCTGCCCCAGATCAGACAACGCAGGAATAAGCGTGGCCAACGCCCCAGCCGGCGACACCCCATCCTGCGGAGCTGCTGCATGGGAGGTTTTTCCAGTCAGCACGATTTTCATACCGCGCGAGGCACAGTTTGCCGGACCTTCGCACAGCTCGACCTTCCCCAGTTCCAGGCCAGGCAGGTTGTGCAGCGAGAATACGTAGTCCGGTGCGAGCCGCGCGAACTGGGAATCCGCGCGGAAAGCAGCAGCGCCCTGCCCGGTTTCCTCTGCCGGTTGATAGATCAAAACGACGCGACCGCTTGCTGGCCGCGTTTCCCCCAGTTTAAACGCCACCCCCAAAACCATGGCCATATGCCCGTCATGGCCACACAGATGCGCCTTGCCCGGATAGCGCGAGGCGTAGGGCGCGTCAGTGATTTCCTGAATTGGCAGGCCGTCCAGTTCACATCGAATGCCGACCGTCGGGCCCGGTTGGCCACTGTCATAAACGGCCGCGACGCCGTGACCACCAATGCCGGTCAGAACCTTGTCAGGGGAACAGGTCTGCAACAGGTTGGCGATACTGGCAGCAGTGCCCCGCTCATCGCCGGACACCTCGGGCACTTCATGTAGTTCGTGGCGTATTTCGGTCAGCCAGTCCTGAAGCTCGGGGCTCACGCCTGGTTCAGCTTTTGCTGCCGCGCGTCGCGCAAACGGGCAAAGTCATCGCCCGCATGATACGATGACCGGGTCAGCGGCGTCGCCGAAACCATCAGGAACCCTTTGCCGAAAGCCGCCTTTTCATACGCCGCGAATTCCTCGGGCGTGACAAAGCGGTCAACTCGGTGGTGCTTTGGTGTCGGCTGCAAATACTGACCGATGGTCAGAAAATCGATGTCTGCGGCGCGCATGTCATCCATCACTTGCCGGACCTCTTGTTCTTCCTCGCCCAGTCCGACCATAATACCGGATTTGGTGAACATCGACGGATCCATCTCCTTCACACGCTGCAACAGTCGTAGCGAATGGAAATACCGCGCGCCGGGGCGCACCTGCGGATATAGACCCGGCACGGTTTCGAGGTTGTGGTTGAACACGTCCGGTTTTGCTTCGACCACTGTTTCGAGAACAGACGGATCGCATTTCAGGAAATCAGGTGTCAGAATCTCGATAGTCGTTTTGGGCGAGCGATGCCGCACGGCCCGGATGGTCTGGGCAAAGTGTTCGGCGCCGCCATCCTCAAGATCGTCGCGGTCTACCGAGGTAATCACTACATGGTTCAGACCCAGCTTTTCGACGGCATGAGCAACCCGGCCCGGTTCGAACGCGTCCAGCGCGTCGGGGCGGCCGGTCGCGATGTTGCAGAAGGTACAGCCGCGGGTACAAATCTCGCCCATGATCATCATGGTGGCGTGACCCTGGCTCCAACATTCGCCGACATTCGGACATCCGGCCTCTTCGCAGACCGTGACCAGACCGTTTTCACGCATGATCTTGTGCGTATCCGCGTAACCCTTGCCACCGGGTGCCTTGACACGAATCCACTTCGGTTTTTTCGGCTGATCATTGTCAGGCCGGTGCGCCTTTTCAGGATGACGTTGCTCGGGAATTTTCAGATCACGCACGGGCGGTTTTCCTGACTTCGGGTCAATTTGCTTTGTCCCTAACATAGACCGCCCTGTATCGCCAGACCAGCACTGCATGGCTGCTATGCATAACGGCTTTGCAATCGCAGCATCATGGGTCAAAATTCTCGTATTCCCGTGGGAATTCCATAATATAGAATTATTCGCGTTTGCAGCACATCTGGCGTTGAAGCGAATTTAGAATCCTTATAAATCGACATCGAAACGCACCGATTCACAAGAGGTTGAACATGAAATCCGGTACCAAACTGCCTGACGTGACCTTTCACACGCGCGTTCGCGATGACGCAATCGAAGGACCCAACCCGTTCCGTTGGGAAGACAAGACAACCGCCGACTACTTCGCGGGCAAGCGCGTGATCCTGTTCTCTCTGCCGGGTGCCTTCACTCCCACATGCTCGACCTACCAATTGCCCGGATTCGAAAATGGCTTTGCTGATTTCGCTGCAAAAGGCATCGACGACATTTACTGCATGTCGGTCAATGACAGCTTTGTCATGAACAAGTGGGCGCAGGATCAGGGCCTTAAGAACGTCAAGGTCATCCCGGACGGTTCGGGCGAGTTCACCCGCAAAATGGGCATGCTGGTCGACAAGGACAATCTGGGCTTCGGCATGCGCTCGTGGCGTTATGCGGCCATCGTCAATGACGGCGTGGTCGAGGCGTGGTTCGAAGAGCCCGGCCTGATGGACAACTGCCCGGAAGACCCCTATGGCGTGTCCTCGCCCGAAAACCTGATGAAGCATCTGGACGAAGCACGCGAGCCGGCTTTGGCCTGATCCGCGTTCCCGACGCTGCGTTGAGGCCCGCCCACGGCGGGCCTTTTTCTTTACGCGCGGGTTTTTTTGACAATCTCCTCGCCGACCACTCGCATCACCTGCACCAGTTTCCCAAACCAGTCTTCCCTTTCCGTGGATGACCGGCGCACCAATCCGATCGTTCTGGCCGGTTGAGGCTGACCGAAGCGCAGTAACCTGAGACCGGGCACAGCCTCGGACTCGGCCCGAGCCGCCAGTTCAGGCATCAGCGTCAGGCCAAACCCTTCGGCGACCAACCTCGACAAAGTTGCCAACGAGGAAGCACCCATGTTTATCTGACTGCTGTTCCGGTCTTGACCACAGACTTCAAGGGCCTGATCCGTCAGGCAGTGACCATCTTCAAGCAACATCAACTGAGCGGTTCGCAAGTCCACCGGGCGCAGCGCCTCGGGGCTGACGGTCAGACGGTTCAGGCGGGACTGGCTGCCGGCCAGAAGGAATCTGTCCTGAAACAACGGTTCTTCGACCAGCCCCTCTCCGCCGGCCGGCAAGGCCAGAACCGCCGCATCGATCTCACCCGAACGGAGTTGGGACAACAAGCGTTCGGTTCTGGATTCAAGGATCTGAACGCGCAGGGAAACATCGCTGGAACGCAATCCCGCCAGAACGCCGGGCAGCAGGTACGGCGCCACAGTTGGAATGATACCGAGAGACAGGGACCGATGTCCGCCCGAGTGATCACGCGCAAACCTGTCCAGCCGGTCCGCCGAATCCAACACTTGGTTTGCACGATCCAATACATCGCGGCCCAACGGTGTCAGCAGGATGTCGCGGGCCTGACGTTCGAACAATGGGCCGCCGATCGTCTCTTCCAGCGTCTTGATCTGCACAGACAATGCGGGCTGAGATACGTGACATGCCTGTGCCGCGCGGCCGAAATTACGTTGTTCGGCAACGGCGCGGAAATATTGTAGCTGCCGAAGGGTGAAGTTCATAACCCCTGATTATCACTTGCGGCCCTTTTCGCAAGTTCCCCAAATGACCCGGCTGAATTTTAACCGATCATGCGATCCCGCTCGGTCAGATCCTCATAATGACGCTTGAGCCGCTGCAACGCGATGCGTAGCACGATCTTTCCGGATCGCGCAGACCACCCCATCCGTTTTTCAGCCAGTTCCAGCCCCTCAAGATAGCAGCAACACCGCAGGGCGACATCGCTCAAACCCGGACCCAGTTCCGCCAAAGCCTTGGCAACACGGTCTCGCGCGGCAGATGACCCTTGTGCCAAAGGTGTTGACGTCTGAACATCTCCACGGCCGCCCCCTGTCAGGAAGCGATCCCAGTTCTGGGCAACCTGTGGACCAATCTGAGCCAGTTCGAAGTCTTCGCGCAGGCGCTCCCCGGCGCTGACGAGGGTTTCGTCCAGAAAGGGCTTTCCGTCCCGGTCACGCCGCCGGGACAATGCAATCAAGGGGCTTTCAGCCGCGCTGTATCGCGCGCGAGCCGGTCGTTTCAGTTGCGTCGTACGAGAATCCAGTCGAATGCCAGGCGCCTGGAAGGGTGTCTGCGCCTCTGCCATGCCAAACTCGTTCTGCGTCCGCGCCCGATTTTCGGACTCTGCAATCAAATGGCCTAGCGCCGCGCGCCCTGACGTCGAAATTCTGTACCGTGAAATTCGGCCGGGATTGTCACAGGAAATCCAGTCCTTCAAAGCCAAGGCCTGGGCAATCTTGCCTTCAACGACCGCAGTCTTTGTGGCTCCGTTCTCGCCGTTGTCGCGAACAACAACCGCCTTGTCCATATCTTCGGCCACAGCCAGAACCGCGCCGGTTTCACAAAGACGCCGCAGCACGCGCAGCGCTTCTCGGTGGAATTCTTCATCCCTTGCAGCCAACGGGTTTTGGACGTCATCCGCGTTGAGCATCGGGAACAACGTCTGAGTTTGTACGTCCTGAGGCTGAAAATGCGTCTCGGCCAATGCCTGCAGGGCTGCATCCACCAATGGGTCGTCCCGGCGCATTTCAATTCTGCGGATCTGGCGCAATATGGTCGAAGCATGGCACCCCGCCGACCGTGCAATATCGCGTATCGACCGGCCCGATTCCGTGTGGGCGAGATATCGTTGCGCCCCTTCGGGAACCCATGCGGGAACGGTGGATGCCAAACTGTTTTCCATAGTTTCATGCCCTCGTCGACAAAACAAACTGCCAATGTTCGTCGTCGGATTCTTAGTTAACCAATTCTAACTAGAGTCGCTTTTGTTACTCGTTCGTTAACCACAGACGACACGAAGCAGAATTGATTCAAAAAGATAAACACTCGTGAAACCATCGTTCGGCACGAAGGCTCACAAAGCAACACCCGCTTAGGTTGTGCCACAACATCAGCGACTGACTGGCATGAAAGGAACGTTCACGTGCAGGACCTGATGAGCATGATCACCACACTCCGTCGCCCCCGCCTGCTGACGCGCGCCGCCAAGTTCGGCGCACAGGATTATGACCGCGAACGGCACTTGCAGCGGATCTTGGGATATGGGTCTCTGCCCGGTTCAGGCGCCGCTCTGATGCGGCTGATGGAGCTGGAGCGGGAGGTCAATCAACAACGGCAAGAGGATGACGCAGCCTATTCTCTGGTTCGTCATCTGGATTTGATGATCGCTCTGATTGGCGAGGCGCAACTGTTTCAGGCCAGCCGCGCCTCGCTTTACGGATGATCAGGAAAAGGCGTCCGGCATGGACGCTTTCTTCTCGGCCACGTAGGCATCCAGTGCTTCTTTGATCGACGGGTCGAGCTGTGGCTGCTGATAGTTGGCCAGCAGGTGTTCGACCCGAGCCGAGGCCAGCGTCCTTGTATCGCGGCCACCCTCTTCTTCCCATGTCTCGAAGGGCTTGTAGTCCAGCACTTCCGTTTTCCAGAAGGCTTCCTTGAAGTTGGCCTGCGTGTGGGCACATCCGAGATAGTGACCACCCGGCCCAACTTCGCGGATTGCGTCCATGGCCTGCGCGTTTTCGTCATACGCAACGCCTTTGGCCAAACCGTGCAGCACACCCAACTGGTCGGCATCCATGACGAACTTCTCGAAATCGGCAACCAGACCACCTTCGAGCCAGCCGCAGGAATGCAGCATGAAGTTCACACCCGCCATCAGACCCATGTTCAGCGAATTCGCCGTTTCATAGGCCGCCTGCGCGTCAGGCAGTTTCGATCCGCAGAACGACCCCGCAGAACGATACGGCAGGCCAAGGCGACGGGCCAGTTGACCGGCCCCGTAAGTCACCAACGAAGCTTCCGGCGTGCCGAATGTCGGTGCGCCAGAGTTCATGTCGATCGACGACACGAAGGCACCGAAAATCGCTGGCGCGCCTGGACGGACGATCTGGCTATAGGATACACCGGCCAGAACCTCGGCCAGAACCTGCGTCAGTGTCCCTGCGACCGATACCGGTGCCATTGCGCCACCAACGATGAAGGGCGAAATGATGCAAGCCTGGTTGTTCTGGGCATAGACCTCCAGCGAGCCCATCATCACGTCGTCGAAAGTCATCGGCGAGTTGATGTTGGTCAGCGAAGTCATCACCGTGTTTTCCTGCACGAACTCTTTGCCGAACAGAATCTCGCACATCTCAACTGAATCCTGCGCGCGGCTGGGGTCGGTGACCGAGCCCATGAACGGCTTGTCCGACAGCGTGATATGCGACATCAGCATGTCCAGGTGACGCTTGTTCACCGGCACGTCGGTCGGCTCGCATACGGTGCCGCCCGAATGGTGCAGCCATTTGGACATGTAAGCCAGCTTCACGAACTTGTTGAAGTCGTCCATTGTCGCATAACGCCGACCACCATTGGCGTCGCGCACAAACGGAGGACCATAGACCGGGGCCAGCACCATGTTGCGCCCACCGACAACCACGGATTTTTCCGGATTGCGGGCGTGCTGAGTAAACTGGCTGGGTGCCGTTTTGATCAACTCACGAGCCAACCCGCGCGGAATGCGAACACGCTCACCATCGACATCCGCGCCTGCATTGCGCCAGCGTTCCAACGCGGCGGGGTTGTCGACGAAGTTGACGCCAACTTCCTCCAACACCGTTTCCGCGTTGTGTTCGATGATTTCCAAGGCCTCTTCATTGAGGACTTCGAAATTCGGAATATTGCGTTCGATGTATTTTGCGGTTTCGATGACAACCGCTGTGCGCTCTGCCCGACGAGCGGCGCCACCGCCGCCCCGAGCTCTGCGCCGGGTGTTTGCCTCTGCCATGAGTAAATCCGGTTTGTCTGGTTCCTTTGGATATTTTGTTACATGAACAGCTTTCGCCGCCGAAGGTAGTTTACGGCGCTATCGGGGGAAAAGCGACATCCGCACCGCGCGCTGAAAGCGCTTAATTCAGTGCACGGGTTTTTCCATCAGAACCTTGTTTCCCCGAGTTTCAAGTTCTTGCCAGCCCAAGTGGCGATACATGGAACGGGTGCCATCCATCAGCCGGTGGGTGCTAAGCCTGAGACGGGACTGGCCAGCTTCCTGCGCGGCAGATTCGGCCACGTTCAAAAGAAGCCGGCCAATACCCCGGCCCTGTGCATCCGGGCTGACGGCCAGGTTGTTTATCATCATAGCACCGGGCACTTCGCCAAATACGATCACGCCCAGGACTTGCGCGTCTTCTTCGATCACAAATACGCTGCGGGTTCTGATTTCTTCGTCAATCCCGCTGGTGACGTCAGGCAGGTCGGGTATATCACTCATCGACCGGGCGTAAGCACTTGCAATACAGTCGCGGACTGCATCGACATCGGCCAAAGTGGCACTTCGCGGCATTATCTGTGTCATTTCGCCCCTTCTCGCTTACCGGTACAGAACTCAGGGGTTTAATTGACGTCATTGCGCTTGCACAAGCAAGACATGCGACCTAATAGCCAAGCATGACCCAAGACACCCATGACCGCCTTCTGATCATCGACTTCGGTAGCCAGGTTACGCAGCTTATCGCGCGTCGCTTGCGCGAGTTGAATGTCTATTGCGAGATTCACCCTTATCAGAATGTCACGATGGATTTCGTGCGAGAAATGGCACCCAAAGCGGTGATCTTCTCGGGCGGGCCGGATAGCGTCACGCGTGAGGGCTCGCCCCGTGCACCACAGGAAATCTTCGACTATGGCGTGCCGATCCTCGGCATCTGTTATGGCCAGCAGGTGATGATGCACCAACTGGGCGGCAAAGTCGAAAGCGGCCATGGCACGGCCGAGTTCGGCCGCGCCTTTGTCACACCGAACGGGTCACTGGATATCCTCGATGATTGGTTTGCCGATGGCGACGAACAGGTCTGGATGAGCCACGGCGATCATGTCAGCGAAATCGCTCCGGGCTTTCAGGTTTATGGCACATCTCCCAACGCGCCCTATGCCATCACCGCCGACCCGGCGCGTCATTTCTACGCCGTTCAGTTCCATCCCGAAGTGCACCACACCCCGAAGGGCGCGAAACTTTACGAAAACTTCGTGAAACTGGCCGGTTTCAAGGGCGACTGGACCATGGGCGCCTACCGCGACGAGATGATCCGGAAGATCCGCGAGCAGGTTGGCGACAAAAAAGTAATCTGTGGCCTTTCGGGTGGTGTCGACAGCTCGGTCGCGGCAATGCTGATCCACGAGGCCATAGGCGATCAGCTGACCTGCGTTTTTGTCGACCATGGCCTGCTGCGCAAGAACGAGGCTGCTGAAGTCGTTGGCATGTTCCGCGACAACTACAACATCCAGCTGATCCACGCGGATGAAAGCGAGCTGTTTCTGGGCGAGCTGGAAGGCCAGTCCGACCCCGAGACCAAGCGCAAGATCATCGGCAAGCTGTTTATCGACGTGTTCCAGAAACACGCAGACACCATTGAAGGCGCCGAGTTTCTGGCTCAGGGAACACTGTATCCCGACGTGATCGAATCCGTGTCGTTCTCGGGCGGACCGTCGGTTACGATCAAATCGCACCATAATGTCGGCGGCCTGCCCGAAAAGATGGGCCTGAAACTGGTCGAACCCCTGCGGGAATTGTTCAAAGACGAGGTTCGCGCCCTTGGCCGTGAACTCGGCCTGCCGCAAAGCTTTATTGGCCGCCACCCCTTCCCCGGGCCCGGTCTGGCCATCCGCTGCCCTGGTGAGATCACCCGCGAGAAACTGGATATCCTGCGCGAAGCGGACGCTGTCTATATCGATCAGATTCGCAAGCACGGCCTTTACGATGAAATCTGGCAGGCATTTGTCGCGATTTTGCCGGTGCGCACAGTGGGCGTAATGGGCGACGGCCGGACATATGATTATGCTTGCGCGATGCGCGCCGTGACCTCGGTCGACGGGATGACGGCGGATTACTATCCCTTCAGCCACGAATTCCTCGGCGAAACCGCCACGCGGATCATCAACGAGGTCAAGGGCATCAACCGATGCACCTATGACATCACCTCGAAACCTCCGGGAACAATCGAGTGGGAATGACCAAAAGCCGGGCACTGACCCGGCTTTTTCATTTTATCTTGCCGGCCAGAACTGTATCAAACCGATAGCTTAACCCCTGAACTTCAAGGAGCAGCTCTTGGACAGCCCCAAGGCCCAGATCGGCAAGGCCGCACTTTGGATGACAGGTGCAATCGCCTCATTCTCTTCCATGGCCGTGGCAGGGCGTGAACTGAGCGTTACGCATGACACCTTCGAGATCATGCTCTATCGCAGTATTGTCGGCCTGGTGATCGTGGCGTTGGTGCTGACAGCCACCAAGAAATGGCATCACGTTACCACCGATCGGCTGGGCCTGCACGCAATCCGGAACGGTCTGCATTTCACCGGACAGAACCTTTGGTTTTACGCCGTTAGTGTCGCCCCGCTTGCGCAGGTTTTCGCGCTGGAATTTACAAACCCGATCTGGGTCATTCTTCTGTCGCCATTGCTTCTGCGCGAGCGATTGACCGCGACCCGCGTGACAGCCGCGCTGATTGGGTTCGCAGGCATTCTGATTGTGGCCCGGCCCGGGGCAGAACCATTGAGTATCGGCGTCATCAGCGCTGGAGCCTCAGCCATATTCTTTGCGCTTACAAATATCTCGACCAAATCTCTGACCCGAACTGCCAGCATCGGATGCATCATGTTCTGGCTGACGCTCATGCAGGCGTTTTTCGGTTTAGTTGCAGCCGGTTTCGACGGGCGGTTAACGCTGCCTTCGCTGCAAACCGCACCGTTTCTACTTTTGGTCGGGCTCGCAGGGTTGCTGGCGCATTTTTGTATTACAAATGCGCTTGCGATTGCGCCGGCAACAGTTGTTGTTCCATTCGATTTCGCGCGTCTGCCAACCATCGCCATTGTGGGAATGGTGCTCTATCACGAACCGCTGGACCAGTGGACACTGCTTGGCGCGGCGGTAATTTTCACCGGGATATTCCTGAATGTCTGGTCCGAGAACCGTAACAATTCCGCAACACCCTCTCGTCCCTCCGTCCCAGAGTAACGTTCGGTTACCAGTTGACGATTTCTTTATGTCTAATGTTGTATCAGCCAATCTCATGAGCCGGGGATGTGCGCTGAAGCTTTGCGCATAGGCAAATGAACGGACAGTGTAGGGAGGACCTAATGAAAAGAACGCTTTTTCAAGCGTGCGCAATTTGCGTAGGGGCGACAGCAGTACAGGCAGGCGGTCTCGATCGAAGCGGTCAGGGTGTAAACATCCTGTTCGAAGAAGGGTCGGTAGTACAGTTTCGACTTGGCTATACCAATCCCAGCGTCAGCGGCACGATGCCGAATTTGACACCGGGCCCAAGTTTCGGACAGCCGGTCTCATCCGGCAACGTCACCAACGACTTTTTCACGCCACATCTGGCTTACAAAAGAGCGCTGAACGAAACGCTGGATTTCGCATTGATCTACGATCAACCGTTTGGCGCCGACATCGACTATGCGGCCAACTATCCGCTGTCGATCAACCCGATTCCGGGCGGTCGTTCGGATGTGCTGCGCGCAAAGGCCGACACGGACGCAATCACCGCATTGCTGCGTTACAAGTTTGACGGCGGATTCAGCGCCATTGGCGGGGTGCGCGCACAGCGGGTGAAGGCCAATGTGGCCGTACCAATTGCCGCCGGTTACGAAGTCGATACGGACGCCGAAATTGATTTCGGATATGTTGTCGGTATTGCATGGGAAAAGCCCGAGATCGCTGCTCGAGTGGCCTTGACGTACAATTCGAAAATCACTCATGACCTGTCACAGACCGAGTCACTGAACCCGCCACCTGTTCCGCCAATTCCACCGGGGACGGTCGCGACGTTCAACACAACAAGCGAAATTGAAACACCGCAGTCCATCAACCTGGACTTTCAAACCGGTGTTGCGCCCAGGACCCTTTTGTTTGGTTCGGTTCGCTGGGTCGACTGGCCGCAACTTGTATACAACCCGCCGAACTACCCGCCGACTTCGAACCTCGTAGACTACCAGGATGCGACCTTCACCTATTCGCTGGGTTTGGGCTACAGCTTCTCAGAGGAGTTTTCGGGCGCAGTCACATTGGGCTATGAATCGTCCGAAGGTAATCCGGTGTCCAACCTGGGCCCGACAGACGGGTTCTGGAGCATCGGTGTCGGTGGAACTTACTCGCTTGAAAACGCTAAGATTTCGGGTGGCATCCGCTATACCGACATCGGAGACGCAACAGCCAATGGCGCTGGCCCCAACGCCCGAGCAACCTTCACCGGCAACAGCGCGTGGAGCGTCGGGTTCCAGATCACCTACGATCTGGGCTGATCCAAGCGAAATCATCATGACAAAGCCTCGCCTCTGCGGCGGGGCTTTTTTTTCGCAAGATACGGGTCGCTATTGCTGGACGGGGATGAAAAACCAAGGGATGGAACCACAGAAGTCACTCACACTCCGCGCCTGGTCCGAGCTTGTATTGCTCGGAGTGATCTGGGGCGCCTCATTTCTTTCCATTCGCATCGCGCTGGACACCATTCCGGTCATGACATCTGTCCTGCATCGCGTGTTTTGGGCCAGCCTTGTGCTTTGGTTTGTCATTGCTTGGCAGAGACAATCCATTCCCCGTGAGCCGCGAGTCTGGGGTGCATTTCTGGTCATGGGGTTGCTGAACAATGTCATTCCATTTTCGCTGATGGCCTGGGGCCAGCTTTATGTCGAGGTCGGCCTGACCTCGATCCTCAATGCGGCGACAGCGATATTCGGTGTGCTGCTGGCTTCCGTTTTCTTTCGCGATGAACGGCTCAGTGGTATGCGATTTATCGGCGTCATCCTTGGCTTTCTGGGCGTATCAATCGCGATTGGCCTGACTAACTTCACCCAGTTCAGCCCCGGCAGCCTTGCCCAACTGGCTATCCTGGGCGGTACGCTGTCCTACGCGATGGCCGCTGTCTGGGCGCGCTTCAACCTGAGCCATCTGCCACCACAGATTGCTGCTGCGGGAATGCTGACTGCATCGACCCTGTTGATGTTACCAATAACATTGGCCCTAGACGGCATTCCAAGCCTATCCCTGCCGTGGCAAACTTGGGGAGCAATTGGGTATTACGCCATCATCGCCACGGCCGGCGCATATCTGCTGTACTACAGGGTTCTGGCGCAAGCCGGCAGCGGCAACCTGATGCTTGTCACCTTGATCATACCGCCAGTCGCCATCCTGTTGGGGGCGTTCGTGCGAGACGAAGCCCTGCCGCCGAACGCCTATTTGGGCTTCGCGGTCCTGGCCAGCGGGCTAATAATCCTCAGCCGATCCGGCAGACGAGATTGACGCCGCCGACCGCCCGTTTTAGCTAGGGCAAAACAAGGGACAGCGGAACATGATCTACGCCTCAGCTCAGGATTGGCGCAATGCTGCACGCAAAAAAGTGCTGTTCTTCGGCATGTCCGGGTTAGGCAAATCCTATGTCTCGAACCAGCTGCGAGACGCGGGCGGGTGGTTCCATTACTCGATCGATTACCGGATCGGCACCCGGTACATGGGCGAGTACATCACCGACAACGCCAAAGCCGAAGCTATGAAAGTCCCCTTTCTGCGCGATCTGCTGTTGTCGGATTCAATATATATCGGCTCGAATATCTCATTTGAGAACCTGACACCCGTTGCTGCCTATCTGGGTAAGCCCGGCAATCCGGAATTGGGTGGGTTGGAGATTTCCGAGTATCGGCGGCGCCAGGAACAGTTCCGGCTGGCCGAAATCCATGCATTACTGGATACCAAGTATTTCATCGATCGCGCGCGGAAACTGTACCAGTATCCCAATTTCATTTGCGACACCGGTGGATCGATTTGCGAGTGGGTGGACCCAAACGACCCAAAGGATCAGGTTCTTTCGGAATTGTCGCGGCATACCCTGATGGTCTGGATCAAGGGGGACGATGCGCATACTGCCGAACTGATCCGCCGGTTCGACAAAGCCCCCAAACCAATGTCTTATCAGCCAGAATTCCTGACACAGGTCTGGGACGAATACCTGTCGCTCAACGATTGCGCGGCTGACAAGGTCGACCCCGATGCCTTCATCCGCTGGACTTATTCGCGCGCTCTGGCGCATCGACAGCCCCGCTACGAGGCCATGGCAACGAACTGGGGCATCACGGTAACCGCCGACGACATCGGCAAAGTCCGCGACGCCGCTGATTTCGATGAGTTGATCGAAGGCGCCCTTGAGGCGCAGGCCAACCCGACCTAAGTTCCAGAATTCATTCGCAGCTTCAACAGCGTGACACCATGCCGATCAAGATCCCATCCGACCTGCCCGCCTTTGACGTCCTGACCCAAGAGGGCGTTATGGTCATGGCCGAAGATCAGGCCGCGCGTCAGGATATTCGCCCCCTTCGGATCGGACTGTTGAATCTGATGCCCAAGAAGATTCAGACAGAAAATCAGTTTGCGCGTCTGATTGGCGCAACGCCGCTGCAGATCGAATTGTCACTGATCCGCATGACAGAACATCAGACCAAGAATACCGCCGCCGAGCATATGGCCGAGTTCTATCATCCTTTTCAGGACGTAAAGGACCAGAAATTCGACGGTCTGATCATAACCGGCGCGCCCATCGAGCATCTGGAATTTCCCGATGTCACGTATTGGGACGAAATCACCGAAGTGTTCGAGTGGACACAGACCAACGTGCATTCCACCTTTGGCGTGTGCTGGGGCGGCATGGCGATGATCAACCATTTTCATGGCGTCCGAAAACACATGCTGGATGCAAAGGCTTTCGGCTGTTTCCGTCACAAAAACCTTGATCAGGCCTCCCCGTTTCTGCGCGGGTTCTCAGACGATTGCGTCATTCCCGTCAGCCGTTGGACCGAGATGAAACAAGATGAAATCAACGCGGCACCAGGCCTGAAAACCTTGCTGGGCAGCGATGAGGTCGGGCCGTGTCTGGTTGAAGATCCAGGCCATCGGGCGCTCTATATCTTCAACCATTTCGAATATGACAGCGACACTCTGAAACAGGAATACGATCGCGACGTGACCAATGGGACGCCCATAAACGTGCCGCTGAACTACTATCCGGACGACGACCCAAGCCAGACGCCGCAGAACAGATGGCGCAGCCATGCCCACCTGCTTTATGGCAACTGGATCAATGAGATCTACCAGACAACCCCATTTGAAATGAGCAAGATTGGCCGCTAAGATCCTGATATCCCTCTGCCTTATTCTGTTGGCGCTGGCTGCAGCCACGGCTTGGCGCGTCAATCAGAGGGAAGCCGTGGCCGAGCAATTTTTTCCTCCGGAAGGTCAGTTTGTCGACATAGGCGGGATTGCTGTTCATGCCGTGGTGATGGGCGAAGGCCCGGATGTGGTTCTGATCCACGGGTCAAGCGGAAACACACGCGACATGACATTTGCGCTGGCGCCTATTCTGGCCAAAAACTATCGGGTGATCGCGTTCGACCGACCCGGCCTCGGTTACACTGATAGCTTTAACCCTGACGGCGAAACCATTATTGAACAAGCGGAAATCTTGCAGAAGGCAGCCGCGAAACTGGGCGCGGAAAAACCCATCGTTGCCGGGCAGAGCTATGGTGGCTCGGTCTCGCTCGCGTGGGCAGTGACACGGCCCGAAAACATCTCTGCGCTTGTTCTAATCGCCCCTGCCGCTATCCCTTGGGAAACCCCGCTGGACGCTTTCAACACAATTGGAGCGACCTCAGTAGGGAATGCGCTGGCCCTGCCCTTGGTCGCGGCCTTCGTTCCAGACTGGTTCGTGACGCAGGCTTTGGATGATGTTTTTGCTCCGCAAACAGCACCCGAAGGTTACGCCGAGCACTTTGGCCCCGGCCTGACCATGCGCCGGGCATCCATGCATGCCAATGCGAAACAGCGCGCCAATCTGCTGAACGAAATCACCGAACTGCAGCCACGATACGGAGAGATTTCTGTTCCAACAGAAATCGTTCACGGAACCGCGGACACGACGGTGGGGCTCGACTGGCATTCCGAACGTCTGATCGAACAGATTCCGGGCGCCGAACTGATTGAACTGGACGGTATCGGTCATATGCCGCAGGTCGTTGCCGCCCCCGAAGTCGCCGCCGCAATAGATCGCGCCGCAAAGCGCGCGGGTTTGCGTTAACCCCATCCGTAATCCATAGTAAGTTATGGATTTTGTGGCGAGGCGTTCATGACCCGATCAGAAAAAGGCTCTATCGAAAAATACTTTCGCAAAGGTGCCCCGGATGACATTCGCAAGGCCATTGAGGACGCGAAAAAGGACGACATCCTGAACCCGACCTACCCTTACTCTGAAAGGATGAAGGGCAAAGACTACGGCAACCAGATGGAGGCACTTCAGGTCGAGCTGGTCAAGATGCAATCCTGGGTCAAGGCGACCGACCAGCGTGTTGCCATCGTCTTTGAAGGTCGCGACGCGGCCGGCAAGGGCGGGACAATCAAACGTTTCCGCGAAAACCTGAACCCGCGCGGCGCCCGCAACGTTGCACTCAGCAAACCCTCGGACGCGGAACGCAGCCAGTGGTACTTCCAGCGCTATATCTCGCACTTCCCGTCGGCCGGGGAAATCGTCTTCTTTGACCGTAGCTGGTACAATCGTGGCGTGGTCGAGAATGTCTTTGGCTTCTGTGAGCCTGACGAGCGCGAGCGGTTCTTTCGCCAGGTCCTGCCGCTTGAAACCGGCTTCGTCAATGACGGCATCCACCTCTTCAAATTCTGGCTGAATGTCGGGCGCGCGGAACAACTGAACCGCTTTCTGGCGCGCGAAACCGACCCGTTGAAACAATGGAAACTCAGCCCCATTGACGTGGCCGGTCTGGACAAGTGGGACGAGTACACTCAATCGATTGCCGAAACCCTGACACGATCGCATTCCGAACGTTGCCCGTGGACCATTGTCCGCTCGGACGACAAGAAACGGGCACGATTGGCAGCAATACGAACGGTTCTCAGCGCCCTGGACTACGACGCAAAAGACGCCGAGGTCGTAGGAGCACCCGACCCGAATATTTGTGGCGGGCCAGACATCTGGGAGACTTGAAAGAACTTACAGTTCACGCCCTGGAAGCGAGTTAGCCGTGAGACGTTGCCATATTGTCGCCCTTTTGCTGCCTAGCTCGTCTGATAATTTCAGCAAAAATACTAGAGAGCGGAAGCAGGTTTTAAATGACTGAGGACGTTTTGGCGGTGCTCCGGCACCCAATAGAGATCTTCTTTGACCCCAATCAGCGCTTGTCAGTTTTCTATATGGGCACTGCATTGATTGCAGCAGTTTTCGTGTTTTTTCGCAGCCGGGAACACACCCGCAAAAAGGGCATCAAAGGACTGCTCGACTGGTTACTGCCCTGGGATGTATTAACGCATAAATCCGCCAAGGCGGACTATGTCATGTTTTTCGTCAATAAATCTTTAATCGCAGCCATTTACGCATCAATCCTGATTCAGGCACCCTTCTGGTACCACACAGTCGACGGCATCATTGGCCCTGCACCTGCAGGCCCTGACGAGACATCGTGGGGTGTCACGGCTGTTTACACAGTTAGTATGGTTCTGGCCTTTGATGGTGCTTTGTGGGTTGCGCACTACCTATTCCACAGGGTTCCATTCCTTTGGGAGTTTCACAAGGTCCATCATTCCGCCGAGGTCATGACCCCGTTGACAGCAGCGCGAATGCACCCATTTGAAGAAGCAATTGGATCCATGATCGGCGCTTTTGGAGTCGGCGTAACGATTGCTCTTTTGGATCAGTTTTTCGGTACCGGAGCGCGATTTGTCCAGATCTTTGATCTAAATATTTTCCTTTTCGTATTCTTCCTGGCCGCATTTAACTTGCGCCACAGTCACGTCTGGCTGCAGTATCCCAATTGGTTGCAACACATTTTGGTCAGCCCTGCACAACATCAGATTCACCATTCCAAGGCCCGAAGGCATTGGGACAAGAACATGGGTTTCATCTTCGCTTTCTGGGATTGGAGTGCTGGTACTCTCTACTCGCCGAAGTCCAATGAGAACGTCGAATACGGACTTGGAAATGGAGAAGACGGAACGTGGAACGACCCTGTTGCGCTGTACCTCCGCCCCTTCAAGAACGCATACGCCTTGTTCAAGAAAGATCGGATTAGCGCGTTCGTCAGCTCGCCAGATGAACCGTCCTCCGGAATTGAAGAACCGCAGGCGGAAACCACTGAAGCCGGGTGAAATCACTGCATTGGACAGAAAGGGATATTGTTCTTCAATACCTGCGTCCAATCACACAATCGTTGGACGAACTTACCATGATACTCTATCTCTACTGTTTCGATGTTCTCCACTGCAAAGGCGCCAAAACCTCGGATGACGAAACGCGGGTATCACCATGGAAACCTTAGACAAGCCTTGATCGAGGCCGCCCTGTCGCTGATCGAAGCGAAGGGCCCGACTGGCTTTACCCTTTCCGAGGCCGCCAAGACTGCAGGCGTCACACCCGCTGCCGTTTATCGCCACTTTGAAGGTCGCGAGGATCTCATTGCCGAGGCCGCCCGCCAAGGGTTCGAAATGTTCGCGGACCTGATGCAGTTTGCCTATGACAAGGGTCAGCCATCGGCACTTGCCGCTTTCGAGGCCACAGGGCGCGCCTACCTGGCCTTTGCCCGCAAGCATCCCGGCCACTACATAGCAATGTTCGAAAGCGGCATTTCGATCAATCGGACACCGGAACTGGCCATCGCCGCGAACCGCGCCAAAAGCGTTCTGGAGAAAGCTGCCGCGGACCTGTCGCAGCACATTCCTCCGGAGAAACGCCCGCCGGCCTCGATGTTCAGCGCGCATATCTGGGCCATGAGCCACGGTGTTGTCGAACTATTTGCCCGCAACACAGGCGCTTCGTCCCCCTTTCCGCCCGAGGAACTGCTGGAATCCGGAATCGGAATATACCTCAGAGGGTTAGGTCTGCTGCCCCAAGATGACTAAAGGGATTTAGAACATCCGGGTTTTCTGCGGCGTGCTCAGCCGGGACGTAACATTGATCAAGTCCATCTGCCCCATGCCCTTGATGTCGACCGGACCCAGATCGGTAATCTGGAATTCGTCAATCAGGGCGTATTTCATCTCTTCCGGCGCTACAATGTGCATCGGATTGGCGAAAACCTGAAGGCGCGATGCGATGTTCACTGCCGGGCCAAACACGTCATAAACATATTTCTGGATCCCGACGACCGAGCCGACTGCTGCACCCGTTCCAAGCCCGATCCGGGCCTGCCACTTGTGCGGGTGGCTTTCGTTGCGCCGCTCCAGATACCGCAGGAATCGTACGGCGCAATGGGCTACCGCCGTGGCGTGGTCTGGCGTTTCATCCGGCATGCCAGAAACGGCCAGATAAGCATCCCCGATGGTTTTGATCCGCTCGCAGCCGAATTGCTCCACGATGCGATCAAAAGCGGTGAAGATGTCGTTCAGCTCGCTCAGAGTTACGGTTGGGTCAGTCTTGGCCGTAAAATCAGTGAAGCCGACAAAATCCAACATGACCACCGATACATTTTCATAAAGCTGGGGTGTAACCACTCCGAATGTTTTGAATTCTTCATAAACGGCGCGCGGCATCAGGTTCAGCAGCAGGCGCTCGACCCTTTCCTTTTCGCGTTCCAGCTCGCGCGTGTTTCGCTCCACCATGGTCGAATAACTGTCGATCATGCTCTCCAGTTCGCGAATGCGTGTAATATTCTGGCATTCGACGACCAAAAGCTGTTCTTCGACCCCGTTCGCCAGAGACACTGTGGTTGCAAAAATCAATGTGCGGCGTTTCGGCTTGATCTGCAATTCCGCCGAATACCGAAGACCGGACTGCTTGACATCCTCCAACTCTTTGAGGTCAAGCCCGGGAAGAATATCCAACAAAGTCTGGCCGGGTTCCGGTGTCCCGAACCATTCGGCAAAAGGACCGTTGTGAAAAATAAAGCTCATGTCCGATGCCCGCAGGACAGCAACGCCAACACCGATTGCACGAAGCAGGTGCTCGTTGATGGCATGAATGTTCATGCGGCGGTCCGGGCAACGATAATGGAGCGCTTCGATTCAATCGCCTCCATCACGATTTCGATGTCTGCGTCTGCCATACCATGCTGGGACAGGGCCTCGGTAAGCAAAGCGCCCATTTCGTCGAAATCTTCATGCGTGATGTTCAGGTGACGATGAACAGCCTCGATCCGGTCATCGCTGAACGAAGCCGGGCCACCGACAAGCGAAGACACGAATTTTGTCTGGTGATCGATCAGACGCGGCATGTCGATGTCATCGAAATGGTCGCCAATCTGTTCGGAATCCAATGCCAAATCATAGAATGACATCACGATGCGGCTGATGGTTTTGAACCCGCCGTATTTATCGTAAATAGTCTGACTCACAACAAAAAAACCAGGATAGTTGGCGTTAACACTGCAACAATATATCAAAATGAAAGCTTTGTTAACTTTTATGCGCAGTTATGTCCGCAAACTGGCACGCCGCCCGGTCCGGGAGTCGTGACGCGGCAGTATTCCAGATGTTCCAGCACTGGATTCGAACCAGACATCAATTGAACTGATTTAAGGATTTCGAAGCGATCTCAAAACTACTCTGCGCCAGCAGTTACTTCTCTGACGGGTCACTCTCAGCATAGTCCCGCAAGTCCTCAACGTCCGAGATGACCGCGTGGTTTCGGTTGATTTTTACCCCCACGGATTTCAGACGAGAGAATGCACGGCTCAGGCTTTCCGGCTTCATGCCCAGTCGCCCTGCGATCAGCATCTTGTCGTAGGGCAATTCCACGTCACAACCGCCGGCGTCGATCTCGCAAAGACTGAGCAGAAACTCAGCCACCCGTTGCGCACCGGTCTGCGCCTTGAGTTGTTCCAACTGCGCGACAAGTGAATGCAGATGCGTAAAGGTTGAGGCCAGAATCGATACACCGATTTCCGGATCCTCCCGCATTAGCGACAGCAGAACCGGGCTGGGTATGTGCATCACTTCGCAGGGCGAGACCGCCTCGGCGGACACCGGGTAAGGCACGTTTCGCAGCGCTACGGCCTCACCAAAACTTTCTCCCTTGGTGAATACACTGACGACAGCTTCGGCCCCTGTCGGCGACATGCGAAACAGCTTGACCCAACCGGCCAACACCACGTGAACGGCTTTGGCCTCTTCTTCCTGCAAAAAGATCGTCTCGCCCCGATCGTATTGCCGCCAGATCGCGTGGCTGAGCAGCGTATCGACATGTTGCTCAGGTAAACTCTTTAGAAGTAGTGACTGCCGCGCAATCGCTTTTTGAACTTCGTGCGCCACGAAGCATCCCCTTTTTTCCCTGTCCGATAGTCTGGACGGTACATCATTGTAGTCTGGCTATGCCAAACCCGAAACCGCTGCACCAGTCTTTTCCTGCGTCAAACTTGACAATTGTCATGTCGCTTGCGTCGCCACGGGCCTAACCTCCCCTTCAAAGCCAGTATTCCGGGGAGCAAGCAAGATGGACTACGAGCGTTATTTCACCCAGAGCCTGAATGACCTGCGCGACGAGGGAAATTACCGCGTTTTCATCGACCTGCAACGCCGTTGCGGTGCGTTCCCGAATGCGCGCCAGACCGATGGGGAAATACAGCGCGACGTGCGGATATGGTGTTCCAATGACTATCTGGGCATGGGTCAGCACCCATCGGTGATCAATGCCATGCATGACGCACTGGATCGCTGCGGTGCGGGCGCTGGCGGCACGCGCAATATCTCGGGGACGACTCATGACCATGTGTTGCTGGAAGCGGAACTGGCCGATCTGCATGGAAAAGAGGCTGCGCTTCTTTTCACCTCGGGATATGTATCGAACTGGGCCGCGTTGGGGACGCTGGCATCGAAAATTCCCGGTCTGATCGTCTTCTCTGATGCGCTGAACCATGCCTCGATGATCGAAGGCATCCGCCACTCACGGGCGCATAAGGTGATTTGGAAGCACAACGATCTGGAAGACCTTGAGGCGAAGCTGGCCGCAGCGGACCCCGACGCGCCCAAGATGATTGCATTTGAATCGGTCTACTCGATGGATGGGGACATCGCCCCGATCAAGGAGATCTGCGATCTGGCCGACAAATACGGCGCAATGACCTATCTGGATGAGGTCCACGCTGTTGGCCTCTATGGTCCCCGCGGAGGCGGCATCGCCGAACGCGAAGGCCTGATGGATCGTCTGACAGTCATCGAAGGCACCTTGGGCAAAGCGTTTGGCGTGGTCGGTGGCTATATTGCCGCCTCGGCCGCGCTTTGCGATTTTGTGCGAAGCTTTGCCAGTGGGTTCATCTTTACCACTGCCCTGCCCCCGGCGATTGCCGCTGGTGCGGCAGCATCCATCCGGCATTTGAAACAGTCGGCCGAAGAACGCGATCTGCAAAAAGCCCGCGTCGCTCAGGTCCGTGCCCGGTTGGATGCCGAAGGCATTCCGCACTTGCCGAACCCCAGCCATATCATCCCGGTGATGGTGGGCGATCCGGTGAAATGCAAATTCATCTCGGACACGCTGCTGGAAGAGTTTGGCATCTACATCCAGCCGATCAACTATCCCACAGTTCCCAAAGGCACCGAGCGTCTGCGGATCACGCCGTCGCCCGTGCATACGGATGAGGATATCGACCATCTTGTCGGCGCTCTGTCGGCCTTGTGGCAAAGGTGTCAGATCGCACGGATGCCGATGGCCGCCCAATAACCAAAGCGTCCCTTCGCTTGGAAAACTGCCGCTCATCCGAGCGGCTTTTTTCCTTTTCAAATCAGGTAAAGGCCAAAGATCAGTAGTGAGAAACCGGTTAGCACCATAGTAAAGCCTCGAAGCCATGCCGGGCTGTGGGCAAGGTCCAGATAGCGTGCAAGGATCATGCGCGACTTGATCGTCGCAAGAAGCAGGATACCGCCTCCGACGATTGCGTCCGGCACCGGCAGCAACGTCAGCAATGCGGACGCCACGCTGAGTGCGAGCAACCCAAGCCAGGCGAGTGTAAGAGAGTCCGGACGCCTCCGGCGGGAGTATTTGGAAAAAGATGAAGCTGTCTGCATCTTTCTCACCCCAACAGGTAGATCACGGGAAACAGCATGATCCAGACCAGGTCCACCATATGCCAGAACTGAGCTCCAGCCTCGATATTGCGGGGATCGTCGCGCCAGGCGACCAACAGCAGAATAAAGACACCTGCCAGAACGTGGGCCGCATGAAATCCCGTGAGCAAATAATAGAACAGAAAGAACGGGTGAGTTTCGTAAGTAATGCCCTGCCCCGCCTTGCCCGCGTATTCCACACCTTTGACGACCAGAAAGACCACACCCAATAGTGCAGCGCCAATCAAAGCAGAACGGGCAATGCGGCGGTGCGCTGCACGCCGCCAGGCAAGCGCCTTGGCGGCCAGAAAACCGGAAGTCACCAGCACAGCAGTGTTGAGCGCCGCACCGGTGCGATACAGGTGAGATTGCGCTTCTGCGAATCCTGCCGGGTCGGTCAGCCGCACGCCCATGAAGGCAATCAGGCCCGCGCCGAAGACCAGCAGTTCGCTGACGATCAGAACCCACATCAGCAACTCGCCGGGCAATTCGTCGATCAGTGTGGTGTCACTCATGCCCCGACCAGTTGACGGTAAATCTGAGGCAGCGCCATGGTCAGGCGGTGCGGGTCGGGGATGACGGCAAATCCGCCCTGCCCGAACATGCGTGGGAACCAGCTTTTGCCGGTTTTGTCGATCGTGACGCCAAAGACCGATTGCCCGGCGCGGCGGGCTTCGCGCACGGCCATGCAGGTGTCCTCGATCCCGTGGCGACCTTCATAATGGTCAAGATCGTTGGGCTTGCCGTCGGTGATCACCAGCAGCAGGCGGCGTTTTCGCGACTGCGCCGCCAGATCGGCTGAGCAATGGCGGATTGCGGCGCCGAGGCGGGTGTAATGCCCGGGACGCAGTGAAGCGATGCGTTGTTCGACGATGGTACCCATCGGCTCGTCAAAGCGTTTGCAACGCTGAACATAGACACGCTGACGCTTCAGCGAACTGAAAGCGTGAATTGCAAAATCGTCGCCACAGGCGTTCAGGCCCCAAGCGAGCGCAGCCAGCGCTTCGCGTTCTATGTCGATGACGGCGCGGCCCGTGACGGCGCTCTCAGTTGAGCGACTGACGTCCAACAGAATCGAAACCGCCAGATCTCGGGCTTCGGGTCTGGATTGCATCCAGATGCGCTCGGTGCCTTCGCCATTGGCGCAGCGATCGACCTGGGACCGGACAGCTGCCTCGATATCCAGCTGGTCGCCGTCCAGATGGCCACGGGTCATGACCCGGCCTGGGCGCAGCGCTTCGAACTGGCGTTTGACGGCGCGGATGCGGCGGGCGGTGGCAGGATCCTTGCCGAACTCGGCGGCATCTTTGCGAATATCGGCATCCGACAGCAGGACATTGACGTGGTCGGGCAAGTACCGCCCCGTGCGTACGTCCCATTCGGGATAGAGGATTCGGCCCGACAGACGCTCGCGATTCACGTCCTCGGGCGCAAGATCCAGATGCAGCTTCAGCTTGGTTGGTGGCGCCTTGGAGATCTGGCCAAGGCCGATCTCTTCCTGATCGTCGGCTGCTTTCTTTGCATTGTCGGGATCATCATCGTCGATGCGCCGGTTGATGTTCAGAAACTCGGCCCAGCTGAGGATCGCTTCGAACTTATGCAGGATGAAGCTGTCGCTGCGGGACGCCTGATCCGATTTGCGGCGGCGCGCGCGGTGAGTCTTCTCCCCCGACTCTTCGGGTGGGCCTTCGGTATCTGGGTTCTCGACCTCGTTATGTTCGGAGAATCCAACGGCGCGCAATTCCGGCCACAGTGGAACGGGACGGAAATGCTGATAGCCACGCGGGGCTGTGAGGTCGTCGTCAAGCGCCAGGAAACGCTCGGCTTTTGGTGACAAGGGGGCCGTGTCGCCCAGCATGTGGCGGACGAGCTCTTCGACCGCTGCCTCAACGGGTGGCAGGTCGGGGATGTCGCGGTAATGCAGAATTCCCTTGCAGAGCTCGGTATAAAGCGGGCGCAGTCCAGGAGCGCTGTCCAACGTCGCCTCGACCATGTTCTGCGCGGCGATCAGAGCGCGCAGGTCGGCACGCAGCGGATCACCTTCGTCAATTCGGGTTCCGGCATGGGCAGCAGCAGCGGCCAGCCAGACATAAAGCGCACCGTTTGCTTCGCGCGCTGGGAAAACAGCCAACCGATCCGGCAGGCGCAGAACCTCTCCGTCGAACGAGGCACGCGGCATCAGTTCGGCCTCGGTTGCCAGGCGGCGGCGCCAGCTCAGACGGTGGTGGGATAGTTCGGGCGAGACCGGGCGTAACTCGACGCCCGGGCTACCCCCAAGTCCCCGGAAGAGGACTGCCAGCCGCCCCGCGACCTCAGAGAGGTCGACCGCGGCTCCAACATGCACCTCAGGTGCATCGAGGCGGCTGGCAAGGGTGTGCCACAGTTTCCCGATCGTTTCTTCGGGTTCCCATGGCTCAAAGTCGATCTTGACCATCGGCCGGCCTCACCCAAAGACAGCCGTGACAAGATCGAGGAGCCCGCGTTTGATGTCCTCGTCATCGGTCAGAGGTTCGATCATAGCGGCAAGAATGGCGCGGTCGGTGGACATGCCCTGCGCGATCAGCGTGGCGGCATAGACGACCAGGCGGGTGGAAACGCCTTCTTCTAGATCCTGACCCTTAAGACCACGCAGCTTGCCTGCAAGGCGCACCAACGGCTTGCAGCGCTCCAGCGCCAGACCGCTTTCCTGTGCGACGACTTCTGCCTCCATCTCGGGCGACGGGAAATCGAATTCCAGCGAGATAAAGCGTTGCCTGGTCGAGGGTTTCAGGGTTTTCAGAATATTCTGGTAGCCGGGGTTGTAGGACGCCACCAGCATAAAGCCCGGCGCGGCCTCAAGCTCTTCTCCCGTCCGATCGATCGGCAGGATGCGCCGGTCGTCAGTTAGCGGGTGCAGCACGACGGTCACGTCCTTACGGGCTTCGACGACCTCGTCGAGATAACAGATTGCACCTTCGCGCACCGCACGGGTCAGCGGGCCATCGACCCAGACGGTTTCGCCACCCTTCAGCAGATATCGCCCGATCAGGTCGGCAGCGGCGAGGTCATCGTGGCAAGCCACGGTGTATAGCGGGCGCCCCAGCTTCGCAGCCATATGCGCCACAAAGCGGGTTTTGCCACAACCTGTCGGGCCTTTCAGCAGGACCGGCAAGCTATTGTTGTAGGCGGCGGTGAATACATCGCATTCATCACTTTGCGCCAGGTAGAAGGGGGCGTCAGCCGCCCCCGTCTTCAGTTCCATGGAGCCGTCCATTTTCATCACTCCGCAGGGGTGTCGGCCGCGCCGGGTTCAATGATCTCTTTCCGGGGCACCCAGATCGAGTAAATGAACAACAGCGCACCAAGGACTACTACGAGACCCGCACCAAGGCGCATCCAGTAGAAGATGGCGATTTGATCCTGCACGTCCATGAAGTAGTCGCCCACAACGCGTTGCATGTGCGTTTGAACGGTTCCGGCGAAAGTCAGCACGAAGGTCATGAAGACCATGCCGCTGGTCATCAGCCAGAAGCTACCCATGTTTAGAACCTGATTATAGGGGTCGCGGTTCTTCAGGATAGGCATTGCGTAGGTGAAGATCGCCAGGTTGAGGCAGACATAGGCGCCGTAGAAGGCCAAGTGACCGTGGGCAGCCGTAATCTGCGTACCGTGCGTATAGTAGTTCACCCCGTGCAGCGTATGCAGGAAGCCCCAGACACCGGCACCGAAGAAGGCAAGTGTCGCACAGCCCAGAGACCACAGCAGAGCGGCCTTGTTCGGGTGATCACGACGGCCTTTCCAGACCATGACAAAGGCAAAGGCCATCATCGCGAAGAACGGGATAACCTCGAGGCTCGAGAAGATCGAACCAATCCACTGCCAATACGCGGGCGTACCGATCCAGTAGTAGTGGTGACCGGTGCCCAGAATGCCCGAGAACAGAGCGGCAGCGACGATGACATAGAGCCATTTCTCAACGATCTCGCGGTCAACACCAGTAAGCTTCAGCATCAGGTAGGCCAGGATCGAGGCCATGATCAGTTCCCATACGCCTTCGACCCACAGGTGGACAACATACCACCAGTATTGCTTGTCGAGGCTCAGGTTACCCGGGTTGTAGAAGGCGAACAGGAACAGCAGCGCCAGACCCCAGAGGCCCAACAGCAAAATGTTCGAAATCGCGGTCTTCTTGCCTTTCAGCACCGTCATCGAGATGTTGTAGAGGAAGATCAGTGCAGCAACCACGATGCCTGCCTTGACCCATTTGGGCTGCTCAAGGAACTCGCGTCCCTCTTTGCCCAGCAGCCAGTTGCCTTCGAACAGGTTGAACACATAGGTCACAACAACGCCGAGGGTACCGACCACAAGGATGATCAGCTGCAGATAGGCCAGCTTGGTCGAGTGGATTTCCCGTTCGGTCTCTTCCGGGATCAGGAAGTAGGCCGCACCGAAGAAGCCCAGGATCAGCCAGACGATCAGTGAGTTGGTGTGCAGCATCCGCACGATGTTAAACGGCAGAAGCTCGCTCAGGAAGTTAGGCGATACATAGATCAGACCGGCCAGCAGGCCGCCGATCACCTGGATCGCAAACAGCGCCATGGCCACTGCAAAGTAGGCGTAGGCGATTTTTTGGGATTCGTATTTCATTGCTCCGTTCCCCTTCTCAGCCTGCCTCGTTGGGCGGCCAGCCCTGAGCGTCGATGTTGTCCGTCCAGATCAGGAAGTTCGCCAGATCACGGATCTCTTCGTCGCTGAGGTTGAAATTGGGCATCTGCCGACGACCGGGAATGCCGGTGGGTTGCGCCTCCATCCAGCCCTTGAGGGCCTCAAAGGCTGATTCCGGATCGTCAAGGACGCCCCAGCGGGTCATCACATTGCCGACTTCGGGGGCGAAATAGGCGCCCTCGCCCAGAATCGAGTGACAGTTAATGCAGGCGTGTTTTTCCCAAACGTGCTTACCCCGCACCACGCTTTCATCAAGTTTCGCCGCATTCTCGGAATTGACGATATACAAGTGGGAATGGGCCGATAGGGCCAAAAAGATGAGAATGAAGAACAGTGACCCGCCATAAAAGATGTTGCGAGCCATGCTCTTTGTCATGACTTCTCGCATCGCGCTCTCCTTTGCGCCGATTAGCTAGTAGAAGCACAATGGCGATCCGCGCATGGTGTCGCCTTAACGAAAGTCAAGACCAGCCGGTGAATATACTTTAAGGGGATCGGCTTCGCAGTTGGCAGAAACGGATTTTTGCAGGTCTGCTGCACCATGCAGGCCAACGGTCCAGAAACCGGCGCCATGTGACCGCATCGCATTACCCAAAAGTTGCCCAGATTAAGCCTTGAAAACCAGTTTTTCACCCGGCACTAAACCATTTGAGTGATTAGGCTGTCGTCGTTTGCGCGAACACGCAGAATCGCAGGCGGTCCAAGTAGTTAGGTTAAAGATGGCAATCAAGATATACGGCGCGTTCCGCTCTGACTCAACCATGACAAACAGTCAGGCGCAGCTTTATCAGCCAGGCACTACGTTCCAGATCACGGCATACAGTCAGATCACGATCACGGATGGTGCCGATGCAACGATTATCGACGGCGACAATATCTCGAACGAGGATCCCAATGACCCAACGCAGACCTACCTGGGGAATGCGTTCGCCTGGGATTATACCATTCAGGTCAACGATGGCGTGAACAACTACGAAATCGGCGTGATGGACTGGGACCAAAACGGCGATGGTGATTTTGATTTTCCCTCCGCTGAACAGGGTTTTTTCCTTGGGTTCATCGGGGCTGTACCACCGCTCAATACGACGCTGACGATTGGTGCTCTGACCGACAATGGACCGGACATTCCTGTTAACACCGTGGTGCCATGTTTCACGCGGGGAACGCTGATCGAGACACCCAATGGCCCGCGCGCCATCGAGACACTTTCGGCCGGAGACGAAGTTCTGACTCTGGACCGCGGGCCGCAACGCATTCGCTGGATTGGCGCCCGACAGTTGGGGGCCAACGAGTTGACAGCGAAGCCCAAATTGCGTCCGATCCGGATAAATGCAGGAGCCTTGGGCAGCGCCCTGCCCAAACGCGACCTGCTGGTTTCACCGCAACACCGGATGCTGGTTCGGTCGGCCATCGCCATTCGCATGTTTGACGCCAGCGAAATTCTTGTAGCCGCGCATGCTTTGGTCGGTATTCCAGGTATATCCATTGATGGCACTTCCGAGGCGGTCGAGTACTACCATATGCTGTTCGAACAGCATGAAATCATCTTCGCTGAGGGCGCGCCGTCAGAAAGCCTGTACACCGGAACCGAGGCTCTCAAATCAGTGCAGGCCTCAGCGCGCGCTGAGATATTGGAATTGTTTCCGACTCTGGGAACTCCGGGGTTTGCACCAGCGTCGGCGCGCCCGATTCCAGCCAAGGGTCGGCAGGTCCGCAACTTGGTTCGCCGTCATATCAAGAACAGCCGTTCCCTGATCGAACACCTTTGACCGGAAACATGTCTACGCATTCGCCACGCGTGGTTCCGTAAGCGCGGGCCACATGGCGATCAGATACAAAGCGACGGCACATACCCATGAACCATCCGCAACCAGCATTGCGGTCAGATATCCGTCGCTCAGCCCTGTCCCCAGCCATCTGATGATCGCCGCCACCGCCATCAACCCATAAGCCAGCGCCATCATCGGCGGCGCAACCAGCGGGCGGCCCGAGTGTCCCAGGGCTGCACGGCTCATGACCGCAAGTGTCATGCCCCCTACGCATCCTATGCCCAGAACGTGAAGGGCCGCGATCTCATTTCCGTAACCCAGCACTGCAAACCCCCACAGGATCAATCCCAAAGCCAGCATCCCGAGGCCAAGGTGCAGCGCGATCAGGATGGGCTGGCGAACGGCCCAGCCAGACCGCCAGCCGGTCATGCGCACTATCTGAAGAATGCCCAGACCCAGCGCCAGCGCACCGGACAAAAGGCCAACGCCCAACAAAAGAACAGCGAGCGGCGTCAACAGCGCGACGATCATTCCGACCTTATCCAAGGCCGCGACAGAAACCGGCCAGGCTGCTTCTGGTTCTCCTGCACGTTTCATCGCGTTGCGGGTAAAGGCAGGAGTGATCCGTCCGCCAAGAATGGCAATCATCGAGCATAATGTCAGCAAACCTGCGCGAAGACCGGTCTGGAGCGTATCTCCGGTCGCACCAATCCACTCCAGGTGGGTTAAAAGATTCGCAACCCAGATATAGAGAAGCAGCAGCAGAAAGATCATGTTCTGCGGTTTGGGTCGGCGGATCAGCTGAGACGCTATTTTTGCCGCAAGAATTGGCACGAACGCCAAATCGATCACGGCAACCAGTGTCGGCGACAAAGAGCCCGAAAACCACATGGCGACCCGCCCGGCCAACCAAATCCCAGCCGCTATGGTAACAAAGCGTGCTCGCGCGTCGGGTGCTCCGGTCCAATTTGGGACAGCGGTCAGGAAGAAGCCACCCAGCGCCGCGGTGGCATACCCGAAAATCATTTCATGCGCGTGCCACATGGGGGGAGACATGGAATAGGTCGGATCCTCAACCGGAAGCGCTCCGGCCTGGGTGACCAACCACACGCCCCAAGCCCCGCCCGCGAACAGGCCATAAAGCCCCGCCGACAGAAAAAACACCCGAAAGCCTTCGCCCATTACACGTGCGATCGTTGCCGACATGCCTGCTCTCCTTGGCCTCAATGCGTTTCTCCTAGGTCTAGTGGGGGAAGGCGTCGCACCCCTTAACAAAAATCAAGGCCGTGCGGAAAATATGAACTGAAAACACAAGTTTTAGAGCGTCCTTTTTTCGCGAAAATCCCGACCTGACGACCGGTTTGCGACCCTCCCGTTGACTTTGGTCAAGGATGACAACTCTGTGATGTCCCACTCTCCAACCTGCCTCACCACGCATATGGAGAGTGATCATGTCACTTGGAATCAGCTACAATAAAACTGGCCGCGCCTTTGGGGTCGGTTTGGCGATGTTGCTGGGCAGCGTCGCTGCGCCAACATTCGCCGAAGAGCCAACCCTCAGCAAGGAAGCCTTTGAGTCTTCTAAACAACTATACTTTGAACGCTGCGCTGGCTGCCACGGCGTCTTGCGCAAAGGTGCCACCGGTAAAAGCCTTGAGCCGATGGTCGAAACGAAGAACGCCGATGGTACCGTGACCGAATCCGGAACCCTGAAATTGGGTCAGGAACGGCTTGAAAAGATCATCGCCTGGGGGACCGAAGGCGGGATGAACAACTTCTCGGACGTAATGTCCGAAGAAGAAATCCGCGATATGGCGACCTATATTCAGATGGAGCCGCCCAAGCCGCCGGAGATGTCGCTTGAACAGATGATGGCGACCCGCAAGGTTTATGTCGAACCCGAAGATTACCCGACCGAGCCGCTGCATGGCCGCAACTGGGAAAACTTCTTCGTGGTCATCGAACGTGACGTGGGCAAGGTGGCCGTGATCGACGGCGACACCAAAGAGGTGCTGGCGCACATTCCAACCGGTTACGCGGTGCACGTTCTGAAAGCATCGGAACACCACAAGCTGGAAGAGCCGGAAAACCCGGGTCGCTTCTGGTACACCATGGGCCGCGACGGCAAGATGACCAAGATCGACCTGTGGCAGAACCCCGAGAACATGCTCGTGGCCGAGGTCAAGATTGCTTATGACGCCCGTGACGTGGCTGTGTCTGGTGATGGTAAATACGTGATCGGTGGCGGTTACTGGCCTCCGCACTTCGCCATTGTTGACGCTGAAACCATGGAACCGAAAAAGGTCGTCTCGACCCGCGGTGTGAACGTGGACGGTGATTACGTGGAAGAAAGCCGCGTGGCTGCCATCTACACCACCCCGAACGAACCGACCTGGATCGTCGCTGTGAAGGAATTGGGTCAGCTGTGGCAAGTCGACTATACCGACCTGGATAACCTGCGTATCGACAAGATCGACAGCGCCAAGTTCCTGCATGACGGGTTCTTTGATCCAACCGGTCGTTTCTTCCAGATCGCCGCAAACGCGTCGAACAAGATGGTCGTCGTGGACACCCAGACCCACAAGCTGGAAGCCATGATCGACACGGCGCCACTGCCGCACCCCGGCCCGGGCGCCAACTGGGTTGACCCGAATTGCGGCCCGGTTGCCGGAACCACCCACCTGGGTGAAGGCACCGTGACCGTCTGGGGCAACGACCCCGAAGGTCACCCGGATCAGGCATGGAAAACCTGCTATGAGGTCGAAACCGATGGTCCCGGCCTGTTCATTCGGACCCACCCGGAATCCGACTACATCTGGGCCGACCAGACCAAGCACCCTGAGCCTGAGATTCAGCAATCGGTGCAGGTCATCGACAAGGCAACCGGTGAGATCGTGAAAACGATCCAGATCACCGAAGAGGAAGGCAATGTCGCCGTCCACTTCGAGTTCAACCAGGACGGTTCCGAGGTTTGGGTTTCCAAGTGGAACCGCTCGACCTCGAAAGAGCCGAACGGTGAAATCGTGATCTTCGACGCCAAGACGCTGGAAGAGATCGGCCGCGTGAAGGGCCTGTTTGCTCCGACCGGCAAGTTCAACGTCTACAACCGGTCGAACCACGTCACCTGACGGGTTTGCAACCAACACCGGAAAGGGCGGGCCCCTCGCCCGCCCTTTCCTCGTTTGCCCTTTCAGCCAAACGCGCCGGCCTGACACGCCGCGCCAGTCAAGACAGCCATAACGGAGCCCGGATATGACCTCCGAACCGGATAAAAAACCACCAATCTGGCGCCGGTATTTCCTGTGGGGAATGCCCGTGGCCGGCATCGCCGTGGCATTTGCCGCCGGCATCATCTTCTGGGGCGGGTTCAATACCGCCATGGAAGCCACCAACACCAAGGAATTCTGCGTCTCGTGCCACGAGATGCGTGATTTTGTCTATGAGGAATACACCGGCACGATCCACGATGTGAACCGATCCGGTGTGGGCGCGGTCTGTTCCGACTGTCACGTGCCCAAGGACTGGACCCACAAGATGATCCGCAAGATCAAGGCGTCCAGAGAGCTCTATGGCAAGATGGTCGGCTCCATCAACACCCGCGAGAAGTTCGAAGCCAAGCGTGTGCATCTGGCGATGAATGAATGGGAGCGGATGAAGGCCACCGACTCGCGCGAATGCCGCAACTGCCACGATTTCGAGTCGATGATGCCCGAGTTCCAGAAACCCCGCGCGCGTCAGCAGCACCTGAACGCGATGACGATTGGTCAAACCTGCATTGACTGTCACAAAGGGATTGCGCACTCGGATGCCCGCGACCGGGCCGACGAAGAATATCTGGAAGAGCTTGAGGCGCCGAACCCGGCCTTCATCCGTCAGATACCGCCGGAATACCTTGCCAGCCTCGAGAAGATCGAAGCCAAGGAAGCCGCCGAAGCCGAAGCTGAAAAAGCAGCCAAGAAGGCTCAGCAAGAAGCCGTGCAGGCGCAAATTGCATCAGCTGTTGAATCCGCCCTCGCCGAAGAGCGTGCGAACGCAGCAGGTGATGAGGCCGCAGCCCCCGCTGGTGGCGGAGGCGGCGATGTCGGCGGCAATATCGACTGGAACGCAGTGGCCAGCGCTGATCTGAAACTGTTCTACCCTGGCCAGGCCTCGTTTGAATGGGTGCAGAACGGCAAATTCCACGGCGGGGCGCGTCCGCTGACCAAAGGCGGTGACCAATGCACCACCTGCCACGCCAAGGAACTGGACACCATCGGCAACAAGATCGTTGCAGGTGGCGATCTGGAACCGACCCCGATCCCCGGCAAGCGCGGCGTGATCGACGCAACGGTTCAGGCGGCACATGACGACGAAAACCTGTATATCCGACTGCAATGGCCGGATGCGGGCCACAACCCCGCCCCGTTTGTCGACGGCGGCAAAATGGACCCCGACAACCAGATCAAGGTCGCCATGATGATCACGGGCACCGGCATCGAGATGGGTGATCAGGTGGGCTGCTGGGCCTCGTGCCACGCGGATAACACCTACATGCCATTTGATCCGGGCGCCGATGCGATTGCCGCCAACGGTGATTTCACAGGCCGCATGACCGCGCAGGACACGGTGACCAAGTACATCAGTGAAAGCCGCACCGAGATCGACACCAAAGGTCGCCGCGGCAAGCCGATGGGTGGATGGGACAAGCTGCAGGCCGCCGAGCAGATCGAGCAATATCTGGCTGATGGCACTTACCTTGACCTGATGCGTGTCTATGCGGACGGCAGTGCGAGCAACGGCTATCTACTGGAACAACGCGTGGTCAACGATGGTGAGATTGCCGCCTCGGCCGATCTGTCCGGTGGAATGTGGACCGTGGTCTTTACCCGTCCGCTGAATTCCGGTGCGCCGGGGGATGTCCCGCTGGAGCCCGGTCAGACCTACACGGTCGGCTTTGCCATCCACGACGACTTCTCCGCCGCGCGGTTCCACCACGTGACGCTGAATACCAGCCTTGCGCTGGACGACGACACCGCGAATATCAATGTGGTGAAACAGTAACGGATTGGGGGCCGGGTGAACCGGCCCCTGCCCATTTTCAGAAAGGAGACATGGACCATGAAGACCCACCGCCTTCTTCCTGCACTTCTGCTTTTGGCGTCACCGGCGCTGGCGGCCGACGAAGACAACGCCGAACTCTGTGCCGAAGCCGAAGAACGCTATGTCGAGATGTTCGGCCAGCCTTCCGAGGCTGTTGACGACGCCGAAGTGGTGCTGATGTACAAATACAATTTTTGCCCACGCGAACTGACGGTCAAGGCAGGCACGACAGTGCGCTGGGTCAACGTCGACAAGCGCACCAGTCACAGCGTGCTGCTGAAAGACGGCAGTGAACCCGAAAGCGACCGGCTATTCCCCGAGGAAACGGTTGATTTCACCTTCCTCTCTCCGGGCCCTCAGGAATACCTCTGCGGGCCGCACTGGGAGACACAGAACATGATCGGAATGATCACCGTCGAACCCTGAGCCGAGGCTGACATACAGGCAGAAGAAAGGAGCGCAGGAGCAATTCCCGCGCTCCTTAACTTATGTCAAGGAGGTTTCTTTGCGATTGCGTCAGTCTGCCTTCATGACACGCCCGGCTCACCCAGCAACGTCCCGTAATCACAGTGGATTCGCGCGGGAAACCCGGGTTCCGAAGACATTCAGAACAAGCGAGTTTGCACATGAGCGGTAAGGTTTTTCTGATCGGAGCCGGTCCGGGTGACCCAGAGCTGATGACCCTTCGTGCGATGCGAATGCTGCAAGAGGCTGATGTGGTGGTCTATGACCGTCTGGTCTCGGACGACATCCTTGCCATGCATGCCGAAGGCGCGCGATTGATCCCCGTCGGAAAGGCCCCCAAGTGCCACACAGTTCCGCAGGACCGGATCAACGAAATCCTGCTGGAAGAGGCAAGGAACGGTCACACCGTCGCGCGGCTGAAAGGCGGAGACCCGATGATCTTTGGCCGCGGCTCGGAAGAGGCTGCCTACCTTTCCGCCCACGGCGTCTCAGTTGAATACGCCCCCGGCATTACCGCGGCTCAAGGTGCGTCCTGTTCCACCGGCGTGCCCCTGACCCATCGTGGACTGGCGACTTCGGTTCAATATGTTACCGGCCACCGGCAGGCGGACAGGGTTCTGGATCTAGACTGGAAACGGCTGGCGGATCCGGACTCGACACTTGTTGTTTACATGGGCGTCGCCAATATCGGCCAGATCGCCATGGGACTAATGACCGAGAACCTGCCCGGTTCGACCCCCGTTCTGGCCGTTGGGAAAGCCACAACACCGGATGAACGTCGTCTTGTGTCCCGGTTGGATCAGCTGGCAACAGACGTGCGCGACGCCGAACTGAAAGCCCCCACGCTGTTCATCATCGGTAAAGTTGTATCGCTTTACGCCGAACGGCCGGTGGCCGATTTGCTGGAGCAGGCCCATGGCTAGCGTTGCTCGAATGACAAACGGACACACGGGCTGGACTGCGCGCGCCGTTCTTACAACCGCCGTTCTTGTGGCCACTTCGGCGCTGGCGGCGGATGTCATCGACCCCAACGCGCTGAAACGGCTTGTTCATCAGGATTGCGGTTCGTGCCACGGGCTTTCTCTGAAAGGCGGCCTTGGCCCCGATCTGCGATCCAAAACCCTGGAGCACTATGACGCTGACGTTCTGACCGGCGTCATCCTTGACGGAATCCCTGACACCGCAATGCCCCCCTGGCGGCCCCTGATCAGCGAAGAAGAGGCCGAATGGATCGCCCGTTACCTTCTGGAACCGGAGGCACAATGAAACATCTCGTCCTTGGCCTCGTGGCCACTCTGATGATGACAACTGCACAGGCCGAACCGATGGCCACCGGCGATCTCGGGCTGGTGATCGAACGCGCCAAGGGTTCGGTCCTGCTGGTGGATCAATCCGACCGTGCTGCGCTGGCGCGGATCGAAGGTTTGGGTGATCTGTCTCACGCCTCGCTGGTTTATTCTCCGGATCAACGCTTTGCGTATGTCTTCGGGCGCGATGGCGGGCTGACCAAGGTGGATATCGTCACACGGCAGATCGTGAACCGGGTCGTGCAGGCAGGCAACGCCATCGGCGGTGCAATCTCGGATGACGGCACGCTTGTGGCTGTTTCGAACTATGAGCCGGGCGGCGTACGCGTGTTCGACGCGGACACGCTGGAGATGGTCGCCGATATCCCCACCGACAGCAAAACAATCGGTCTGGTCGACGCGCCCGGACGCCGGTTCGTCTTCACCATGTGGGATACGGGCGAGACCTGGATTGCCGATTTCTCTAATGGCGCGCCCGAAATCACCAAGATCCCCGACATGGGCAAAAACCCTTATGACGCGCTGATCACCGCAAATGGCCGCACCTATATCACCGGCTTGTTTGGCGAGGATGGTCTGACCGCCCTCGATCTGTGGTCGGATAGACCCGAACCCATTCGCGTATTGCCGGATTATGGACGCGGGCAGGAAGAAATGCCGGTCTATAAGATGCCTCATCTGGAGGGCTGGGCTTTGACCGGGCGGGAATTTGTCCTCCCTGCGGTGGGCCATCACGAAGTTCTCTGGGTCGATGCCGAAACACTGACCGAAACGGGGCGTACCAAGACCCATGGCCAGCCGGTTTTTGCCATGGCGCGCCCCGACGGGCGGCAGGTTTGGGTAAATTTTGCCCACCCCCTGAACGACACGATTCAAGTGATCGACAGCGTCAGCAAGGAAATCATTCACGAATTCAAACCCGGTCCAGCCGTGCTGCACATGGAATTCACGCCACGCGGGCACGAGGTTTGGCTGAGCGTGCGCGATGCCAACAAAGTTATGGTCTACGACACGCAAACATTTGAAAAGCTGCGCGAAATCGAAGCGGACAGCCCCTCGGGCATTTTCTTCACCGCCCGCGCGCACAGGACAGGGCTTTGAAACAATGTGTCACATTACCGATCCGATCGATCGTAGCTTGCTGGACGAATTCCAACGCGATTTTCCCATCGTTGAGTTCCCGTTTCAGGTTTTGGCCGACAAACTGAGCCTCAGTGAACACGAAGTGGTTGACCGGCTCGCCCGGATGCGTGCGGCGGGACGGATTACACGTGTCGGGGCCACAATCGCACCTGGTGCCGTTTCTGCCAGCACGCTCGCCGCTGTCGCCGCGCCGGAAGAACGCATTGAGGAGATAGCGGCCCTGATCGACTCCGAGCCGGGGGTGAACCACAACTATCAGCGTGAAGATGATTGGAACCTCTGGTTCGTGGCGACGGGGCCGGATCGCACTCATGTGGACGACACACTGGCCCGTATTTCGGAGCGAACCGGGTTGCGCGTTCTCGATCTGCGGCTGGTGCGCCCGTTCAACGTGGATCTGGGGTTCCGCATGTCCGGCGGCTCTCACCGCGTTCCAACCGCGCGCAAGATCAACCGTTCCGTCATGCAGGACGGTGATCGGGATCTGCTTCAGGCTTTGAGCTCCGGTTTGCCGCTTGTGGCCGATCCGTATGCTGCGCTGGCCCGATCTCTGCGGCGCGATCCGAATGGCGTAATGGAGCGTATTCGTGTGCTGCACGATGCGGGCATTATCTCTCGTCTGGGTGTTATCGTTCGCCACCGCGCGCTGGGCTGGTCGGCCAATGCAATGGTTGTCTGGGATTTGCCGCAGGATCAGATTGATCAGGCGGGCCCTGCCCTGTCCGCGCATCCGGGCGTAACCCTGTGCTATGAGCGCAGACCGGTAGAGGGCATCTGGCCCTACCGGCTATACTCAATGATCCATGCCCGCTCGCGCTCTGAGGCCGGCGATGTCCTGTCAGGCGCAATAGCCCTTCCGGAACTGGCCGGGGCACAACACAAAGTGTTGTTCTCGACCCGCTGTTTCAAGCAAACCGGTGCGCTGATCAAACCCAAGGAGGTGGCGGCATGACACTGGATGCAACCGACCGCGCCATTCTGAACCGATTGCAGGATGACCTGCCTCTGACGCCCCATCCCTACGCCAATGTGGCACAGGAATTGAAGATTTCGGAAAGCGATCTGCTGGCGCGTCTGGAACGAATGAAAGAGGACCGCGTGATAACCCGCTTCGGCCCCTTCTTTGACGCCGCGGCCATGGGTGGGGCGTTCTGCCTATGCGCGATGGCCGTTCCGGCGGACAAATTCGAAGCCGTCCTGACCAAAGTCAATGCGCACCCCGAGGTCGCACATAATTATGAACGCACGCATCGGCTGAACATGTGGTTCGTTCTGGCCACCGAAACCCCCGAAGGGATCGAGGCCACCGCCGATGCCATCGAACTGGAGACGGGAATTCAAGTTCTTCGTTTCCCCAAACTGCAAGAGTTTTTTATCGGCTTCCGGGTGGCGGCATGATCGACACGACAGACAGACAGATCATCGAAGCGCTGCAGAGCGGGCTGCCCCTGACCCCTGCCCCCTATGCGAAGGTGGCCGAAACGCTGGGCCTGGAAGAAGACATTCTTCTTGATCGCCTGTCAGCACTCAAGGCGCGTGGAGTGATCCGTCGCATCGCCGCAGCGCCAAACCATTACAAGCTGGGTATGACGTCGAACGGGATGACAGTTTGGGATGTCGATGACGACCGCATCACCGAACTGGGGGCGCAGATCGGTGCCCTGCCCTTTGTGACACATTGCTATGAACGGCCCCGCGCCCTACCCGACTGGCCCTACAACCTGTTTGCCATGGTCCATGGCACCGACCGGGATGAGGTTGAAATAAAGCGGGCGCAAATCGCCGATATCCTGGGCAGCGCGTGTCGCGCAAAGGACATCCTCTATTCCACGCGCATCCTGAAAAAGACAGGGCTGCGCCTGAAAGCGAAAGGCTGAGAACATGTTCCGCCTGACCGAATACATGCACCAACTGGTCAATCCGACCCCGGTGCGCAAACGCCGCCCCGGACCAGTGAAACCAGTGGTGATCTGGAACCTGACGCGGCGCTGCAATCTGAAATGCCGCCATTGCTACACCGTTTCGGCGGATGTCGCGTTCCCGGGCGAGCTCAGTCACGAGCAAGCCATGGTAACCCTTGAGGATCTGGGCCAGTTTCGCGTCCCGGCCCTGATCCTCTCGGGTGGGGAGCCGCTGGACCGGTTCGATTTCTTCGACATCGCCAAACGCGCTCGTGAGCTGGTGCCGATGCTGGCGCTGTCGACCAACGGCACGCGGATTTACGACGAATCCGCCGATATGATTGCCGACGTCGGGTTCAGCTATGTCGGCATTTCGCTCGATGGGATCGGAGCAACCAATGACTGGTTCCGGGGCGTCGAAGGCGCCTTTGCCGACGCGCTGCGCGGAGTGCGCGAATGCAAAAAGCGCGGGATCAAAGTTGGCTTGCGGTTCTGTCTGACCGAAGGCACGCAACATCATCTGCCCGATCTGCTGCAACTGTGTGACGATGAGGGGGTCGACAAGTTCTACCTGTCCCATCTGGTTTACGCCGGTCGAGGTGACAAGAACCGTGGCGAGGATGCCGAACACCTGCGTACCCGCAAGGGGCTGGACCTGCTGCTGGAACGCGCGTGGGAGGCTGCTTCGGGCGGGCGGCCACTGGACATCGTGACCGGCAACAACGATGCCGATGCGGGTTATTTCCTGAACTGGGTTCGTGCTCATTTCGATGCCGAAAAAGAAGCGCATGTCCGGGAACATCTGGCCGCTTGGGGCGGAAACTCCAGCGGTTTGGGTGTGGCGAATATCGATAATCTGGGTCGGGTTCACCCTGACACTTATTGGTCCGATTACACCGTTGGCAACGTAAAAACCAAAGCATTCTCAGAGCTTTGGACCAGCGACGACCCGATGCTGGCCATGCTGCGAACACGACCCCGCCCGCTCAAGGGGCGTTGCGGCGCCTGTCAATTGAAGGATGTCTGCGGTGGCAATACCCGAATCCGGGCGTTGCAACTGACGGGCGATCCCTGGGCCGAAGACCCGGCCTGTTACCTGTCAAACGAAGAAATCGGCGTGGACGACGCGGGCGAACGCCTGCAGGTCACACCGTTCCGGGGGAAACGTCATGATCCGGCCCATCAGTTCTTTTGAGACCGCGTTATCGAGTACATCAGCCTGTGTCCCAACGGCAAATGCGGGAGCCTCCGGCGGGAGTATTTTTGAAAAGATGAAGATCGGGGTCCTGTGTTCGCTTCTGACCGTGGGAGCGGCCTGGGCGGATGCGCCGTCGGATTATGCTGAGCATTGTGCCTCGTGCCATGGTGAGAACCGTCTTGGTGGAGTTGGGCCGGCGCTGATCCCCGAAACGCTGAAACGGATGCGCGGCCCGCGCGTTGCCGCCGTGATCGCCGAGGGGCGCGCGGCGACCCAGATGCCTGCCTTTTCACACGAGTTGGACGCCCTGCAGATCGAGGAGCTGGCAGGATGGCTGAAATCGCCGCTGGAAACCGATCCTGAATGGGGTGAAGCGGATATCACGGCCAGCCGTACTCTGGACGAAGACTACGTGCCCGTGGATGCGCCGGTTTGGGACCGTGACCCGATGAACATCACGCTGGCGGTCGAGACCGGTGATCACCATGTCAGCGTGTTGGACGGTGACACGTTCGAAGTCCTGGATCGGTTCGAGACGCCCTTTGCCGTGCACGGGGGACCCAAGTTCAGCCCCGACGGCCGCTATGTCTTCATCATGTCCCGAGATGGTTGGGTGCAGAAGTATGATATCTGGGCGTTGAAACAGGTGGGCCGCGTGCGCGCGGGCCTGAACAGCCGCAACATTGCGATGTCGGGGGACGGCAAATGGGTGGCTGTGGCAAATTATCTACCTAACAGTCTGACCTTGCTGTCGACCGAGGACCTTTCGGTTGCCAAAGTCATCGAGGTAAAGAGCAAAAAGGGAAACCCCAGCCGCGTTTCGGCCGTTTACCAGGCCCCGCCGCGCGAAAGCTTCGTACTGGCTCTGAAAGACGTCCCCGAAATCTGGGAAGTGTTCTATGGCGCCAACCCGCCTCAATTCGGCATCGGTCACGACTTCCGCATCGAAGGCCAGTTCAAGAACCCTGACCCTTTCCCCGTGCGCAAGATCACAACGCCCGACTATCTGGACGATTTCTTTTTCGATCAGAGCTACGAGTATGTCATGGGCGCATCCCGCGACGGAAAAGGCGGTCAGGTGATTGATCTTGTGATCGGTCAGAAAGTAGCCGATCTGGACCTGCCCGGCATGCCGCATCTGGGCTCGGGCATCACGTGGCAGCACGGCGATACCACAGTGATGGCCACGCCGCACCTGACCGATGGCACCGTGTCGGTGATCGATATGGAAACCTGGGAAACCGTCAAGCGGATCAAAACCGAAGGCCCCGGATTCTTCATGCGCAGTCATGAGAATTCACCTTACGTCTGGGCCGATGTATTCTTCGGTCCGAACAAGGATGTCATGCACGTGATCGACAAGCAAAGCCTTGAAATCGTGAAGACTCTGCGCCCCGCTCCCGGCAAGACCGTGGCCCATGTGGAGTTCACCAAGGATGGCAGCCACGCGCTTGTGTCGATCTGGGAAGATGACGGCGCGGTAATCGTCTATGATGCGCAGACGCTGGAAGAGGTTCGACGCCTGCCCATGCGCAAACCTTCGGGGAAATACAATGTCTGGAACAAGATCACCTTCTCGGAAGGCACCAGTCACTGACGATAAATGGCCGGTCTGGAAACTGGCCATTTTGCTTTATCCGGCCACGGCTTTGACCGTGGCCATCAACCTGTTTCTGGCAGGGTTGATCCTGCACAGTGCGGGGTTCGGTGCAATTGGGCCTGTCCCTGCAATTCTTTGGTCGATTCCATTGGGTGTGCCCGCGTCCTGGCTGGCCGGGCGCTGGGTGCGCGGCCTGATGGATGAAGCCGACGGATAGGTGGCAATTTTTCCGAGACCTGACCTAAGTCAAGTATCCGTCTGAGAGAATCCCGTACAACTCTGGAAAGACTGCCGAGTTGGATTCTCCATGCCTGCCCCTAGCCCTCTGCACGCCCTCCCTGTTCGCGCTTTTCGCGCGGCGTGCGCACTGGCAGGCATCTTCCTTCTGTTGTCGCAAACGCTATCTCCGGTTCTGGCGAGTCCCGGTGAAAGCATGTGGGTGGAGATCTGCTCGGAGGCAGGCGCGGTCTGGGTCGAGGTCGATCTTGAAGAAGGCGGCGATGACCCGACTGCGCCCTGCCCGAAATGTGCCGACTGCGCGCTGTGCGCGGCAACGACAGCAGCGCCGTTGCCCGATCTGCTGTTGCTGGCGTCGGCTGAAGATGTTCAAGTCGTGCGCCTGGAACACAGGGACTTGCGTCGTTTGTACGGCTCGAAACGACTGTGGCCCGAGACCCGAGGGCCCCCGTTCGCGCCCCAAGAAAGAACCGAACGCGCCCCGCGCGCGTCCATGGCGTCAATCCAAGTAACTGGAGGTGCGCCGTGGTCGTAAGTCGCGCAATCCACATCCTTCTGGCCCTTACACTGTCCTGTCTGATGGCGATCAGCGCGCGCGCAGACAGCCTCGCCAGTTTCCTGCCCGATTTGAACCCCGCCGATCTGGCACCAGGAGCCGACGCTTTTGGCCCGGTGCGCGATGACGTCAAGGTCGCCCCTGTCCTGAAGGGCGGCGAGACGGTGGCCTGGGCTTTCTTGACGTCTGATTTCGTAGGCACGACCGGTTATTCCGGTAAACCCATTCATGTAGTCGCAGCCATTGATGACGATGCGGTGTTGACCGGCGTTCAGTTGGTCAAACACTCGGAACCCATTGTCCTGATCGGTATCCCCAACTCGCGTATGGTTGAGCTGACCGAAGGCTATGCCGGCCTCGACCTCAAGCGTGAGGCGGAAACCGGCGGTGAGGGGCATGACCTCGACATCATCTCGGGCGCGACGGTGACGATCATGGTGATCGATGACAGCCTCGTGCGCGGCGGTATCAAGGTCGCGCGCGCGCTTGGTCTGGGTGGACTGTCTCCGGTAAAGGCTGACGGGCCGAAGCGCGAAGTAGATATGGCACAGGACGCCGTTTATGACTGGACCACCCTGTCCGGAGACGGCTCGGTCCGGCGTCTGACGCTGGATATCGGACAGGTCAACGCGGCCTTCGAGGCCACCGGTGATCAACGTGCCATCAGACGCCCTGAACCGGGCGAACCGGATGACACTTTCATCGACATGCACATGGCATTGGTGTCAGTTCCTTCTATCGGGAAATCCCTTCTGGGCGAGGCCGAGTACCGGAACCTGACCGACTGGCTGGACGAAGGCGAACAGGCCATTCTTGTTCTGGGTCGCGGGGCTTACAGCTTCAAGGGTTCAGGTTATGTACGCGGCGGGATCTTCGACCGCATTCAGCTGATCCAGGGGGACAGCTCGGTTCGTTTCTTTGACCGCCAGCAACGCCGCGTCGGCGAGGTCGCCGCACCCGACGCGCCGAGTTTCACCGAGCTGGACATCTTCAAAATCCCGGCCGATGCCGAGTTCGACCCTGCCGAGCCCTTCCGTCTGCAACTGTTGGTTCAACGCGCTGTCGGCGCGGTCGAGAAAACCTTTCTGACATTCGATCTGGGCTACAAACTGCCAGAGCAATACTTGCTGCCTGTTGCTGCCCCCACGGTGGTTGACGATGCCACCGGCGAAGCCGCTGCCAAGGCCGCACTTTGGAAACGCATCTGGAAGGACCGCACTGTCGAGATCGCCGGACTGGGCGTCATGCTGCTGGTGCTGACAGCAACCTTTTTCTTCCAGTTCCACGCGACGATGAACGCGCGGGTCTTTTACTGGTTCCGCATCGGATACCTGACGCTGACCCTGTTCTTCATCGGGTGGTACGCAAATGCTCAACTGAGCGTCGTCAACCTGATGGCGCTGGCCGGAAGCCTGCGGACGGGCTTCTCATGGGATGCGTTCCTGCTGGATCCACTGGTCTTCATCCAATGGTTCGCGGTGGCCGCCGCGCTGCTGTTCTGGGGGCGCGGTGCCTATTGCGGCTGGCTGTGCCCGTTTGGTGCCCTGCAGGAGCTGACCAACAAGATCGCGCGTGCGCTGAAGGTGCCGCAATGGACCCTGCCCTGGGGGCTGAACGAGCGCCTCTGGCCCGCGAAATACATGATCTTCCTCGGGTTGTTCGGCCTCAGCTTCGTGTCGATCCCATTGGCCGAGACCTATGCCGAGATCGAGCCGTTCAAAACCGCGATCATCCTGAAATTCATGCGCGACTGGCCGTTTGTGGTCTTTGCGCTGGCCCTGCTGGTGATCGGCCTGTTCATTGAACGGTTCTATTGCCGCTATCTCTGCCCACTGGGCGGAGCGCTGGCTATCCCCGCCCGAATTCGCATGTTCGACTGGCTTCGCCGCTACAAGGATTGTGGTGCCCCCTGTCAGACCTGCGCCAACGAATGCCCCGTTCAAGCGATCCACCCGACTGGAGAGATCAACCCGAACGAGTGCGTCACCTGCCTGCATTGTCAGGTGCTCTACCAGTCCGAGACGAAATGTCCCGTCGTTATCCGCCAGTTGAAACGGCGGGCCAAGACAGGGTCGGTCCAGATGAAGACCCCTCTCGGACAACCACCGGCGAACCATCCGAACGCCAAACCGCAAACCGCTTCCTAAAAAGGAGGAACGATCATGTCGGAACACGATAAGAAACTGAACATCACGCGTCGCGGGATGCTGGGGGCTACTGCCACCGGCGCCGTGATTGCCGGGACCGGTCTGGGCTCGACGCTGATGACCGCGCGCGAAGCCAGCGCCGCCGCCAATGCTCATCTGGAACCCGGTGAGCTGGACGAATACTACGGCTTCTGGTCCTCGGGTCAGACGGGTGAGCTGCGCATTCTGGGCGTACCGTCCATGCGCGAGCTGATGCGCGTGCCTGTGTTTAACCGCTGCTCGGCCACCGGTTGGGGCCAGACCAACGAGTCGCTGAAAGTGCTGACCGAAGGCCTGCTGCCGGAAACCAAGGAATACCTGGCCGCAAACGGCAAGGTCACCTATGACAACGGCGACCTGCACCACCCGCACATGTCCTTCACCGATGGCACCTATGACGGCCGCTATCTGTTCATGAACGACAAGGCCAACACTCGCGTGGCCCGTGTGCGCTGCGACGTGATGAAATGCGACAAGATCATCGAGATCCCGAACGCGCATGACATCCACGGTCTGCGCCCGCAGAAATACCCGCGCACCGGCTACATCTTCGCCAATGGTGAGCACGAAGCACCGCTGGTCAATGATGGCGAAATCCTCGACGATCCGTCGCAATACGTGAACATCTTCACTGCTATCGATGGCGACACGATGGAGATCGCATGGCAGGTGATGGTGTCGGGCAACCTCGACAACACCGATTGCGACTATCAGGGCAAATACGCCTTCTCGACCTCGTACAACTCGGAAATGGGTATGAACCTGGCCGAGATGACCGAGAACGAGCTTGACCACGTTGTCGTGTTCAACCTGAAAGCCATCGAAGAGGCTGTTGCCGCCGGGAACTATCAGGAACTGAACGGTGTCAAGGTCGTGGATGGTCGCAAAGAGGCCGGCGGTAACCTGACCCGTTACATCCCGATCCCGAACTCTCCGCACGGTGTGAACGCCGCACCCGACAAGAAACACATCATGATCAACGGGAAACTGTCGCCGACCGTCTCCGTGATCGATGTGGAAAAAGTCGATGCGCTGTTTTCGGACAACGCCGATCCGCGTTCGGCCATCGTCGCCGAGCCGCAGCTGGGCCTTGGTCCGCTTCACACCGCGTTCGACGGCAAGGGCAACGCCTTTACCACCCTGTTCCTGGACAGCCAGGTGGTGAAGTGGAACATTGCCAAAGCCATCGAAGCCTATGCCGGTGCGGACGTCGATCCGATCGTCGACAAGGTGGACGTGCATTACCAGCCCGGTCACAACTCGACCTCGATGGGCGAAACTGCCGAAGCTGACGGCAAGTGGCTGATTTCGATGAACAAGTTCTCGAAAGACCGCTTCCTGAACGTGGGTCCGCTGAAGCCTGAAAACGAGCAGCTGATCGACATCTCGGGCGACAAGATGAAGGTGGTTCATGACGGACCGACCTTTGCCGAGCCGCACGACTCGATCCTTGTTCACCGCTCCAAGGTGAACCCGGTCAATGTCTGGGATCGCAACGACCCGATGTGGGAAGATGCACGCCAGCAGGCGGCTGCCGACGGTGTCGATCTGGAAGAAGGCGCCGAGGAGCCCATCCGTGACGGCAACAAGGTCCGTGTCTATATGACCTCGACCGCACCTGTCTTCAGCATGGAGAAGTTCACCGTCAAGCAGGGTGACGAGGTGACCATCTATGTCACTAACCTCGACGACGTGGACGACGTGACCCACGGGCTGTGCCTGTCGAACTTCGGCATCGCGATGGAGATTGCACCGCAGGCAACCGCCTCGGTCACGTTCATCGCCGACCGTCCGGGCGTTCACTGGTTCTATTGCCAGTGGTTCTGCCACGCGCTGCACATGGAAATGCGCGGCCGGATGTTTGTTGAGCCGCGGAGCGCATAAGATGCGTTGGTCCCTGCTCATACCGCTCCTGCTCGGCTCGCCCCTTTGGGCGGCGGATTGGGATGTGCCCAACCGGGCGGGGGCCATCAACGAGATACTGGCACAGGCGGCGGATGGGGACACCCTCCGCCTGAGCTCCGGTGTTTACACCGAACAACTGGTTCTGGACCGGCCCGTCACGATTGATGGGCTGGGACAGGCCACAATTGACGGCCAAGGCAAAGGCAGCGTCATCACAGTAACCGGGCCGGGTGTGACCGTGCGCGGGCTGACGGTGATTGGTTCCGGCTCTGACCACGACGGGATCGACAGCGGCATCCAACTGACCAAGACGGCCAAAGCGCCGGTGGTCGAGGATAACGTGCTGCTGGGCAATCTCTATGGCATCGACATCCACGGTGCCAAGGACAGTATCGTGCGCGGCAATCGGATCGAAGGACGGCAGGACCGGCGGATGAACGACCGCGGCAACGGCGTCTATGTCTGGAACGCGCCGGGTGCGGTGGTTGAAAACAACGACATCCGCTATGGCCGTGACGGGATCTTTGTGAACTCGTCCAAAAAGAACACCTTCACCGGCAACCTGTTCCGCGATCTGCGTTTCGCAGTGCACTACATGTATGCCGATGACTCGGTTGTCAGCGACAACGTCTCGATCGGCAATGATCTGGGCTATGCGGTGATGTTCACGACCAATGTGACCGTGGCCAACAATGTCTCGATCGGTGACCGCGAACATGGCGTGATGCTGAACTACGCCAATAAGAGTGTGATTTCCGGAAACGTCGTGAAGGGCGCGAAGGAAAAATGCACCTTCCTCTATAACTCGAACAAGAACGAGTTCACCGATAACTGGTTCCAGGGGTGTGGTATCGGCATCCACTTTACCGCCGGCTCCGAGCGAAACCGCATCGTCGGCAACGCTTTTGTCGGCAACCGGACGCAGGTAAAATACGTCTCGACCAAATGGGTCGAGTGGTCAGAAGACGGTCGCGGGAATTATTGGTCCGATTTCGCCGCCTATGATGTGGATGGCAACGGCATCGCCGACGCCCCATATCGACCCAACGACTCGATGGACCATGTGCTGTGGACCCAACCCTCAGCCAAATTGCTGCTCGGCTCACCTGCCGTACAGCTGGTGCGCTGGTCGCAATCGGCCTTCCCGGCGCTGCTGCCGGGGGGCGTGATGGACAGCAACCCATTGATGCAAGCCCCTGAACCCCCAGCTATGAAAAAGGTGCCTCATGACGGATAAGGCCCTAATTATCGACCATGTCAGCAAGGACCGGGGAATAACCCGCGTTCTTAACGATATCACCCTTTCTCTTGCCCCCGGCCAGCGCGTCGCGCTGTTGGGCCATAACGGCGCGGGCAAGTCGACACTGATCAAATCCATCCTCGGGCTGACGCCGATCCACGGCGGAACCATCCGGATCGGCCAAGCCACACCCGGCAGCGCGCAAGCGCGGCGGGAAACGGCGTACCTGCCCGAGGCGGTCTCGTTCCACCCGGCCCTGACCGGACGGGAACAACTGACCCTGTTCGCCCAGCTGTCCGGTGAGAAAGCCGACGTACCCGGCCTGCTGGAGCGTGTCGGCCTCAGCGACGCGCTGGACCGTCGCATCGGAGCCTATTCCAAAGGGATGCGGCAACGCTTGGGCCTGGCGCAGGTTCTTCTAGGCCAGCCGAAAGTCGCGCTGCTGGATGAGCCGACAAGCGGGTTGGACCCGATCTCGCGGCAGGATCTCTATGCCATTATCGACGAACTGGCTGCACAAGGCACTGCCGTCCTGATCGCTTCTCATGCGCTGACCGAGGTCGAGGCGCGCACCGATCGCATTGCGATAATGCGTAAGGGCCGGATGGTCGCCGACGACACGTTGAACAATCTTTCAGCCTTGGCAGGCCTGCCGATCCGCCTGCGGGTGCGGGCCAGTACCAACCCCGATGCTGTTGCCGCGGAATTGGGCGGCAACCGGATCAATGGTGCCTCAGTCGAACTGCTCTGTGCACCCGCTGAAAAGATGGAGGCCCTGCGCCGGATCGCAGGGATGGGGGACGCCGTGGCGGATGTTGAGATGACTCCGCCCAAGCTGGAAGACCTCTATCGCCATTACGCACAGGAGGATTTGCAATGACCCGCTTCCTCGCCATTACCCGCACCGAGATGCTGATCCTGCGCCGCAACCGCTGGTTGCTGGTGGCAACGCTGATCATGGTGCTGTTCGCGCTGGCCCTAACCTTTGCGGGCAGCGCGCCGACCGGCACGCTGGGCGTCGATATGCTGACTGTCTCGGTCGCGTCGATGACCACGCTGTCGGTTTATCTTGCGCCGCTCTTGGCGCTGATGATTTCCTTCGACGCAATCGCGGGCGACGTGGATCGGGGCAGCCTGTCGCTGCTGCTGTCCTACCCCGCCGGACGCGGAGAAATCCTGTTGGGTAAATTCACCGCCCACCTTGCAGCATTGGCTTTTGCCATGACCGTCGGTTTCGGAACCGCAGGCGCGGTGGCCGCCTTTTTTGGCGGCGCGGGTCCGGAAAGCCTGATGGCTCTGGCGCGCCTGATCCTAACATCCATCCTGCTGGGCGCCGTGTTTCTGGCGCTGGGCTACCTGCTGTCTGCCCTGGCAAGGGGCGCCACGGCAGCGGCAGGTCTGTCGGCCGGGCTCTGGCTGGTTTTTGTCGTCCTCTATGATCTGGGCCTGTTGGGGGCCGTCGTCATGGACAAGGGCGGCACCTTCACTCAATCCGTCTTTCCTTGGGTGATGGTAGCCAACCCGGCCGACGCATTCCGTCTTTGGAACATCGCCGCGACGGAAGGCGTGGCGATGGCGTCCGGCATGACCGGGGCTGCACAAGCCCTGCCCGCATGGGCCGCGCCCGCATCCCTGCTGATCTGGCCAGTTCTGGGATTCTTCCTCGCCCGCGCCGCATTCCGGAGGGTCGAGCCATGAAACGCCTGGTTCTGATCGCGCTGGTCGCCTTGACGGCTTGCAAAGAGGAACAGGCCGCCGCACCTGATCCAGTTGATCTGACGCCAGATGCGCTGAGCTATTTCTGTCAGATGAACATCGCCGAACACGGCGGACCCAAAGGACAAATACATCTTGAGGGCTACCCCACGCCACTGTTCTTTGCACAGGTCCGCGATATGGTGGCTTATCTCAAAAGCCCGGAACGGGACGCAAAGATTACGGCAGTGTACGTAAGCGATATGGGCGTTGCGCCAAACTGGCGTCAGCCCGGTATTTCCAACTGGATTGCGGCGGATGACGCCACCTTTGTGGTCGGTGCAAACGTCGCCGGCGGTATGGGTGCGCGAGAGGTCGTGCCCTTTGCCGACCCTGCGGAAGCCGACGCGTTTATCGGCCAATACGGAGGCTCCCCTTTGCCTCTGACTGACATTCCGGATACCGAAGTTCTGGGGCCCGTCGATCTGGATCTGAAATTGGAGACGCCAGCATGACCCACCTGTCCCGCCGCCGGTTTCTGACCATCTCGGCAGCCTGTGCTGCTCTTCCGTCAGGCGCAATGGCCGCACCTGTTGCAAGTTGGCGCGGCACGGCGCTGGGGGCGCCGGCCAGCCTGAGGCTGGAAGGTTTGACCAACGCGCAAGCTGCCCCGATTTTTGCGGCCGTCGAAGCGGAAGTGACCCGGTTGGAAAACATCTTCAGCCTTTACCGGCCCGCTTCAGAGTTAAGTCGCCTGAACCGAAACGGCATCTTGGCCGCCCCTGCCCCCGAGTTGCTGAATGTGCTTAGCCTGTGCTCGGCTCTGCACGAGGCAACGAATGGCGCGTTCGACCCCAGCATCCAGCCCCTTTGGGTTGCACTGGCAACCGGTGCCGACAGAACCGCGGTCCAGTCCGCTCGCAACAATGTGGGTTGGGAAAAGGTCTCCGTCCGAACGGACGCTATCCAATTGCCGCGACCGGGTCAGTCGGCCCTGACCCTTAACGGGATTGCTCAGGGCGCGATAACGGACCGAATTGCGGCATTGCTTGCCTCATACGAACTGCGTGATGTCTTGGTAGATTTGGGAGAAATCGTTGCCAACGGTCAGCGCAGCGATGGGCAACACTGGCGTGTAGGCGTGACTGGCCCTGAAGGCTCGGTCCTGAGGCGTATCTCGCTTCGGGACAGGGCCATAGCAACCTCGGATGCGCACAGCCTTATGTTGACGGACCAGTCCGGACATATCCTTCATCCGAAGGGGCACCCGCTGCACAACCAGCTTCTATCTGTCTCGGCACCGACCGCTGCGCTTGCAGACGGTCTTTCGACCGCCCTTTGCATGCTGCCGGAAGCGCAACAGGTATCGGCCCTTCGAAAATTCGAAGGAGCCGATATTGAGTTGCGCATCTGATCCCTGAAGACGCCAATACAAGAGGAATTTCGACTGATCTGGTGACGTCTGATGCAGCAATCTTGATTACTGCAGAAACACGGCAACGCCCAGCGGAACCTGTTATGAAACGAGGTGCTCACTTCATAACTGAGCACTCTGTTCTCAGCTTTGCGACAGATATGGTGATTTTCCGGTTCCGACGCCGGGACGCTTGTTGTTCAAGGGACATTCAGCTCCGGCGACCCGAATACGACAACCTGCAATACTAGTTTGCGCGACGCAGCGCGCCTACGATTTCTAAGCAAAGGGAAACGAGGGTCATCCAGCTTGTATGGCGGAGAGACAGGGATTCGAACCCTGGAGACGGTTTCCCGCCTACACACTTTCCAGGCGTGCGCCTTCGACCACTCGGCCACCTCTCCGTGCCGGGGATATTTGGACCAATGAAACCGGATTTGCAAGGCCCGATTGCAATGAAATGAAACGCCTTTGGCAAAAACCCGGAAAGCGGATTTCGCAGCTGTTTGTCAGCCATTCATGTGGCTTCCGACAAGACGCCCGACACAACACCGATTTGCTTTGCCGGATCAAATTTCGTCGCCGTCACTTGCATCTAGATCTGCTTCGGTCAGATCAACGGGCTTCGATTGGGTTGTGGTTTCGCGACGATCTGGCGCCGATTGAACCGGGGGTTCTGCCGCCTCCTCCGAGTTGCGCAGCACTTCGGCATTTCGTAACCAGATATCGCGTTGGGCGAATGGAATCTCGATACCTTCCTCGACGAACCGTCGGTTGATCTCGTGGTTCATGTCCGACTTTGTACTCAGCACCCAATTCACATCGCGCAGGATGGCTCTGATTTCAAAATCCAGTGAATCCGCGCCAAAACCCTGAAACACGACACTGGGTGCGGGATTGGCCAACACCATGGGATGGGCATTCGCGATCTCACTCAGAATGGTTTCGACCTTGCGCGTGTCGGTGCCGTAGGCCACCCCGACCGGAACGATCACCCGCCCGATTGTGTTGCCGCGGGTATAGTTCGTGACCACACCGCTGATCAGGTCGGAATTCGGTACAATCACGTCTGTCCGGTCAAATGTCTCGATCCGCGTGGACCGAACCGAGATATCGCGGACATAACCCATCATTCCATTGACATCTATCCAGTCACCTTTGGAAATCGGGCGCTCGACCAGCAGGATGATGCCGGAAACAAAGTTCGAAACGATGGTCTGCAATCCAAAGCCGATACCGACGGACAAAGCGCCCGCAACTATCGCCAGCGAAGAAAGATCAAACCCGGCCACCATGATGGCGGCAAGGGCGGCCAGAAAAATTCCGACATAGCCGGTACCCGCAACGATGGCGTTCTGGCCTCCGGGATCAATGCTGGTCTTCGGGAGGAGAGAGTTGCGAAGTCCACCCTGCAGCAAGCGCGTCAACGTATAGCCGATGACAAAGACAGCGACGAAAACCAAGAAGTTGCTTGGAGAGATCGTCACACCACCGATGTCGAACCCCTGTAGCAAGCGCGACCAGGCTTCGAGCAGATCCGTCTCGCGCGCGCCCCAGTAAATCGCCAGGATGGGCAGCGCAACAATCGCCAGAGCGAAGCCCACCAGAACAGAAAACAGCGAATCCCAGACGGCCTCACCCTGCCCGGTAATCCACCCGTAAACCTGAGTGATGAAGCGTTGAAAGATTACCAGCGCGCCAATGAGAACAAGCGTTTTGACAGTGGGGAACACGATAGCTTCGGCTGCGTTCGTGTAGCCAAATACGGCCAGAATCGGCGACGCAATACCGAGGAAAAACAGGGCGCGCCGTAAAAACTCGACAAGCTGGCTGAAACCTGCCGCGCGTGTTGAAACGGCTTGATTGGGCTTGTCTTGCTGACTTTCGTTTGTCCGGACGTGGCGCACCCGCAGCAGCAGGAGCGCGGTAGCGACGATTATCGGGAAACTGACGACGGCGCGTGTTGCATTCGAGATGTTTTCGATCTGCTCGAACAGGATAGCCAACTCGTGCAGGATCAGCATCACCGCCAGAAAGTCGATATATACGCGCAGCTCTTTAATTTTAGAGGCGGACAGGCGCTTGAAGCCCTGGGACTCACCGATGAGGTAAACCTGACGGCCGATCCAGTCGTAAAAAATGACGATAGCGGCCCAGTATGGAACTTTCTCCAAAAGCAAAGTGCCGCGAAGCCCCAGAACCCCGGTGAGGCTAATTGCAACAACCGCTGCCAATACACCCAACCACGGCAGGATGATCCGAAACAGAGAGATCACGAAGGTCCAGACACCGGTGCCAGAGCCACCCAAGCGACGAAGATAGTCGCCGCCCTTTTCGGACCAATGTCTGCCAAAGATCAGCAATACAGCCGAAATGCCCAATAGAACGAATATTCCAAGACCGCGTTCGCGGAACTGTTCCCGAGCAACGTCCGTGCGAAAGTTCTCTACGGTTTCATTGACCAGGCTACGTACTGCTTCCTTCACATCCACCCATGCCGGCCCCCAATATGCAGGGTTGATCGGCGAAGGGCCTCTTTCCAACAGCTCTTTCGTCTGGCGCTGCCGAATGATCTGATCGATCTCGCTGATAAGGCCATTGGCGCGGCTATAGGCCTCTTCAGAAATGATGCGTGGGACGCGCAGGCTGTTTAACTGTTCCTCAAGGTGCTTGCGGATATTGGCGATGTCTTCCGGTTCGGTTGCATCGCCTTCGGGGGCTGGACCCAAAGCCTTGATCTGGCTTTCCAGAGTTTGAATTCGGTCCGTGTTCGCCCCGCGAGCTCTGTTGAAGTCTTCGCGGTAAACATTTATTTCCGAACGTAAATTTTCCAAAGCGGCATTCGAGGCCCGATTGGCCTCGATCACGCTTTCGGCACGGTCCGCTGTGCTGATCCATCCCTTGTAGTATTCACTTTGCCGATCCGTCAGTTGGGCAAAGGCCACTCCACCCAGCCCGAACAGGCAAAATGTCAGCAGGATCAGGAACAGGCGGACCTGTCGCAACATCACACGTCCTCGAACACGCCGGGGATGCTGCGGGGGGCTTCCGTCATCCAGTCGGGCACCGGAAGCTCTTTTTCACGCAGGAATTCCGGGTTGAACAGCTTGGACTGGTAGCGGGTGCCATAATCGCAAAGGATCGTCACGATCGTATGGCCCGGCCCCAGATCCTTGGCCAGACGCACCGCGCCAGCCATATTGATCGCAGTCGATCCGCCCATGACCAGCCCTTCTTCGCGCAGCAGGTCAAAGATGTAGGGCAGCGCCTCGTTATCGGTCATCTGGTACGAGAAATCCGGTTTGAACCCTTCCAGGTTTTTGGTGATCCTGACCTGGCCGATGCCTTCGGCGATCGAGCTGCCTTCCATCGCGATCTCACCGGTGGTGTAATAAGAATAAAGACCAGCGCCCATTGGATCGACCAGCGCGATCTTGACGCCCTTGGGCTGCAGAGCGTCGGCCACACCGGCCAGCGTGCCGCCGGACCCGACCGCGCTGACAAAACCGTCGACCTTACCGCCCGTCTGCTCCCAGATTTCAGGGCCTGTGGTTTCCACATGCGACTGACGGTTGGCGACATTGTCGAACTGGTTCGCCCAGATGGCGCCGTTGGGTTCGGTCTGGGCCAACTCCTCGGCCAGACGCCGGGAATAATGCACAAAGTTGTTGGGGTTGCGATACGGTGCGGCAGGCACCTGCACCAGCTGAGCGCCAGCCAGCCGCAGCATGTCTTTCTTTTCTTCCGACTGGGTTTCCGGGATAACGATCACCGTCTTGAACCCCATCGACGCGCCGACCAGCGCCAGGCCGATGCCAGTATTACCTGCCGTGCCTTCGACAATAGTGCCGCCCGGTTTCAGATCGCCGCGCGCGACGGCGTCGCGGATGATGTACAGTGCCGCGCGGTCCTTGACGGACTGGCCCGGATTCATGAATTCGGCCTTACCAAGTATCTCGCACCCGGTTTCCTCGCTGATGCGGCGCAGTCGGATCAGGGGTGTTTTGCCAACTGCGTCGGCCAGGTCTCGTGCAATGCGCATGGCGCCCTCTTGTCGTTTGGTATCATGGAAGATTTACAGCCGCGATTGCGCGACCACAAGCGGGATAGTCAGGCGCGCAGGCGCTGTCGGTTGCGGTCCAACCAATTCGCTAGCGTCAGCAATGGCAAGTCCTTGAAAACATGACGGTCTACCATGTCCATAAATTCCGCAAAGGGCAGGATCTGGCTGCGGATATCCTCGCCTTCCGTGTCCAGACCGCCCGTGTTGGTGGTTTCAGTCAAATCGCCCAATCCGACATAGAGGTAAAGATAACCTGTGGAAGACCCGCTGGAATTGTAGGCCCCTCCTACATGTTCAAGCGCGTTCAGGCTGACGCCAGCCTCTTCCATCACCTCACGATGCACGGTCTGTTCGGGCAATTCTCCGGGGTCGATCATCCCGGCAATCGCTTCCCACATCCATGGTTCCGGATCGTCGATCAAAAAGACCGGAGGTCGGAATTGTTCAACAATCAAAACCGTGTCACGCACCGGATCGTAGGGCAGAACTGCGATCGCGCTGCCTTGCATCAAGCTTCCACGATGAAGTACCGGCCCCATTGATCCGTCATATTGCCGATGCTGAAGGTCGATTTCCTCCATACCGAAGTAATTGACGTAGGCCCTTGCGTGGCGATGCACGATCACGTCTTCACTGATTTCCCGCGGATCATCCGTTCTGCGTTTCCGCGCCATAAGCTTGGACCAGGCGCGGGTCTGAATTGCCCGTGTACTGCGCGTCAGGGATTGAGGGTCAATGCGACCGAAATACGCCATCTCCTCTTCGGCAGCCAATGAGATTATCGCACCCCAACGCTCGGCCCAGTCGGACAAAGACCATTGGGCACCTGGCTGCCATTTTCCCGGCTCAGGGAAAAATACCAACGCCTGGGCCGTTGTCCCGTTTGCCAGACTGACCTTTTGATCCTGAAGGCCATAGTCAAATCCGCCCTCGTAAAAAGCCAGACGATCCAGATCGTCGGTTGAGAGATCCTGCACCAGAATTCCTTCGGCTGTGCCACCCGGCTCGGGCAGGATCATCGGGAAGATCTGATCGCGCACCGAGCGAACTGAATGGTCGGCCAGTGTTGCATTAGAAACCGGCAGCGCGTCCGCGCCACGACCAAGCACGCGTTCCAGCAAGGGAACATGTCGCAATGTTCCGTAAAAAAACAGATCGGGCAAAGCTTTGGGCCTCGTTTTTTGGAATGTGGGTTTATCGCCAGCGGCGCCACGCTTCTTCGGTCATCAACCCGGCGACAAGCGCGCCAACGGCAAGTGTCCAGAGAATTTCCGGCGCCAGCAACTGCTGGCCAAATCCTACGCCGAGTTTGAAGATGGCAAGAATAGCCTCGAACGGGCCGTCAAACCGGTTACGCATGGCCATTCGGAACATCTCATACGTGCCCTGAACGAACAGGCCCCAGAACACCAGCGCGGCAATCCCCGTCAGCCCGTTGTTGATGGCAGCCGTCCAGCCCCGGCCCGCCCTTTTGCCCATCACGACCCAACCGCAGGCAAGACCCAGCCCCATGTTCACAAAGGTGAAATAGCCGTAATCCTTGCCCGGCTCGCCATTGTCGATGACCATGCCGGACACGATGAACCCCACCACCATCAGGCAAACAGAGGCAACAAGGCGTGTGGCAGTAGGCATGCGTGAATTCCGTTCTTCAACTCGGTTTTGCTATTGTGATCTGTGTCACATCGCAATTGCCCGTGTCAAAGGCTGCGCCACAAGCGGTCAAATAATAATTCCACATGCGGCGAAAACGCTCATCAAAGCCCAATTCGGCAATCTGGTCCCACCTGTCATTAAAGGTGTCGTACCAGCGGCTGAGGGTCAGGTCATAGCTTTTGCCGAATTCCTTTGATCGTACGATATTCAGACCGGCTTGAGTAATATGCTCTTTCAGGACCGTGGGGGCCGGTAACATCCCGCCCGGGAAGATATATTTCTGAATGAAATCAACACCGTTCTTGTAGACGTCCCAACGGCGATCAGCGACGGTAATGATCTGCAACGTCGCCTGCGCTCCGGGCTTCAACCGGTCACGTACCGTTTCGAAATAGGCAGGCCAGTATTTCTGACCGACTGCTTCAAACATCTCGATCGAGGCGATGCCGTCATATTGGCCCCGTTCATCCCGATAGTCCTGAAGCTTGAACTCGACATGACTAGATAATCCTGCTTTTTCAATACGTTCCTGCGCGAACCTCAACTGCTCTCTGCTGATGGTTAACCCAGTAACACGCAATCCGCGTTCCTTGGCGGCGTATTCCGCGAAGCCACCCCAACCGCAACCGATTTCCAGAACGTGGTCGCCGGGCTTGGCCCCCATCTCATCGATCAGGCTGGCGTATTTCGCTGTCTGAGCGTTTTCCAGGCTTTCCTGCCCCGTATCAAAGATGGCGCTGGAATAGGTCATGGTGTCATCCAGCCACAGCCCATAGAACTCGTTGCCCAGATCATAATGGTACGAGATGTTCTTTTTCGCCTGGGTCCGGCTGTTACGATGCAGCCAAAAGCGCAGCCGCTCATAAGCCCGCACCAGAAAGCGCCCGGTAAAGTCGTCGTAGACCGCGTCCGTGCCGCGATGAACGAGATCCATGAAAGCCCGCAGATCCGGAGTGCTCCATTCGCCTTCAAGATATGCGTCCGAAAAGCCCAGCTCGCCCTCGCGGATCAATCGGGCGAACACTTCGGGGTCGTGAATGTCTACACGTGCCACCGGTCCCGGACTGCCCGTTTCAATCCTGAAGACCCGGCCATCCGGCAAAGCGATATCCAAACGCCCCGCATCCATACGGGTCAGCATTTTGTACACTTGTGCGAAATATCTGGGCAGGTCGTCTTGCCCGTCCGTGGTTGTCAGAACCATCCGCTCTCCCCTTTGCGGCTCGGTGATAAGGCTAAGACGGGATTTTGTTTCTGGCAAGTTTTCAGTTCCTTACTGGTATTTCGTGCTCTGATAGAAGCTCAGAGCGCGCTGCCGGCCTTCTGCCAGATCGACCACCGGCTGGGGGTATTCATCCGTGTGTCTCATTCCCCATGACCGCGGAACAGCGTCGAAATACGCCAGGGCAGTATCCGGCGGATTTTTCTGACCTTCAGCAATCCAGCGCCGCAGGTAGGTGGATTGCGGATCGAACTTTACTCTTTGAGCCTCGGGGTTGAATATCCGAAAGAACGGGGCTGCATCAGGCCCGGACCCGGCGACCCACTGCCAACCCATCGCATTCGCCGCCGGATCCCAGTCAATCAGGCATTCGGCGAACCAGTCCATTCCGATCCGCCAATGCGTCATCAGATGCTTGGTCAGATAGCTGGCCACAACCATGCGCGCACGGTTGTGCATACGTCCGGTCACGTACATCTGGCGCAACCCTGCATCGACCAGCGGCACGCCGGTCCTCGCTTGGCGCCATGCCTTCGCTTCGGGCGTATCGGGATCGGTCTGCCACGGAAAACTGTCCCAATCCTGTTTCCAGTTGTCCGAAAGGATGTGAGGCCAGTTGTACATCAGGTGATAAGCGAATTCGCGCCAGACAAGCTGGCGCAAATACGCTTCGGCACCGGTCGCGCCCAGATTGGCGGCGATCTGAACCCTGTGCCAGACCGTTCGCGGCCCGATTTCACCCAGGGACAAATACTCCGAAAGGCTCGAAGTCCCCTCGACATCCAAACGGTCCCTTCGGTCGGGATAGCCATCTATGCGTTCCAGAAAGTGTTCTAGTTGATCCTGCGCCGCCCCCTCTCCGGCGCGAACAGACGGGCGGACCACCAAACCGCCGCGCTGCATGCCACGGCCCAGAGCCCAGGATTGGAGTGTGTCGGAACTCGGCCAGTGAGACGGGACCATTAGCTTGGCCGGCGATGGTGATGGCGATGGAATGCTCAGGTGCCTGACGGCGCGCCACATGGGCGTGAAAACGCGAAAGGGCTGTCCGGCCTTGGTCGCAACCTCCCACGGTTCAAACAGCAGATGACCGGCAAATGACTTGGCCTGAATACCTTGCTCGGTCAGCGCCGATTTGACTCGCCGATCCCTCTGGATCGACATCGGATCGTACGCGCGGGACCAAAAGACAGCGCGTGCTCCGGATTCCGCAATCAGGTCTCGCAACACGGTAAGCGGATCACCACGACGAAGGATCAGGCGACTGCCAAGATGCTCCAGTGTTTTACCGAAGGCTTCCAGCCCCAGCCCAAGCCGCCATTTCGGTGCGCTGCCCAGATTTTGCGCCAGATCGTCCAGAATAAAAACCGGTAGCACCGGACGGCCAGAGCGAACGGCCGCGTCCAATGTCGGATGATCACACAGGCGAAAATCGCGCCTGAACCACAATATGATCGGAGATTGACAGACTGCCATTGTGCCCCGCCGCTTTTAGAAAGTTACGAGGCAAAGCGAAAACCGGATCACAAAACGTGATCAAGTGCCTCTAACAACTGATCGATTTCCTGTTGGGAGGTATAGTGCGTGAAACTGAGCCGCAGGACCCCCTGTTCCGGATCCACCCCCATGGCGTGCAACGGGCGAACGGCATAGAAATCCCCGCCACCGGCCATGATACCGAATTTGGCCAGTTCGGCCGCCACGGGCTCGGCGGGTCCGGTCAGGGCCAACGCGACCGTCGGCGCACGCTTGGCAGCATCCGAAGGCCCAATAAGACGAACTGCATTTCGGTCTTTGACCGCGTCCAAAAGCGGTTGCAACAAGGCCATTTCCTGCTTTCGCATCAGATCGTGGACAAAGGTTCCACGCGCAGCGGCGCCGTCCTCGGGGCCGCCGTGATGGTCATTCAACAGCTCGACATAGTCTGCCATCCCTGCGCAGGCCGCGATTTGCGCATGATCAGGACCGGCGGGTGTGAAACGTTTATACAAAACGTTCGCGTTGAAATAATGAGCCTGATTGGGCAGCATCTCCCCCAAAGCGCGACGGATGACCATACATCCCTGATGCGGGCCATAGGTTTTGTAAGCTGAGAACAGGTAAATATCAGGTCCAAGATCGCCGACATTTGGAAATCCGTGCGGCGCATAAGACACGCCATCAACGCATACAAACGCACCGGCCGCATGGGCAATCGCCGTGATCTCGGTCACCGGATTGATTTCCGCCACGACGTTCGAGCAATGCGGGAAGCACACCAGACGAACCCGTTCATCAAGCAGGTTCTCAAGATCTTCCGGGTTCAGGCTGCCTGTTTCTGGGTCAAGCTGCCATTCGCGAATCTCGATGCCGTCTTCAGCCAGACGCCGCCACGGACCGGAATTCGCTTCGTGGTCCTGATTTGTGACGACAATCGCATCGCCCGGCTGCATCCATTGGCGAAAGGCTTGCGCCAGCACATAGGTATTTTGCGTGGTTGACGGACCGAAGCTCAGCTCGTCGCTATCCACACCAAGAAGTGCTGCCAAACGCGCGCGCGCTTCGTCCATTTCCTGCCCGCCCAATCGGCTTGCCTCGTAAGGTGCGTAAGGCTGCACTTTGCGTTGCGTGTAGAATCGGGAGAACCTGTCGAGGACCGGTTTACAAGTATATGATCCGCCAGCGTTTTCGAAAAACGCCTGCCCTTGCAGGCTGGGTTCGGAAAAAGCGGGAAACTGCGCCCGTACAAAATCAATATCCAGACTGCTCATCGCACCGATCTCCTTGCATTTTCCGGGCGTTTTCTTGCCGGCAGTAAGCAGCGCTGATCCCTCAGCGTCAAGCCGGATCGATAAGGTGCCGTTTGTCAAAAGCAGGTCGCTGTTTTGAGGTCCCTGACACGATGACAAAAAAGGCCCCGGGCATTACCCGGAGCCTTTCGCGTCTATTTCAGGGTCTGTCAGCGCCGACGTCGTTCATTGGCAAGCCCGATGAACAGAGACACACACATGAGCAACAGGACGATTGCAAACGGGAAGCCCGTTGCAATGGCGGCCGCCTGCAGCGCGCCAAGACCACCGCCAAGCAGCAACACTACGGCGATCGCACCTTCCAGAATGCACCAGAAGACCCGCTGCGCCGTCGGTGCGTCGGTCTTGCCACCGGCCGTGATCGTGTCGATGACCAGCGAGCCGGAATCCGAGCTGGTAACAAAGAACACGACGACCAGAATAATGCCGACAAAGGACAACAGCGACGTCATCGGGAATTGCTCGAACATTGCGAACATTTTCAGCTCCAGCGCGGCATCCGACAAGGTCTGACCCGACCCGGACATGACCTGATCCAACGCGGCGCCACCAAAGACGCTCATCCACAGCGCCCCGACGACGGTCGGGATCAGGATGACGCAGGTCACGAATTCGCGAACAGTCCGGCCGCGCGAGATGCGGGCGATGAACATGCCGACAAAAGGTGACCAGGAAATCCACCAGGCCCAGTAGAACGTGGTCCAGCCTTGCAGAAAGTTTGTGTCTTCACGGCCTATCCAGTTCGACAGCGCAGGCAGTGCGACGACATATTCGATCATGCTGTCGACGAATCCCGTCAGGATTGCCAGCGTCGGGCCAACAATCAGAACCAACAGCAGCAGAGCGGCCGCAAGGATCATGTTCGCCTCGGATAGGCGCTTAACACCTTTGTCCAGACCTGCCACGACCGAAACCAGAGCGAAGACCGTGATCAGACCGATCAACAGGACCTTCATGCCGTCCGAAATCGGCACGCCAAACAGGTAGTTCAGACCAGCCAGCGCCTGTGTCGCCCCCAGCCCCAGCGAAGTTGCAAGACCGAAGATGGTCGCAAAAACCGCCAGGACGTCAACGATATGCCCCAGAGGGCCCCAGGTTGCCTCGCCAAAAATCGGGTAGAACACTGACCGCATGGTCAGCGGCAGACCGCGGTTGAAACTGAAGAACGCCAGAGCCAGCGCAACCACCGCATAAACCGCCCAGGGATGCATGCCCCAATGGAAAATGGTGGCGGCCATCGCCAGCTTTCGGGATGCTTCCGGGTCTTCAAGCCCGGCGCCCAACGGGGCCCAGTCGGTGCGCACACCGTCTTCGCCCACGGCAACACCGCCCAGCGATGAACCGTAGTGCGAAATCGGTTCCGCCACGCCCCAGAAGACCAGACCGATCCCCATACCCGCGGCAAACAGCATCGAGAACCAGCCCGCGTAGCTGTAGTCGGGCTTGGCGTCATCGCCACCAAGACGGATCGAGCCATATGGCGTGACGATCAGCAGAAGCGAAAACACCACAAAGATGTTTGCGGCGATCATGAATACCCAGTCGAAATTGCTGGTGAGTGCCGGGCGGAGCCAACCAAAGAATTCGGTCGCCTGCTCGCGAAAGACGAGCGAGAAGAAGACGAACGCAATGATGGTTAGCCCGGAAACGGCGAAGACCGGATTGTGGACATCCAGACCCATGATCTGAACATTGTCCTGACCGACCTCGTAGTCGGGTTCCAAGTTTTCGGACATTATTTCCCTCCTAAATGTCGTGGGCCAGTCATCGGGGAATGACGGCAAACTCGGCACTGAGGATGAGACTGTCCGGTCGCTGAAAACGACATTTTGGGATTTTTTGATCCAAAAACGACCCACAAAAAACGACACGACGGCACCGTTTTTGCGACGCCGTCTGGTTATTCGCGGGTTGGCACGCGTAGGAATTTGGCCTCTGATTCCTTTAGCCCTGAACCTTGGTATAGGTCCCCTCACCTGCAAGAATGCCACGGAACCCGCCGGGCTCATCCAGACCAAAGACGATTAGTGGCAGGTTGTTGTCGCGCGCCAGCGCAATCGCCGAGGCGTCCATCACCCGCAGCCGTTTTGCCAAGACATCGTCATAGCTTACTGATTTGTATCGAACCGCGTCGGCATGCGTTTTCGGGTCCTTGTCATAAACGCCATCCACGCCGTTCTTGCCCATGAAGATGGCTTCACATGCCATTTCGTTTGCACGCAGTGTCGCCGCGGTATCGGTGGTGAAATATGGGTTCCCAGTGCCGGCAGCGAATATGCAAACGCGTTTTTTCTCAAGGTGGCGCACCGCGCGGCGGCGAATATAGGGCTCGCAGACCTCATCCATACGAATGGCCGAGATCACACGGGTGAAGACCCCAACCCCTTCCAGCGCGGATTGCATCGCCAGCGCGTTCATGACAGTTGCCAGCATTCCCATATAGTCAGCGGTTGTCCGTTCCATGCCCTGAGCCGAGCCTGACAGCCCGCGAAAGATATTGCCGCCTCCGATGACCATGCAAATCTCAACACCCAGATCGTGCACAGATTTGACCTCTTGCGCGATGCGCTGAACGGTCGGCGGGTGCAGCCCGAAGCCCTGATCGCCCATCAGTGCCTCGCCGGAAATCTTCAGCATTACTCGGTTGTACTTTGTTTTCAGGGTTTCAGTGGTCTCGGTTATCTCTGTCGTCGGGGAAAGGCTCATGTTGCGCTCCGGGCTGGCACGGGTTTATTTTCCGGCGCAAAATGAAGCAAAACATCCGCAGGTTCAATGCGGATGGTAAGGAATAAGGCGACCGCGCATGGCCGACCACTCTGCGACCCGGCTCTGGGATCGCCTGCCCGGTATTCCGGACGACAAACCGGTACTGATCGCGGGCCCGACCGCATCGGGGAAATCCGATCTGGCCCTGCAGATTGCCGAACGTTGCGGCGGTGTTATCGTCAACGCAGATGCCAGCCAGGTCTACGATTGCTGGAGGGTCATTTCGGCGCGCCCATCAGCGACAGACGAAACCCGTGCGCCACACAGGCTTTACGGCCATGTCGCCTATGACCAGACCTATTCCACCGGCCATTGGCTGCGAGAGGTCACGCCATTGCTGTCCGACGGCCTGCGCCCAATCGTTGTTGGTGGAACAGGTCTGTATTTCACTGCGTTGACAGAAGGTATGGCCGAAATCCCGGCCACCCCACCCGAAGTGCGGTATCAGGCAGATCAAATGTCGCTACCAACCCTGATCGAGGGCGTCGACGTCCGCACGTTGCAAGGACTGGACACCAACAACCGGGCACGCGTTCAGCGCGCCTGGGAGGTACAAACAGCAACTGGCCGGCCTCTGGCGGAATGGCAGGCGGACACCCCACCGCCGACACTGGCGTTAGACAATGCGGTGCCTTTGGTCTTTGATGTCGACAAAAGCTGGCTTGAAGAAAGAATCACCCGTCGATTTGATCAGATGCTGTCGCTTGGCGCGCTGGAAGAGGTCGCCGCGATGTGCGACCGATATGACCCCGCACTGCCCGCCTTCAAGGCCATCGGGGTACCCGAATTGATCGCCTATCTGGACGGCCGAATGACCCTGGATCAGGCTCGGGAAAGGGCAACGATTTCGACCCGGCAATTCGCGAAACGCCAGCGCACGTGGTTTCGGGCACGGATGAAAAACTGGAATCGGATCGGCGTCGCGTCCTGACTGACGGTGCGATTAACAGCAAATTTGGAAAAACCAAATCTACCAACCGGTTAACAGGCGGCTCTTACAGGGAATCGGCGCACATTCCAGTGGCGCATGGATTGCCATGTTCGTCACAAAAACTTGAGACCGCACAAATCGGACTTTCTGCACGAATGTCGCTTTTGTACTCTGAATGACGATTTCGAACATTGACCTCGGCCCAATTCTGGTGCGGAATGTCGGCATGGGGATGTACAGAATCCAAAGAAGAATACCCTCTGCCCTACTTCCCGGATCGGACCGGGGCGAGTAGCGCAAATCTTTACCAACAAAAATGAAGTGTCACAGGGAGACATACATGAGTAATCACAAAACCAACGGAGAACAGGTACACTGGGCGGCCGAGATGCACGCTCAGGAGTATCGTGACGGCAAACTGAGCCGCCGCGAGTTCCTGACCCGCGCGACCGGGCTGGGCGTGAGCGCCGCCGCAGCCTATGGCATGATCGGCTTGACCGCACCGGCCCCGGCTTACGCCGAAGGTGAAGACGCCAAGAAGGAAGGCGGCACCTTGCGTGTCCAGATGGAAGTACGCGCGCTGAAAGAGCCGCGCACCTACGACTGGTCGCAGATCGCAAACGTAACCCGCGGCACGCTGGAATATCTGGTCGAATACAATTCGGACGGTACGTTCCGCGGCATGTTGCTGGAAGGCTGGGAAGTCAACGACGATGCGACGGAATACACACTGAAACTCCGTCAGGGCGTCAAGTGGAACAATGGCGACGACTTTACCGCTGATGACGTGGCCCGCAATATTGCAGGCTGGTGCGACAAGAGCTCGGAAACCAACTCGATGGCCGGTCGTTTCGCGACCCTGATCGACGCGGACAGCGGGCAGGCGATTGAAGGTGCGATCGAGGTTGTTGATCCGCACACGGTGAAACTGAACCTTCCCGTTTCGGACATCTCGCTGATTGCGGGCATGGCCGACTACCCGGCGGCGATCATCCACAGCTCGTTCAGCGAAAACGATCTGCTGAACAATGTTGGCACTGGTCCCTACCTGATCCAGGACCTGGAAGTTGGCGTTAAGGCAACGCTGGTGCGGAACGAAAACCACACTTGGTGGGGCGAAGAAGTCTTTGGCCGTCCGGCATTGGACAGCATCGTCTATATCGACTACGGAACTGACCCGTCGGCCTGGCTGGCGGCGCTGGAATCCGACGAAGTCGACATGTTGTATGAATCCGTTGGTGAATTCATCGACGTGATGGACAGTCTCGGCTATGTAAAGTCCGAAGTGGTCACGATGAACACCATCGTCATCCGCCCGAACCAACTGGCCGAAGTGGACGGCAAACGCGTCTACGAAGACAAACGCGTCCGTCAGGCGCTGCAGATGGCGGTCGACAACTCGGTCTGTCTGGAACTTGGTTTCGGCGGTCGGGGTACAGCAGCCGAGAACCATCATGTGGGTCCGATTCACCCGGATTACTTCGAACTTCCACCGCAAAAAGTCGACCCGGAAGGCGCACGCAAGCTGATGGAAGAGGCCGGCATGGCCGATTTCGAGCACGAGCTGATCTCGATCGACGACGACTGGCGCCGCAACACCACAGACGCTGTGGCTGCACAGTTGCGTGATGCGGGTATCAAGGTAAAGCGGACCGTTCTGCCGGGTAACACCTTCTGGAACGACTGGGCGAAATACCCCTATAGCTCGACCAACTGGAACCACCGTCCGCTGGGTGTTCAGATTTGGGCTCTGGCCTATCGCACTGGCGAAGCCTGGAACGAGTTCGGCTGGTCCAATGCCGAGTTCGATGCGATCCTGACCGAAGCACTGGCAATCGCCGACGCGGATAAACGCCGCGAAGTCGTCGCCAAAGGTGAGGCTTTGATCCAGGAAGAAGGCGTCACGGTCCAGCCGTACTGGCGGGCACTGTATCGTCACATGAAGGATGGGCTTGTCGGCACCGACATGCACGTCTCGTTCGAACACCACCACTACAAGTGGGGCTGGGCGGCCTAAGACCTAAAAAAGTACGGGGCGCTCATAATGGGCGCCCCTTTCCAGCCGCAGACAGGCCGACACGGGGTCGGATGTCCGAGGCCAGCAAATGGTCCAATGATCTGCGGAACACCCGAACAACAGGGGCCATCATGGGACTATTCATCCTCCGACGGTTCGGCGTCATGCTGTTGACAGCATTATGTCTGACTTTCGTGGTCTTTTTTCTGACCAACCTTTATCCAAACCTTGAAAAGCTCGCTAAGACGCAGGGCAACCAGCGGATGTCCGACGAACAGGTCGAAACATGGCTGGGCAATCGCGGATATCTGCAACCGACACTTGTCAAGTACGGCCAATGGTTGGGCGTCATGCCGGGCTTCGTCAAAACGGCGGACGATGGTCAGGTTCAGGGTACGTGTACACGACCCGGCTCGACCATCGAAAATCTGCCTAGATTCTGCGGCATCCTTCAGGGCGACTGGGGGTATTCGACGGTCTTCAAGGACGAGGTCGGCAGTATCGTCGGCAAACGTCTGAGCAATACCGGGTATCTGATGTTCTGGGTTCTGGTCCTGATGGTTCCGACCGCCCTTCTGGTCGGAGTGCTGGCCGGCATGCGTGAAGGTTCTGCGCTGGATCGTTCACTGTCGACCTTCTCGATCATTACGACGGCAACGCCCGAATATGTGTCCGGTGTTATCTTCATCGCGGTATTCACCTCGTCCACTGTGGGCTTGAAATGGTTCAAAGGCACGGCGACAGAGGCGATGGAGAACCCGACCTTCGAGAACTTCTTCCTGCCGGTCCTGACCATCGCGCTTTATGGGATGGGTTACATCGCCCGGATGACCCGCGCATCGATGACCGAGGTGATGACCGCCCAGTACATCCGCACCGCGCGGCTGAAAGGTGTCTCGTTCCCCAATATCGTCATGAAACACGCGCTGCGTAACGCGCTGATTGCGCCGTTCACAGTCATCATGCTGCAGTTCCCATGGCTGCTGAACGGCGTGGTGATCGTTGAAACCCTGTTCAACTACAAGGGCTTTGGCTGGGCGCTGGTGCAGGCAGCGGGCAACAACGACATCCAGCTGCTTCTGGCGATCTCGGTCGTGTCGGTCTTTGTGGTGCTGGTGACGCAGCTGATATCCGATATCGGCTATGTCTACCTCAACCCGCGCATCCGCATTTCGTAAGGGAGATAGATCATGGAACCTCTTACCTGGACCGGCTCTATCGCCTTTCTCAACCCCTTGCTGATGATCGCGTTGGCGGCGCTTTTGCTGTCCATCGTGGGCTGGATCGTCGGCAGCGTTGTTCTGCCCGAAGAGCAGGTCACCATTAATCCCGACGGCACGATTGCCGCCAGCACCGGCGTTCGCGGATTCACCAAAATGGGCCTGCGGTACAGTTTTCTGGCCTGCATCGGGCTGGCGGTGGCCTATGTGATCCTCGGAATTCTGATGGGAACCAGCGCGGGCATTATCGGGGCAATGTCCCAGCAATTCCTGCCCGTCTGGGTCTCGCTGATCATCATGTTCGCTATGTCCATCGCGTTCAAGCGGCGGCTGGGGCTCTATGGCAAGCTGTATGACAGTCCGATTGGTATGATCGGTTTCGGGCTGGTCATGTTCTGGGTCTTCACCGGAATTTTCGGTGCGCTGGATCTGATCGTGACACACGACCCGCTGGTGCAGCTCTCGGGCATGAAGAACAAAGTTCCCGGTACTCCTTTGCCAAACCTGGAAGAAGGTGAATACGCCTGGTATCTGCTGGGTGGCGACAACCTGGCCCGTGATGTCTTTAGCCGGATGGTCAAAGGGGCGTGGATCGTGGTGCAGATTGCCCCGCTTGCAACGCTTTTTGCCTTTATGGTTGGTATCACGCTGGGTTTGCCAGCTGGTTACTATGGCGGAAGACTGGACACTTTCCTGTCCTTCCTGGCCAACCTGATCCTGGCCTTCCCCGTAATCCTGCTGTTCTACCTGCTGGTTACACCTGAAATCGTCGCAACCGGTGTGCCGAATTACATGGCCGCGGTGCTGTTCGTGTTCCCGATCCTTTTCATCGGTGTCTTGCTGAATTCGCGCTACTATACGCGCCCGAATTTCCGCACGCCGCTGTTGATCGGGGTTTTGGGTGTGGCGATCTGGTTCTATCTGTCGCTGATCTCGACCGGCGGATACATCATCAATACCGAAAGCTATCGGATCTGGGGTCTGCCGACCTATTTGGACCTGTTCGATATCCCCGGCGGTATTCTTGTGGTCTTCGTCTCGGTGGTTTTCGTCAACTCGCCCACGGTGTTCCGTATTGTGCGCGGGCTGGCACTGGACATCAAAACCCGCGACTACGTCGCGGCGGCGCAGACGCGCGGTGAAGGTCCATGGTACATCATGCTGTGGGAAATCCTGCCCAATGCCCGAGGTCCGCTGATCGTCGATTTCTGTCTGCGGATCGGTTACACCACGATCCTTCTGGGAACCTTGGGTTTCTTCGGATTGGGCCTGCCTCCGGAAAGCCCGGATTGGGGTTCGACGATCAATGAGGGGCGTAAGCTTCTTTCGATCTACCTGCACCCTGCCCTTCCGCCTGCTTTCGCACTGTTGTCGCTGGTACTTGGTTTGAACCTGCTGGCCGACGGTCTGCGCGAAGAAAGTCTGAAGGACTGATGTGAGAGAGGCCGGGGGGCCAGCCCCCCGGACCCCCCGGGATATTTTAGCCAGATGAAGGGGATCCCCGCGATCTGGCGAGGAGATAGCAAGATGAGCAAAATGGCGGAATATGACGGCCCGATCCTTGAGATCGACAAGCTGTCGATCTCGTTCTTTACCCGCCTGCGGGAAATTCCCGCTGTGATGGATTTCTCGGTCAGCGTACAACCCGGCGAAGCTGTCGGTCTGGTGGGTGAATCCGGTTGCGGCAAATCCACCGTGGCATTGGGTGTTATGCAGGATCTGGGCAAAAACGGCCGGATCGTGGGCGGTACGATCAAGTTCAAGGGTCGCGATCTGTCCGAGATGACTACCGAAGAACTGCGCGACATTCGCGGCAACGAGATCGCGATGATCTATCAGGAGCCGATGGCCTCGCTGAACCCGGCGATGAAGATCGGCAGACAGCTGATGGAAGTCCCGATGATTCATGAGGGCGTGGGTGCCGAAGAGGCCTATGCCCGCGCGCTGGAAGTGGTTACCGATGTGCGCCTGCCAGACCCCGAGCGGATGCTGAACAGCTTCCCGCATCAGCTGTCGGGTGGCCAGCAGCAGCGTATCGTGATTGCCATGGCGCTGATGTCGAAACCGGCGCTGCTGATCCTGGATGAGCCGACAACCGCGCTGGACGTGACCGTTGAGGCGGCCGTCGTGGAACTGGTCAAGGATCTGGGTAAGAAATACGGCACGTCGATGCTGTTTATCTCGCACAACCTTGGGCTGGTTCTGGAAACCTGCGACCGGCTTTGCGTGATGTATTCAGGGGAAGCGGTTGAACGCGGCTCGATCAAAGACGTGTTCGACGAGATGCAGCACCCCTACACGCAGGCTCTGTTCCGCTCGATCCCGCTGCCAGGGGCCGATAAGAACTCGCGTCCTTTGGTGGCCATTCCGGGCAACTTCCCCCTGCCCCATGAGCGGCCTCCGGGCTGCAACTTTGGTCCTCGCTGCGACTATTTCGAAGAGGGTCGCTGTGACGCGAAAGACATTCTGATGGAAGCAGTGCCCGGGAATGACCGGCACCACACGCGCTGTCTGAAATTCCAGGAGATCGACTGGAACGCGCCAATCACGGTTGGTGAGCAGAAAGAGAAAGGTGAAATCGGCCGGACTGTTCTGAAGATGGACAACCTCAAGAAATACTATGAGGTTGCGGCGAACGCCCTGTTCGGCGGCGGCGAGAAGAAGGTGGTGAAAGCCAACGAGACGCTGAGTTTCGAGGCACACGAATCCGAGACACTGGCCATCGTGGGCGAATCCGGTTGTGGCAAATCCACGTTCGCCAAGGTGCTGATGGGCCTTGAGACGGCCACAGACGGGCAGATTCTGCTGGATAACCGGAATATCGAACAAGTGCCGATCGAAGAGCGGGACGCCAAAACCGTTGGCGAAGTTCAGATGGTATTCCAGAACCCGTTCGACACGCTGAACCCGTCGATGACCGTTGGGCGTCAGATCATCCGGGCGCTGGAAATCTTTGGCGTTGGTAATTCAGAGGCCGATCGCAAGAAGCGAATGCTGGAACTGCTGGATCTGGTGAAACTGCCTCGCGCGTTTGCGGACCGGATGCCGCGGCAGTTGTCGGGTGGTCAAAAGCAACGTGTGGGTATCGCCCGCGCCTTTGCCGGAGATGCCCGGATCGTGGTGGCGGACGAACCGGTCTCGGCTCTGGACGTATCGGTTCAGGCCGCCGTGACCGATCTGCTGATGGAAATCCAGCGCGAGCAGAAGACGACGCTGCTGTTCATCAGCCACGACTTGTCCATCGTGCGCTATCTCAGCGACCGTGTCATGGTGATGTATCTGGGCCATGTGGTCGAGCTAGGCACCACAGATCAGGTCTTCAGCCCGCCCTATCACCCCTATACCGAGGCGTTGCTGAGCGCGGTTCCGATCGCAGATACGTCGGTCGAGAAAGAGCATATTGTGCTCGAGGGCGACATTCCTTCGGCTATGAACCCACCACCGGGTTGCCCGTTCCAGACGCGCTGCCGCTGGAAAACCGAGGTGCCGGACGGTCGGTGTGAATCGCACGTACCGCCGGTTCAGACCCTGGCGGACGGGCATCAGGTCAAATGTCACCTGGCCGAGGATATTCTGGCACGCATGGAGCCAGTCATCAAAATCGCAGCCGAATGAGCGAATGAAAGTATGGACAGGGGCGCCAGATAACGTCTGGCGCCCCTGTCACGTTTCTGGAAAACAAATTGCATAGCTCAGACGCGCCGTCATTGGCCTGTTTTTGAAATGGATTTAGATGAAAGTATTAAGCGACCGCCGCGCGCGGGCCATTTTGGGCCTGCATTTGTCCGGTACTTTTACGCAAGCATGACGGCCCCACTTATTCTAGTCTTCATTGTCGAAGAATTGGGACGCTCTCCTTGCCAGATCAGCGTTTACGGCGCCCTTGGTATCCTGTTGACGGCAACCGTCAACAGGTAAATTGCAGCAAAACTCGACTGCGGAGGACGGTTTATGCGTTTTGCGGGACTGTCAATTGCTGGTTGTGTGACAGAGCTGGTGCCGGCCTTGCTTTGGCCGTCGGGTTGTGCGCCATTTTCATCCTTTCACAGGTTCAGGATGTTGACGCCATGGTCGCCGGCGCGGCACTTGAAGGCGCGTATTACGGGTTGTTTGCCGGTGTCAGCCTGACCTTTGTGCAAGGCTTTGCGAATGGGCGGATGGCGCGGGCCAACGCACTCTACGTCAACAGCCTTTTCATTGGAGCGCTGTTTGCGGGGCCTTCCGTTGGGGTGATCGCGCAGTTGTCCAGTTTCCAGACCGCAATTCTTGCGGCATGCCTGCCGATGCTTGGCGCTTTGCTTGTCCTGATTATTTCGGCCCGTATCCGAAGCCGGAGCGGCCTGGTCACGACCTGAGGGCATACCAAACGCGACTTAGCCGCCCCAGATCACTTTTACGTAATTCTGCGTTTCTTTGTAAGGAGGAATGCCGCCATGGCGCTCAACGGCCTCCGGCCCCGCATTATATGCGGCCAACGCAAGGCGCCATGACTTGAACTTACGATACTGCCAAGACAGATAACGTGCCCCGCCTTCAAGGTTCTGGATCGGGTCATGTGGGTTGACACCAAGCAATCGCGCCGTCTGAGGCATCAGTTGTGCCAGCCCCAACGCCCCCTTGTGCGATTTGGCATGCGGGTTCCAGCCACTTTCCTGCTGAACGAGACGCAGGAACAGCTCTTCGGGAACATTATGCTGACGCGCTGCCTTTCGCGCATGTTCCAGATATTGCCCCCGATAATCTCCGGTGTACCGCTTGGCGAACGTGCCACGCTCGGTTTTTGGCTTCAGCCGTTCGGAGTCGCGGTACTGACTGGCCGCGCGACCGTCCAGGACCTTGGCTTGTTTGAGGAAAATCGCCTTGCGGCTTTTGGAAGACAGCGTCTCGGCCGCAACCGGTCCTGACGTCGCAACCAAAAACAGCGCAGCAAAACCACCAACCAGAAAACGCATAAACGCCTGTCCCGCTCGTTCCTAAACCCGACGGATTATAGATATCGCTGCCAGAAATGAAAGCTTGGTCAAAAACGGGCTAAGATTTTCGCGATGACCGTTGCGTTATCAACCGTGTTTTAACCAAGACGCAGGCCGTATAGGGTCAGCAGAAGAAATCTGCGCCAGATTCGGGCGCACTCCAGTCAGAAAAGAACGAGGGAATACATGGCGGGTTCAGTCAACAAGGTCATTCTGGTCGGAAATCTGGGTCGCGACCCCGAGGTTCGGACCTTTCAGAACGGCGGCAAGGTCTGCAACCTGCGCATTGCGACCTCGGAAACCTGGAAGGACCGCAACACCGGTGAACGCCGCGAACGGACCGAGTGGCATTCGGTCGCCATCTTCAACGAAGGGCTTGTGCGCGTCGCCGAGCAATATTTACGCAAGGGTTCCAAGATCTATGTAGAGGGTCAGTTGCAGACCCGCAAATGGCAGGACCAGTCGGGCCAGGACCGCTATTCGACCGAAGTTGTCCTTCAGGGGTTCGGCTCGACCCTGGTCATGCTGGATGCCCGCGGCGAAGGCGGCGGTCAGTCGGGCGGGTACGGCGGTGGTCAGGCCGGCGGCGGATACGGCGATCCCTATGGTGGTTCGTCCAGCGCACCCGCACCGGCATCCGGCGGGATCGACGACGACGAGATTCCGTTCTAACCAAATCGGAGACACAATATGGCATGGTCCTTCTCGCTCGGCCGGTTGCTCGGCTCGGAACTGAGGGTCCATGTCACCTTTTTCCTGTTGCTGGCATGGGTTGGGTTCGCCGCCTATTCCAGTGGTGGCTGGCCGGCAGCCATCGACAACATCCTTTTCGTTCTGGCACTTTTTGTCTGTGTCATTGCGCATGAGTTCGGCCACGCACTGATGGCGCGGCGCTATGGCATCAAGACACCTGACATCACCTTGCTGCCGATCGGCGGTTTGGCACGGCTGGAGCGGATGCCGGAAAACCCGATGCAAGAGGTCTGGGTGGCCCTCGCCGGCCCCGCCGTAAATGTGGTGATCTGGTTGATCCTGGTCGTTTTGGGGGCGGGAATGCAGATCGACTCGCTGGCCCAGATCGACTCGCCCCGTGCCGATCTCCTCAGCCGTCTGGCCTTTGTCAATTTGCTGCTGGCTGTGTTCAACATGATCCCTGCGTTCCCCATGGATGGCGGGCGGGTATTTCGTGCGCTGTTATGCCTGAAGATGGATCGTGCCAAAGCCACGCGCATCGCCGCCTTTGCGGGGCAGTTTGTTGCCGTTGGCCTCGGTTTTCTGGGGCTGACCACGGCCAATCCCATTCTCGTGTTGATTGCCGTATTCGTCTTTGTTGCTGCAAATGCCGAAAGCCAGGACGTCGCAATGCGTTCGGTCGCGCGGCGCGTGATGGCGCGCGACGCGATGATTACCGAGTTCCGCGCGCTTACGCCGGACGACACGCTCAGCACTGCCGCGCAGGCGGTCATTCACACGACGCAACACGAGTTTCCCGTGATCGGTCCCGATGGAGCATTGCTGGGTTTTGTGACGCGAAACCGGCTGTTCACAGCGCTGGCCGAGGATCATCCTCGCTCTGACCGCGCGACTTCCATTATGGAGGCTGACATTCCGCAGGTTGCTTTGACCAGCGGGCTGAACAAGGTACTGGAAGGCTTGCACAAAGGCGCGCCAGCCATCGCAGTCTGTACCGAGGCCGGACATATGGTCGGCTATATTACCCGCGAGAACATTGGCGAGTTGATGGTGATACAGGGGCGTTGATCACCACGCCCTAACAAGTTGCCAAAGCGTCTTCGAGGACAGTTAGCACGGCATCCCGCGGCACGTCGGATGTGACAAAGGCCTGTCCGACCCCGCGTGCCAAAATGAACCGAAGTTGACCATCCACGACCTTTTTGTCTTGTGCCATCAGACCGACCAATGCCTCGGCCCCCGGTAGATCGCCGGGAATGTCGGCCAGATCGGTCTTCATTCCCATGTTGCGCAGATGCGCGCGCACGCGGCTGGGGTCTTCCTGCGAACACAGGCCCAAACGCGCCGACAGTTCAAAGGCCAGCGCACAGCCGATGGCGACGCCTTCGCCATGCAGCAAACGGTCGGAGTAGCCAGTCGCGGCCTCCAGCGCGTGGCAGAAAGTGTGACCCAGGTTCAGCAGGGCCCGATCGCCCTGCTCGGTCTCATCCCGCGCCACGATATCAGCTTTCATCTGCACCGAACGGGTCACAGCCTGGACACGTGTTGCCATGTCTCCTGCCGAGAGGGACGGACCATTGACTTCAAGCCATTCAAAGAAATCCGCATCGCCCAACAGGCCGTATTTAACGACTTCGCCATATCCAGCGAGGAAATCCCGTGGCCTCAGTGTTCCCAGTACCGACGTATCGGCCAGCACCAGCGAGGGCTGGTGAAACGCACCAATCAGGTTCTTGCCTTGCGGCGCGTTTATGCCTGTTTTGCCGCCGACCGAACTGTCCACCTGAGCCAACAGCGAGGTTGGGATCTGCACAAATCGCACCCCGCGCCGCAACACGGCGGCCGCAAAGCCGGCCAGATCGCCGATCACGCCGCCGCCAAAAGCGACTACAACATCCCGTCTTTCGACCTTTTCCGCCAGCAGCCATTCGACCGCGCGTTCAAAATGCGGCCAGCTTTTGGTGGCTTCACCGGCTGGAAGAGCCAGCGACGTCACCTCGACGCCTGCTGCGCCCAAACCGTCCCGCAATGCATCCAGATGCAGCGCGGCAACCGTCTCATCCGTCAAAACAGCCACGCGCGGGCGCGGCAATAGCGGAGCGATACGCGCTCCTGCCTGCGCCAATAGATCAGGGCCTATCTCAACGTCATAGGATCGGTCGCCCAACTCGACATGTACGGTTTGATGCATTTACTTCTGTTCCAAAACATCCGGGCGCGTGACCAGCTTGACCAGCACCCTGTCCACCATTTCTTCAATCGCGGTTTCGCCGTCGGAATCGGCCACCAGATCGGCCTGCTCATAAATCGGGACCCGCGCCTCATACAGCGCGCGCAAGGTCGCATAGGGGTCGGCCGTACGCAAAAGCGGGCGCGTGTCCTTGTGACGCACGCGGTTCCACAACACATTCAGGTCGGCGCGCAACCAGACAGATACTCCGCGTTCCGAGATCATCCGGCGATTTCCTTCCGCCAGAAAAGCACCGCCACCCGTCGACAGAATGCCTCGTTCCTCGTCCAGAAGCCGGCTGATGACCTGGCTTTCCTTTGCGCGAAAGAAATCCTCGCCGTCGCGGGCAAAAATCTCGGGGATGGTCATATTGGCGGCCGATTCGATCTCGGCATCGCTATCCAGAAACGGAACACCAAGCCGGGCGGCCAACGCCCTGCCCACCGCTGTTTTCCCAGCGCCCATCATGCCAACCATAACAACGGTTTTGTGCAGATCATACCGTTGCGCTTTGCTTGCCTGACGGGTGTTATGCTTAATTTCGCTCATTTCATCGTGAATGACGTGATCTTGCGAAAAATGCCAGTTATAACTTGGACAAAACCAAAAATTGAGGCAGCGTTTACCCATGGGCCGTCTGTTAAAGTTCCTGCTCTACATCATTTGCCTGTGTTTCATCGGGCTGGTGGGCTATGCCTATCTGGGGCCGTTCTTCGGGGTGGATTTTTCCGCGCCGCAAAGTGAAATCCGTGAACCGGTCATTCTGAATGCCGACTAAAACCGCCATTCTGGCGCTGTTTCTGGCGGGTGCGGCACAAGCCCAGACGCAAGAACCTTTGTCGGTTATCGACTGGCTGTCCGCCCCGCCCGAAAACCTGCCTGGCACTGTTCTGCTTGAGCCCCCTGTGACACAGACCGGGCTGCAACCCGATGTGCATGTCACACCGCTTGAGGCCCTGTCGCCGCCCCTGGGGCTGGTATCTTCGTCAGTCACCGGCCTGCCCGTGAACCTTTGGCAGCGAAGCGATCCCGCGCGGTTGGCCGAGTTGATCGCGCGTGTTCCGGTCAAGGCTAACCCGGCCATGCAGCGACTGCTGTTCACTTTGCTTCTGTCCGAAGCCCGCCCACCTGCAGTGTCTGATGCACCAGACGAACTGCTGATGGCTCGGCTGGACCGTCTAATGCAGTTGGGTGCGGCGGACCCGGTTCAGTCCTTGGTGCAACTCGCAGGACCCACCGACTCGCAAGACCGTTTCAAACGTTGGTTCGATGCCACATTGCTGACGGGTGACGAGGATCGCAGTTGTACGGCATTGATCGCGCAGCCCCACCTGTCACGGGACTATGCGGCCCAGATATTCTGCAAGGCGCGACGCGGCGACTGGACCTCGGCCGCCCTGACACTTGAGGCAGCGCATGCGTTGCAGGTCTTGCCGCAAGAAGAACTGGACCTGTTGGACCGCTTTCTCAGCCCCGAGCTGTTCGAAGGCGCGGCATATCTACCGCAGCCCGAGGACCCGGACCCGCTGACCTTCCGCCTGTTCGAGGCTATTGGTGAACGGCTGCCAACGGCATCGCTGCCCCGCGCCTTTGCCAACGCAGACCTGCGTGACGTGGCCGGGTGGAAAGCACAGGTCGAAGCGGCTGAACGCCTGACACGTATCGGAGCGTTGACCCCCAATCAATTGCTGGGGCTATATACGGAACGCAAACCCGCAGCGTCCGGCGCAGTCTGGGATCGGGTGGCCGCCATTCAGCGCTTTGATTCTGCGCTACAACCCAACAATCCCGACGGCGTCGCAAAAACTCTGCCCGAAGCGTGGAAGCAGATGCGCAGTATTGGGCTTGAAGTTCCCTTTGCCGAGCTCTTTGCCGACAGACTGTCAAACGTTTCGCTTGAAGATGCCATTGCGGAGAATCTGCGCTGGCGTGTTCTGTTGTTATCCGAGCTTTATGAAGAGGCTGCACTGGCGGAACCCGACGGACCCGAGGAAAACCAGTTTCTTGCCGCACTGGCGCATGGGGATCCCAGGCGGGCGCGCTCTCCTTCTCCGTTGGCAGATGCGATCTCGGAAGGGTTTGCTTGGTCCGCCCCCATTCCGTCAGACATTGATACGATGCTGAAAAACGAGCAGCTGGGCGAAGCCATTCTGGAATCGATGAACCTGTTTGCCCATGGCGCGCGGGGTAATCTGGTAGACCTGACCGCAGCCATCGCTGCGTTTCGGCGCGTCGGCCTCGAAGATACGGCACGCCGCGCATCATTGCAGCTGATGATCCTGAACGGGGCCTGACCATGACGGCACCTGCTACACAGGATTTGTGGATATCCACTTTTTTGGAAGCGCAGGCAGCTGAACTTGGCGCGGCCACGAACACGCTGCTTGCTTACGGGCGTGATCTGCGTAATTTCTCAGAGTGGCTGGATCGACACAAATCAAGCTTTGCCAGCGCCGACCGGGATCAGATCGAAAGCTATCTGATCGATTGCGACGCCGAAGGCTTGGCACGCTCGACCCGTGCACGCCGCTTGTCGGCCATCAAGCAGCTTTATCGGTTTGCCTTTGAGGAAGGCTGGCAAGAGGCCAATCCGGCCATTCAGATCAAGGGCCCGGGACGGCAGAAACGCCTGCCCAAGACGCTGGATGTCGTCGAGGTCGACCGGCTGCTTGAGGCCGCGCGTCAAACCGGACGCAGCACGGCGGACAAAGTACGCAATACCTGCCTGATGGAGCTGCTTTATGCCACCGGAATGCGTGTGACTGAACTGGTGTCTTTGCCCGTCTCATCAGCTCGAGGCGATCCGCGCATGTTGTTGGTTCTGGGAAAAGGCGGCAAAGAACGGATGGTTCCGCTGTCGCCGCCTGCACGCGAGGCGCTGGCTGCTTGGTTGATCTTTCGGGATGAAGCGGAAGAAGACGCTGTGTCCAAAGGGGCGCAACGGTCTCGGTTCCTGTTCCCCTCACGCGGTAAATCCGGTCACCTGACCCGGCACAGGTTCTTTCTGTTGGTCAAGGAACTGGCGGTTCAGGGCGGTGTTACCCCGGAAAAGGTCACACCCCATACGTTGCGCCACGCTTTTGCGACCCACCTGTTGGCCAATGGTGCTGATCTCAGATCCATCCAGACACTGCTGGGTCACGCGGATGTCGCAACGACCGAAATATACACCCATGTTCTGGACGAACGCCTGTCCGAACTGGTGCTGGAACACCACCCTCTGGCAAAGGATGATCCGGGCGACAAGGGCTAACCCCTTGATCAGACGGGGCAGCGCCCCCATAACGGATGCAGTATCAAGAATAATCAAGGACCGATGGAACCCACAGACTCTCTGCTTGATGGCGCCTTCTGGATCACATCAGGCTCTATCCTTCTCTTGCTCGTGCTGTCGGGCTTTTTCTCTGGCTCGGAAACGGCTCTGACGGCCTCATCCCGCGGCAAACTGCGGGCGCAAGCAGACAAGGGATCGCGCGGAGCGCGCAAGGCACTGGATATCACCGAAGACAACGAACGTCTGATCGGATCGGTCCTGCTGGGCAACAACCTTGTGAACATCCTTGCGGCTTCACTGGCAACGGCCCTTTTCACTAAACTGTTCGGGGAAAGCGGCGTGGCGCTGGCGACGCTGGTGATGACATTTCTCGTGCTGATCTTCGCCGAAGTGTTGCCCAAGACCTATGCCATCACCAATGCGGAAAAGGCGGCGGCCGCCGTTGCGCCTGTTATCGGCATTGTCGTGACGGTCTTTTCACCCGTCGTGGCCGCAGTCCGCCTGTTGGTTCGTGGAGTTCTGCGCGTGTTCGGCGTTCGGATCGACCCGGACAGCAATATCCTTGCAGTGCGCGAGGAAATTGCCGGTGCGCTGCAGTTGGGCCACTCCGAAGGCGTGGTCGAAAAAGAAGACCGGGACCGTATTCTTGGCGCACTGGATCTGGGCGACCGGGCGGTGGAAGAAATCATGCTGCATCGCTCGAACATCGAGATGATCGATGCAAATGACGAACCCGAGGCGATCCTGAAGCAATGTCTCGAAAGTCCTCACACCCGCCTGCCCGTCTTCAGGGACGAGCCCGAAAACATCGTGGGCGTTGTCCATGCCAAGGACTTGTTCCGCGCAATGTATGCGCAGGTTGGCGGAACAGGGGGCGACACGGGCCGGCTAAAGAAATTTGACATCGCAAAAGTGGCAAATGACCCGTATTTCGTTCCGGAAACCACAACTCTGGACGACCAGATGCGCGAATTTCTTCGAATGCACAGCCATTTTGCGTTGGTCGTGGACGAATACGGCTCGCTGCGCGGGCTGATTACGCTGGAGGACATTCTGGAAGAGATCGTTGGCGAAATCGCCGATGAATTCGATATCGACGAAGACGTGCCGGTTACCCGGACCGAGGACGGGCAATACCTGGTCGAGGGCGCCATGACCATTCGCGACCTCAACCGGGCGCTTGAATGGTCCCTGCCCGATGAAGAGGCCAACACGCTGGCGGGTCTGGTGATCCACGAAGCACAGATGATCCCGATCGTGGGTCAGGTTTTCTCGTTCCACGGGTTCCGGTTCGAAGTCACGGCACGCGAAGGTAACCGGATCACCGGGCTGAAAATACGTCCCCTGTAGCATCTGGTTAAGTCTCGGATTTTTTGGCCGCTGAACTTTGCGGGCGCTGGCATGGTCTCTGCTGCATGTCCTGAAACCTTGGATGTGTGACCGGTCCCGCGCGTCCGTCTCGGTACGGGCTTGGGTGGTGTGCTTCGCAGCAAACGACACTTGTTGTCGCTAACGGAACAGTATTGCGCGCGATCCGGCGACAGGTTTTGCAAAACAGCAGGAGGCCAATGTGAAAAGCACTACCCAAGTCGCAGTGATCGGCGGCGGCGTCGTCGGATGTTCCGTTCTCTACCACCTGACCAAGCTGGGCTGGTCCGATGTGATGCTGCTGGAACGCTCGGAACTGACAAGCGGATCGACCTGGCACGCGGCGGGCGGGTTTCACACGCTGAACGGCGACACCAACATGGCCGCGCTTCAGGGCTATACGATCCGGTTGTATAAAGAGCTGGAAGAGATCACCGGCATGTCCTGCGGGCTGCATCATGTGGGTGGCATCACACTGGCCGACAATCAGGACCGGTTCGACATGCTGTTGGCCGAACGCGCCAAGCACCGGTTCATGGGACTCGAAACCGAGATTGTAGGGCCGGACGAGATCAGGAAGATTGCTCCGATTACCAACACTGACGGGATCATCGGGGCACTCTACGACCCACTGGATGGCCACCTTGACCCGTCGGGGACAACCCACGCCTACGCCAAAGCCGCCCGAATGGGAGGTGCCACAATCGAAACTCATTGCATGGTGCGCGAAACCAACCAACGCCCCGACGGTACGTGGGACGTGGTCACGGACAAAGGCACCATACATGCCGAACATATTGTCAACGCAGGTGGCCTGTGGGCGCGTGAAGTTGGCGCGATGGCCGGGGTCTACTTCCCGCTGCATCCGATGGAACATCAATACCTGGTCACGGATTCGATCCCCCAGATCGAGGCGATCATCGACGCGGGCGGTGAGCATCCGCATGTGATGGACCCGGCAGGTGAAAGCTATTTGCGGCAGGAAGGACGCGGGTTGTGCATCGGGTTCTATGAACAGCCCTGCAAACCCTGGGCCGTGGACGGCACCCCGTGGGAATTCGGGCACGAGTTGCTGCCGGATGATTTCGACAAAATCACAGACAGTATCGAATTCGCCTATCGCCGCTTCCCGGTTCTGGCCGAGGCCGGAGTGAAATCGGTAATCCACGGACCGTTCACTTTTGCGCCTGACGGCAACCCTCTGGTCGGCCCGGTTCCCGGCATGCGGAACTATTGGTCCGCGTGTGGCGTCATGGCCGGGTTCAGCCAGGGTGGCGGTGTCGGCCTGACTTTGGCGCAGTGGATGATCGAGGGTGAGCCCGAACGCGACGTCTTTGCCATGGATGTGGCCCGCTTCGGCGACTGGATCAGCCCCGGTTACACGCGACCAAAGGTGATCGAGAATTATCAGAAACGTTTCAGCGTTGCCTACCCGAACGAGGAGTTGCCCGCCGCGCGCCCAAATCGAACCACGCCGATGTATGATATCTTCACCGATCTGAGCGCGGTCTGGGGGCAGCAATTCGGGCTGGAAGTGCCGAACTATTTCGCACGGGGCGATGAGCCGGGCTACGAAACGCCGTCCTTCCGCCGCTCGGACGCGTTTGACGCAACCGGTCGCGAAGTGCGGGCGGTGCGCGAGGGCGTGGGTATCAACGAGGTGCACAATTTCGGCAAATACCGCATCACCGGCGCCGGTGCCCGTGACTGGCTGGACCGGATCATGGCGGGCCGTATCCCGAAGCCCGGATGCCTGTCCCTGACACCGATGCTGTCATCCCGGGGCAAGCTGATCGGAGATTTCACCATCTCTTGCCTTGGTGAACATGAATTCCAGTTGACCGCGTCCTATGGCAGCCAGGCGTTCCACATGCGCTGGTTCCTGCAGAACGCGCGGGACGGCGTGATCATCGAAAACATCAGCGACCGTCTGAACGGGTTCCAGATCGCCGGTCCCAAAGCGGCAGAGGTTTTAGCCGCCTGTACACGCGAAGACATTTCGGGCATCAAATTCCTTGACGTGCAGCGCATAACTGTCGGCATGACAGACTGCACGGTCCAAAGGGTCAGCTATACCGGCGACCTGGGTTATGAAATCTACTGCGACCCGATGGCCCAGCGGCAATTGTGGTGGACATTGTGGCAGGCCGGACAGCCGCACAACATGGTGCCGTTCGGAATGCGCGCGATGATGAGTCTGCGCTTGGACAAGTTCTTTGGTTCGTGGATGCGTGAATTTTCACCGGACTATACGGCGGCAGAAACTGGGCTGGACCGGTTTATCTCATTCGCCAAAAATGCCGATTTCGTAGGTCGTGCAGCTGCCGAGGCAGAGCGTGCGAACGGTACGGCCCGCAAGCTGGTGGCGTTTGAAGTCGACGCTGCGGATGCCGATGTCAACGCATATGAACCGATCTGGCTTGAAGGTCGGGTTGTGGGTTTCTGTACCTCAGGCGGATATTCTCACTTCGCTCGGAAATCCATTGCCATGGGCTTTCTGCCAACTGACCGCGTAGCCGATGGGCTGGAGGTTGAAATCGAGATATTGGGGCAAATGCGCCCGGCCCGCGTGATCTCGACGCCATTGTTCGATGCGGATGGCGCGCGTATGCGGGGATGACTTGTTGCCCGTCTGACGGCATGGTGGCGGTATGATACGAATTCCCGTCATCCTGCTGGCCGCCGGTCAGTCGCGCCGTATGGGTGGTACAGACAAACTGTTGCAGGTGGTCGACGGCATGACTTTACTGCGCCGAACAGCGCTGCGGGCAATGTCCGTGGGGCCGGTCATTGTCGCCCTGCCGCCCCCTCCGCACCCGCGTTATGGCGCGCTGGACGGGCTCGAAGTGGAAAAGGTGCCGATCCCAGACGCAGCAGAGGGTATGAACGCCAGCCTTCGCGGCGCGCTGAAACACGTGGCGCCCGATGCCTCGGCGGCGATGGTGTTGCTGGCGGACCTGCCGGACCTGACCGAGGCTGACTTGTTGGCGGTACAGGGATCCATGACAGACAATCCCGGCTGCTTGATCTGGCGCGGAGCGACCAGCGACGGCATTCCGGGCCACCCGGTTGTTTTCGACCGGTCACTTTTTGGTCGGCTGTCGGAGCTGTCTGGTGATGGCGGCGCTCAGTCCGTGGTGAAAGCTTGCAAGAACAAAGTGCATGTCCAGCGTCTTCAGGGGCGAAACGCCCTGCTGGATCTGGATACGCCCGAGGATTGGACACGCTGGAGAAATGACCGTTCCGCTTGAAAACATTGCCACAAAACAAGGTCGCAAAATGAACACGGCCCGGTCGATAACGACCGGGCCGGTTGCCCTAAATCAAGACTACCACTTTTCACCAATCCCGAACGCGCGACCGGATCACCTCATGGGTTTTCCGTGATCGCTGCCGAACCTAAACAAGACCCCCTCGTTAACAAGCAGCTCAGCGCCTACGGTAACTGTCATATGCCGTTGACACCCCCTAGTGCCTCAGGCCCCCCTCGATTGGGCAAGTTCATCGTCACCCATAAGATGCGCGCAAACAATGTAAAATTGGAGAAAGCGGCTAATTTTGCTGGTCGCGGCCTTGCTTTTGCGCAACAGCGCGCACCCATTGATTCCCGCTTAGGTTGCGCGCTCGGATAGTTCAAACTCGATCGATTTGGTTCTTTTCAAACGGAAATCTCTCAAAACCACTGTTTTGCAGATACCTGCGCGATGTCAGCCCCAATGCAGAAAAAACTCATTTCTACCTATACGGGTTCTCATTGCCAGACTTCGCCGCTGCCGTTTCTTTGTTAACAAAAATGATTCAATTCAACACTTTTGACAACTCCCTGCCCATCTCGGCAACAATCCACCGATTCGACTGACGCGCATCAGCGTGATTCTGTTCATCCGAAACCGGAACAGCCCGTTTAGCGCATCAGAAAGTGGCAAAATTAAGGTTTCTTAATCTTCCGCACATAAACCCCAAAGACTGATGCGGCATCTCCTGTTTCCAAGCGCGGACTGAACCGCCAAACACATACAGGAGTCATAATGAGCATCCGAAAATCCTCACTGCTTTTCCCGCGTACGTCCAACTGGATCGGCGCTGGCGCCCTGGGCGCGGCCATGTTGGCCACCACGGCCCTCCCCTCGATGGCAGACGAGGCCTTGGCTGATCTGGTCGAGGCGGTGTCGCCATCGGTCGTGACCATCATCGCCGAGCAATCCGCGACCCCTGCGCCCGCACAGGGACAGGATTTCGATTTTGAGGGCCATCCGTTTGGTGAATTCTTCAAGCGGTTCGGTGGTCCCGAAGGATTCAACATGCCACAACGCGGACCCAGTCAGGGTCTGGGATCCGGTTTCGTGCTGGACCAAGCGGGTTATATCGTCACGAACCACCACGTTGTCGACAATGCCAGCACGATCACGGTTCGCCTGAACGATGACCGCACCTTCGAGGCTGAAATCGTGGGCACCGATCCATTGACAGACATTGCCGTGCTCAAGATCGATGCCGGTGAGAACCTTCAGGCCGTCGAAATGGGCGACAGCGATGTCATTCGCGTTGGCGAAGACGTTGTCGCCATCGGCAACCCGTTCGGACTCAACTCGACGGTCACCACCGGTATCGTGTCGGCCAAGGGCCGCAACATCTCGGAAGGTCCATATGCCGAGTTCATCCAGACCGATGCGGCGATCAACAAGGGCAACTCGGGCGGCCCGCTGTTTAACATGGAAGGGGAAGTGATCGGTGTGAACTCGGCCATCTATTCGCCTAGCGGCGGTTCCGTTGGGCTGGGTTTTGCCGTGACCTCGAACATTGTTGAACACATTGCCGCCGATTTGCGCGATGACGGTCAGGTCAGCCGCGGCTGGCTGGGCGTATCGATCCAGAGCATCAGCCCGCAACTTGCGGCAGCCATGGGTATCGACGCAGCGACCGGTGCTCTGGTGTCGGATGTTGTTTCCGGCAGCCCCGCAGATGGTGTGTTGCAGCAAGGCGACGTGATCCTGTCCTTCAACGACGAGGCCGTCAAAACCAGCAGCGATTTACCGATCCTTGTAGGCACGACCAAAGCCGGTACCGATAGCGTCCTTACCGTTTTGCGGGATGGCAAGCAGCAGCAGATCGAACTGACCATTGGTCAGCATCAATCGACCGCTGCAACCAGCGATACCGTGGTTGAAGACAAGTTCGCGGACAGCGCTCTGGGTGTCACAGTTGCACCGTTGACCGAAGCCGCACGCGCTGAAATCGGTGTGGCCGAGACCGTGGACGGAGTGGTTGTGACCGAATTGCAGCCCGAAGGCCCTGCGGCCAAGGCCGGATTGCAGCGTGGCGATGTCATCATCCGCCTTGGCAATCAGGACACGGCGACACCGGACGCTCTGCAAACCGCATTGGAAAGCGAAAAGACTGATCCGGCACTGGTTCTGATCAATCGCGGCGGCAATCAGATCTTCGTTGCGGTTGAGCTTGCCTAACCCCCCAGCGCGTACCTTTGATGGGGAAATTAGGTGCGCGCCTCCTGGCTGGCATGGTTTGTCCACGTGCCGCCGGGACGGCCGGGTGCGGCTTCGCACCCGGCATGTTTTTTTTAGCCATCATCTGTGCTTAAATCCCGTATGAAAGGACCCCATGTATGAGTAGACGCCTGTTGATTGTTGAGGATGACGCCGACACTCGGGATTTCATTGCCAAGGGCTTTGCTGAAGAAGGCTATGTGGTCGAGATTGCATCGGACGGTCGCGAAGGGTTGTATCACGCCACCGATGGCGGGTTTGACGCCGTCGTACTGGACAGAATGCTGCCGGGGCTGGACGGGTTGTCCCTGGTCAAGTCGATGCGGGCGGCCGGATTGAAAACACCGGTTCTGATGTTGACCGCGATGAGCGCCGTGGACGAACGCGTCAAAGGCCTGCGAAGCGGTGCAGACGATTATCTGGTCAAACCGTTCTCGTTCCAGGAATTGCATGCCCGGATCGAAGCCCTGTTGCGCCGCCCGCAAGAGGCGGAAGAAACCCCCACCCTTACCTGCCGCGATCTCGAGATGGATCTGCTGACCCGCAAAGTTACGCGCGGCGGGCGTGAAATCACCCTGACCCCGCGCGAGTTCCAGATTCTCGAGTTCTTTTTGCGCCGCAAGAACCGTGTCGTATCTCGTACCATGCTGCTGGAAGGTGTCTGGGACTACCATTTTGACCCGAACACAAACGTCGTGGACGTGCATATTTCGAAGCTGCGCAGGCAGTTGGACGAAGACGGCGCCGATCCCCTGATCGAGACGGTGCGTGGCGCCGGATACATGGTATCGGATGGCTGAACTGCGCCTGTCGCTCAAAAACGCACGCACGCGGCTGGTTCTGGCCAGCATGGTCCTCAGCACACTGCTGACGGCCACCGTTCTGGCAGTTGTTTATGTGACGGCGAACAGTACCATTTTAGGCGAGACCCGGTCTGTTGTCTCGGCCGAGCTTACTGGGCTGGCAGATGAATATGAGCGGCGCGGATTGATCGGCCTGATGACCGCCATCGAAAGACGCCTCCCAAGCGCACCAGAACGGGACGCGGTGTACCTGCTGGCTGACCGCAATGGTTTAAAACTGGCCGGGAATCTCACGAGCTGGCCGGAAGGTATTGCCGCAGGAAGCGGTTGGGTCGATTTGAACCTGCGAAAGGTCGACACCGATCAGTTTGTTCCGATTTCCGCCGCCTCTGTCCGGTTGCCTGGCGGCGAGCGTTTGCTGGTCGGACGCGATGCGCAAGCCCGACAGCAATTCGACCGGGTGCTATGGCGCTCGGTCGTACTGGCGTTGGCCGCCGCCTTCGCACTCAGCCTGTTGACCGGCTGGCTGTTGACCCGGCTGGTGTTCTCGCGTCTGAAAGATATTGCTGATACGGCCGATGACATTGTGTCGGGGGACCTGTCTCACCGAATGCCCATTCGAGGTACTGGCGATGAATTCGATCAGATGGCCGGCACCCTGAACAACATGCTTGATCGGATCGAGGAGCTGATCAGCAATTTGCGCACCACGTCGAACTCGATTGCGCACGACCTGCGGTCACCACTGTCGCGGCTGCGTCAAAGGATCGAAGCGCTGGCCGAACCCGGCAAATCCGATCAGGAGCGTGAAGCCGATATTGCCCGGGCGACGGTGGAGATCGACCATTTGCTGCGAGTATTCAGCCAGCTTACCGAGATTTCGAGGGCCGAGGCCGGCCTGGGACGCGAGCAGTTCGAACAGGTGAACCTTCTACAACTGGTCGGGGATGTGGTCGAGCTGTACGAGCCCGTCGCCGCGGACCAGGGTATTCGCCTTGAGGTGACGGGGACGGCCGAACCGATTCAGGGGCATCGCCCCCTTCTGTCGCAAGCCTTGTCAAACCTTCTGGAAAACGCGATGCGGTATGCACCGGCCGGAACAGCGATTACCATAAATCTTGCTGAGGATGGCCCCAACGCCCTGCTCAGTGTTCGCGATCGCGGCCCTGGTGTACCCGAAGCTGACCTGCCGCGACTGAAACTGCCCTTCGTGACACTGGACCCTGCCCGAACCGGGCGAAATGCCGGGTTGGGTCTGGCGCTGGTTGCTGCCATCGCCCACATGCATGGCGGAACGTTCCTGGCGCGAAATCGCGAACCGGGACTGGAAACCTTCATACAGTTGGCGCGAAAACCTTAGTCGGGCACACCGTTGATCGCCATATTCTTGTTTTTATAGCGTTTGTCTTCGGTCACATCGGCACCAAACCAGTCCGGTGGCGTGAACTCGGTGGCCTCGGCTTCCGTGTCAAACTCAACCTCGACCAGACGCAACGGCGCAAGGTCGCCCTGAAACACATCCAGCTCATAGATCCGCCCGTCTGCGAGTTGCCCTGTATACCGCTCTTTCTCGACACGGCGACCAGATGTCTCGGGCCAGAAGGTTTCGAACTGCTCCGCAGAAATCTCGGTTTCTCGTTCCACACGAACCATTGAACCGCCACCTTTGAGCGTAAGAAAATAGGTGGCGTTCTTCTGTCGCAAACGCAGTTCGGTCGAGTCGTCGGGCGCAGTCAGATAACCCTGACGCACCACCGCCTTTTGCACGTTTTTCAGATCCGGCAACGAAGCCACGAGGAATTTGCGTTCGATCTCCGTACTCATTTCGCTGCGGTCGCTCCGTTCTCTAATTCGTCAAACAGCGCCTGATAGGCCGCGCCCGAAGCGCGACGACCGGCGTAGGCCTGCAAAGGCGCGCGGTGCTGGCCCATGCGTTCAATTTCGGCGGCAAAGGGAATACTGGCTTGAAGGAACCGCTTGCGGTACTGCTTGCGCATGGCCCGCATCGTTTCCTGATGCATTCTCTTGCGTTTCTGCACCATCGAGAAGAAGGCCCTCAGCTTCTTCTTGGGCAATTTGCTGGCTTCGAAGAACCCGACCAGTTGATCGAAAGTCCGCTCTGACAATGTGGTCGGTATCACCGGAACAACGATGACATCCGCCGCCTTGAAAATGTTCTCGGAAAGAGTTGAAAAGTTCGGCGGACAGTCGAGGATGATCAAGTCGTAGTCCCCGCCAACCGACTTCAAAGCTTTTTTCAATCGAGAACGTTTGTTCCGCATCCGTGACAGGAAGATATCGAAATCGCGGAAGGTCAGGTTGGCGGGAAGCACATCCAGCCCTTCATAATCGCTGGCCCGAATGGATTTGGTAAAGCGTTTCACGTCCTCAAAAAACCGCGCCTCGGTCAACTTCTTTGACGGTTTGACACGCAGGTAAAACCCCGAAGCACCCTGCGGGTCCAGATCGCATAACAGCACACGCTTACCGGCTTGCGCATAGGCATGGGCCAGGTTCACTGAAGTGGCCGTTTTTCCGACCCCGCCCTTGTTGCTGTAGCAGGCGATGACCTTCATTTCTTAATCCTCCGACGCATGAAACAGGCTACGGAACAAGTGGCGGATCTTTGGACTGTCAAAATGTTCGAAATTCGCGATGACACGATCACGTTCCGCCATTTGCCGTTGGCTCAGCACTGCAACCAGGCCACCAACGGCCATACCCAATTGAGCATTCGCCTGACCAGAGCGAGATGTCTTTTGCGTCACAAAACTCAACAACGACTCTTGCTGAACCGAGCAGTCATTGAATGCGCCCAAATTATCCTGGAGCTTTTTCAAGGGCTTGATGATCGTTTTAAAGGCTTTCTCGTCAAACAAAGGCCCAAAGAATTCCATAAGATACCGTAGCTTCTTGCAGTGGATGCGCAGTTCATGAACGGTCTCGTCCGGGGTGCCTGGCGTTATGCTGCGGGCCAGCTTGCAGACTTTGCGATAGCGTTTCCAAATGAGCGTTCGGGCATACCCATAAGCACCGACATCCGCATTCTGCCCGGCCGCCAATTGCGTATAGTCTTGAAATCTCGCCGCCAACGCCTGCATGTCTGCGTTATATTTCGCGCTGCGAAGCCGACGGGACAACCGCGCCAATTGCTGGACGCGCTCTGCCTCAAACTGGGCAAACATCTCTTGGAGACCAACATGAAGAGAGGGCGGCACGAGGTTGAAATAACTGTCTTTCTCCAACAGATAGACATCCAGATCCCGCAAGCGACCTGTCGGTGCCATCAGGTCAGAAAACGCTTTCTTCAGTTGACCGGTCAGATCGTCGGAATACACGCCTTTGAACAAGCTGAGAACGGACCGAACACGACGCAGTGACACCCGGTAATCATGCAGGAATTCTGTATCGATATCGGCGATGACGCCCGCTTCATTCTCACGCGCGACTTCCAGAAATGTTCGGATTATGTCAGTCGCGGCCTGAATGGCTGGTTCTGTTTTTCCCAGCGGAATGTCGGGCTTTGCCCGATAGCGTAGCATGTCCGGATACAACTGCGAAAAAACAGTCTCGTATCCGGTTTCGGCCCCTTCGATTCCGGCCAATCCCGTCAAGGCTTTTGCAAAAGCACGGTCATAGCCACGCAGAGATTGCAATTGAACGATAGTGACCTGACCTGCATTGGACTTCAGCGACAGTGTCTTTCCGCGAACCAATGTTTTTTGCAGGTCGTCCAGGAAAGTAAGCGCCTTGGTTTCTATCTCTCCCGTTCCAATCTCCGTCAGGGCCCGCAATTTCGGGAAGTCGCTCAGTTTCCCCCGCACAGGACCATTGGGCAAATCCTCAACGAACCGCTTATTTCCCTTGGCGCGTTGCAGCCAGGATCGTCCATCCTCCTGAATCAGGTGCAGGTTTCCACCACTTTCAATCAGTATTCGCCCCGCCGCCCGCAGTGACTGGTCGTGGCAGTCCAACAGGCTGAAGGGCTTGCACATACCGGTCTCGTGAACCTCTATGGTCAGATCGGGCAAAATCCGAGCAAGCGCAGCCTCATCTAACGTTCCCGGCAGGACAACAAAACCGTCTGATTTCAATGTCATGAACTGCCCTTTCTCGGAGTCTCAAGGTACTCGTCGACCAGAGCTTCCACGATCTTCTGGACACTCGTCCCCTCTTCGATCGCGCGGATTTTCAACGCCTTGAGGGTCTTGCTTTCCAGTCGCAGCGACGTGTTCTTCTTACCTTTGTCCGATTTCTCACCGGCTCCTTTGCCTTTGGACATCCGCGACCCCATGACAGCATGACGTCATGTAATCGTGAATTCGAATGCGTATCAAGCCGCGGATCAAGTGACCCAGCGTAATGCGCAGGTGACAGCCCGGATTAGCCCGGATAAGACAAAGCCATGTCCGATCCCGTATCCTCGATCCGTAATCTCGGTCCGGCCTTTGAACAAGCCTGCGCCCGCGCGGGAATCCACTCGGCCCAGCAATTGCGTGAACTGGGTGCAGATGCTGCTTATGCCCAGCTTTTGCAGGCCGGAACACGTCCACATTTCATTGGATACTATGTGTTGGTAATGGGGTTGCAGGGCCGTCCCTGGAACGATTGCAAGGGCGACGAGAAAAAAGAGTTGCGCAAGAGATTTGATGCTCTCAAGGCCGGGACGACTTCGGCACCGGAATCGCAAATGATCTCGGATCTGGACGCGATCGGGGTGCGCGTGGCGCCGCGAGACCTCAAAGAGATTTGAACAAGAAAACCGCCCCCGATGCCGGGAGCGGCCATACAAGCTGCACCCAATGAGTGCTTAGCCGACGAGCTCGATGCCCGAGAAGAAATATGCAATCTCCACGGCGGCGGTTTCCGGCGCGTCCGAACCGTGGACCGAGTTTTCGCCAACCGACTCGGCGAATTCCGCACGGATGGTTCCGGGGGCTGCGTCTGCTGGGTTGGTCGCGCCCATGACTTCGCGGTTCTTTGCAATGGCGCCTTCGCCTTCCAGAACCTGAACGACGACCGGAGCCGACGACATGAATTCGCACAGTTCGTCATAGAACGGACGCTCGGCGTGTACCTCGTAGAACTTGCCGGCTTGTTCCTTGGTCATGTGGATGCGCTTTTGCGCAACGATGCGCAGGCCGGCTTCCTCGAATTTGGCGTTGATCTTGCCAGTCAGGTTGCGGCGGGTTGCATCGGGTTTGATGATCGAGAATGTGCGTTCCAGTGCCATATCGGCCTCTCCTTAATATATGGCGCGGAATCCACGCCGAAATCCATCGCGCGCCGCCTAACACGGTATCTCGCTCATGAAAAGTGGAATGATGGGCGGTTCCGGCCTTTGTCGACTATATTGCTTCAGGTAGCGGATCGATGCGATCTACCCAACGCACGTAAAGTACGGCCAGCAGGCCGATAAAGCTGCTTGCGCACATCATACCGAGAACCAGAATGGGCCCGTTTTCCGGGCTGACCAACGCGCCGGTCATCGAGGTCAGGACAGCTCCCAACGCGACAATCATCGCGCCTGACAGCCCGGCGGCACTGCCTGCGAGTTTGGGGCGAACCGACATCAATCCTGCGGAGGCGTTGGCATTCGTCAGCCCGTTGCCAAATCCCACGAAGACGGCGGACCCGAAGAAAACCCAGACCGAACCCAGTTCGCTCAGAAAAAGAAGTAGCCCCAGAAACGGCCCGGTCGATGCGCAAATCCGTCCGATCAGGATCATTGTGGTCAATCGAGTGCGGGCTGCGATGCGCCCGGTGATGTAGTTGCCGATCATAAAACCGCCGGTAATGATCCCGATCCCCAATCCAAGCATTGCCGGGCTCAGGTCGAACCAGGCAGCGGCCACCAGCGGTGCACCGGTGATGAAGCTGTAGAAACCGCCAATCGAAAACGCGGCACACAAAGCATACCCCCAGAACCGGCGCGCACGAAACAGGTGCGGGTACTCGCTGAGCTGTGCCGCAAATGTTGACGAGCGATTGGTGTTTGTTTCCCCCATATCCGCCCACAGCAACACCAACATCCCAGCGCCCAGAGCGGAATAGAGTACAAACCCCGCGCGCCAGCCAAACAGCATGTCCAGGGCTCCGCCCAGCATCGGGCCAAGCATCGGTGCCAACGCCATGGCCATTGCGACGTAACCCAGCTTGCTTGCCGCCTCGTTCGGTGGGTACATATCCCGGATCGACGCGCTGGACAGTACCGGTCCCGCGACAACTGCGGCCTGCAACAGGCGAAAACCGAGGAAAACCCAGATCGACTCAGCCAACACGCATCCGAGTGAGGCGCAGGCGAAGATCGCCATACAAATCAACAAGATGGGTCTGCGACCATACCGGTCGGACAGAGGCCCCATGATCAGTTGCAATACGGCAGAAACGGCCAGGTATCCTGCGACAGACAAATTGACCAGGGCGTAGTCGACCCGAAAATCCTCTCCCATCCGTGCAAGGGACGGAAGGAACATGTTCAGCGACAACACCGACAACGCGGTCGCGAAGACCAGGGTAACCAGAGACGGGGGTGACTGAGCCGCGCGCATTGCTAAACCATCAGGACATGACAATCGGATCAGCGCTATCACATCGTCAGGGCCATGCCCATGCCGAACCACGGTATCGCCAGTTGACCAGAGACCCGGTGAGAGGCACCGGGGGTAATCGCAGTTTGGCGACTGACGTGCGGAAGAATGACGCAGCACGGCCATTGGGACTTTTTATTTCCGACTATTTCAATCAGGTATTATCTGCGCGAAAAGGTTGAACACAAAAAAGGGTCGTTCACATGATACCGAGACTTGCAATTGTCACCTGCATCTTTGCCTCAACCGCCACAGCGGACGAGGCGTTGCAAATGGATTACGAACTGTTCGAAACAGCCATCGCTCACACTGATCTGGAAACTTGCCCCGAGAACCTCTCACAACCGGGCACATTTTGCCGCGCGACGCTGCACCATGACGAAATCCATGTCTTCGCCTTCAGCGAGGACGGCGATCATCTGTTGGTTGGGTTCGCCTCCTACCCGTTCGTTGAGGTAACCGCCGAACCTGATTGACGACCAGGCGGCCAACCAACCCCCATTGACAAGCGTCCGGCCGTGCCTCAGTGCTCGGCCTATGCTACGGATCCAGAACATCACATATGCGGTCGAAGGCCGCCCCTTGTTTGACGAGGCCAGCGCAACCATTCCCGATGGTCACAAGGTCGGTCTGGTTGGGCGGAACGGCACGGGCAAGACAACATTGTTTCGCCTCATCAGAGGCGAGTTGTCGTTGGAATCCGGCAACATTTCCGTTCCCAAGCGCGCGCGGATCGGCGGGGTTGCGCAAGAGGTGCCCTCGTCCGATGTGTCGCTAATCAACACGGTTCTGGCCGCTGATACTGAACGCAGCGCATTGATGGCCGAAGCCGACAGCGCCAGCGACCCTACCCGCATAGCTGAAATTCAGACCAGATTGGCCGATATAGACGCCTGGTCAGCCGAGGCACGCGCGGCCTCGATCCTGAAAGGTCTGGGATTTGACGATGAGGATCAGCAAAAGCCCTGCTCCGATTTCTCGGGTGGCTGGCGGATGCGCGTTGCGCTTGCGGCGGTGCTGTTTTCTCAGCCTGACCTGCTGCTGCTTGACGAACCGACCAACTATCTGGACCTCGAAGGCGCGCTGTGGCTGGAAAGCTATCTGGCCAGGTACCCGCACACAGTCATCATCATCAGCCATGACCGAGGGTTGCTGAACCGCGCGGTGGGCTCGATCTTGCATCTGGAAGATCGCAAGCTGACTTACTACGCCGTGCCTTACGACAAATTCGCCGAGCGACGGGCGGAACGTCTGGCGCAGGCGGAATCGGAAAATGCCAAGGCAAAGGCCCGCATTGCCCACCTGCAAAGTTTCGTCGACCGTTTCCGCTACAAGGCATCCAAGGCGGTTCAGGCGCAGTCGCGTTTGAAGATGATCGAGCGCATCCAACTGATCTCGACCCCGCAAGAGGCCGCGCTGCGTGCGTTCTCTTTCCCAGAACCCGAGGAGCTGTCACCGCCGATCATTCAGCTTGAGGGTGGTGTGACCGGCTATGGTGAAACCGAGGTTCTGCGCCGCCTCAACCTGCGCATCGATCAGGATGACCGGATCGCGCTGCTGGGTAAGAACGGTCAGGGCAAGTCGACCCTGTCGAAGCTGCTGTCGGACCGCTTGCCGCTGATGGCAGGCAAGATGAGTCGCAGCTCGAAGCTGCGGATCGGCTATTTCGCGCAGCATCAGGTGGACGAGCTGCACGTGGACGAAACACCTCTCGATCATTTGCGCCGCCTGCGCCCGGATGAGGCGCCGGGCAAATGGCGCTCGCGTCTGGCCGGGTTCGGGCTGAATGCGGATCAGGCGGAAACTTTGGTCGGGCGCCTGTCAGGTGGACAAAAAGCGCGGCTGTCGTTGCTGATCGCAACCATCGACGCGCCGCACATGCTGATCCTTGACGAACCGACCAACCACCTCGACATCGAAAGCCGCGAGGCGCTGGTCGAAGCCCTGACAGCCTATTCCGGCGCGGTCATTCTGGTCAGTCACGATATGCATCTGCTGGGGCTGGTCGCCGACCGATTATGGCTGGTCTCGGGCGGTACGGTCAGGCAGTTTGATGGCGACCTCGAGGCTTATCGCGCCATGCTTCTGGAGCGTGACAAACCCGTCAAGACAAAGCTGCAAACCGCCAAGCCCAAGCGTCCCTCGCGCGAGGCGATGCTGGCCCTGCGCGCCGAGCTGCGAAAATGCGAGGACCGGATCGAAAAACTGACGGACATGCACGAAAGGCTTTCGGCCAAACTGGCCGACCCGGCACTTTACGAGGACGACCGGATCAGCGATCTGGAAAACTGGAACCGCAAGTTCGCCGAAGTGAATGAGGCCATGCAAAAGGCCGAGGCCCTGTGGGTCGCCGCCGCCGAGCGGCTTGAGAAGGCCGAGGCCGCCGCATGACCACACCCGTCAAGGACACCAGGGCAATGATCTCAGGCATGCGACCGCGTGCCGTTGCCGGAGAATTCGCCTTCGTCACCTGGCCCGATGATACCGTCTGGCCTCAAGGAACGCGCGCCAGTTGCATTGAAGACGAAGGCCTCTCGCTTATCGTTCCCATCGGTTTTGCCCCCGAGAATGCACTTCCCATGCGGTGCATCACGCTGCGGGTCCATTCCTCGCTCGAAGGTGTTGGTCTCACCGCCGCGGTTTCGGCAGCACTGGCGCAAGCAGGTATTCCGGCAAACATGGTCGCCGGGTACTTTCACGATCATGTCTATGTCCCAGCATCTCAACTGGACGAAGCCATGCAGGTTCTGGAACGTCTGCAAGAGGATGCAGAAGATTGATTGATATCGCTTTCTTCATAACGGCTTTCACTACGCTTTTCGTGGTGATCGATCCTTTTGGAACTACGCCGATATTCGTGGCCATGACGCAGGACATGGATGCGCGCGCACGTCGAAAAGTCGCCTATCGCACCTGTTTGACGGCATCGGGTATTCTGATCGCCTTTGCTGCCTTTGGTGAGGCTGTGCTGGGCTTTGTCGGCATCTCGATGGAAGCATTTCGCGTGGCCGGTGGCGCGTTGCTGTTTCTGACCGCGCTCGACATGCTTTTCGAACGGCGCACCAAGCGGCGTGAGGATCGCGCGGAAGAAGAAGACCACCCAGACCCGTCCGTCTTTCCGCTGGCAATTCCCTTGGTCGCCGGCCCTGGATCGATTGCAACGATCATTCTTTTGGCAGGGCAAAACCCCGGCCTTCAGGGAATCGCGATGGCGTGCGCCGTTATGCTGGCCGTCATGGCTGTGGTTCTATTGTTCTTTCTCTCTGGCGGGCTGATCGCGCGCATTCTGGGAAAAACCGGGCTGAACGTACTGACCCGGTTGCTGGGAATGCTGCTGGCCGCCCTGTCGGTTCAGTTCATTCTGGATGGCCTCAAGGCCTTTGGTTTTGCGTCATGAATTCCCATATTGGGACGGTAAGAGCGATTTTTTGTGGACGACGGTATGGATGGTTATGAGATCGGGCGTTTGACCTATCTGGTTTTGCTGGGGGCGGCCCTGCTGATGTGGTTCATCACTCAGAACCGCCAATCTTTGGGCAAAACCATGCAGATGGTCGCCGCCTGGGTGTTTATCTTTATCGGCGTCATCGCAGTGATCGGGTTGTGGGGCGACATCCGCTCGACCGTCAGCACCACGCCGCAAATGACCGTGTCGGATCATCGGATCGAGGTACCGCGATCGTTTGATGGCCATTATTATCTACCGATGCTGGTGAATGGCGAACCGGTCACGTTTCTGGTCGATACCGGAGCCAGTCAGATCGTGCTCAGCCCGCAGGATGCCGAACGGGTTGGGATTGATACGGATCAGCTGAATTATCTGGGACGGGCCGCGACGGCCAATGGCGTGGTCCGTACTGCGCCGGTGCGGTTGGACAGCCTGGCGCTGGGACCGATCACAGATCGCGACGTTCGCGCCTCGATCAATGAAGGTGATTTGAACCAGTCGCTGCTTGGCATGGAGTATCTGCATCGGTTTTCCAATATCCAGTTCGCGGATGGCCGTCTGATCCTGTCGCGTTAACCGGGCAACAGCGACGCTTTTCATTTGAGAACAAAAGTGGAACATGCTAGCATCCCGGCATGTCTGCACATCTTCTTGGCCGCAAACCCGCGCGAGAGGCGCCGGGGCTGAAACTGCACCCGCAGATCACACTGCAACTGGGTCGCGTGCACGAGGCCTGCGGCCCCGCCCGGCGCAGCTTTGCCATGTGGCTGGCGGGTCAGGCGCAGGGGCCGGTGCTGTGGATTTCCCCTGCGTGGGAGCCCGGCCAGTTGAACCCCGACGGGATGATGCCCTTTGCCGACCCCGCGCGGTTCCTGTTCGTCCGCCCCACCCGCGCCGAGGATCTGCTGTGGTGCATGGAAGAGGCACTGCGCAGCGGGGCGATCCCTCTGATCATCGGCGATCTGCCGGGTGCGCCGGGGCTGACGCCGGTGCGACGGATGCATCTGGCCGCTGAGCAGGGCGGCGCGATGGGGCGGGCTCCGCTGGGTCTGCTGCTGACCCCCGGCGACGGCGGCGCGCAGGGGGTCGAGACGCGCTGGCACATGGCCGCGACCCATCGGGGCGAGGCAAGGCGCTGGACCCTGACCCGCCGCCGCGCCCGCGCCCTGCCCCCGGTCAGTTGGCAGGCCAGCCAGACCGCCGCCCGGGCCGGTCTGCACTTGCAGCGGATCGAAACGGAAGAGATCCCCGCTTGACGCACCAGACCGATCACGAAACTTGTGACTGGTCAAAACCAGGGGCGCGCCCTAGCGTTGCCGCATGACCCACGCGATCCACGACAGCCGCTATTCCTGGCTTCGCCTTCTGATCACTCTGGCCATAGCTACCGTGATCAACGTAGGCATGTGGGCCGTCATTGTCGTGATGCCTGCCATCGAAACCCAGTTTCAGGCCGGGCGCGCAGCGGCGTCGATGCCGTTTACCCTAACCATGATCGGATTTGCGCTTGGCAACATGGCGCTTGGGCAGCTCGTCGATCGATTGGGCGCGACCTGGTCCCTGATCGGTGCCGCCGTACTGAGCGCTATCAGCTACATTTTGGCTGCATTCGCCCCGACCATAGCCATGCTATCGGCGGCGCATCTGCTGCTGGGATTGGGAACGTCGGTTGGGTTCGGGCCGCTGATTGCAGACATCTCGCACTGGTTCATGCGCAGGCGCGGGATCGCGGTGGCGCTGGTGGCAAGCGGCAACTACCTGTCCGGTGCGATCTGGCCAACGCTGCTGTCAGGCATTTTGGCGCGCGATGGTTGGCAACAGGTCTACCTGACACTGGCCATCATCACGCTGGCCGTCGTCGTTCCGCTGTCCCTGTTGTTGCGCCGTCAGGTGCCTGCTGAAGCGCACAGCACCGCTGCTGCCGCTGCCCAGATCAGGGCGCAAAGCGTTGGCATCTCGCCGCGTGCGTTGCAGTATATTCTGGGGCTGGCCGGGATCGGCTGTTGCGTGGCAATGTCGATGCCGCAAGTTCACATCGTGTCCTACTGCGTCGGCTTGGGCTACGGCCCCGCCGTGGGCGCTGAAATGCTGAGTCTGATGCTGCTCGGAGGTGTGGTCAGCCGCCTGATTTCCGGCCTTGTCGCAGACCGGCTGGGCGGGCTTCATACCCTGTTGATCGGCTCGGTCCTTCAATGCATCGCCCTGTTCCTGTTCCTTCCCTATGACGGCATGGTTTCGCTGTATATCGTCAGCATGTTGTTTGGCCTCGCGCAGGGGGGCATCGTCCCCAGCTACGCACTGGTCGTTCGCGAATACATGCCGCCGCGAGAGGCTGGCGCGCGGGTGGGGTTCGTGATGATGATGACCATCCTGGGAATGGCCCTCGGAGGCTGGATGTCCGGCTGGATCTATGACGTCACCGGTAGTTACCAACTGGCCTTTGTGAATGGCATCCTCTGGAATGGAATGAACATCGCCATCCTGTTGTTTCTGCTCAGCCGGTCGCGGCCACGCAGATTGGAGGCACCGGCATGAGGTGCCTCACCCGTCGCGCTCTGATCGCCGGTCTGGCGACCCTGCCGCTGGCAGGTGCGCGGGCAACGCTTATTCCCTATACTCTTGCCTCCGAAGGAACGTCCGTTGGGTTTTCTTTCGAACTGTCCGGAGTGACGCAATCCGGCACGATGCCGATCCGGTCAGCCAATATTCTGGTCGACACGAAACGCCTGCAAAACAGCCGTGTCGACGTTGTTCTGGATGTGGCAAGGGCGCGAACCAAACTGCCCTTTGCCCGCGGTCCGATGCTGAGCCCAAGTGTGCTGGACGCCGACCGTTACCCAACGATCCGCTTCACCTCGACCAGAATTCGACTTGGGCCTACAGGACGCATTTCAGAGGGCGCATCCGTTACCGGAGACCTCACCGTGCGCGGCGTTACCCGCTCGGTAACGCTCAGTGCAAACCTTTACCGACCACCAGGCAGCGCCGCGGATGAGTTGGATATTCTGTACATTCACCTGACCGGTTCGCTGAACCGCCACGACTTTGGCGCGTCAGGCTATCCCGATCTTGTAAACGATCAGGTGGGCCTGAACATCCGGGCCGAGATTATTCGCATGACCTGAACTCGGATTGGCAAAAAACGACTTGCGAAAGTCGATTAGGCGCGCGCATTGTCCCTGGATACAGTCAATCTGGCTATATCATGCGCACGATCATTTCATTTGCCGCCCTGTTTCTTTCAGTCATTCTTCTGCAGCTCTCGACGGGCGGCGTTGGCCCACTCGACGCAATCTCGGGCATCACTCTGGAGTTTTCGACCGAACAGATCGGCCTGCTGGGGTCGGCGCATTTTCTTGGGTTCTTTGTCGGGTGCTGGTGGGCACCGCGCCTTATGGGCAATATCGGGCACTCACGAGCCTTTGCCGTTTGTACCGCGTTGGGCGCAATGGGTCTGATCGGCCACACACTGACAGATAACCCGTATATCTGGGCCGGGCTGCGTATTGCCTCGGGCACCTGCGTTGCCGGAAGCTATACGGTGATCGAAGCCTGGTTGAATGCCAAGGTCACCAATGAGACGCGTGGGCGCGCGATGGGCACGTATCGGATCGTCGACATGGGCGCATCTCTGGGCGCCCAGCTGATTATCGCTGTTCTGCCACCTGCCTCTTATGTTTCGTACAACCTGCTGGCCATACTGTGCTGCGCGTCGCTGCTGCCCCTTACGTTGACGCGCGCCAGCCAGCCAATTACGCCCGACGCCCCGCGCCTGCGTCCGAAGCTGGCATGGCGCAGTTCGCCGCTGGCGGTGGCAGGCGTGATCGTCGCCGCTCTCAGCTCGGCCTCGTTCCGGATGGTCGGCCCGGTTTATGGGCAAGAGGTTGGTCTGGGCGTAGATCAGATCGCGTTCTTCCTGGCGTCATTTGTTTTGGGTGGCGCGCTGGCGCAGTACCCGATGGGATGGCTCGCCGACAAATATGATCGGCGGTGGGTCCTGATCTGGTTGTCCGTTGCGGCCGTTCTGAGTTGCGCGGTCACGATGGTCGCCAGCGGCACGGGAACGCTCGGCGTCATGCTAGCTGCTGGCGTTTTCGGTTTCACGACATTCCCGATCTTTTCGGTGTCTTCCGCGCACGCAAACGACTTTGCCACTACAGAACAGCGGGTCGAATTGTCTGCAGCCTTGATGTTCTGGTACGCATTGGGAGCAATCGCTTCGCCCTATGTTTCATCCACATTGATCGAGCAGTTCGGACCCGGAGCGTTGTTTGCATTCGTTGCATTGGGCCACGTTTTCCTGATCATCTTTGGTTTGGCGCGGATGCGGTCGCGTCCCACGCCGGAGGAACGAACCAATTATGTCTACGCACCAAGAACCTCGTTTACGATTGGCCGACTGCTGAAACGGTCGCGCGAGGGGCGATAGAAAAAGGGCCGGGAAACTCCCGGCCCTTTCTGGTTAATGCTCGGCGCGTGGTTCCCGTTCGACCAGCTCGGCCGCTTCCACCGGCTCGGTTGTCGACTCCAGCGCGCCGTTCACAATGCCACCGACGCCGTTTTCCATCGACAGGCCCAGCTCTTCCCCCAGTTTCTTGAGCGCGGGCATTTGCACGGCCATACCCATGATCGAGTCGAGGGCCTGATTGACTACCGGTTTGTCGCCACTTGCGGCACTGCCACCATTCGAACCACCGATCCCACCGACCTGATGGATCTTGATCGAGTCGATCTTCTCTGCCGGCTTGACCATTTCCGAGATGATCGAAGGCATGGTTTCGATCCGAGCCAGATCAACCTTCATGCGGATCTGTTCCTGCGACAGGGCGTTGTCGGCCTCGACAATCGCGCGCTTACCTTCCGCTTCGGCCAGCATGTCGTTCTTCTTGGCCTCGGCCCGGATGTTCAACGCGTCCGCTTCGGCTTGCGCCTCTTCCCTGCGCGCTTCTGCACGGTCGGCGGCGGCTTCTTTCTCGGCCTGTGCGGCCAGTCGGATCGCGGTTGCCTGACGTTCTGCCTCACGCGTGGCTTCGATCAGAGCAATCTGCTTCTGGCGCTCGGCCTCAGCCACTTCGCGAGCGGTTGCCACGGCTTCCGTCGCCTTGGTCGCCTCGGCCCGAGCCAGGTCGGCGGACGCACGGGCACGGCTTTCTTCTTCGGATTTCTGCGCGATGATGATCTGCCGCTCTTGCTCGGCTACTTCCAGTTCACGCTCTTTCGAGATTTCGGCCTCGCGGATTTTACGCTCGCGTTCGATATCGGCGGCGCGGATGGCTTCTTCACGAGCGATCCGGGCCCGTTCGGTTTCACGCACCGAGTCTTCCGTCCGCGCAGCAATCTCGGCCTCTTGCGCCACACGCAGGGTTTCGACCTTCTGGGTCTGTTCAATACGCGCCTGCGCCTCGTCCTGCTCGATCAACAGCTTCTGGCGTTCCGCTTCCATCGCAGCACGACGGACTTCGACCTCGGCTTCGGCATCGATCTGCGCGCGCTCTTTCTTCGAGGTCGCAATGGCCTCGGCCAGCTTGCGCATACCCACGGCGTTAAAGGCGTTGTTCTCATCCAGAGCCTCAAACGGTGTCTGGTCCAGCGCAGTCAGCGAGACGGATTCCAGTGACAGGCCGTTCTTCAGCAGATCCTCGGACACTGCATTCTGCACCTCCTGCACAAAATCGGCGCGGTTCTCGTGCAGACCGTCCATGGTCATCTGAGCAGCCACGGCCCGCAGACCGTCGATCAGCTTGCCTTCAATCATCTCACGCAATTGCTCGACGTCAAAGGTGCGATCACCCAGCGTTTGTGCGGCGCGCGCAATGCCCTCTTCGGTCGCCATAACAGAGACATAGAACTCGACGCCTACATCCACACGCATCCGATCCTTGGTGATCAGGGCAGCCTCTCCGCTGCGCTGCACTTCCAGACGCAGGGTCTTCATATTGACCGGGCTTACTTCATGCAGCAGCGGCACGATGATGACGCCGCCATCCATGATGACCTTCTTGCCGCCCGCCCCGGTTTTCACCAGACTGACCTCTCGGGTCGCACGTTGGTAGAGACGGCCTAATACAAGGCCTATGAACAAAAGTACCGCTAAAATGGTCACAACTGTGACGGCCAGGAAGGGAAGTTCCATGCAAATTCCTCCGTATTGGGGTTGAAAATTCGTTAGTCTGACAAGCCGACCAGAACGAACCGGTCACGCCGTCGGTCGCGCAGCACCAACACGTCGGTGCCTTGTTTCAGCGCGTCCTTGTCCTGCAACGGTTCCGCGCGCAGGTAGTGCGAGTTGCCATAACGGTCGGATACGCGCACTTCGGCCGGGCGCCCGCGAGAGGCTGTGCCCTGAGTGATCACGCCACGGCGGCGCGCCAGCATACGTTCGGACGTCGCCTCACTTTCGGTTTTCGGCAGCAGGCGGGCGAATACAGAACCAAAGCCGCGTGCAAACCACAGCCCAAAGCCACCTGCGGGGATTGCGGCCAACCAGCTTGGCAGTTCAAAGCCCAGTATATCGCGCAGAGCCAGCTGCAGACCCATTCCACTAAGGCCAAACCCGGCCAGCAGTACCACCAGCCAAATCATGAAGGGCACTTTGCCAATTCCAAGCCAGGCCATCGGCCCTGCGGGAGCCACGCCGGGCGCGTCTGCTTCGACCTCGGCTAGCTCAAACTCGGTCAGATCGACATCCGCGTCGATATCCAGATCGAAATCGCCAATGTCCAGATCAGGGGCGTCGAACATGTCCAGATCAACTTCACCCTCACCCGCCATCAGGCTGCCGCCCAGTATCAGCGCGATCAGTTCCAGCACCAAAAGGCCGAACAGAAGCGCAAGCGCAAGGGTAAAGGGCACAAACGCACCCTCGAGGAGGAAGTTGAACATCAGCAGGTTGCCCTCGTTTTTGTATACTTTGGTATACACTTAAAATGGGAAGCCATTTGTAAGAATTCAAGGGGTTGTGATTCCAATTTGCAACCTATGGGTATTGCAGCGCCTTCCGCCTGTGCAATCCGACATGGGTGTTTCAGGCAATATCGACCGGCCAGCGTGTCTAAAATGACATCCAGGCGAAAGGCGGGGTTTTGCTGGACGGTGACATAAGGTAGACGGGCGCGCAGTTAGATATGCGGAAACGGAACATGGCTCGGATTCTCATCACCTCGGCGATCCCCTACATCAACGGGATCAAGCACCTCGGCAACCTGATCGGCTCGCAATTGCCTGCCGATCTGTACGCGCGCTATCAGCGCGGCCGGGGAAACGAGGTCATGTTCCTGTGCGCCACCGATGAGCACGGCACGCCGGCCGAGCTGGCGGCGGCCAAGGCGGGCAAACCCGTGGCCGAGTATTGTGCCGAGATGTATGGCGTTCAGGCCGATATCGCCAAGCGCTTCGGCCTCAGCTTCGATCACTTCGGCCGCTCGTCCAGCGAACAGAACAAGAGGCTGACCCAGCATTTCGCAGGCAAGCTCGATGACGCCGGGCTGATCCGTGAAGTCACCGAGAAGCAGGTCTACTCGAACGCCGATGAACGTTTCCTGCCCGACCGCTATATTGAAGGCACCTGCCCCAACTGCGGCTATGAGCGCGCGCGCGGAGATCAGTGCGAGAACTGCACCAAGCAGCTGGACCCGACCGACCTGATCGAACCGCGCTCGGCCATTTCCGGCTCGACCGATCTGGAAGTGCGCGAGACCAAGCACCTGTATCTGCGCCAGTCAGCGATGAAGGATCAGTTGGATGCCTGGATCGACAGCAAGACGGATTGGCCGATCCTGACGACCTCGATTGCGAAAAAGTGGCTGCATGACGGAGACGGCCTGCAAGACCGCGGCATCACCCGCGATTTGGACTGGGGTGTTCCGGTCAAGAAAGGCGATCAGGACTGGCCAGGTATGGAAGGTAAGGTATTCTACGTCTGGTTTGACGCCCCCATCGAATACATTGCCTGCGCCAAGGAGTGGGCTGATGCGAACGGTAAGACGGATACGGATTGGGAACGCTGGTGGCGGACTGACAAAGGTGCCGACGATGTCCGCTATGTCCAGTTCATGGGCAAGGATAATGTGCCCTTCCATACGCTCAGCTTCCCCGCAACCATTCTGGGCTCGGGCGAGCCGTGGAAGATGGTCGATCATCTGAAGTCGTTCAACTACCTGAACTATGACGGCGGACAGTTCTCCACCTCGCAGGGCCGTGGCGTGTTCATGGATCAGGCGCTGGAGATCCTGCCGGCCGATTTCTGGCGCTGGTGGTTGCTGAGTCATGCACCCGAAAGCAGTGACAGCGAGTTCACGTGGGAGAATTTCCAGCAATCGGTGAACAAAGACCTCGCCGACGTTCTGGGTAACTTCGTCAGCCGGATCACCAAGTTCTGCCGTTCGAAATTCGGTGAAGCCGTGCCCGAAAGCGGCACCTATGGCGAGCGTGAGCAAGCACTGATCGATGAACTGTCCAAACGCGTCCGCGCCTATGAAGGGCATATGGAAGCGATGGAGGTCCGCAAATCGGCGCAGGAACTGCGCGCGATCTGGGTGGCGGGCAACGAATATCTGCAAGCAGCAGCACCGTGGTCGACTTTCAAGGAAGACCCCGAACAAGCCGCTGCGCAGGTCCGGTTGGGGCTGAACCTTATTCGCCTTTATGCCGTGCTCAGCGCTCCGTTCATCCCGGAAACCTCGGCAAAAATGTTGAGCGCGATGAACACGCTGGATACTAGCTGGCCCGACGACGTGGAGGCCGCGCTCAGTACCCTGCCCGCCGGTCATGAATTCACCGTGCCGGATGTAATGTTTGCCAAGGTCACGGATGAGCAGCGAGAAGACTGGCAGACAAGGTTCGCCGGAACACGCGACTGAATCTTCCGGAGCTCCGGATTGAAAGACCGAGGGCTTGATCGGCCCCCGGTGCTTCGTTTTGTACCCAAGACAAAAGGCCAGGCGATGCGCTTGCGCTCAGTTTTTCAGCGTAAGTCAGCCTATCAATGGGAAAAATCCCGGCATATCTATCCTTCTGAACGCATTCAAGAAGCTTGAGATATGCCGCCAAAACGGCCATCCTGCGAGGGAATTCCACGACTCGCCGGGGCTGAGCACAACCCTTGGCACTTGATCCAATACTTGAACGAGGCGCCCGCCATGTCCCCAGCATTCCTTACCTCCAAGCTCTCAGACAGCGGGCATCTCAGAAAACTTGGCCTGTCTCTGGCTGGGTCAGCGATATTGGGGATGGCCAGCACGGCATGGGCGCAGGATCAAAGCGAAGCGCCACCACCGAAAGTGTCCATCGCTGCCGCTTACACTGAGGAGATCACTGACGAGGCCATATTCATTGGCCGGGCCGAAGCGATCAACAAGGTGGATATCATTGCCCGTGTCAGCGGCTTTCTGGACAGCAAGGAAGTGGAAGACGGGGCCCTGGTTTCGGAAGGCGACCTGCTTTTTACCATCGAACCTGACCTGTACGAGGCAACGCTTGAGGCCCGCAAGGCCGATCTGGACCGAGCCGAGGCCAATCTGGAACTGGCCAAGGTGGATCTGGCCCGGAAGGAAGAGTTGTATAAGCGTGACGCGACGCCTGAATCCGAGCGTGACATTGCCCGCGCCAACGAATTGGTGGCCGAGGCTGAAGTCAAAGCTGCCAACGCCGCAATTCAGCAGGCGGAACTGGACCTGAGTTACACTCAGATCCATGCGCCTTTCGATGGCCGGATCGGCCGGATCGAAACCAGCGTCGGTGATGTGGTCGGACCCAACAACCCGCCGCTGGTCAATCTGGTCAGCGAAGCTCCGATCTACGTCAATTTCTCGTTGAACGAAAAGATGTTCACGTCGGTCCTTCAGCAATTTGGCGAGAACCCGGCATCGTTGGCCGAAAGCAATCAAAGCCCCAACGTGCATGTCACCTTGCCCAACGGCACCGAATTAGATGAAACCGGCGAAATCGTCTTTGTCGACAACCGCATCGACCCGCTGACCGGCGCGATCACCGTGCGCGCGCAGTTCGACAATGCGGATCGCCTGATTATCGACGGCGCTTTCGTAAACGTTCAGATCGAAGCACTGGAACCCACCTTGCAGGTTTTGGTCCCGCAAGCGGCACTGCAGCGTGATCAGCGCGGCGAATTCGTTCTGGTCGTCAATGACAAGCAGATGGTCGAGCAGCGCTATATCACAACCGGTGACACGGTTGGCACCGCAATCATCGTTCTGGACGGGTTGCGCGAGGGCGAAAGCGTGATTGTCGAGGGCCTGCAAAGGGTTCGCCCGGGTGTGGCCGTCGACGCGGTCGTGGCCTCTGAACAGCCGGGAGAGTAACCGATGTTCTCAGCCCTGTTCATCAGCCGGCCCAAGCTGGCGCTTGTCATCTCGCTGGTGCTGACCATTCTGGGCGGTATCGGCTATCTGGTTCTGCCGGTCGCCCAGTTTCCAGACATTACCCCACCCGTGGTCAGCGTGACGGCGACCTATACCGGCGCCAACGCCGAAACTGTTGAAAACACCGTCGCCGCCCCTATCGAGGCTCAGGTGAACGGTGTGGACGACATGATCTACATGACGTCAACCTCGTCGGATAACGGCTCGTATTCCTTGAACATTACGTTTGAGGTTGGCACCGATCCGGATATCGCCTCGGTGAACGTTCAAAACCGCGTTGCACAGGCAATGTCGTCACTGCCGACCGAGGTGACCTCGTCCGGGGTCGTGACGCAGAAAGCATCGACCAACATGTTGCTGCTGGTCACGCTGACGTCACCCGATGGCACTTATGACAGCGTGTTCTTGTCCAACTATGCCTCGATCAACCTGAAAGACGCGTTGGCACGTGTTCAGGGCGTGGGTAAAGCGGACGTTCTGACCAATCTGGAATACGCCATGCGGATCTGGATGGACCCGGACAAGATGGCCGCCCTGTCGATCACGCCCGGCGATGTCATCAATGCCATTCGCGAGCAGAATATCGAGGTTTCCGCTGGGTCCATCGGCGCGCCACCGGTGCCCGAAGGACAAACCTTTCAATACACGATCAAGACCAAAGGCCGTCTGACTTCTGCCGCAGAGTTCGGTGATATCGTCATCCGCACTGGTGATGCCGGGTCAATTGTACGGGTCCGGGATATCGCGCGCGTCGAGCTTGGTGCCGAATACTACGCCGCGTCTGGCTTTTTCCAAAGCGTCCCGGCGACCGTTATCGGCATCTATCAGGCCCCCGGCGCGAACGCGCTGGCTGTGTCCGACAGGGTGGAAGCCGAACTTGAACGCCTGTCTCGTTCCTTCCCGACGGACGTTGAATATCAAGTGCCCTTCAACACGACGGACTTCGTTGAACAATCTCTGAACGACGTGGTCACGACCCTGATCATGACCTTTACGCTGGTGATCACGGTCGTGTTCCTGTTCCTTGGCAGTTGGCGGGCAACGATCATTCCTGCGGTGGCCATTCCCGTCTCGCTGATCGGGACATTTGCCTTTCTACTGGCCTTCGGCATGTCGCTGAATACAATCTCACTTTTCGCGCTGGTACTGGCCATCGGGATCGTGGTGGATGACGCGATCGTGGTGGTGGAAAACGTCGAACGGATCATCGCAGAGGAAGGGTTGCCCCCGGCCGAAGCGACCCGCAAAGCAATGGGCCAAATCACCGGGCCAGTCATAGCAACCACCCTTGTTCTTCTGGCGGTGTTCGTGCCCGTCACATTTATGCCCGGCATCTCAGGACGGCTTTACTCGCAGTTTGCCGTGACGATTTCAACGGCCGTTGTGATTTCGTCGATCAATGCTTTGACCCTGTCTCCTGCTCTTTGCGGGATGGTTTTGCGTCCGCGGAGCGGTCCGCCGAAAGGCGTTCTGGCACTGTTTGAGAAGTTCATTGGCAACGTTCGAAACGGGTACGTTTCGATCGTTCGTAAGCTTTTGGTCCTGCCAGTTATCGCCTTGGGTATTATCGTGGCCCTGGCGATGGGTGGTGGTACGATCATGTCCAATACCTCCAGCGGCTTTATCCCGCTTGAGGACAATGGCTACCTGTTCGTCGATATTCAGTTGCCGGACGCCGCCACGCTGGAACGCACCGAGACCGTTTCTGCGCGTGTGGATGAACAAATTCAGGAAATACCCGGCGTCGCCAGCACCGTTCTGATCAATGGGTTCTCGCTGCTGAACGGAACCACGACCAACGGTGCCGCGATCTTTGTGAACCTCGAAAACTGGGACGAACGCCAAGATGATGACCTAAGCGCCGACGCAATTCTCGCCAAGGTGCTTGCCATCGCCAACGGGGAATCCGCCGCATCAATCGTGGCCTTCAACCCACCGCCCATTCAGGGCCTCGGCATGTCCGCCGGTGTTGAAATGGAGGTGCAACAGACCGGAGGCGGTTCACCGCAGGATCTGGCTTCGGCCGTCGGATCATTTGTCTATGCCGCCAATCAGCGGTCCGAAATCGGGCAGGCTTACACCACTTTCCGCGCAAACGTGCCGCAGCTGTTCGTCGATCTGGATCGGGAAAAGGCCAAGACGTTGCAGGTGTCCGTGGCCGAGATTTTCCAGACCATGCAAGCGCAACTGGGTTCCTACTACGTCAACGATTTCAACCTGTTTGGGCGGGTCTACCGTGTAATGATTCAGGCGGACGGGACCTATCGGGACAATGTCGAAGATATCTCGAACCTTTATGTGCGGTCCGAAAAGGGCGAGATGGTACCGCTGGGTACATTGATCGACGTCGAAAACGTGCTGGGGCCGGTTCTACTGAAACGGCACAACCTGTTCCGTTCGGCAACGGTTACGGCTGTGCCTGCCCCGGGCATGTCAACAGGCGACGCGATCAACGTGATGACCGAGGAATCCGCAAACGCCCTGCCCCCCGGCTATGCGTTCGAATGGACGGGCACGGCACAGCAACAGCTGGCTTCCGGCAGCCTTGTGATCATCATTCTGGGGCTGGCGATTTTGTTTGGCTATCTGTTCCTTGTGGGGCAGTACGAAAGCTGGACAATGCCGGTTTCCATCCTGCTGTCGGTCATCGTTGCCCTGTTCGGAGCAGTTGCGGCTGTGGCGCTCGTTGGCAGTGACATCAACCTTTATACTCAGATCGGGATGATCATGCTTGTCGGGCTCGCATCAAAGAACGGCATTCTGATCGTTGAATTTGCGATGGAACAACGCGCCAAGGGACTTTCGATCAAGGATGCAGCGGCCGAGGCGGCGCATCAGCGTTTCCGCGCGGTGATGATGACTGCGCTGTCCTTCCTGCTGGGCGTTGTGCCGCTGCTGGCAGCGAGTGGCGCGGGTGCAGCCAGCCAGAGAGCCATCGGCGTGGCCGTATTCGGCGGCATGCTCGCCGCGACGCTGGTAGGTGTGATCGTGGTGCCGGTCCTCTATGCCCTGATGCAGGGTTTGCGAGAGTGGATCAAGGGCACCAAGAATGATCCCGGTCAGTCGGAAGAGGCCGCCTAAAGATTCTGCAGATACAGCAAAAGCCCCGCCTGCTTTGCGGGGCTTTTTCTTTGGAACTGCTACCGCTGCCCTAATGGCGTATTATCAGTTTGCACCGGACGCGCCCGACGACGAGTCGCCACGGCGTGGATCACAGCCTTCGCCTCTGCCGGAGGCTCCCGCTCTACACGTCGGTAGTCAGTTCCATCTTGCCGCCGGGACAGAAGACCGCAGGAAATCATGGTCCGTCGCAGGGTAGCCGGGTCATCAAAGTTATGCTCTTCGGTAAGATATGCGTTGACGTCTTTTTCCCAAAGAGAGGATCCCGCCGGCAGTGCAGACCAGAGCGCCCAGAGTGACAGGTTCTGCACAGATCGTTTCGAAGGCCACTGACGCAATCTGCCGGACGCATCAAAAAGGTGAAGGGTTCGCTCAACCGCCCGCATATCCAACGGCTGTTGCTCTTTTGCAGTGTCCAGCCGTCTTCGGGCGGCGTTGGCAGAGCGCATGTGCTGAACGTTTTGATATCCCGCGGCCCGAGCGACCATGTTCATCAGCGTTAGATGGGACGGGCTTGCTTCACCCAGTTGTCGGGAAAGTGCACGTACGAAACCTGTCAGGTCTTCAGCGTGCAAGGGAACAGAAGTTTTGGTCATCATGCATCCATGTCGGGCGGTGTGCTCGATCGTTGGTCGCTGTCTTGACGAAACTACGCCCTGATGTATGCGATGTCGTTCGTGTCATCGGGCAGGTTTAGCACTCTGAACAGAGCAGCGACGCCTCGGTGTCTGCCGACCGTATCGGATGGCTAGCACGGTATCGGACGTCCGCCAAGCCGGAAATACCAACGCGCCGGAAGATCGAATGGACAGTCAGGCAACCTTTTCAGGTTGAATACGGCGCGCCATCCACTCTTCGAGCCGCGCAACCTGATCCGAGGTCAGGCGCAGGCCCAGCTTGTTGCGGCGCCAGATCACGTCTTCGGCCTGACGTGCAAATTCCTTGTCCATCAACCATTGAACCTCCCTCTCTGTCAGGGTGGCACCGAAGTCCTCGCCCAGATCCTCGACGCTTTGTGCGCCCCCCAGAAGGACGCGGGCCTCGGTCCCATAAGCACGGATCAATCGACCCGCCCATTTGGCGCCGAGAAAACCGTAGTCAGCCAGCAACTGATCGACCTGTTGCTGCACACCGTCGACCGGGAAATTACCGCCCGGCAATGCAACCCCGGCGGTCCAGGGGCCGGGTACGTCCGGGAAATGTTCTTTGATCTTATCCAACGCGCTTTCGGCAAGCCGACGGTATGTCGTGATCTTGCCGCCAAAAACGTTCAGCACGGGGGCTCCGCCATCGGCATCCACTTTCAGTGTATAATCGCGGGTTGCCGCTGTCGCGCTGGTGGCGCCATCATCGTAGAGGGGCCGAACCCCGGAGTAAGTCCAGACAATGTCATCCCGTGTAACAGGGCGCTCAAAGTAGTTTGACGCAAAGGCGCACAGGTATTCCTGCTCGGATACCGTGCATTCCGGTTTCTGGTACGGGTCCGGGTGATCCTGATCTGTTGTCCCGATAAGGGTGAAGTCCTGCTCATACGGGATTGCAAAAATGATCCGGCCATCCTCACCCTGGAAGAAATAGCATTTGTCGTGCTCGAATAGTTTCCGCGTCACGATATGGCTTCCCCGCACCAGACGCACACCTTCGCGGGAGTTCGACCGAATCTTGGTCTGGATAATGTCGCCGACCCAAGGGCCGCCTGCATTGATCAGCATTTTTGCCCGAACTATGCGAGTTTCACCGCTGGCACGGTCGCGGATCGTGACCTGCCAGAGGTCCCCACTGCGCTCGGCCGAGACAACTTCGGTCTGCACAAGAATTTTCGCACCACGCGCCTCGGCATCGCGGGCGTTCAGGACCACTAAACGCGAATCCTCGATCCAGCAGTCTGAATATTCATAGGCGGTTTTGAACTTGTCCTTAAGCGGCGCACCTTCGGGGGCACTGTGCAAGTCCAGCGAAGATGTTCCCGGCAGGATTTTCCGTCCACCGAGGTTGTCATACAAGAACAGACCTAAACGGATCAGCCAGGCTGGCCGGCGCCCACGCATCCAGGGCATCACCGTGCTCAGCAGGCGCGACGTCGGGGTTTCCGAGTCAAACCGCATATCAGCGTGATACGGCAAGACGAACCGCATGGGCCAACTGATATGGGGCATAGCCCGCAGCAGGGTTTCGCGTTCGATCAAGGCCTCGCGCACCAGTCGAAATTCGAAATACTCCAGATAACGCAACCCGCCGTGAAACAGTTTGGTCGATGCCGAAGACGTCGCCGATGCCAGATCGTTCATCTCGGCCAGGGTCACGGACATCCCGCGCCCTGCGGCGTCACGCGCAATGCCACATCCGTTGATTCCGCCACCAATGATGAAGAGGTCCGTAATCTGATCTTGTTGCGCTGACATATCCGATGATTCCCTGATGAGGCCGGTCGCTCGCATTAACCGGAACACCTTTCGCATCGTCAATGTTTTTCTTCGCTATTTTTCCTTTCAGCATAGCTGACCATGCACTTTTTAGCGAGGCTTGGTAGCTTTTTCTTGCCATCAGCCAAAAAAAGAACAAAAACGAACTTAACCCAGTTTTAGCAGAGCGCGCCATGTCACTATCCTTTCGCCAATCCGATATTCTTGAAATCGCCAGCGCCGAGGGCCGTGTTGCCGTCGACGATCTTGCTGATCGGTTCGGCGTGACCGTCCAGACCATCCGCCGCGATCTTTCGGAACTGTCGGACGCAGGCAAGCTGGACCGGGTGCATGGCGGAGCCGTTCTGCGTTCGGGCGTCTCGAATATCGGCTATGATGACCGGCGTGCCCTGAATGAAGTGGCCAAGGTCCGCATTGCCGAACGCTGCGCCGCAGACATTCCCGACGGCAGTTCGATCTTTCTGAACATTGGCACCTCGACCGAGGCCGTCGCGCGCCAACTGCTAGGCCACAAGAACCTGATGGTTGTGACCAACAACATGAACGTCGCGAACATTCTGGTGGACAATCCCGACTGTCAAATCGTCGTCACCGGCGGTGTTCTGCGACGGGCTGACGGTGGCCTTGTGGGAGACCTGACTGCATCCATGATCCGTCAGTTCAAATTCGATCGCGCCATCATCGGCTGCTCGGCGCTGGATCCAGACGGAGATTTGCTGGATTTCGACTTGCAGGAAGTACAGGTCAGTCAGGCAATCATTGCGCAGTCCCGACATACATGCCTGGTTGCGGATCAGTCGAAATTCCAGCGGGCTGCACCCGGTCGCATCGCCTCGATGTCGGATATTGATACAATCTACACCGACGCGCCCTTGCCCGGCGATCTACCGAAACTCTGCCGCGACTGGCAGACTTCGGTGGTTTTATGCAACTAAGCGCATTTCGCATTTAACGCGAATTCCAACACCCGCTTCTTGCCAGATACGCACGGGCCTGACACTATCCCCAGCATTGAAACTTGTGCACGGGAGGGGAGAACCGGGCCATGATTGCGCTTTTATTTGCGTTACTTACGGCTACGATGGGGTTGAACTATTTCAGACTGACTAGGGCAGCCAACGCGCTGTTTTTTGTCACGCTTGCGTTGAGTGTGTTCTGGCTGAAGTTCCACGCCACCAGCGAACTGACCATTCAGTTGTGAGGGCGGCGCGATGACACCGGAACTGTCCAGAACCCTCAATGCTCTTGGAATGCTGGCCGTCAGCGTGGTCCTGACGCTGGCTTATTTCTACCAGTTGAAATTGTATGAACTGCCCTGCCCATTATGCCTGCTACAGCGGGTCGGATTTGTTGCGGTGGGTGTGGGCCTTGGTCTCAACCTGCTCTACGGCGCGCGGCCGCAGCATTACGCGATTGTGCTTATCGCAGCGTTGTTTGGCGGCAGTGTTGCGGTACGGCAAATCCTGCTGCATATCGTACCGGGCACCGGTCACTATGGCTCACCTGTCTTGGGCCTGCACTATTACACATGGGCCGCTATCTGCTTTTTCCTGATTTTGCTGGGCACCGCCATCATGCTCATGTTTGATCGGCAATATGCCGATGGTTCTCGTTCCGAACCCCGGTTCGGGGACAACAAGCTCGCCAAGTTCGCCTTCTTTCTCATGTTGGGGCTGGCAGTGCTGAACGCCGGTACTACGCTGCTGGAATGCGGCCCGGGTATTTGCGCAGATCCACCGACCAGCTACAAATTGATTGACGAAATGGGCAACAACAACTGAGGATGGAGCAACCTTCCCGTAAGGAGGCATGAGCATGGGACTTCTGGGGCAACCACTCGGATATTACGATTATCTTACGTTTGTAGCACTTATCCTGCTGCTGGCGGCTATCATGGCGCTGTTTCTCTTCTTGATGGGATTGCCCGGTCGCATTGCGATCAAGCGCAACCACCCCCATGCCGAGGCCGTCAAGATCATGGGATGGATGGGTTTTCTGGCCGTCGTACCCTGGGTCCACGCATTCATGTGGGCGTTTCACGATGGGGTGACAGTAGACATGCGTCGCGGCCCGGACGAAGAACGCGATGCGATCCGCGATGAGATCAAACGGCTGGGCGGCAAGGTCAAGCCCGAGTACCAGGACCGGCTTGATACCGGCGACGAGACACAACAGAGCTAAGGCCAGGGGAAACCACCAAATATGTTCGTCGCCCTAGGCATCACGCTTTTCTACATCATTTTCGTCTGGTTCATCTTCTTCAAGATGGAATGGCTGAAATTCAACATCGCCTGGGGGATCGTGTCCTTCTGGGTCGGTGCGCATCTGCTTCTGATCTTTCTGGTCGCCCTGCGGTTTTTTCAGCCCTTCTCGGTCGACAGCCACGTCGTCCGGTCGACGATCCAGATCGTGCCCAAGCTGACCCAGCCGACAATTCTGACCGAGGTACTGGTCGAACCCAACGCTGAGGTCACGAAAGGTGACCCCCTTTATCGCTTTGATGATACAGTTTTTTCGCTGGCAGTGGACAACGCCAAAGCGCAACTGGTGGCCGCCGAACAGAACGCCAAGATCCTTGAACAGGACGTCATTGCCTCGACCGAGGCAGTAGAACGTGCGAACGCGCAACTTGCCTACGCCCTGACGCAACAGGCAAGGTATGAAAACCTCGTCCCGGCAGGTGGTGCCCGGCAGGACGAACTGGATCGCTGGAACGAACAGGTCACCGAGGATCAGGCACAGGTCAAACAGGCCGAAGCCAACCTTGAAAAGTCGAAACTGGCACAGGCCTCGCAGATCGACGGGGTGAACACCGGTATTCTGCAAGCGCAGGCACAATTGGCCGAGGCCGAGTATTTCCTCGAAAATACGACGATTTACGCGCCAGAAAATGGGATGATCGTCTCTCAGCAGGCGCGCCCGGGGCTGGTCGTCGGCGATATTCGTCTCGGCGCAATTGCCAGCTTCGTCACCGAAGACAACCCTTATATCCTTGCCACGTTCCGGCAACAAAACCTGAAGTTCGTCGAACCAGGCCAACCCGTCGAGGTCGCGCTGGACCTTTACCCCGGCGAAATCCTGACCGGCAAGGTCGAGGCGATCTGGTGGGCAACCAGACAGGGGCAGTACCTTCCGTCCGGCCGTCTGCCGGGCTTTGAGTTGCCAAAGTTGCCCGGCCGGATTGCGGTTCAAATCTCGGTCGACGTGCCCGAGGGGCATACTTTCCCGGCAGGCGGACATGCCGCCGTGGCCATCTATACTGGTATGGGCAAAAGCTTTGAGTTTCTGAGGCGCATCAACATCCGCCTCTATTCCTTCGCCAACTTCATCCGACCGCTGGATATCTGAGAATGGGCACCATGACACTCCGCCGGTTATTGGGAACGGCCCTTTGCGCGGCCACGCTGGCGGCTTGCGCGCCAGTGGGGCCGGATTTCGTGCGTCCGAATTCTCCGGTTGTGAAGCAGTGGATCGAGGTCAACAGCCCAAGCGCGGGGCAAAGCGGTCTGACCTCACGCAGCGCCCCAGTCGTCAAGTGGTGGGAAACGTTCAACGATCCCACCCTCAACAAGCTGATCGCCGAAGCTTATGCACAAAACCTGTCGTTACAGGTCGCAGGCGCGCGCGTCCTGCAAGCTCGCGCACAACTGGGGATTGCTTTCGGAGAGCTCTATCCGCAATCACAAGCAATCGGCGGTTCGCTGGAACGCCGTCGGCTCAGCGACAATCTGGGGCCGGTCTCGGACATCCGGCGGATCATCCCCTTGGATACCGAGTTTTCAACGTCGCAGGTTGGGTTTGACGCGCAGTGGGAGCTGGACGTCTGGGGCGCGCAGCGGCGTGGAGTTCAGGCAGCGCGCTCGAACCTGGCGCTGCAGGTGGCAAATTACGACGACGCACTTGTGACTTTGACCGGCGATGTGGCAGCGCTCTATATCAATATCCGTTCGCTGCAAGAAGCGTTGGGGGTGGCGCGTGAAAACATCAGACTGCAGCAGGAATCCGCAGACCTGACCCAATTGCGGTTCAACAACGGCGTCACGACCGAACTGGACGTGCAGGAATCCCTCGCCCTGCTGAACAACACGAAGGCGCTGGTGCCCGAGTTGGAGAGTGATCTGCAGCAGGCCAAGAACGCATTGGCCGTACTGCTGGGCAAGACGCCTTCTCGCATGACCAGTCAGTTGGGTAATTCGGGGCGTATCCCCACTGCACGCTCGAACGTGGCTGTGGGCGTTCCGGCTGAACTGTTGCGCCGGCGTCCTGACGTGCGCGCCGCCGAGTTGGCGGCGGCAACGCAATCGGCGCAGGTCGGCATCGCGATGGCCGACCTTTATCCGCAATTCATTCTTTCCGGATCAATTGGCTTGCAGGCGTCGGGCGGACGGGATCTGTTCAGTTCCAGCAGCAACACCGGGCTGGCCAGTGCCGGTGTTGTCTGGAACGTACTGAACTATGGCCGAATTCAGAACAATGTGCGGGCGCAGGACGCGGCCTATCAGGCGTTGATTGCAAATTACCAGAACACGGTCCTGACCGCGTATTCCGAGGTCGAAAGCGCCATGGTAGCCTATAGTGAAGCCCGCAAGCAGGTTGCGTTCTATCAGCAAAGTGTCGATGCGTCGCGCAAGGCGGCCGAGATCGCCGTAGATCAGTACCGGGACGGGATCGCCAGCTATTCCCGAATTCTGAATACGCAGACTGCGTTGCTGAGGTCTCAGGCCAATCTGATCGAGGCGCGTCAGCAGGTGTCCAGCAATCTGGTTGCCGTCTACAAAGGTCTCGGTGGAGGTTGGCAAATCCGACAAAACCAAGAGTTCCTGCCCGAAACCGTGTTGGCCGAGATGGCCTATCGCACGGACTGGGGCGACCTTCTGGAAAAGACGCCGACACGCGCCAGCCTCAACTGATCCTCATTTCGTCAAGCCCCGCAGGCCGCCAGAGATCAGGATATTGACCTCATACAGGATGCGCGGAGCCGCCAGCCCGCCGGGGCTGGCCAGATAATTCGGGCTCCATTCCGGCTCGAACTTCTGTTTGAAAGAACGCAGCCCTTCGAAGTGGTAGAACTGCTCGCCATGCTCATAGACAAATCCACCGATCCGGTTCCAGAGTGAGGCCAGCTGCCGGTTTTCAATGCCCGAGAACGGCGCGGCGCCCAGCGAGAACCAGTGGAACCCCTGCTCAGACCCCCATACCATCATCTCGGCAAACAGGGCATCCATGACAAAGCTCGGGCTGTCGGGTTCGTATCGCATCAGATCCAACGACAATTCGGATTTGTTACCACCCTGAAACAGGTTGGCGAAGGCCATGATCTTGCCGGTCTTCCCATCGCGCAGCACCGCGTGGTCGAAATAGGACAGGTATTGATCGTCGAACCCGCCCAGGGCGAAGCCTTTCTCCTCCCCCGCCTTCCGCGCCAGCCAATCGTCGGAAATCTGTCGCAGCTCCGGCAGCACCGGGGCAAGGTTTTCCTTGGGGATGATCTCGAACACATACCCTTCCCGCTCGGCCCGGTTCTTGGCCTGACGGAATCGTTTGCGCGATTTTCCCTCCAGCGAGAATTCCTTCAGCGAAACCCGTGCCACCTCGCCGATCTTCAGGATCGACAGGCCAAGATCCAGAAATGTCGGCAGGTATTTCGTGGACACACTATAGAAGGCGCATAGCTTTCCCTCGCGGTCGGCCATTTCGCGCAATTGCCAGATCAGTTGCTGCCCTGCCTTTTCATCGCCAACCGGTTCGCCTTTCGAGATCAGTGCGTTGCCTGTATCGGCGTAGGCGATAAACGCGGTCTCATCGGGGGAAATCAGGAACTGTTTGTCACCAGTCAGCGAGATCTGCGCCTCGGTGTCTTCGCTCTCCATCACCAAACGTTCAACAACTTTGGGAATCTCTGTGCGCACCGGGGTCGGAATCTCTCGACCGAACAGAGAGTTCACGGCCACAATGCCAACGATCACTGCCACCACAAGGCTGGAGCGAAGGAACCGTGAGGCATCACCATTCCAGGCGAAATCCCACCACAGGGCATTCTGGTATTCGACATGGGAGTAAGCAAAGAGGCCCACCCAGAAGATCACTGCCAACAACACGACGACGCTGACCAGCCAGGGAATGTTCAACCGAAAAATCGACGCGCCGCTCACCCGATAGAACGCGCCACGAAACATCGCCAGCAGGCCGATGGTAGCCAGCATCGACAGGGCCTCATGCGTGTCCAGCCCCTTGGCAAGCGATGCAAAAAACCCCGCCACCATCAACAGCATGGCCACGACCCAGGCGCGATAGAGCTTTCGGAACAACCCACGCGATACAAGCAACAGCAAAACCCCGACGGCGCTGCCTGCAAGGTGTGATGCCTCGACAAAGGACAACGGCAGAACCTCTCGCAGGACGCTCAGGTTTTGTGATCCGGCGGGCAGCGCGCCCGAGACCAACAGGATTACCCCTGCAACGGCCGCAACACCGGCCGCGACCATGGGAACGATTGGCCGGATAACGCGATACACCCAAGTGGCGGCGCCGCCGATCCGATGCCGCTGCGTCAGGGCCGAGGCAACGGCGATGGACAGGCTGGCAATACCAAACGGCAGGAAGGTGTAGACAACGCGGTATAGCAGCAGCGCAGCAATCACGTCGGATCGACCGGAGGCGCCCAGCCCAGCGATCAGCGTCGCCTCGAACACGCCGATCCCACCGGGGGCATGGCTGAGGATACCAACCGCTATCGCCGCTACATAGATGGTGAAGAAATAGGGATAACCCACCCCAAGGTCGTCCGGCATGAGGACATACAGCGTCATGGAAGCCCCGAAGAGATCCCCCAACGCCGCAAGCGTCAGCAGGCTGGCCAGTTTGCCTCCGGGCAGGTTAAACCCGAACCCCGCAACCGACAGCCGCCGGCCTCCGCTGGACAGCCAGACAAAGAGACCAACCAACCCCGCCAGCAGACAAAGGCCGATCACGGTCTCGGTCGTCTCGCTGATGGGCAGCACCTTGGCTATTCCGTCCGGATGGAAAGTCAGCAGGATGCCCAAAATCAGGACCAGCCCCATCCAGAACGCGACCCAGGACGTGGCGATAACACCCGCCACGCGCCCCAGGTCCAGCCCGAGCGACGCATAAATTCTGTATCTAATCGCCGTACCGGTTATGTAGGAGAAGCCAAGGCAGTTAGAAACGGCGTATCCGCTTGCTCCGGCCATGCCGGCGACCGGCAACGGCACCTTGCCATCCGCAACGCTCTGCACGGCGAACACGTCATAGAACGACAGCGACACAAAGCTGAAAGCCGTCCAGCAAAGCGCAAAGAACATGATCTTCCAGGGCGTCCCGGCGATATCCGTTTTCACGTCCGCCCACTTCACATGAGAGGAAAGGTCATGCAAAACCGTTAACGCGATCAGGGTAACCGCTATCGGGATGGCAATGCGCACCCAGGGTTTTTCCAACAGCTCGGTAGCCTTCTCGGCCCAGCGTATGGCACGCGGTTCTTCGCCGGTTTCCTGTGTGCTCATTGTGAACGCCCCTGCTCCTGCGCGGTTATGCGCCCGCGCCCCAACTGCATGACATCAGGGGTGTAATCGGGCCACAGTTGAACCTTGGCACAGTTTTCGCCCCGGTCAAAGCATGACCCGACGCGGTCAGTAGCGACCTTTGCGGGTGGATAGCAGCAAATTTGTTTCGGACCGGGTGACACCTTCCATACGCCTGATTTGAAACAGCACTTCATCCAATTCGGCCAGGGTTTCGGTACCGATCTCGGCGATCAGATCCCAGCTGCCATTGGTTGAATGGACTGCCCGCACCTGACGCATGGCGGCAATCCGGGCCATGGTCCTTTCGGTTCCCCGGCCTTCGATTTCCAGCATCATCAGACCGCGCACCGGGCTTTCTGCGACACCCTGCCGGGTCAACACCGTAAACCCAACGATTTCGCCGGACTGTTTGAGACGCTGCAAGCGGCTGCGTACCGTTGTCCGAGTCACCCCAAGCGCCTCGGCCAGTTCGGACAGAGAAGCGCGGGCATCCCGGTGCAGGGCGTTCAGCAATCTGTTATCCAAATCGTCCAAAGTAGCTTCCCGTTTTGCATTTCTGCCTTTCATTTTGAACATTTTGATCTCTTCTCGCAACCCAGCTTGTGTCGCTAGATAGACATATGGAGAAAATGAACCTTATTCTGGCCGGTGTCCCGATGGACGCCGGAAAACAGCGGCAGGGGTGCCGGATGGGCCCGGATGCCTATCGCGTTGCAGGGCTTGCGCAGGCTCTGACGGATCTTGGCCACAGCGTTTCGGATATCGGCGACATTCGCCCCGATCCGGTGGACATGCCTGAGCATCCTCACTTGTTTTGCCTGCCCGAATGCGTGGGATGGACCGGCGCGCTCAGCCGCACTGCGCAGGAAGCCGCGCAGACCGGAGTTCCGATTTTCATGGGTGGCGACCACGCGTTGTCAATGGGCACAGTGGCCGGCATGGCCGCGCATGCAGAGCATATCGGACGGCCGCTCTTCGTGCTTTGGCTGGATGCTCACAGCGACTTTCACACACCAAACAGCACCGGCAGCGGCAACCTGCACGGCACGCCTGTGGCCTACTTCACCGGCCAGCCGGGATTTGACGCTTTCCCTGCGCTGGCAGCACCAGTGCCCACCAACCGCGTCGGAATGATCGGGTTGCGTTCGGTCGACCCGGAAGAGCGTGCGGCGCTGGAAAAAGACCACGCCATGCTGGCCGACATGCGCAGCATCGACGAGCATGGCATCAAGGCCCCGCTGATGGCCTTCCTCGACAAAGTGCGCGCGGCAAACGGCCTTCTGCACGTGTCGCTGGACGTCGACTTTCTGGACCCGTCCATCGCACCCGCCGTTGGCACCACCGTTCCCGGTGGCGCGACCGAGCGCGAGGCGCATCTGGTTATGGAACTGCTGCACGAAAGCGGCCTCGTCTGCTCACTTGATCTGGTCGAACTGAACCCATTCCTCGACGAGCGCGGCCGCACCGCCAAGCTCATGGTCGATCTCGCGGCCTCGCTTCTTGGTCGCCGCATTTTTGACCGCATCACTCGGAGCTTCTGATGCTATCACTTCAGGCACCTTCTGCCGTTGTCATGATCCGGCCCCACGCCTTTGCATCCAACCCCGAAACCCGGGACGACAACGCGTTCCAGACGCTGGCGAACCAGTCGGTCGAGGCAACATCGACTGCCGCCCGCGACGAGCACGACCGCGCTGTGGAGCAGTTGCGCGCTGCTGGTGTGACCGTGCATGTGTTTGACGATCACGGAGAGAACGACACACCCGACAGCGTATTTCCGAACAACTGGTTCTCGACCCATCCCGGTGGTCATGTGGCGATCTATCCGATGTTCGTCCCCTCTCGCCGGCGCGAGCGCCGCGCGGACGTGATCGAGATGCTGAAACGCGATTACCGTGTGCAGGACGTGATTGACTACTCGGGCCTTGAGCCGGACAACCTTGCCCTTGAAGGCACCGGAGCCATGGTTCTGGATCACGTGGGGCGCATTGCTTACACGGTCAAATCCAATCGCGCCGATCCGGTGCTGCTCGAACGGTTTTGCACCCATTTCAACTATGAACCCATCGCTTTCGAGGCCCGGGACGCGCACGGCCGGGATGTCTATCATACAAACGTGCTGATGGGCATCGGCACGCACTACGCGCTGATTTGTCTGGATATGATCACCGATCCGGAACGCCGGGCGACCGTGCAGGCCCGGTTGGAGGAATCCGGGCGCACAGTGATCGACCTCAGCCACGATCAGATTGCCGAATTTGCCGGCAACGCCATCGAGTTGGCGGGTCGTGACGGTCTTGTACTTGCTCTGTCAAGCCGCGCGCTGGCGGCGTTGAGACCTGACCAGCTAGCCGTGATCGAGGCCAGCGCGTCGCCATTGCCGCTGTCTGTTCCAACAATTGAAACCGCCGGCGGGTCGGTGCGCTGCATGATCGCAGGCATCCACCTGTCACGCCGCTAGGAGAATCCCGATGCAACCTTCAGACAAGGCGCTTGTCCCTTTTGTTTCCGTCGACAACATGATGCGGCTGGTTCACCATATCGGGGTCGAGGCGATGATCACTCAGATCGCCACCCAGATCGAAGCCGATTTCAAACGCTGGGAAAGCTTTGACAAAACGCCCCGCATCCCGGCGCATTCGCCTCATGGCGTGATCGAGTTGATGCCGACCTCCGACGGCGAGGCCTACGGCTTTAAATACGTCAACGGCCACCCCAAAAACACCTCGGAAGGGCTTCAGACGGTGACCGCCTTTGGACTGCTGGCAGATGTCTATACCGGCTATCCCACTCTGCTGACCGAGATGACGATGCTGACCGCCCTGCGCACTGCGGCCACATCCGCTTTAGTCGGTAAGTATCTGGCACCGAAATCCGCAACCACCATGGCAATGATCGGCAACGGGGCGCAGTCGGAGTTCCAATGCCTGGCATTCAAGGCGATGTGCGGGATCGATACGGTTCGTCTTTATGATACCGACCGCAACGCAACCGCAAAATGTGCCGCCAACCTCGCAGGCAAAGGATTGACGGTTGTTTCATGCAAAACACCCGAAGACGCGATTGAAGGCGCTCAGATCATCACAACCTGCACGGCCGACAAGAAATACGCGACGATCCTGACGGACAACATGGTCGGCCCTGGCGTACACATCAACGCCATCGGCGGTGACTGCCCGGGCAAGACAGAACTGCACCGCGATATTCTGCTGCGGTCGGACATCTTTGTGGAATACCCCGAGCAGACACGTGTCGAGGGCGAGATTCAGGCACTTGATGCCGACCATCCGGTGACCGAGATGTGGCAGGTCATGACCGGGCAGGCGACAGGCCGAACCGACGACCGCCAGATCACTCTGTTCGACAGTGTCGGGTTCGCGATCGAGGACTTCTCAGCCCTTCGCTACATAAAGAACGCTATAGAAGGCACAGATTTCTTTGAGCCTTTGGACATGCTTGCGGATCCGGATGACCCGCGTGACTTGTTTGGGATGCTGATGCGGGCAGGTTGAAGAACCCGCTTAAGCGACCACCTGGCCCCGGCAGGTCGCCGGGGCCTTTTTTATCCGGCCAATGACGGCAGATAGAGGACGATCCCCGGAAACGCCACAAGCATCGCGATGGTCAGCGCGTCGGCGATGAAAAATGGGGTAACGCCCTTGAATACATCCTGAACGCTCAAGTCCGGGCGGACACCGGCCACAACGAAACAGTTCAAGCCGATGGGTGGCGTGATCAGGCAGAACTCGGCCATTTTTACAACCAATATGCCAAACCAGATGGCGCACATCTGACCGGACATGCCGAAGGTACTTTCGGCGGCGGACACTGTTTCTCCTCCGTTCAGGGCCATGACTGCCGGGTAGACCACTGGCAATGTCAGCAGGAGCATTCCGATTGCATCCATGAACATGCCAAGCACTGCATAGGCCAGAAGTATACAGATCAGGATCAGCATCGGCGACATCTGCAGCGATGTGATCCAGTCCGAGAACGCGCCCGGAAGATCGGCAAAACCAAGAAATCGCACGTAGATCAGTACGCCCCAGATGATCGCAAAGATCATCGCAGTCAGCTTCGCCGTCTCTAGCAAGGCGGACTTGAGTTCCTTCCAGCGCATGCCGTGGAACAGTGCAAAACAGAAGACGATAAAAGCCCCGATTGCGCCACCTTCCGTTGGCGTACCCCATGCTTTTTCACCGAACGGGTTATAGACAAAGCAAATGATGATCAGGATCACGGCCACAATGGGCAACGCACCCGGCAAGGCGGAAAAGCGTTCTTTCCAGGAAAACCCGGTTACCGGTGGTCCGACGGTTTTGAAAAACACCGCTATTCCGACAATCAGCAGACCGTAGACCACGGCAGAAAACGCGCCGGGAATGAACCCCGCCAGCAGCAGCTTTCCCACATCCTGTTCGACGATGATGGCATAAATCACAAGGATCGCCGATGGGGGGATCAATGAGGCCAGTGTTCCACCCGCCGCGACCACGCCAGCAGCGAAACGTTTGTTATAACCCACGGATAGCATCTCGGGGATGGCGATACGTGCAAACACCGCCGATGTAGCGACCGAGGCTCCGGACACGGCCGCAAATCCGGCGGTGGCAAAAACGGTCGAAACCGCCAGCCCCCCAGGCACCCAAGCGACCCAGCGCTTTGCGGCTTCGAACAGCGCGCGTGTCAGGCCAGCGTAATAGGCCAGGTACCCAATCAAGATAAAAGTTGGAATCAGGCTCAGCGTATGCGAGGCCACCTTGGAATGCGGTACCTGCCCTGCGGTTTTGACCGCAACCGTGAGAGCCTTGCCAAAACGACCAGGGTCGTACCCGAACTTGGCCCAGAAGATCCAAACCAGTCCGATAAGCCCCGCCAGCCCGGCGGCAAAGGCCACGCGCATCCCGACCACGACCATCACCAAAAGGCCACCCGTGACCCAAAGTCCGATTTCGATCGTGTCCATGAGTTACGAGCGCCCTTCGAACTGTTCGGCCTCTGCCGCCGCCTGAGCCGCAGCATCCTGAATCAGCGGAACGGCAACCGGTGTATCCAGTCCCAGAACCAATGCGCGGCCGTAGCCCCACGCTTGCAGGACCAGGCGCAGGCTCAACACCGAGAAGGCAATTGGCGCCAGCAGCTTCGCGGGCCAGATCGGGATACCAATATCGATCGAGCTGTCGCGGCTCCATAGTGGTGCACCGAAATCAAAGGATCGGTCGAAATGGGACCAGCTCCCCCAGACCAGAGCCAGCATCAGCACCAGGATCAACAGGATCGACAGCAGTTCGAACAACCACAGCGCCCGTCCCTTCAGGCGTGAGATCACGATATCCATTCGGATATGGCCGCCGCTGCGCTGAACGTACGAAATCCCCAGAAAGGCGATCAGCGGCATGGCTTGCTCGATCCAGTCCACGTAGCCCGGAAGCGGCGCGTTCAGCGCGTTTCGACCGCTGACCGACACGACCGCCAGCACCATCAGTCCAAAAACCGCAATTCCACTGATCAACGCCAGAAAACGCTCGAGACCCAATAGTCGTCGATCCAGACGGCTGATCAGGCTGCCGTCTTCCAACACCGTGGCCTGTCCTGCCATCCCGGTGATCCCCTTTCATGTAAAGGCCGGGCACGAGGCAGCGCCCGGCCCGATCTGTCAATTTCCGCCGCGCTGCTGTTGCAGGGTCGTCTGAACGAGATCATAGAGATCCTGAGCAGGCAGACCCTGTGCGGTCATGTCCTCAATCCACTTTTCGCGGATCGGGTCCGCCGCCTTGGCGCGGAATTCCTCGATTACAGCGTCGTCGATCGTGACCTTCTGAACGCCTTTTTCATCCAGAACGCTGTCCCATTGCTCCAACAGGCCACCGTAGTTGGCCAGGTAATGATCAATGGCCTCGTCAATCGAGCTGTCCAGCGCTTCGCGGTGTTCCGCAGGCAGGGCGTCGTAAGCTTCGATATTCACGACGACCGGACAGTTGACCGTTCCCGGATTCAGGTTCGCGGTCCACCAATCGGCTTCGTTGATCGTACCGAAAGACAAATGCGCGTGCTGTGCGAAAGCCACCGTGTCGACCACACCGGATTCCATCGCGTTGAAAGCTTCGGTCGCGGGAACCGACGTCGGTACACCGCCAACGGCCTCAAACGCTTGTCCCAGACCACCGGTCGCGCGCACCCGCATTCCGTCGAAATCAGTCAGCTCGTCACGCGGGTCGCCAGTGCCAACCAGATTGTATTGCGGCATGGGCGACGTCATGATGATCTTGGCATTCCATTGCGCCATCTCATCCTTGACCGCCGGATGATCATAGACGGCGTGGCTGACGGCCACTTCTTCGTCCAGAGTGTTCACGCCCAGAAACGGCAATTCCAGCACGGTGATCGCACGGTTCTTGTCACGATGGTAACCCGCGCAGAACTGCGCCATTTCAAACGCGCCAATCTCGATCCCGTCCAGGTTCTCGCGCGGTTTTGACAGACCGCCATAGCTGACATTGATAGTGAAATCACCGTTGGTTTTTTCACTGACCAGCTCAGCCAGCTTTTCTACATGTTCGGTAAACGCCCGGCGCTTGCCCCAGACCGAGGCATTCCATTCGGTGGCAGCCGCTTCGGTGACAAACGCCATGCTCAGGGCGGCGACAGCTGCACCGCTCAACATCTTGTTCATTATGATTTCTCCCTTTGGTGCGCCCCCTCCCGAGGCGCTTGAACGTAAAGCTAGCGCCAACCATAGGATGTGCCAACCCCCGCGCCGGAAACCGCCTGGATCAGGAGCCGCACGTGGGTTGGGGAACCGATTCCAGATTATCCGCAACCCGAATGAAGATTTTGCACATGCAAACTGCTTACAGGTAGGCCGTTGTTTTTTAGCATATTTTACAAACTGAAAGGGATTTCTTTACACATTACGCAATGAGAAAAAAATTTCTTTACAAACAAATCCAAGGATTACGGCAATTTATTTATTTATTTTCTGAACCACGTATTATCCAAATCGGGGAGGATATGGGTCGACATTGTGTAATCGGCTGGCAAAATCGGTCCATAGAATTTCAATCCTAGAGGGAGGAGCCTCAGAATGACCACCGCTGCCCAGGCAGATGCCAAGGTATATCCGCCATCCGCAGAAACCGTCGCGCGTGCCCATGTCGATGCTGACAAATACGCCGATATGTATACGGCATCGGTGAGCGACCCCGACGCGTTCTGGGGCGAGCACGGCAAACGGATCGACTGGATCAAGCCATATACCCAGGTCAAGGACGTCAACTACAATTTCGGGTCGGTCAAGATCAACTGGTATGCGGACGGAACGCTGAACGTCTCGGCAAATTGCCTGGATCGTCACCTGAAGACACGTGGTGACCAGACCGCCATCATTTGGGAGCCGGATGATCCGAACGACGCAGCCCAGCACATCACCTATGCCGAGCTGCATCGCCGCACCTGCCGGATGGCCAATATTCTGGAATCGATGGGCGTGCGCAAAGGCGACCGCGTTGTCATTTACCTGCCGATGATCCCCGAGGCCGCATATGCCATGCTGGCCTGCGCCCGCATCGGCGCGATCCATTCCATCGTTTTTGCCGGGTTCTCGCCCGACGCGTTGGCAGCCCGGATCAATGGCTGCGACGCCAAGGTTGTCATCACCGCAGACGAAGCTCCGCGTGGCGGCCGCAAGACCCCTTTGAAGTCCAACGCGGACGCGGCCCTGCTGCACTGCAAGGACACAGTGAAGTGTCTGGTGGTCAAGCGCACCGGCGGTCAGACCACTTGGATCGACGGCCGCGACTACGATTACAATGAAATGGCGCTGGAGGCCGACGATTACTGCGCACCGGCTGAGATGAGTGCCGAAGATCCTCTGTTCATCCTGTACACTTCCGGCTCGACCGGTCAGCCCAAGGGCGTGGTACACACGACCGGTGGTTACCTGGTCTATGCGGCGATGACGCATGAGATCACTTTTGACTATCACGACGGAGATATCTACTGGTGCACCGCCGACGTGGGCTGGGTTACCGGCCACAGCTATATCGTCTACGGTCCGCTGGCCAACGGCGCGACCACGCTTATGTTCGAGGGCGTGCCCACCTATCCCGATGCGGGACGCTTTTGGGAGGTCTGCGCCAAGCACAAGGTCAACCAGTTCTACACTGCTCCGACAGCGATCCGTGCGCTGATGGGTCAGGGCAACGAATGGGTTGAGAAACACGACCTGAGCGATCTGCGCCTGCTTGGCACTGTGGGTGAGCCCATCAACCCCGAAGCCTGGAACTGGTACAATGACGTCGTCGGCAAGGGTAAATGCCCGATCGTCGATACGTGGTGGCAGACCGAAACGGGCGGTCACATGATGACGCCCCTGCCCGGCGCGCATGCATTGAAACCCGGCTCTGCCATGAAACCGTTCTTTGGCGTCCAGCCAGTCGTTCTGGATCCGCAATCCGGCGTCGAGATCGAAGGCAACGGCGTTGAGGGGGTGCTGTGCATCAAGGATAGCTGGCCTGGTCAGATGCGCACTGTCTGGGGCGATCATGAACGGTTCGAGAAGACCTATTTCTCGGACTACAAAGGCTACTACTTCACCGGCGACGGATGCCGTCGCGACGAGGATGGCGACTACTGGATCACCGGCCGTGTTGACGACGTGATCAACGTCTCGGGTCACCGTATGGGAACGGCCGAGGTTGAAAGCGCTCTGGTGGCTCATGCCGCTGTCGCTGAGGCCGCTGTTGTGGGCTATCCGCATGAAATCAAAGGACAAGGCATCTATTGCTATGTCACTCTGATGAATGATCGCGAGCCTTCGGACGATTTGCTGAAAGAGTTGCGCACCTGGGTCCGGACTGAGATCGGCCCGATTGCGTCGCCAGACGTGATCCAGTGGGCACCGGGCTTGCCCAAGACCCGCTCGGGCAAGATCATGCGCCGTATCCTGCGCAAGATTGCCGAGAACGACTTTGGCTCGCTGGGTGACACGTCGACACTCGCCGATCCATCGGTGGTCGAAGACCTGATCGAAAACCGCGCGAACAAGTGAGGTTGTGATGGACGCTGCCACGATCACCACACCCACCGTTCTGATCCTTCTCGGCCCTCCGGGCGCCGGGAAGGGCACACAAGCCCGTATGCTGGAAGACAAGTTCGGGCTCGTTCAACTCAGCACCGGAGACCTGCTGCGTGAAGCCGTCGCTGCCGGAACCGAAGCGGGGAAAGCTGCCAAGGCAGTGATGGAGGCCGGCGATCTGGTCAGCGACGAGATCGTTATCGCCATTCTACGCGACCGCATGGCCCAGCCGGATTGCGCCAAAGGTGTCATTCTGGACGGTTTCCCGCGCACCACGGTTCAGGCCGAGGCGCTGGATGAGCTGTTGGCTTCGACCGGTCAAAAGATCAACGCCGCGATCAGCCTCGAAGTTGAAGACTCGGAAATGGTGACCCGTATCTCGGGCCGCTACACCTGTGCCGGCTGCGGTGAGGGGTACCACGATCAGTTCAAGCAGCCTTTGGTAGACGGCAAATGCGACAAATGCGGCAGTACCGAGTTCAAGCGCCGAGCGGACGACAATGCGGAAACCGTGGCCTCGCGGCTGGCGGCCTATCACGCGCAAACCGCTCCGTTGATTGAATACTACCAGGCTCAGGGCGTGCTGAAAGGCATAGACGCCATGGGTCAGATCGATGACATCGCCCGCGACCTGCAAGATCTTGTGGGCGAAGTCATGAGTTAAGGGGGAGGAGAAAAGCCCCAAGGCTTTGATCCTAAAACAGAATACTTCAAGGGACCCGCCTTGGCGGACCGGTGGAGTTTTGCCTGACGCCAAGCCGGCGTTCGGCACAATCGAGAAGCGGCCCAACGCCCTGGAGGAAACTGGCAGCGGGCCGCCAAACGAGGAAGCGAAGGAGGAACCCGCGATGGCGGATAATTCGACTAACTCCGCGCAGACTGCCGACGCCGATAAGGGCTATTGGCAGGCCAACCTGCGCCTCATTTACATCAGCCTCGCAATTTGGGCGCTGGTGTCGTTTGGATTCGGCATTCTGCTGCGTCCGATGCTGTCCGGCATCGCCATCGGCGGGACCGACCTGGGCTTTTGGTTTGCTCAGCAGGGATCAATTCTAGTCTTTCTGGTGCTGATCTTCAACTACGCCTGGCGCATGAACAAGCTGGACACTGAACACGGCGTGGACGAGGAGTAATCAGCATGGACCAGTTTACCATCAACCTGCTGTTTGTCGGCGCGTCTTTTGCGCTGTACATCGGCATCGCGATCTGGGCCCGTGCGGGGTCCACATCTGAATTCTACGCCGCCGGTCGCGGCGTTCACCCGGTCACCAACGGTATGGCGACAGCGGCGGACTGGATGTCTGCGGCCTCGTTCATCTCGATGGCGGGCCTGATTGCCTTTACCGGCTACGACAACTCGACCTTCCTGATGGGTTGGACCGGTGGCTACGTGCTGCTGGCCCTGCTGCTTGCGCCCTACCTGCGTAAGTTCGGCAAGTACACCGTCTCGGAATTCATCGGCGACCGTTTCTACAGCCAGACCGCACGTGTCGTTGCGGTTGTCTGTCTGATTGTTGCGTCGGTCACCTACGTGATCGGTCAGATGACCGGCGTGGGCGTGGCCTTTGGCCGCTTCCTTGAGGTGTCGAACACGTCCGGTCTGCTGATCGGTGCTTGTGTCGTGTTTGCCTACGCGGTGTTCGGCGGGATGAAAGGCGTGACCTATACACAGGTCGCTCAGTACTGCGTGCTGATCACCGCCTACACCATTCCGGCGATCTTCATCTCGCTGCAGCTAACTGGCACCCCGGTTCCGGCGTTGGGTCTGTTCAGCGACACGGCCAGTGGTGAGCCGCTGCTGACCAAGCTGGACGCAATCGTGACCGAGCTGGGCTTTGCTGACTACACAGCGCACCATTCGAACACGCTGAACATGGTGCTGTTCACGCTGTCGCTGATGATCGGTACCGCCGGTCTGCCGCACGTGATCATGCGCTTCTTCACCGTGCCGAAAGTGTCTGACGCTCGTTGGTCGGCTGGCTGGACGCTGGTGTTCATCGCGCTGCTGTACCTGACCGCCCCTGCGGTTGGCGCAATGGCCCGTCTGAACATCACCGACATGATGTGGCCCAACGGTGGCATCGACGGTGGCGCTGTCTCGCTCGAGGAGATCGACAATGATCCGCGCTACGACTGGATGCAGACGTGGCAGAAAACCGGTCTGCTGGACTGGGAAGACAAGAACGGCGACGGCAAGATTCAGTACTACAACGACAAGTCCGAAGCCATGCAGGCAATCGCGGAAGAGAAAGGTTGGGTCGGAAACGAGCTGACCAAGTTCAACCGTGACATCCTGGTTCTGGCCAACCCTGAAATCGCCAACCTGCCGGGTTGGGTGATCGGTCTGGTGGCTGCCGGTGGCCTTGCGGCTGCCCTGTCCACGGCGGCGGGTCTGTTGCTGGCGATCTCGTCGGCTGTGTCCCACGACCTTGTGAAAGGCGCGATCAATCCGTCGATCTCTGAAAAGGGAGAGCTGCTGGCCGCGCGTATCGCCATGGCCGTAGCCATCGTGGTCGCAACCTATCTGGGTCTGAACCCACCGGGCTTTGCGGCGCAGACGGTTGCTCTGGCCTTTGGTCTGGCGGCGGCCTCGATCTTCCCGGCGCTGATGATGGGGATCTTCTCGACCCGCATCAACAACACCGGCGCGGTTGCTGGTATGCTGGCTGGTCTGACCGTGACGCTGGTCTACATCTTCCTGCACAAAGGTTGGCTGTTCATTCCGGGCACCAACTCGTTCACCGATGCTGACCCGCTGCTGGGTCCGATCAAGTCGACCTCGTTCGGCGCAATCGGTGCAATGATCAACTTTGCAGTCGCATATGTTGTTGCCGGTATGACCAAAGAGACTCCGCAGGAGATCGTGGAATTGGTCGAAAGCGTACGCATTCCCCGTGGCGCGGGCGCAGCTCAGAATAAATGAGCATGATGCGGCATATGGTTAACTTCCATATGCCGCGTTTTTCGATCTACTGTTCCCGCCCGGCATCCCACCGGGCGGGATTTTTCAACCAGAGACCCGGAGACACCTGATGCCCCTGTCCCATGACGAAATCACCCGGTTTCTGAAATCCGTGCATCCCTATGATGCCCTGCCCCATGAGGTGCTGGACGATCTGGCCAAACAGATCGACGTCTGGGAAGTTGACGAAAATTCATCTGTCTACGAGATGGGCAATGCCCTGCCCGGCGTGTTTGTCATCTATGAAGGACAGGTGGAAATCAGCGATGAAAACGGCGCTGTCGTGTCTCATCTCGGGTTGCGCAATTCCTTTGGTGAGCGGGGGCTGCTCAAGGATGGCAAAGCCGCGACACACGCGCGCGCTCACACGCCGGCGGTTCTGATTGTGCTGCCGCCTGATTTGGTGAAGAACCTGATTGACGGGCATGACGTAGTGTCGAAGTTCTTCAATCGCACACGCGGCGAACGCAGCGGACCGCAAAGTCTGGCTACCACGGCCATTGACGTGCTGATGGCGCATAACCCTGCCACCTGCCCGCCGAATACGCCTATTAGAGAAGCGGCTCAGATGATGCGAGACCGTCACATATCGTCGCTTTGTGTTACCGACGGCGACGCGCTGTTGGGTATTGCCACGCTGCGAGACATTTCGGGAAAATTCGTTGCAAACGGAATGCCCAGCGATACCCCGATTTCAGACATCATGACGGCAAATCCAACGACGCTGTCCCCCACGGATATCGGGTCGGATGTCCTGCACGTCATGATGGAACGCGGTATTGGCCATATTCCTATTTCCGAGGGTGGTAAACTGGTCGGCGTGGTAACCCAAACTGACCTGACACATTACCAGGCTGTCAATTCGGCAGAGCTGGTGCGTCGGATTGCCAAAGCAAACTCGGCCGAGGACATGGCTCAGGTGACGGCGGAAATCCCGCAATTGTTGGTACAACTGGTTGCCAGCGGCAATCGGCACGAGATTGTGACGCGCCTGATCACCGACATTGCCGACACCGCCACGCGACGTCTGTTGGCACTGGCCGAGGAAAAGCTGGGTTCGCCCCCGGTGCCCTATCTCTGGCTGGCCTGTGGCTCGCAAGGGCGGCAGGAACAGACCGGCGTATCGGATCAGGACAATTGCCTGATGCTGGATGACAGCGTGTCTGAAGCTGACATGGGCTATTTCGCGAGCCTCGCAAAGTTTGTCTCGGACGGGCTGGATACCTGCGGGTATTTCTATTGCCCCGGCGACATGATGGCGACGAACCCGCGATGGTGTCAGCCGGTGCAGGTCTGGCGCGATTATTTCCAGGGTTGGATCGCGAAACCCAACCCCGAGGCGCAAATGCTGGCCTCGGTCATGTTCGACCTTCGTCCCATTGGCGGTTCGTTTGATCTGTTCACCAACCTGCAGGCTGACACGCTGGCCGCTGCCAACGCGAACTCGATCTTTGTGGCACATATGATCTCGAACTCGCTGAAGCACACGCCGCCGCTGGGACTGCTGCGCGGCTTCGCCACCATCCGCTCGGGCGAGCACCGCAACACGCTGGACCTGAAGCACAACGGTGTGGTGCCGGTTGTCGATCTGGCGCGCGTCTACAGCCTGCAGGGCCAACTGACCGAGGCAAACACCCGTGCACGTCTGAAGGCTGCCGAAGCGGCGGGTGTTCTGAGCCATTCTGGTGCTCATGATCTGCTGGACGCCTACGATCTGATCGCAGAAACCCGGCTGGAACATCAGGTCCGGTTGGTCAAATCCGGCGATAAGCCGGACAATTACCTGCCACCATCCGAATTATCGGACTTTGAGCGAAGTCATCTGCGCGATGCCTTCGTCGTAGTAAAAACGATGCAATCCGCAGTTGGTCACGGCAAGGGAATGCTGGGCTAAAACGCGGTTGAAGAACGGAGAGACGACATGTTTCTGGAATTGATCGGCACGGTCTTTGCTGGCTTTGCCTTTGCCGGCATCGTCATGTTGGTAAACAAGCTGACCGGGGGCCGGTTCCCCAAGTGGGCCGCGCCTGTTGCAGCAGGTGTCGGTATGATCGCCATGACCATCTCCAGCGAATATTCATGGTACGACCGCACCCGTGATCAACTGCCTGAAGAATTGACCATCGTGCAAGAGGTCGAAAGTCGCGCGTTCTATCGACCCTGGACCTATGCCGTGCCTTTCGTCGACCGGTTTGCCGCCATCGACACGGTATCGGTGCGCACCAACGATAACGTGCCGGAACAGCGCCTGGTCGACCTCTATTTCTTTGGCCGCTGGGCTCCGGTCTCAAAAGTTCCCGTCGCCGTGAACTGTGCGGAAAACAGCCGGGCCAATCTGGCAGACGGTGCCGAGTTTGCCGATGACGGCCGTTTATTGAATGCCGACTGGATTTCCGCCGGCGCCGGCGACCCGGTTGTCGAGGCGACCTGCGGGGTGTGACACGGATGAACCACCTCAGCTTTCGCCTGCGGATCTTTCTGTTCTTCTGCCTGTTAGCTGTTGGCGGGCTTGTGGTCAGCTCGGCCGCACTGTGGTTCAGCTACACACGGGTCGAAGACCCGGATCTGGTCGATGCCTACATCTTTGCCGAAATCCTGATTGCCTTTGGTTTCCTGGGATTGGTTGTCGGGGTCTGGCTGTTGTTTGATGATAATGTCGCGAAGCCAGTCGAACGCCTGTCTTCTCAACTGCGCGCCCGTGCACATGCGGGCGTCAGCACGGAACTGGACCTGCAGGCAGCGCGCTATCTTGGCGATCTAGCTCCCGCCGCAGCGGGGCTTGCGGATCAACTGGCCGAAAACGCGATGAACACTGCCCAGGCAGTGGCAGCAGAAACCGCGCATCTGGCCGCCGAAAAGCAGCGCCTGACAGCCCTGCTGACCGAAATCCCGGTCGCCATGTTGTTGGCCGGGCCAAAGCACCAGATTGTCCTTTATGATGCGCAGGCGGCCGACGTTCTGGCGCAGATCGCGCATCCCCGGCTGAATGCCTCTCTGTTTGATTATCTCGAAAGCACGGGCCTGACCGACTCGTACAAGGAAATGATCAAGACCGGGATGGAGGTCGAGTGCGCGTTGACAAGTGTCGACGGGCGTCAGACTTATTCGGCCCGCATGAAGCCATTGGGCAACGCACCGGGCTATATGCTGATATTCGACGAAAGCGCCGCGCAAATGCGGCCCGAAGAAGCGCGTCCACTCGTGTACAACTTCGACCTGCTCGACACCGCAGCCGACGCCGCCTTCGAGCATCGGACGGTATCAGATCTGACCTTTGTCGTCTTTGATACCGAAACCACCGGGCTGCTGCCGCACAAGGACGAGATCGTACAAATCGGCGCGGTTCGGGTCGTGAAAGGTAAGATTGTCGACGGCGAACAGATCAACACTCTGGTCGATCCGGGTATCCCCATTCCACCAGCGTCAACGAAAGTGCACAGGATCAACGATGCCATGGTTCAGGGTGCGCCTGACATAGTCGAAGCCGGACGCAGCTTTCACCAGTTTGCGCGTGACGCGGTTATCGTTGCCCACAACGCGCCGTTTGACATGGCCTTTCTGCACCGGCACGCGGCCCGGATGGAGGTCGAATGGACCCACCCGATACTGGACACCGTCCTGTTATCCGCCGTGTTGTTTGGGGCCAGCGAAACGCACACTCTGGATGCCGTCTGCGAACGTTTCGACATCACTATTCCGGAGAACCTGCGACATACTGCAATGGGTGATGCGGTGGCGACCGCCGAGGTGCTGGTTTGCATGCTCCCGATGCTGACGGCCCGGGGCATGGTCACTTTTGGCGATGTCATCGCGCAAACCCGCAAACACGGGCGATTGCTGGAAGACCTGAACTAACCAAAAAGATGTAACCTCTACCGAGCTTTTCGTGGACAATCCCGGCATGGCGTGGCACCTGAGACAGGCCCAGTGAACGAGCGTGCGATGACCGAAAAGACCTTTACGCCCAGCCCAGATCAAAGCATGGCCTTCCGCGAGGCCCTGGGGTGCTTTGGCACCGGTGTCACGGTGGTTACGGCGCATACGGAAAACGGTCCACACGCGATCACTGTCAACTCATTCTCGTCTGTTTCTCTGGACCCGCCGCTGGTGCTTTGGTGCCTGGCCCGCGACTCGCACCGGTTCAATACCTTCAGCACCTGCCAGACGTATTCAATCCATGTCATGGCGCAGAACCAGCAGGATCAGGCGTTGAAATTTGCCCGCGACGGATTGGATTTCTCGCACGCGGATTGGCAGCTGGATGATGCCGGGCGCCCGCAGCTGGCAGGTTGCCTGGCCCGTTTCGACTGCAGCCTTCACAACTGCCACGAGGCCGGGGATCACCTGATTCTGGTCGGTCACGTCGACAAGGTCATGTACCGAAAAGGCCAGGGGCTTATCTTCAAGCGCGGTCAGTTCGGCGGATTCGCAGATCTGTTCTAAGGGCTATTCGTCCAAAGACCCATGCACGGCCAGCGCATCCAGTTGGGCATCCTGCGGAGCGATCACACGGAACGCCTCGTGTACCCCCGCCCCGGTCAATTCGCGCGACACCGTCAACAATGTGTTCGGCGCGTGGTCTTCGCACAATTCCGACATATGGGCCAATTCTGCCTGAGCCACATCAATCGCAGCCTCGACCGATGGTGCGCCGTAAAACTGCACGAAGTGCTCGGCCAGATACCGGGTGATCTGTTCTTGCTCAGCCGGTTCTATTTGGGTCACGGCCACGAAAGTCGCACGTCCAAAGGTCTCCAACCCCAGCCATCCGTTTGCGAAAGCCTGCCGCGCCTTGCCTTCAAGATCGCCCTCGCCCCAATTCGAGAACTCGAACCCACCCGAGATGCACCACTCACCGGTGCGGGCCGGCGAGTGGAAGACGTTCATATCGCTTTCATCGAAATGAATGGCACGTGCGAGTTTCATCCCGTGTCCTCCAGCAATTCCGTCAACGGGCGCAGATGTGTTTCTGCACCGTCGCGGATCAACATACCAAACCGCTCATCGGTGCCAAGGAACACGCCTTGCCCATTGATCGGCTCGCCAACGCCGCGCAGCAGACCCATCCATTCGGCGTGCAGAGGCGCGTTGCCGTCCTCCTGCCAGCGGTTGAGCCAGGTCAGCATATGGCGCGACCAGCTTTCGACCAGTTGCGGGGCAGATACGTCGGCGCATCCTTCGTCGTAAAGGGCTGTGACGTCCGGTGCCTCGCCCGGCGCGTCGCTGGTCTGCAACAAGGCAAGTTCCCAACCGATCACCAGCCAGTCCGGCATCGCGTCTGGCGCATTGTTGGATGCAACAGCGCGAAACCGGCCGCACCGCGCACCGTTAACGCATATCAGCCCATCCCAGCCCAGATGCACAGCAACCTCAGGCGGCGCGAGTGCGCCAAGTGCGTTCTGAAATCCCACGGCACACAGTGGCAGCATCGCCATGGCGTCGGCCAGTGGAACCTCGGGCGCAAACACGATGGCGACCCTCAGGCGATCGGCCTGAATGGAATAAACAACGGCGCCAGAGTCGCAGCCCAGCGCTGCCATGGCCTGCGCCCGGTCGAATGGGTCCTCCCCACCCTGCACCGGATGGCCCGTCAGCAAAGGGGGAAAGACCGGTTCGCTCATGCGTAATCTTTGGAGATCATATCGCGGGCGATCTTTCGGAAGGCCTCGGCCTGCGGCGTGTCGGGCTTGCTGACCACAATCGGCGCGCCACCATCTGCCGCTACCCTGATGTCCAGATGCAGCGGAATTTCACCCAACAATGGAACGCCCAGCGCTTCAGCCTCGGATGCAACGCCGCCGTGACCAAAGACGTGTTCCTCATGCCCGCAGTTCGAGCAGATGTGGGTGGACATGTTCTCGATCATCCCGACGATGGGTGTCTTGAGCTGGTTGAACATGTCAATCCCCTTGCGGGCGTCGATCAGCGCCACGTCCTGAGGGGTCGAGACGACGATGGCACCGTCCACCTTGAACTTCTGGCTCAGCGTCAGTTGCACGTCGCCGGTGCCGGGCGGCAGGTCCACAATCAGCACATCCAGTGCGCCCCACTGAACCTGGTTCATCATCTGCTGAAGCGCGCCCATCAGCATCGGGCCACGCCATACGACCGCCTGTCCTTCGTTGGTCATCAGACCCATCGACATCATCGTGACACCGTGATTACGCAACGGCAGAATCGTTTTGCCATCCGGGCTGGCCGGACGTCCCGAGACGCCCAGCATCCGAGGCTGCGACGGACCGTAGACATCCGCATCCAGCAGTCCCACACGCCGCCCTTCGGCAGCCAGAGCACAGGCAAGGTTTGCCGATACAGTGGATTTGCCCACACCGCCCTTGCCCGAAGCAACAGCGATGATCCGGTCCACACCGGGAACGGCCTGTGGCCCGGTTTGCGACGGCTTTGGCTTCGGCTTCAAATCCGGCGGTGCTTTGTCCGAATGCGCCGTCATCATGGCCGAGACCTTGGTCACCCCATCCACCATCTGCGCCGCCTTTTCGGCAGTGGCACGAACCGGTTCCATCTTTTCGGCTTGTTTGGGATCGATCTCCAGCACAAACCGCACCGTGTCGCCATCCACGTTCAACGCGCGTACGATGCCGGCGCTTACAATGTCCTGACCGGAAACCGGGTCGGTGATCTTTTTCAGGTTCGCCAGAACTGCGTCACGGATGCTCATGCGCCCTTCCCCTTGATCGGCCCGGTGGGGGCATTGCGTATCGACAAAAATCCGTCGCCGCTCATTGCATGTGTCTCCGTCTGATTCAGTTCATTTGACGCATTTGACCGGTGCCCGTTAGGCTGGGCCATGCGCTTTGTCCTCTTGTGCCTGAGCCTGACGCTCTCTGCCAGCCCTTCCTTGTCGCAGGAGGCGCTTGGGCTTGCAGCCCCTGACGAAGTATCAAGCTCCGGTCTTTTGCAACATATCCTTCCGCGCTTCTCTCTCAAGACCGGGATACGCGTTGTCGCAGAAGAAAACGGAGAAATGTCGTTGTCTCCCGCACCGCCCGGGGATCCTGTTTTTGCCCGAGACGGCGTTGTCTACCACTTGCAGACCGAAGACAATGCGCGCCAGATCCGGTTTCGCGATTGGCTGTTGTCCGATATCGGAAAGCGCACGGTCGAAAGTTTCACTCCGCCGCAGGGCGCGCCTTTCACCGCCAGTTTTGGGATCGCTGCGGTCGTGGAAAAGGAAACCGTCGACGGCGATGTGACCTTAGGCGAAAAACTGTCGATGACCCATTGCGGCAGATGCCACGTGATCGGACCGCAAAACCGGATGAACGGGCTGGGATCGACTCCGTCCTTTGCCGTCTTGCGCGCGATGCCGGACTGGTCCGACCGGTTTCAGGCCTTCTTTGCCCTGAACCCGCACCCTGCCTTCACCCAGATCAAGGACGTCACCCCACCGTTTGCCATAGACCGGCCCTCACCTATCCATCCGGTCGAGATGACGATGGACGACCTGGAAGCGATCCTCGCCTTCGTCGCCGCCCTCAGCGCTGCCGATCTGGGTGCACCTTTGCAGTTTCAGTGATCCTTGCGCTTTGAAAAGTAATCTTCGGTCGTCACAACGGGCGGCCTTGGTTTCGATGTAAACGGATTGTCCTGACTATGGAACTGCGCGTTCACACGGCAGTTGTCGCACATTTGGATCATCCTTGCCTGTTCCGACGTGGCAAACATCGGATGCGTGCCCGAGAGTTTCTCCATGACCCGTTCGACGGTCGATTTCACTCCGAACAAGGCGCCACATTCAATGCATGCAAAAGGTTCTTCCTCATTCAGCACCCGTTGCGATAGTGCTGCGTCACTCAGGTCAAACTGTGGCACCAGTGTTATGGCCTGTTCCGGACAGATTGTGCGACAGAGGCCGCACTGCAAGCAGGCATCTTGTTGAAAATTAAGCTGCGGCTTGTCCGGGTTGTCAATCAACGCACCCGATGGGCAAAGGGACACGCAGCTCAGGCACAGGGTGCAGGTGTCCGTGTTCACGGCGATTGCGCCGTAAGGAGACCCTTCGGGCAAGGGCAACGGTGCTTCAGCCCCCGGATTCAATGCCTGGGCTGACAGCCGTGCGATTTGTCGCCGGTTGCCCAGCGGCAAGACAGGTTCCGTCAAAGGTGACGGCACGTCCTGCGCGTAAAGAATGTCTGACATCGCATCGGGGTCGTCGACGTCAATCAGGCTCAGTGCCGCTTCCCCGGCAATGGCCTGCGCCAGCGGCAATTCCCGGTTCAGCGCATCGCGTTCGGTTTGAGGAGACAGCAGAACATCCACGCGTGCAAATCCATGCGCCAAACCGGCCAGCATTTCCGCATGCCCGAACCCCGACACACCATTCAGTTCCAGCGGAATGACATCGGCCGGCAAACCCCGGCCAAACCGCGCCGCCATCCGGATCATCTCGGCCCCATGGCCGTCATGAACCAACAATCTCGGTGCCGCCCCACCCGCGCGGCGGTAGGTGCGGGCCAGGATATGCATCCGCGACAAGACGGACGAGACCGGCGGGTCTTCGTATGTGATTGCCGTCGAGGGACACAGGGCGGCGCATTCCCCGCAGCCCGCACAGATCATGGGATCAATCGCAACATGCTCGCCCGCGGGCGTTATCGCTCCGGTCGGGCAGACGTTCAGGCAATTGGAACACGCCACCTGCTCGGCCCGCGAATGGGCGCAGAGGGATTCGTCCAACCGCACGTAAAGCGGTTTTTCGAACGTGCCGACGAGTTGGACGGCTTCAAGGGCCGTTTTCGTCACAGCAACCGCGTCGCGAGGATCCGCGCGAAGATAGCCTTCGCGCTTCTCCGGCGCAGAGACCAGAGGCGTGTCACCCGTCAGGTCGACAATAATATCGCAGCGTGACGTGGCGCCGTCCCGGGGTGCGCTCCACCCAAAAGCACCGCGCCCGCCGGGCTCTAACTGCTGAACCTGATCCAGACGCAGGACGAAGCCGCCCAGCGCGCCCGTTAAGTCGCGCAGCCGGCCACGCACGACATCATATGCGCGGCTCATCGGTTCGGCCGCATCTGTGACCAGAACTGTGACAGCCAGGCTATCGGAAAGGAGATCGGCCATTTCGAATGCAACGTCGCCCGGTCCGATGATGCAACATGTGCCTTCGCTAATCACATCGACACTGGGGGTTTCGGGCCGAGGCAGCAGAGCTTCCGCGGCGAGGGCCGCCATTTTTGGCGTAGCTTCGCCGCCTTGTTCGGACCATCCCGCCCGATCGCGTAAATCGACAAAACCCGGCAGATCAACATCCAGCTCCTCCGCCAGCTCGCTGAAAACCTGCGTTTCTTGTCCGCAGGCGATCACCGTGGGTTCACCTTGCTGCAACAGGTTCGCCGCCACCTCCAACTCACGCGTGCATAGGGCCGTGTGCACCCTGGTGCAGGTAGTCCCGCAGGCCGAGGAAATCGAATCGGGGTTCAAAGATTGCGTCCCCGCACAATCGCATAGCAAAATCTTCACCGCCATCGTTCTCCCCGCGCAATTACCCCATCCAATGCAGATTAGACCTTATCCGGTTAGTGGCAATGCGAAGGTGGCGAAGAAACCCGACTTTATGCACTATTTTTCATCACGCCTGGCCTCGCTCATCAGAACAGGAGACAAAAACGAATAAATAATTAGTGAACGCGACCTATCCCTGCCTGTGAGGTCTTGGCACGTGACCGTATTGTGTACCATAGTACATCACAGAAAAGGCAGGGGAGAGCCTTTTCGGGGAGGAAGCGTGGCCAAGGCCGCAAGTCAGATCGAAATGCCGATTGGCGTCATCGTACGCAAAACGCCCGGGGTCACTCGCTGGGCAAAGTGGAACTGGCGTGCCGTAGCTGCGTTACCCGGTGCAGGGCCTGCAGACTGGCAGGAATTGCGCCGCGAGGGTGAGGCCGTGGAATACCATGCGGCCACCCTGCCCCTTACCCTTTGGGCAGATGAGACCGAAGCCTACATGGTAAACCTTTCAGATGGGCAGCCCTCAATCTATCTGGTCCTGCGGGATGAGTTGGACGGAGATACTCCGCTGAACGCCGTTCTGATCACGGCTTCTCCATTCGAAGGTCAGGATTACGCCGATACCGGTGAAGAGATCGTCGAGAAGATCCCCATGAGTGACGGGCTCATTGCCTGGGTGCGAGATTTCACCCTGCAGCATCACCGGGATGAGGTTTTCGTCAAACGTCGCCGTGACAAGCAGCGCGTTGATCTGGTCGAAGACGGCCGCGGGGACGCTCGCATCCGGCAGGCAACGGACGTCTATCGCGCGCCGCGGAGGGTCGTGCAATGACCGAAGCCCGCGATTTCTGGTCCCGCCGCAAGGCTGCCGTTCAGGCCGAAGCCCAGGCTGAACGCGAGGCCGTCGAAACGCAAGCGCTGTCCGCCCAACAGGCCGAATTGGAAGAAAAGAGTGATACTGAGATTCTGGCTGAGCTGAACCTGCCGGACCCCGACCAACTGCAAGTGGGCGACGATGTCTCGGGCTTCATGGCAAAGGCCGTTCCCGACCGTTTGCGTCGTCGCGCCTTGCGTCGTCTATGGCGGTTGAATCCGGTTCTGGCAAATGTGGACGGCCTGGTCGACTACGGCGAGGACTATACGGACGCCGCCTGTGTTATCGAGAACCTCCAGACTGCCTATCAGGTCGGTAAAGGGATGTTGACCCATGTCGAAGCCTTGGCAGCCGAAGCGGAGGAAGTAACGCCGGAAGACGAACCCGAAGCGCCGGATGCCGAACTGGAACCGGAACTGGATGAAGACCCAGCACCCGAACCTGTTTTGGTTGCCGAAGCGGAGGAGCCGGACGAGGCCGAACTGCCCCCTGCCCCGCGCCGCATGAAATTTGAATTCGAAGGATAACGTATGAACGCAGATAACGCGCCAAATCTGGATGTCTCGGCCGAGGATCGCCTGCGCGCGGATTTTTACAACTTTCTCGGGCTGCTTCTGGCGACCCCGCCTGATCAGATGCTGCTGGATCAGGTATCCGGTCTGACCGGCGACGACACCGATCTGGGTCAGGCCATTCAGGCCATGTCCCGCGTGGCCAAGGTGACCAAGCCAGCGGCGGCAGAGCGGGAATTTAACGCGCTTTTCATCGGGCTGGGACGAGGTGAGTTGCTGCCCTATGCCAGTTTCTACCTGACCGGTTTCCTGAACGAGAAACCTCTGGCCCAGCTGCGCAATGATATGGCCGCGCGTGGGATCACTCGGGCAAAGAATGTCTATGAACCCGAGGACAACATCGCATCCTTGATGGAGATGATGGCGGGGACGATTATCGGCCGCTTTGGCGCCCCTGCCTCACTGGAAGAGCAAAAAACGTTCTGGAACAAGCACATCGGCCCGTGGGCCGCACATTTCTATTCGGATTTGGAAGCTGCCGAAAACTCGGTCCTTTATGCATCCGTCGGTACCGCCGGACGCATTTTCATGGAGATCGAGAGGGAAGCGTTCCGGATGACGGCAGTGTAATCCGCTGCCATTCGCCAGCGTCTGAACTGACGCTACTTCGCAAATGGGAAAGGAGGAACCCATGAGCAAGACCAAGGAAGAAGGTGCCACGCGCCGTGACTTCCTGAAACTGGCCGGAACCGCAGCTCCCGCTGCCGTCGCCGCAGCCAGCCTGACCGGGAAAGCCGAAGCGGCCGAATCGCCGACGGATGAAACCCGCATTCAGGACACCGCGCACACGCGCGCCTACCTCGACAGCGCCCGGTTCTGACCCGGACGATGTCACTAACCGACGGACGGTTGCGATTGGCCCTGATGTCGGCACCAGCAGTACCAAGCCAGCCATGGCTTACATGGCGAGCAAGGGAGGAAGGAAATGCTTAGGAAAAAGACCAACGGGGTTGCGAGACGCCCCCAGCGGACAAGTATCCTGTCCCAAATCGGCGAGAAAACCGTCGATCGCCGCGCATTCCTGCGTGGCTCGGGCCTGACGATCGGCGGCCTTGCCGCGATCAGCGCCACGGGTGGAACCGTAGCGCCAGCCAGCGCCCAGACAGCGGCGAACACCGCCGTTGAGAATATCAAATCCGTATGCACCCACTGTTCGGTCGGCTGTACTGTCGTCGCCGAGGTGCAGAACGGCGTCTGGATCGGGCAGGAACCCGGTTGGGACAGCCCGTTCAATCTGGGTGCACACTGCGCCAAGGGGGCCTCGGTCCGCGAGCACGCCCACGGTGAGCGCCGCCTCAAGTATCCGATGAAAAAGGAAGGTGGAGAGTGGAAACGCATCAGCTGGGAAGAAGCGATCAACGAGATCGGCGATGGCATGATGAGCATCCGCGAGGAATCCGGGCCGGACAGCGTGTACTGGCTGGGCTCGGCCAAACATAACAACGAACAGGCCTATCTGTTCCGCAAGTTCGCCGCCTATTGGGGCACGAACAACGTGGACCATCAGGCCCGTATCTGCCACTCGACCACTGTTGCGGGTGTTGCGAATACATGGGGCTACGGCGCCATGACCAATTCGTATAATGACATCCATAACTCTCGGGCCATCTTCATCATCGGCGGCAACCCGGCCGAGGCGCACCCCGTCTCGCTGCTGCATGTTCTGCGCGCGAAAGAGCAGAACAATGCTCCGCTGATCGTCTGCGACCCGCGCTTTACGCGCACCGCGGCGCATGCGGATGAATATGTCCGCTTCCGCCCCGGCACAGACGTTGCCCTGATCTGGGGCATCCTGTGGCACATCTTCGACAACGGTTGGGAGGACAAAGAGTTCATCCGCACCCGTGTCTGGGGCATGGACCAGATCCGCGAAGAAGTTGCCAAGTGGAACCCGGATGAGGTCGAACGCGTCACCGGCACCCCGGGCTCGCAGCTGAAGCGTGTTGCACGCACCATGGCCAACAACCGTCCCGGCACAGTGATCTGGTGCATGGGTGGTACGCAACACACCAACGGCAACAACAACACCCGCGCCTACTGCGTGCTTCAGCTTGCGCTTGGCAACATGGGCACTTCGGGGGGTGGCACCAACATCTTCCGTGGCCATGACAACGTGCAGGGCGCGACGGACCTTGGTGTTCTGTCCCACACTCTGCCTGGTTACTACGGCCTGTCGAACGGCGCATGGGCACATTGGAGCCGTGTCTGGGGTGAAGATGTCGATTGGCTGAAAGGTCAGTTCGCCACGATCAAGGACAAGGAAGGCAAGGACAAGCCGCTGATGAACGAACGCGGCATCCCGGTCTCTCGCTGGATAGACGGTGTTCTGGAAGACCCGGCAAACATGGATCAGGACAACAACGTCCGCGCCATGGTCTTGTGGGGTCATGCTCCGAACTCGCAAACTCGGGGACCGGAGATGAAAACGGCGATGGAGAAGCTGGATATGCTGGTCGTGATCGACCCGTATCCCACTGTCTCGGCCGTTCTGCATGACCGCACCGATGGCGTTTACCTGTTGCCCGCCTGTACGCAGTTCGAAACCCGTGGCTCGGTCACGGCGTCGAACCGCTCGCTACAATGGCGTGACAAGGTGGTGGAACCGCTGTTCGAAAGCCTGCCGGACGAGGTCATCATGGCCAAGTTCGCCAACAAGTTCGGATGGGCAGATCGGTTCTTCCGCAATATCGAGATGGACGACCCGGAAACCCCGAATGTTGAAAGCATCACGCGTGAGTTCAACCGGGGTCTCTGGACCATCGGCTATACCGGTCAGTCGCCGGAACGTCTGAAAAGCCACATGGCCAACCAGCACACGTTCGACAGAACCACGCTGCAGGCCATCGGCGGCCCGAACGACGGCGAGTACTACGGCCTGCCCTGGCCCTGCTGGGGAACACCGGAAATGGGTCATACGGGGACACCGAACCTCTATGACATGTCCAAACCGGTGGCCGAAGGCGGCCTGACCTTCCGCGCCCGTTTCGGCGTGGAACGCGATGGCGACAACCTGCTGGCCGAAGGGGTCTATAGCGTTGGGTCGGAAATTCAGGATGGATATCCCGAATTCACGATGCAGATGCTGATGGACCTTGGCTGGGACGGTGACCTGACGGCCGAGGAACGCGCGGCCATTGACGCCGTTGCGGGACCAGAGACCAACTGGAAAACCGACCTTTCGGGCGGCATCCAGCGGGTCGCGATCGAGCATGGCTGTGCGCCCTTCGGGAACGCCAAAGCCCGCGCGGTCGTCTGGACCTTCCCGGATCCGATCCCACTGCATCGCGAGCCGCTCTATACCAATCGGCGCGATCTGGTGGCGGATTATCCCACCTACGAGGACCGTCAGGCCTATCGCCTGCCCACCCTTTATGCGTCGATCCAGAAGAATGACTTTTCAAAGGATTACCCGATAATCCTGACGTCAGGTCGTCTGGTCGAATATGAAGGCGGCGGTGAGGAAACCCGATCAAACCCGTGGCTGGCCGAGCTGCAGCAGGACATGTTCGTCGAGATCAACCCGCGTGATGCCAACAACCTTGGTATTCGTGACGGGCAACAGGTCTGGGTCGAAGGTCCCGAAGGTGGCAAGGTCAAGGTGATGGCGATGCTGACCAACAGGGTCGGTGCCGGCGTGGCCTTCATGCCGTTCCACTTCGGTGGCCATTTCCAGGGTGAAGACCTGCGGCACAAATACCCCGCAGGCGCTGATCCCTACGTACTGGGTGAAAGTTCCAACACCGCCCAGACCTATGGCTATGACTCAGTGACCCAGATGCAGGAGACCAAAGCGACTCTCTGCAAGATCTCGGCAGCGTAAGGAGGACGATTAATGGCTAGAGCAAAGTTTCTCTGCGACGCTGAACGCTGCATCGAGTGCAACGCCTGCGTCACCGCGTGCAAGAACGAGCACGAGGTCCCATGGGGCATCAACCGCCGCAGGGTGGTGACGATCAATGACGGCAACCCGGGCGAACGCTCGATCTCGGTGGCCTGCATGCATTGTTCGGATGCGCCCTGCATGGCGGTGTGCCCGGTCGACTGCTTCTATCAGAACGAAGAAGGGGTCGTCCTGCACTCCAAGGACCTGTGCATCGGTTGCGGCTATTGCTTCTATGCGTGCCCCTTTGGCGCGCCGCAATACCCGCAGGCGGGCAACTTCGGATCGCGCGGCAAGATGGACAAATGTACCTTCTGCGCCGGCGGCCCCGAGGAAAACCACTCGACTGCAGAGTTCGCAAAATACGGTCGCAACCGGATCGCCGAGGGCAAACTGCCCATCTGCGCCGAGATGTGTTCCACCAAGGCCCTGCTCGCCGGTGACGGCGACGTGGTGTCAGCCATCTACCGCGAACGCGTCGTTGCGCGCGGGTTTGGCTCGGGCGCCTGGGGTTGGGGCACGGCCTACGACCAGAAGGACGGCTAAGACCGTTTTCTTGAACCAAACAGGCGACCCGCAATCGTGGGTCGCCTGATCAGGGATTTTGACCGAGGTTCAGATGTTCCGCCTTTTCATCGCTTTTCTGTTCTCGCTAGGGATGACTCAAGCCGTTCTGGCCCAGTCAGTAACCCCAGCGCCGCCCCCAGACGAACGCGCCGCGACAGGCGGCGCGACGACTTTGGAAGATATTCTGGCCCGACAGCGCGGCGAGAAAGTGGACAACAGCTATCGATCCGAAAACACCGGGCAAGGCAATGCAGAGGGTCTGCTGGGCCAGCTTGGAACGCGCGGTGTCGCCTCGGACAGCGATGTGTACCGCGCTCTGCGCTACGGTTCCGCTGATGTTACCGTCTCGTCCAAAGGGCCTGCGGCCAGTGTTTTGATTCAGGACGGTGGAATGTGGTGGTTGAATTTCCGCACGGGTCCGTTGCGTGAATATGGTACATACATTCTGGGCGGAATGCTGGTTGTCTTGCTTCTGTTCTTCCTGATCCGGGGGAAAATCCGGATCGACGGCAACAAGACGGGACGCACAGTTACCAGATTTTCCGGTTTTGAGCGGTTCGGACATTGGTTGTTCGCTGGCTCTTTCCTGATCCTTGGCCTTACCGGGTTGCTGACCCTCTATGGGCGCGATTTCCTGATCCCGATCTTCGGCAAGGAAGGCTTCGCCACCATCGCACAAGCGTGCAAATGGCTGCATAACAACCTTGCCTGGGCCTTTATGCTGGGTCTGATCATCATCACGGTGAACTGGGTCGCCCATAACATACCGAACCGCACTGACCTTCGATGGCTTGCAGCCGGAGGAGGCCTGTTCACCAAAGGCAGCCATCCACCCGCCAAGAAATTCAATGCCGGGCAAAAAATCATCTTCTGGCTGTGCATCCTTCTGGGTGTCTCGATCAGCCTTTCCGGCCTGTCACTGCTGTTCCCGTTCGAGATGCCGTTGTTTGCCAAGACCTTCTCGATCGCCAACGCGACTGGCCTTCCCCAGATGCTGGGCCTGAACCTGCCGGTGCAAATGTCGCCGCAGGAAGAGATGCAATACGCGCAAGTCTGGCACGTGATGATTGCCTATGTTTTCATTGCCATCATCATAGCCCACATCTACCTCGGCTCGGTTGGAATGGAAGGTGCGTTCGACGCTATGGGCTCCGGCGAAGTCGAGGAGCAATGGGCGCGCGAGCATCACGCGCTCTGGCTGGAAGAGGTGCAGGAAAACGAGGCCGGCAAGAGTGCGGCTTCGCCCGCAGAGTAAATGCGCACTCTGCTGTGTGTTCTGGCGTTGCTGCCTCTGCCTGCATCGGCCGAATTCTATACCCTGAAGGGGCATGGCGGCCCGATCATGGGGATCGCCACCTCGTCAGATGGGCGAATTGCGACGGCCAGTTTCGACAATTCGGTCGGTATTTGGTCCGAACGCAAACCCGAATGGCTGGAAGGCCACGAGGCAGCCGTCAACACGGTCGTTTTCAACGGAACAGCAGTCTACTCGGCTGGTGATGACTTTACCTTGAGGCGCTGGCCCGGCGGACAGGTCGTTGGACAGCACGCGGGCAAAATTGTCGAAATCGCCGCGTCCAAGACCCATGTCGCAACGGCAAGTTGGGACGGAACCATCGGAGTTTGGTCCATCGACGGCTCCGATTCCAAGTCACTCGGCCCAACCGGCAGCGGTGTGAATGCGGTCGTCTTCTCGCCAGATGGGTCGCAACTGTATTCGGCTGGCATGGACGGGACCCTGCGCGTTTGGGACGTGAGCACCGGGCACGAGCGCGAAAAGTTGGTCGAGCACGGATTCGGCATCAACGAACTTATTCTGAACCCGCATGACAATTGGATCGCTTACGGGGCTGTTGATGGCGTCACCCGAATTCGCGATCTGACGACCGGAGAGGAACGAGACTTTACCCTTGGACGTCGTCCGATCCTCGCATTGGCGCTCAGCCCGGATCGTCGGATGCTGGCCGTAGGAGATGGCCAAGGGTACATCATGGTGATTGACACGGCAGACTGGCGCATTGCACAGGATTTTAGGGCAACGCTGCGAGGGCCGGTCTGGGCACTGGCGTTTTCAACCGATGGTCAGAATATTCACGCCGGAGGTATCGATGAAGCAATGTACAGTTGGCCTGTTGCTTCGCTCGGGGACCATACACAGATGGCCTCGGACCACCCGGAATTCCTGAAGCAGCCCGAAGAGATGGAGAACGGCGAACGGCAATTCGCCCGCAAGTGCTCGATTTGCCATAGCCTGACCCCCGACGGACAAAGGCGGGCGGGTCCTACTTTGCATGGAGTTTTTGGGCGACCGGCGGGTTCCGTGGCGGGATATTTGTACTCGGACATCCTGCAAGACTCTGATATCATTTGGGATGAAGACACGATAAACGCCCTGTTCGATGAAGGACCGGATCACTACATTCCGGGGTCAAAGATGCCGATGCAGCGGATCACGGCCCCTCAGGACCGGATCGATCTGATTGCCTTTCTGCGGCGCGCCACAGCGCCCGAGGACTGAGCCGGAGGAGACTATGAAAGCCTTTCTTGCCGCCGTCGCAGCGATGGCAGTGATAACCGTCGCAGCCCCCTATGTGCTGAACCAAATTGGCTTCAGCGCGGCGGATGCGGGCACAGGTTCGGCTGTGCGTCTCGACTGAATGTCCCAGTATCTGACCACCCGTGAACTGGCCGATCTGCTGCGCATCGGCGAGCGGAAAGCCTATGACCTCGCTTCCTCGGGTGAAATCCCGTGCGTTCGGGCGATGGGCAAACTGCTTTTCCCCAAGGCCGAGATCGTTGCCTGGCTGAACGCGTCCCGATCCGGGCCACAGGTCGCCGAGCCGCCGTTGCCGCCAATTGTTGCAGGCAGCCATGACCCCTTGTTGGACTGGGCATTGCGCGAAAGCGGGTCGGGGCTGGCGACTTACTATGACGGTTCGTTTGATGGGCTCAACCGATTGAATGACCGCAATGCCCAGGCTGCGGCACTTCACATCCACGAAAGCGATGGGTTCAACACACAATCCTTGCGCGATGCCCTTGGCGAGGCGCCAGTAGTTTTGTTCGAAGTCGCTCAACGTCAGCGAGGGCTGCTGCTGGCGCCCGGAACTGATGGCATTTCAGGTTTTCAGGACCTCAAGGGTCGCAGAGTTATCCTGCGGCAGGACAGCGCCGCCAGCCAGCACCTGTTCGACGCCCAGCTTACGGCAAATGGGCTGAGCCGCGCCGATCTTGACCCCCTTCCCGACTGTGCCCGCACCGAAGAGGAACTTGCCACTGCTTTGCGCGACGGCAAGGCCGAGGCCGGTTTTGGTCTGGGCGCCCTCGCCCGGTTTCATGGCTTAACCTTTGTCCCCACCCACATCGAAAGGTTGGATCTGGCCATCTGGCGACGCGCGTATTTTGACGCGCCCATGCAAAAGCTCCTGAGCTTTCTGCAAAACGACCGCTTTTTGACCCGTGCAACAGAACTTGGCGGGTACGACATCAACGGGTTGGGCCAAATCCATCACAACGGCGCAAGTGGCTGATAAACTTTGTAGCTGCCAAAGCTTTCAGGCAGCGTGCGGGGGAACAGGCCCCGGTCACTGCGCGTTCGGGAAAAACAACTGTTCTCCGTCAAGGCTGTAGGACGCGATTGCATCCTGGCCGTCAGGCCCGGTCAACCAATCGATAAACCGCTGCCCGGCAGCCGCCCGGACACCGGCGTGCTTTTCAGGGTTCACAAGGATCACACCATATTGGTTGAACAAGCGTGGATCGCCTTCGATCATGACATCCAAAGCGCCTTTGTTTCCGAAAGATTGCCACGTCGCCCGGTCGGTCAGCGTATAAGCCCCCATTCCACTGGCGACGTTGAGCGTGGCGCCCATTCCCGATCCCGTCTCGCGATACCAGGTGCCGGATGCTCCGGTCGGATCGACGCCAGTCGCGGCCCAATGGCTCATCTCTGCCTTATGGGTTCCACTGTCATCCCCGCGCGAGGCAAACGGAACCTCGGCCTGCGCAATGGCTGTCAGGGCGGCCACAATATCATCGCCGCCATTGACCTTTGCCGGGTCGGACTTCGGACCGACAAGGACAAAGTCGTTATACATCACGTCCAGACGTTCAACGCCCCAGCCATCGGCGACAAACTGTTCTTCGGCCGGTTTGGCATGAACAAGAAGAACGTCCGCGTCTCCGTTGATCGCATTTCGGATCGCCTGACCCGTACCGACGGCAACCACGCGGACATCTATCCCTGTCTCGGCCTCAAACCCCGGCAAGATGTAATCCAGCAAACCGGAGTTCTGTGTCGAAGTGGTCGATTGGACAACGATGAACGGTTCTTCGGCCACAGCCTGCACAGCTGCTAGGCCAAGCGCGATCATGACAGCGCTGAGTGTTGCGCGGAACATCGATTTCTCCGTGTGTTTGAATTACGTGACCAACCCGCCAGCCAGATATCGGCGTGCCGCCGGGCTTGACGGCTTCTCCAGCACCTGTCGGGCCGCGCCGTGTTCGACCACTTGCCCACCTTGCATCATCACCACATCGTCCGCCAATCGGCGGGCTTGCCCGATGTCATGCGTCACCATCACAACCCGCACACCACGCTCGGAAGCCCGCAGGATCATGTCTTCGATCTTTTGCGTCGCACCAGGGTCCAGTGCACTGGTTGGCTCGTCCAAGAACAGCGTCTCGGGCCCGGTTGCCAGCGCGCGCAGAATAGCCAGCCGTTGCGCCTCGCCCCCTGACAACGATCTCGCGGCCTGACGCGCTTTGTCGTCCAGCCCGCCTTCGAACAATGAGTCGGCAATTTTCAGTTTTCGTTCCGCGCGAGACAGCCCCCGACGCTTCAGAACAAAATCCAGATTTGCAGCGACCGACCGACGCAACAACACCGGGCTCTGAAACACCATGGCCTGTCGCGCCTTGTGATCCGCGTTTAACGGCGTGCCGTTCTGCAGCACTTTTCCACGACCCGGCGAAATCAGGCCGTGCAGGCACCGCAGCAAAAGGCTCTTGCCTGACCCGTTTGGACCTAGGATCAATGTCGGACCGGGTCCATCCAGCATCAGCCGAGGGACATCCAGCAAAATCTTGCCCTTACGCGCGATGCGCAATCCCTGAACCTCAAGCCCGTCAGAAATGCCGGTTACCAGATCACGCATGACGCAACCCCTCTTGCTCGGCACGCAGGCTCAAGCTGCTGACCAATGCGTTCACGGCTATGGCAATGCCAATCAGGATGGCCCCCAGCGCAAGCGCCAGTGCCAGATTGCCCTTGGACGTTTCCAGTGCAATCGTCGTCGTCATCACACGTGTGACGTGGTTGATATTCCCGCCAACGATGATCACCGCGCCGACCTCTGCGATCGCGCGCCCAAAACCGGCCAACAACGCAGTCACCAGCGCCAGACGGGCATCCCACAGCAGGACCGGAACCGAGGCCAGACGGGACACGCCCAAAGACCGCAACTGTTCGGCGTACTCCTCGGCGAGCAACTCGACCACCTGCCGAGTCAGAGCAGCAATGATCGGAGTGACCAAAACCACCTGAGCGATAATCATGGCGGTCGGAGTGTAAAGCAGTTCCAGCACACCCAGCGGGCCCGAGCGCGACAGCATCAAATAGACCAGCAGGCCGACAACCACCGGAGGGAACCCCATCAAGGCGTTCATCAAAACGATCAAGACCCGCCGCCCCGGAAACCGGGAAACCGCCAAGGCAGCGCCAACAGGCATCCCGATCAAGGCCGAAATCAGGACTGCAAAGATGGAAACTTCCAGTGACAGCAGCACAATTGCCCACAGCTCTGAGTCGCCATTCAGGATCAGAGTCAATGCCGAGCTGAATTCAGTTGCAAATCCCTGCATTTTCTACCGTTGACAAAGCATTCTGCGTGAAATGCCATAAATTTCAGAATAATACTAACCTGTTTCCACACCAAGTACAGGAACATTTCCGACATCTGAAATGAGAAACGCGGCCCACATTCGGGGCCGCGTTCCCTGGTCCTACTGGGGTCGCTATCAGTTCAGCGCAGCATCCGTAATCTGATGAGTCCAGGCGCCGTCGGGCTGCTTGGTAATAACAGGGTCAGAGCCGCCTGCCAGCAATGTCTCGACCGTACGTTCGAAATCCGCAGGATCAAGCGCGCCGTTTGAACCGGCCGTCAGCTTGGCAATTTCACCCATCATGCGTTTCTGGTGCTCTTCGGTCTGGGCGCCGGTTGCGTCGTTTTCAAGAACGATGTCGGCCGCCTCATCCGGATGCTCCTCGGCGTATTTCCAGCCCTTCATCGAGGCGCGGACAAATCGCTCCATCTTGTCGACAAAGGCGGCATCGCCCAGGTTTTCTTCCAGAACATAAAGACCGTCCTCCAGCGTCGCGACGCCCTGGTCTTCGTATTTGAAGGTGACAAGTTCGTCCGGGCTGACGCCCGCGTCAATGACCTGCCAGTATTCGTTGTAGGTCATGGTACTGATGCAATCGGCTTGACGTTGCAGCAGAGGATCTACGTTAAAGCCCTGCTTCAGGACTTCGACGCCGTTATCGCTCTTGCCGCCTGTGTCGATGCCAAGTTGACTCATCCAGCTCATGAACGGGAATTCGTTGCCGAAGAACCAGACCCCCAAGGTACGGTTCTTGAGGTCTTCGGGAGTGGAAATACCGGCGTCTTTCCAGCAGGTCAGCATCATGCCCGAGCTTTTGAACGGTTGCGCGATATTGACCAGCGGCAGGCCCTTTTCGCGCGCCGCCAGCGCGGCTGGCATCCATTCCACGGTCACGTCAGCGCCACCGCCAGCTATCACCTGTGTCGGCGCGATATCTGGACCGCCCGGCAGAATGGTGACGTCCAGCCCTTCTTCTTCATAGAATCCCTTATCCTTGGCCACGTAATAGCCTGCGAACTGCGCTTGAGTGACCCATTTCAATTGCAGTGTCACCTCGTCCGCTGCCAGCGCCGCGCTGGCTGCCAGGCTAAAGGCGGCAACCGCCCCGCTGAGTAGCTTGTTCATCTTCATTTCTCCTAGTTGCTTGTTGTGCCCCGTTACCGGGGTCTGTTGAATTTCCTTTTCTTATCCACGCTGCGACGGATGCCAGAATGTCACCGTCTTTTCGATGGCCGCGACAAGTCCGTAGAACACTGTCCCGGCCAGCGCCGCCACGGTGATTTCAGCCCAGACCAGATCAATTTCCAGACTGCCGACACCGGTGGAGATGCGAAAACCCATCCCGCGCGTCGGAGAGCCAAAGTACTCGGCCACGATAGCCCCGATCAAAGCCAGCGTCGTCGCGATCTTCAGCCCATTGAAGACAAATGGCATCGCGGCCGGCAAGCGCAGTTTCAGCAGGGTTTGCCAATAACCGGCAGCATATGTCCGCATCAGATCACGCTGCATGGCGTCTGCCTCACGCAGGCCCTGCACAGTATTGACCAATATAGGGAAAAACACCATCACCACGACAACCGCAGCCTTGGAATGCCAGTCGAAACCAAACCAGCTCACCAGAATTGGTGCGATGCCGACGATGGGAAGGGCGGCGGCAAAGTTCCCGATGGGCAGCAGGCCTCGGGTCAAAAAAGACGACCGGTCTATGGCAATCGAACAAGCAAATGCAGTTGTACATCCGATGGCAAACCCTGTCAGCGCGCCTTTGAATACGGTTTGCTTGAAATCCTCCCAAAGGATGTGAGAGGACCTGATGAACTCGTCCGCCACGTCGGAGGGCGGCGGCAAGATGACGGGCGACACGTCGAGCCCGCGCACCAACCCTTCCCACAGTACCAGCAGGGTCACGCCGAACAGCACCGGAACAAGAACCCGTGCCCCCCGGGTCGATCGGTATTTTGATATGGCGACCCGGTAATTGGCCCACCAGGCCAGCCCCCAGAACAGCAAAGAAAACGAAAGCCAGGTCATGTGTTCATCCCCATCCGACGCAGCGCCAGACGCTGCAGGAGGTCCAGCAAAGTGACAAGCAACCCGGCCAGAATAGCCGCCGCCAGCAACGCCGCCCAAATCGCAAGAGGCGTACCGAACTGATCGCCGATCAGTATCCGGGCCCCAAGACCCGAGACCGCACCGGTCGGCAACTCGCCAACGATGGCACCAACCAGCGCGGCCGCAATACCAACCTTCAACGAAGTGAACAGGTAGGGCACCGACGACGGCAGACGCAGCTTGAAAAACCCCTGAGCGCCCGACGCGCTGTAGGTTTTCAGCAAATCCAACTGCGGCGGCGATGGTGACCGCAACCCTTTGACCATCCCGACAAGGACGGGAAAGTAACACAGGTAAGCTGAAATGATGGCTTTTGGCACTCCGCGCCCTTCGATACCCACCTGAGAACTGACCACGATGATCATCGGTGCCAGGGCAACGATTGGGACCGTTTGGCTGATGATCGCCCAGGGCATGAGGCTCATGTCCGCCACGCGGGAATAGACGATTGCGACGGCGGCCAGAATGCCAAGCGTTGTCCCCAGAAGGAAACCCCACAGGGTGGATTGAAGCGTTATGCCCGCGTGATAGATCAAGGACCGCTTGGAAAATGCCCGACCCTTGGCGACCATCTCGCCGGTTGTTTTCCACAACTCCTGCCCCACCTGCACCGGAGTCGGCAGACGCGGACGATCCAGCGCGTAGCCCCGTGAAATCTGCGCCGAATTGGTCGCCATCAAGTACCAAACCGAATGTTCGCGTCGCGCGCGCGACGTGTCAGGCGTAACAGTTTCTCCGGACCTCTCGGCCTGATCCAAAGCGATGCGGATATTCATCGGCGCCACTGCCGCGTACCACAGCCCGACGATCGCAGCGAGCACCGCGAGTATTGGCACAAGGTTCTTCATGGCACCCCCGGTTTCACTGTTCCGTCAGTCATCATAGGAATGCCCCGCCCGCAGGCCTTCGCGCACGCGATGGGCAACCTCTATGAATTCCGGCGTGTCGCGAATATCCAACGGCCTCTCCTTCGGAAGAGGGCTGTCGATCACATCGGTGATCCGTCCCGGACGCGGGCTCATCACCACGATCTTGGTGCTGAGATACACCGCCTCGGGGATCGAATGCGTCACAAAACCGATGGTCTTTTCCGTTCGCGCCCACAACGCCAGTAGCTGCTCATTAAGGTGATCGCGTACGATTTCATCCAATGCTCCAAAGGGTTCGTCCATCAGCAGAATATCCGCATCGAACGCCAAAGCCCGCGCAATGCTGGCCCGTTGCTGCATCCCGCCGGAAAGCTGCCAGGGAAACTTACCGCCGAATCCTTCCAGATCAACCAGTTCCAGAACGTTCCTAACCCTCTCATTCTGCTCCGCTGACGAGTAGCCCATGATCTCAAGCGGAAGCTTGATGTTTTTGGCAATGGTGCGCCAAGGATAGAGGCCAGCCGCCTGAAATACATACCCGTAGGCCCGGTTCCGTCGAGCCTCATCCGGCGTCATACCGTTGACGGTCAATGTACCCCCTGTCGGTGTTTCAAGGGCCGCGACGCAGCGCAGGAACGTCGTCTTGCCACAGCCCGACGGTCCGATGAAGCTGACGAAATCACCCTTGTCGATGGTCAGGTTGACGTCCTTGAGCGCATGGATTGGCCCGTCATTGGTCTGGAAGGTCAGGTCCAGCTTCCTTGCCTCGATTACAGGCTGGGTGGTACTTTCAGTGTTCATTCCATTGCCTTGAAAAGAGTGGTATTCGGGCCGCCAGTCCAGCGGTCCCAACAATTCAAACGCCCGTCGCCGGAATGCCTGATCGCTCCACCGGCCGGGGCGCGGTAAGCTCTTTCCAGGTGCTCAGTGCTTTGTTGACGTGGCTGTTCGGCTCGCGCGCAACAAATTCACCATGGCCTTCCTGAGTACGGATCTCACCGTCATGCACGGCAACCTGACCGCGTGTCAGTGTAAAGCGCGGCAGTCCCTTGACCTCTTTGCCTTCGAAGACGTTGTAATCGATCGAGGATTGCTGCGTGTCCGCACTGATCGTCTTGGTCTTCTCAGGATCCCAAACCACAAGGTCGGCATCGGAACCGACAAGAACCGCACCTTTTTTTGGATAGCAATTCAATATCTTGGCAATGTTTGTTGATGTAACCGCGACAAATTCGTTCGGCGTCAGACGTCCTGTACCGACGCCATGTGTCCAAAGCATCGGCATACGGTCTTCAAGGCCGCCCGTCCCGTTCGGAATTTTGGTAAAATCGCCCACGCCATAGCGCTTCTGCTCGGTCGTAAAGGCGCAGTGGTCGGTGGCGACAACGCTCAAGGATCCGGATTGCAGACCTGCCCAAAGACTATCCTGATGTTGCTTGTTGCGGAAAGGCGGGCTCATGACCCGACGCGCGGCATGATCCCAGTCATGGTGGAAATATTCGCTTTCATCCAGCGTCAGATGCTGGATCAGCGGTTCGCCCCACACTCGTTTGCCCAGCATCTTGGCACGGCGGATCGCTTCGTGCGCCTCCTCGCAGGAGGTATGCACGACGTAGAGCGGTACACCGGCCATGTCCGCGATCATGATGGCGCGGTTGGTGGCCTCACCCTCGACCTGCGGCGGGCGGGAATAGGCATGCGCCTCGGGGCCGGTATTGCCTTCCGCCATCAGCTTGGCCTGAAGCTCGGCGACCACATCGCCGTTTTCGGCGTGCACCATGGCGATACCACCCAGCTCGGCCAATCGCTTGAAGGATGCAAACAACTCGTCATCATTGACCATCAAGGCGCCCTTGTAGGCCATGAAGTGCTTGAACGTATTGATACCGCGCTGTTCGATCACCGTCTTGATGTCGTCAAAGACCTGTTCCCCCCACCATGTGACCGCCATGTGGAAAGAATAGTCGCAGTTCGCGCGGGTAGATTTGTTGTCCCAACGCTTGAGCGCATCCAGCAGGCTTTCACCGGGATTGGGCAGCGCGAAATCGACCACCATCGTGGTGCCGCCTGCCAACGCCGCTCGCGTGCCGCTTTCGAAATCATCGCTGGAATAGGTCCCCATGAACGGCATTTCCAGATGCGTATGCGGATCGATCCCACCCGGCATCACATAACATCCGGTGGCATCCAACTCCTTATCGCCCTTCAGATTGGGTCCGATCTCGGAAATGACTCCCTCTTCGACCTTCACGTCCGCCTTGTAAGTCAGATCGGCGGTAACGATGGTTCCGTTCTTGATCACAGTACTCATTTTAAACTCCCTGATGCGGTCTGCGCCGCTTGCTTCATCTGGCCAAAAATATCCCGGGGGAGTCGCCCTCCGGGCGACGGGGGCAGCGCCCCCTATTCGACGATCTCTGCCGTCTCAACGACAGCGTGAAACAGAACGTCAGCACCTGCTGTGGCCCAGTCTTTGCTGATTTCTTCGGCTTCGTTATGACTCAGCCCGTCGACGCAAGGACACATCACCATCGCCGTTGGTGCCACGCGGTTGATCCAGCAGGCGTCATGACCGGCGCCCGAGATGATATTGGTATGCGAATAACCCAGCCGCTCGGCGGCATCCCGCACGGCCGCCACGCAGTTTTCGTCAAATTTCACCGGGTCAAAGCCGCCGACTTTTTCGAATTCGATCTCCAGCCCCATGTCTTCGACAATATCCTCGGCCGCCACACGCAGGCGGTTTTCCATGTCCTTGATCACCTGCAGTTCGGGCGAACGGAAATCCACCGTGAACACGGCTTTGCCCGGTATCACGTTGCGCGAGTTGGGATAAACATCGATATGCCCGGCCGCGCCAACCGCATGGGGGGCATGGGACCAGGCGATCTCGTCGACCTTTTCCAGCACGCGGGCCATCGCCAGGCCGGTATTCTTGCGCATTGGCATCGGGGTCGAACCGGTGTGGGCATCCTTGCCGGTTATCGTGATCTGCGTCCAGCTCAGGCCCTGGCCATGTGTAACGACACCGATATCCTTTCCTTCGGCCTCCAGAATTGGTCCCTGTTCGATATGCAGCTCGAAGAACGCGTGCATCTTGCGCGCGCCGACTTCCTCGTCTCCGCGCCAGCCGATGCGCTTGAGTTCGTCTCCGAACTTCTTGCCCTCTGCATCCTCACGTTCATAAGCCCAGTCCTGCGTGTGAACACCGGCAAAAACACCCGACGACAACATGGCCGGGGCATAGCGCGTGCCCTCTTCATTGGTCCAGTTCGTCGCCACGATCGGATGCTTCGTTTTGATGCCCAGGTCGTTGAGCGTCCGAATAATCTCCAACCCGCCCAATACCCCCAAAACGCCGTCGTATTTCCCTCCGGTGGGCTGGGTGTCGAGGTGCGATCCGACATAAACCGGTAGTGCCTCGGGATCGGTCCCCTCTCGCCGCGCGAACATGTTCCCCATCTGATCAAGGCCCATGGTACAGCCGGCATCTTCGCACCATTTCTGAAACAAAGCGCGCCCTTCGCCATCTTCATCCGTTAGGGTCTGTCGATTATTCCCGCCCGCGACACCGGGGCCGATCTTGGCCATCTCCATCAGACTGTCCCATAGCCTGTCGCCATTTATCCTGAGATTCTGAGCTGGAGCTGCCATTGTCTTATCCCTGTTGCTTGCGATTTGGCTCGCTTTTGGTGTCTTGATTTGACCATCTGGTCAAACTCACGCTATCACGGGTTCGACATCAGTCAAGAAATTGCATGGCGCCGCCGTAAAATTCGGCATATTTGATGCCCGCTTGGCGGAAAAAGAGACGACCAGGAAACATGCCCAAAGACCGCGCACCGACGAGAATTCAAAAAAAGAACCGCGCCGCGATTCTCGAAGCTGCGCTGAACGTGTTTTCAGCGCATGGGTTTCGCGGAGCGACCGTAGATCAGATCGCGGCCGAAGCGGGGCTGAGCAAACCAAACCTACTGTATTATTTCCCGTCGAAAGAGGCGATTCACACTGCCCTGCTCTCTGGCTTGCTGGAGACTTGGCTGGCCCCACTGCATGATCTGGATGAAGACGGCGACCCTCTTCAGGAGATTCTGTCGTATATTCATCGCAAACTTCAGATGAGCCGCGAATTACCGCGAGAAAGCCGCCTGTTCGCCAATGAACTGGTTCAGGGGGCGCCTCGCATTCATGATGCTCTGTCGAATGATCTGAAACGTCTGGTGGATGAAAAAACCAGGATACTTACCCGCTGGATTGACCAAGGGAAGATCGCGCGAGTGCATCCCTATCACCTGATCTTTTCGATCTGGGCGCTGACCCAGCATTACGCCGATTTTGACGTACAGGTACGGGCGATCCTAGGTGACGAAGATCCCTTTGAAGGCGCCGAGCCGTTCATCGACACGATGTATCGAAAACTGCTGACACCATGAAAAAGGGCTGCCGCACAGCCCTCATTCACTTCCCGTCATAAGCCATTGCAGGCGCTAACTATTCCGCAGCTTTAGCCATCGGGTTGTTTGGATGGGTCGTCCAGTTGGCATAGTGCGGTTGCACCACCTCACCCGTACGCGGGTCAACCTCTCCCGCAGTCATCGGAACCATCGAGATGCAGCCTTCAACAGGGCAGACATCGACGCAGAGGTTGCAGGCCACGCATTCTTCGTCTTTCACCTCGAATACGCGGTCGGGAGAAACTGAAATCGCCTGATGGCTGGTGTCTTCGCAGGCTGCGTAGCAACGACCGCATTTGATGCATTGATCCTGATCGATTTTGGCCTTGGCCACGTAGTTCAGGTTCAGATACTGCCAGTCAGTGACATTGGGCACGGCGCGCCCGATGACGTCATCGATGCTGGAATATCCCTTTTCATCCATCCATTCCGACAGCCCCGCCGTCAGCTCGTCGATGATCTTGAAACCATAGGTCATCGCTGCGGTGCAGACCTGCACGGTGCCGCAACCCAGCGCGATAAACTCGGCCGCATCCCGCCACGTCGTGACACCGCCAATGCCCGAGATTGGCAGGCCGTGGGTTTCCGGGTCACGCGCGATCTCGGACACCATCGATAGGGCAATCGGCTTGACTGCCGGGCCGCAATAGCCGCCGTGGCTGCCCTTGCCATCAATGGAAGGTTCGGGGCTGAACGTGTCCAGATCGACGCTGGTGATCGAGTTGATCGTGTTGATCAGCGACACTGCATCCGCCCCACCATTCTTGGCAGCTGTGGCAGGCTTGCGGATATCGGTGATATTCGGCGTCAGCTTCACGATGACCGGGCGGTCATAGTATTTCTTGCACCAGCGGGTGACCATCTCGATATATTCCGGCACCTGACCCACGGCCGAGCCCATGCCGCGCTCGCTCATCCCGTGCGGACAGCCGAAGTTCAGTTCGATCCCATCCGCGCCGGTTTCGGCGACGCGCGGCAGGATTGCTTTCCATGCCTCTTCCTCACACGGCACCATGATCGAAGCGATCAGCGCGCGATCCGGGTAATCCGCCTTGACCCGCGCCATCTCCTCAAGGTTCACCTCAAGCGGACGATCCGTGATCAGTTCGATGTTGTTGAGGCCCAGCAGTCGACGATCAGCCCCGTAAATCGCGCCATAGCGCGGACCGTTGACGTTCACGACCGGAGGCCCCTCGGCCCCCAGCGTTTTCCACACGACGCCGCCCCAACCGGCCTCAAATGCGCGGCGGACGTTGTATTCCTTGTCGGTCGGCGGCGCAGAGGCCAGCCAGTAGGGGTTGGGGCTGGAAATACCCAGAAAGTTTGTCGTCAGATCGGCCATGGCTTCTCCCTTCCCGGCTCAGCCGGTTTTCTTGAATATCATTTCGGTCGGACGAATGCGCCCGGCCCTGAGGTTTGTGACGTAGTTTTGGAACTTCTCGGGCGCTGTTTCGCCCATCATCAGGTGGATGCCCAACGGGGCCGGACCGGTTTCGGCAATCTTTGCAAAGACTTCCTCGAAGAACTGTATTGCAAATTCGGTGCGGTCGGTCTCAGCCACCAGTTCAAGACCCGCTGCTGTCGCTGCGTTTTTGTAGACTTCGGGCGCGTGAACGAACGACGTCTCTGACACGGTGGACCAGGGAAGTGGGAAAGCCAGCGGCTCGTCCACTTCTCCGCTCATGACATCGAACAAGGCAAAGGTACCGCCCGTGGACAGCGCCCGCGAGACCTCGGCAAAAAGCCCGGCCTTGTCTTCGATGTTCATCCCGACATGCAGCATGACCGCCAGGTCAAACCCTGCATCCGGCACAGGCATGTCCAGCGCGCTGCCCACATGAAAGCTGGCCTTTTCTGAATGCCCGACCAGGTCGCTCAGCGCAGTGGCGGTTTCGATGAACTCCGGCGTCAGGTCGACTCCGATCACCGTCGAGTCATACCGATCCACAATATAGCGCGATGTACCGCCAATGCCGCATCCAACATCCAGAACGCGGGTCGCGTGCGTCGGCGAAAGCTGCGCAAACAGGTTGTCCGTTGCCAGAACGCCGCCAGTATGGAATTCGTCACCGGCCTTGAGGTCGGCGACCGTGGCCGCGTCAGGATCAATCCCGCTTGCCTTAAGCGCTTCGCGCACGCGTTCGGTCAGAGCACCAGTGGTATAGTGTTGGGCGACAGCTTGTTCGATCTGGGACATGAGAATACCTCAGCAGCGAATGGGATGGGGTGAATGCCCCACCCTATCACGAAACGAGCGTTGCGTGGATGTCCATCGCCGCATCTCTCCCTTCGGCCACGGCCGTCACGGTCAGGTCTTCCCCACCCGCGGCGCAGTCCCCTCCGGCCCAGACGCCAGCCAATGACGTCCTGCCGGTGCCATCGACAGCGATCTTGTTACCGTCCAACGCCAATCCTTCTGGCGCACCTTCCAGCGTCTGACCGATCGCCTTCAGAACCTGATCTGCGGGTACGCGGACCGTTTCACCGGTTCCAGTCAGTTTACCGCCCTGGCTCGTCGTGTATTCCAGTTCGATCTCTGCCGCCGCCCCGTTGCCGTGAACTGCCACCGGCTGCACGTTACAGATGATGCGAACACCGTGTGACGTTGCCAGATCCTGTTCATACCGGCTGGCACCCATGGCATCGCGCCCTCGGCGATAGGCGATGGTGACGTGTTCGGCGCCCAGCAGTTTGGATTTCACGGCCGCATCTATTGCGGTCATACCACCACCGATCACCACCACGTTTCGACCCACGGGCAGATCTGCCAAGTCGCTGGCCTGCCGCACATCCGAAATGAAGTCGACCGCCGGGCGCACGCCATCCTTTTCCATGCCCCCAACCCGCAGTGCATTGACCCCTGCCAGTCCAATCGAAAGGAACACGGCGTCATAGTTTTCCAACAAACCATCCAGCGAGATTGTCTCGCCCAAGACAGACCCGGTCTCGATCGCGATACCACCGATTTTCAGCAGCCAGTCCACCTCGGCCTGTGCGAAGTCGTTGGTCGATTTGTACGCCGCGATTCCATATTCGTTGAGACCGCCTGCCTTGGGTTTGGATTCATGGATCACCACGTCATGGCCCAGCATGGCCAGGCGGTGAGCACAAGCGAGCCCGGCCGGCCCTGCCCCGATGACGGCAACTGTCTTGCCGCTGGGGGTTTCCCGTTCGAACGGATGTTCGCCGGAGGCCATGACCGTGTCGGTCGAGTAGCGCTGCAAGCGACCAATTTCGACCGGCTTTCCTTCGGCGGCCTCGCGCACGCAGGCTTCTTCGCAGAGGGTTTCCGTCGGGCAGACCCGGGCGCACATCCCGCCCAGAATGTTCTGCTCTAGGATCGTGCGCCCTGCCGCCTGCGGTTGCCCGGCCTGAATCTGACGAATGAACAACGGAATATCGATATCCGTCGGACAGGCCGTCACGCATGGCGCGTCATAGCAGAAATAGCAGCGATCCGCCGCCACGGCCGCCTCATGCGGGGCCAGAGGAGGATGCAGATCGGAAAAATTCGAGGTCAGCTCATCGCTGGAAAGCCGCCCGGAGACGATACCGGGTGCCATCTGGCCCTGTGCCATCACTCTACTCCCTGTAGATATGTTTGTTATGGCACCAGCTTGCCACATTCTGATTTTTTATCAATTGGTAAAATTTGCCAAATGGTCAAAAAATATAAAATCCGGGCAATTCGGCCCGGATTTTCGCAGAAACGCACTGAAAAACGGCGATCCCTGGGTCAGAGCATCCCATCAAGATGCCCGGATTTGATCCAGACACGGGCGCCATCCGCTCCAGCGGTCGCTTCAGACCGCGTTCCCGGAGGCAGGCGCAGCCAGTCCCAGGCCGAAAATTCCTCGCTCTTTTCCGAAAAGCTGCCCTTGATCACGAAAACTTCCATTCCTTTGGCTGCATCCAGTTCGATGATCTCGCCCGCGGACCATTCTTGAACCTGAACCTGCTCATGATCGTCCTGAAACAGGTGTACGTCGCCCTTGCCATTGATCGAGCGGCGCACTTCTGTCCGATCCGCCGGGTCAAACTGGTGTAGCTTCACTAAAATGGTTGCGCCGTCACTGGCCGAGGGTGTGTGTGACGAGGTCGGCGGATTGCGAACGTAGCTGCCAACCGGAAAATCGCCGGTTTCGTCCTGAAAGACACCTTCGAGAACCAGATACTCTTCTCCGCCATCATGCGTGTGGGCATCAAAGGCGCTTCCGGGGGCAAAGCGGACAATGGTTGTGGCGCGGGCCACCTCCGCTCCGATCCTGTCCAGCATCTTGCGTTCGACCCCGGCAGCGGGGGATGCGACCCATTCGGTATCGTTGAAGTGAACGGCCACTCGTTTAGTGAAATCTGCGTTGACCCGCATATGCGTTCTCCTGACCTAGCACTCCTGTGTACATGGTTTGTCATTCAGAATTTTCAAACCTCGGCGCGGATCGTGTTTTGACGACCCATGCCCATTATTGTAATTCCGGATCAGCAGTGACCCGACCCACATATTCAACAAGAAAGCACGTGAATGCAGGCCAAGTCCCCGAAATTCAACGTTGCCATCATCGGGCAAAACAATCGTCTGCAATTCGAAGCCGTGCTGTTTGCCGCTTCGCTGCGCTACACCTCGCCGCAGTTTTCCGGCCGTTTGCTGGTGGCCGTGCCGCAACCCGGCCCCCTTTGGCAGCAAGACCCCAGCATCCGAAACGCGGACGTCCTGAAGGCTCTGGATCATCTGGGGGCTGAAATCGTCCCGTTCGAGTCGAAGGTTTTTGGCGACAGCTATCCGCAGGGCAACAAGATCGAAGCCCTGTCAGCCCTGCCCGAGGGAGAGCCGTTCGTTTTCTTTGACAGCGACACGCTGATCACCGGCGAATTAACGGACGTACCGTTTGATTATGACCGCCCCAGCGCGTCGCTGAAAGTGGATGGCACATGGCCCAAGCCCACACTTTACGGTCCGGGTTATGAAGGCATCTGGCGGGCCATGTATGAACGGTTTGGACTGGATTTCGAAAGCTCGAAGGACACATCACAACCGCTGAACTACTGGCGGCGTTACTTGTACTTCAACGCAGGCTATTTCTTCTACAAATGCCCACGCCGGTTTGGCGAACGCTTTCTGGACTTCGCCCGCTCCATCCGGGATGAGGAAATCCCCGAGTTGACGGGACAAAACCTGGACCCGTGGCTGGATCAAGCGGCGCTGCCTCTGGTCATCCATTCGTTCGGAGGTGGGCGCGATGCATTGCCCGATGGGCTGCTGGACGGATCAATCAGCTGCCACTATCGCCTGTTCCCTCTGCTCTACGCGCGTGAAAGCGATCATGTGATCGAAGTGCTGGAAACGGTCGCAGCACCGAACAAGATCAAGAAAGTACTGCGAACCTATGACCCGATCAAGAAACTCGTCATTCAGGGCAAAGGCGCCAAGATCCGCGCGATGTTCGACCAGAACAACCTGCCCCAGCGTGAGCAGGCAATCCGCAAGGCGATCAAGTCAAAGGGCCTGTGGCAGCGGTAAACGCAGCGTTGTGTGACGTTCGCCAATGGCCTAGAGATTCAACAACACACATTCCAACAGGAGATTATCAATATGTCTGACGGCCCTACTTACGGTTTCGACACGCTGCAAATTCACGCCGGGGCCCGTCCCGACCCCGCGACCGGGGCCCGTCAGACACCGATCTACCAGACCACGGCTTATGTGTTTCGCGATGCCGACCACGCGGCGGCCCTGTTCAACCTGCAAGAGGTGGGGTTCATCTATTCCCGCCTGACCAACCCCACCGTCGCCGTGCTGCAGGAGCGCATAGCGACGCTGGAAGGCGGCGTGGGCGCTGTCTGCTGCTCGTCGGGTCATGCTGCCCAGATCATGGCACTGTTCCCGCTGATGGGGCCGGGCTGCAACGTGATCGCCTCAACGCGCCTTTATGGCGGCACGGTCACGCAGTTCAGCCAGACCATCAAACGGTTCGGCTGGTCGGCAAAGTTCGTGGACACCGACGATCTGGACGCTGTGAAAGCAGCCATCGGCGAAAACACCCGGGCGGTGTTCTGCGAATCCATCGCCAATCCCGGTGGCTACGTCACGGACATCCGCGCGCTGGCAGATGTGGCGGATGAGGCCGGTGTTCCGCTGATCGTCGACAACACCTCGGCCACACCATACCTGTGCCGCCCGATCGAGCACGGTGCCACCTTGGTCGTGCATTCGACCACCAAATATCTGACTGGCAACGGCACCGTTACCGGCGGCTGTATCGTTGATTCGGGCAAGTTCGACTGGTCGGCAAACGAAAAGTTCCCCTCGCTCAGCGAACCGGAGCCGGCCTATCACGGGTTGAAATTCCACGAAACCTTCGGCCCGCTGGCCTTTACCTTCCACAGCATCGCTGTTGGCCTGAGGGATTTGGGCATGACAATGAACCCCCAGGCGGCGCACTATACATTGCTTGGCATTGAAACGCTGAGCCTGCGGATGGAGCGGCATGTGGAAAACGCTCAGAAAATCGCGGCCTGGCTGGAAGCTGACGATCGCGTGGAATACGTCACTTATGCGGGCCTGCCCTCGTCGCCTTACTACGACCGCGTGAAAAACCACTATCCTCGCGGTGCAGGTGCTTTGTTCACCTTTGCCGTCAAAGGTGGCTATGACGCTTGTATCAAGCTGGTCAACGCGCTGGAAATCTTCAGCCATGTCGCGAACCTGGGCGATGCCCGCTCGCTGATTATCCATTCGGCTTCGACCACGCACCGGCAGTTGACGCCGGAACAGCAAGAGGCCGCCGGCGCCAGCCCCAACGTGGTGCGCCTGTCCATCGGCATCGAGGACGCGGACGATCTGATCGCCGACCTGGATCAGGCCCTGTCCAAGGCCAGCGCGTGACGCATGACCTCGTGGCACGATATCAACGATTTGGGGCAACCCATCGGCTTTGCGGTACCTGACGTCTTTCCACGTCCGACACCGCCCTATACGCCGATGCAGGGTCGTTTCTGCTCGGTCGTGCCGCTGGATGTGAACCGACATGCGCCCGGCTTGTACCGGGCGTTTGCCAAAGACGTAGACGGTCGCAACTGGACCTATCTGCCCTATGGGCCGTTTGCAAATGAAAGAGAATTCGTCAACTGGGTGCAAGCCAATTGCATGGACGCCGATCCCATGTTTCACACCGTTCTGGATTCCATAGGAACCCCGGTCGGCATGGCCTCATACCTTCGGATCGCACCGGCAGCAGGGGCGATTGAAGTGGGCCATATCCATTTCTCGCCCTTGCTGCAGCGCAAACCGCAATCCACCGAAACCATGTATCTGATGATGCGGCGTGTCTTCGACGAATTGGGTTATCGCCGATACGAATGGAAGTGCGACGCATTGAATGCACCCTCGCGCAGCGCGGCCGAGCGGTTGGGCTTTACCCTTGAAGGTGTTTTCCGTCAGGCTACCCACTACAAAGGCCGCAACCGCGATACGGCTTGGTTCTCGATCATCGACAGCGAATGGCCCCGCATCCGCGATGCGTTCGAAGCCTGGCTATTGCCGGAGAATTTCGATGAATCGGGCCAGCAGCTAAACCCGCTGCGAGCCCGCGAGTAACGTCATTCAGAGATTTCGAACACCATCGAAATATTCACCGATACGGAAATCTCGCCACCAGCCACGGGAATGCCACCAGCGTCGGCCATGGCCATTTCGCGCATTTGCGCGACGGGTCGAATGCCACCGTTCTGATCCGTTATCGAGACGACCGACCCCAGAGTAACCCCGGCGGCTTGCGCAAGTTGCTCGGCCTTGGCACGGGCGTCCGCGACGGCATCCGCGCGGGCCTTGGCTTCCAGCGGTTTTGAATCCTGAACCGAGAAGCTCAGACCGCCGAAGTCATTTGCGCCGTCACGGATGACAGCATCCATGATCTGCCCCAGACTATCCAAATCGCGCACCCGGACAAACACACGGTTCGAGGCGACAAACCCGGTGATTTCTGGCGCGCTTCCGTCCGAGCTGTTGCGGCCGGACCAAACCGGCGACAACGACAGATCACGGGTCTGGATGTCGCGCGCCTCAAGGCCCAACTCGTTCAGGCGGCTCAGAACCTGCGCAACCGCATCCGACGTCGCTTGCATCGCCGCCGAGGCCTCTTTGTTCTGTTTCGTCACGCCCAGCGTGATGGTGGCCATGTCCGGCTCGGACAGCGCCGTGCCCGTACCGCTGACGGTGATGCGACGTTCTTCCGCATGGGCGGGCATCGCCGCAACGGCAGCGGTCATCGCGGCTAAAAAAGCAAGTGTCTTCAAGATGATCTCTCCTTTTGCCTTTCCTTATACATGGGGTGGCAGGGCTTTGCCGGGCAAGGGGAGAATTTGCCTTTTCCTTTCCCTCGGCGGGTTCCTGCTCTAATCTCGCCGGGCGGATGCCAAGGTGTTTGCATTGAAACTGACAATTGTGGTTCCAACGAATTATGAAACCTGCCTTCGCGCTGTCTTTTTCCGAAAACGGGATTTCCTTGCACCACCAGTCCGATGGCGACTGGTACAGCATCGGATCTGTGCCACTGGATGCGCCGGACCTGAATGACCAGATTCAGGCGCTGCGCGATCAGGGATTCGCAATTGAAAATGATCTGAACTGCAAGTTGATCATCCCGTCGGACCAAGTGCGGATTTTGACCGTCGAGTCAGAGGGGTTGAGCCCGGAAGAGCTGAACCAAAAGGTTCGCGAAGCGCTGGAAGAGGCTACGCCCTATACTCTGGACGAACTGTCCTACACCACAATCACCGAAGGATCGGTCACGAAAGTCGCGGCTGTGGCCCGGCAGACGCTGGATGAAGCGCGCGACTTCGCGGCGGATCACGGGTTTATTCCCGGAACCTTTTGCGTCAGCACGACCGGCGGGGACGCCCTGACCGGTCCGTCCATCGATCTGCCCTTCCGGCAGGAAGAGCGTGCCCCCTCATTCCCAACGACTGATCAATCTGAAGCCGACGCAACGCCTGACACTGCGGATACCGAGGATACCGAGGATACCGAGGATACCGAGGATACCGAGGATACCGAGGATACCGAGGATACCGAGGATACCGAGGATACCGAGGATACCACGGGCTCCGAAGAACCAACCGTTCCCGTTCACCAAATTGCAGGCGAGGTGGAGCCTGAGGATTTTCGGCCACAGGTCCCGGTGGAAAAGTCCATCGGTGAAAACCTCGATGAGACATCTTTTGATCTGAAGCGAGTTGCGATCCCTGCCATTGCAGCGTCGGTCGTTCTCGGCATGGTCGCTGGAGCCTGGTCGTTGATACGGTCAAACCCGGATAGCGACCTGCCGATTGAACAGGTTCAGCAAGAACCTGCTGCCGTGGTGCCGCCCGTGCCTCAGGTCGCCAGTCTCCCCGAACCTTCGACAGATCCCGATACTGCGACAGACACCGAATCAAACCTCGCACCAACGGACCCGGCCATCCTTGAAGCGCTCGAAGTAGAACCGGAACGGGTCGAAGATATCGTTACCGAAGTCGACCCTGACCCGGCATCAAAGCAGGACGAGGCCCTTACGCCCACGGATGAAGCAATTCTTGAGGCACTTGCGGTTGATCCGGAACAGATCAGTCCCGGGACTGATGCCGAAACCGTCTTCCGCGATTTCACAGGGACTGTACCGGCCCCACCCGGTGCATTGCAGTTGCCCGTGCTGCTTGATGAGGATGAGCTGTATCTTGCATCCGTTGACCGGGCGGATCTGTCTCAGGATGCGGTCGCGCTGCCCTCATTGGATAATCTGGACGGTGACATTCCCTTCGAAACGGTGGCATTGCCCAGCGCTCCGGGCCAGCCTGTCGATCTAGATGAACGCGGGCTTGTCACACCCAGCCCCGAAGGCACCTTGAACCCGGATGGAGTTCTGGTCTTCGAGGGCACACCGCCCAAAGAGCCCCCAGAACCTCCGGTGCGGTTCGAAAGCGAACCCGAGATCGAAGAGACCGATCCAAGGCTGGCGGGTTTCAGGCCCCGGCCCCGCCCTGAAAATCTTGTGGATCTGTTCGAACGCAGCCAGCTTGGCGGTCGATCGCGTGAAGAGTTGGCGACGCTGCGCCCGAAACTACGTCCGAAATCCATCGAGGAAAGACCCGTTGTCGACCACACCCCGACGGCGCTTGCTGTCGTACGTGTGCCCCGTCCGAAACCCAGACCAGCAAGCCTTGCCGCTCGGGCCGCACAAAAGCCCAGCTCGGGCAGCGCGCCTTTGGGCTCCACGGCCAACGTCGTTTCAAATGGGGATGAAGCAGGGTCTTTCGAGCCAAAGTCGGTTGCGCCAAAAATCCCTTCAACTGCGTCGGTTGCCCGCCAGGCCACGATCGACAACGCAATCAACCTGCGAAAACTTAACCTGATCGGCGTATATGGAACGCCGGCCAATCGCCGCGCGCTGGTGCGCCTGCCCAGCGGTCGATACAAGAAGCTCAAGGTCGGCGACAGGATTGACGGCGGCAACGTGATCGCCATCGGAGACAGCGAGTTGCGTTATCAAAAACGCGGCAAGAACGTCACGCTGAAAATGCCGCGTGGCTGACAGGGATTACGCCGACCAGATCATCGCGGGTTACGAACGGTCTGCGCCCGACCTCATCGCAGCCTACAATGGGTTAAAACCTGGAAGGGTACTGTCGCCGGTGGCGTCCCACTTACCGACCTCCGGCAGCTCGGTGTTGGACGTCGGGGCCGGTGCAGGAGCCAACGCGGCATGGCTGTCTGAACGCGGCAGCCGCGTTACGGCGGTGGAACCGGTAGCCGCCTTTCGCGAGGCGGGTCGGCAAAGATACGCACACTGCAAGATCAGGTGGATCGATGGCCGGCTTCCCGATTTGGCGGTGGCAAGTCAGAACGGCACACGATACGATGCCATCCTCGCGATAGGGGTCCTTCACCACCTTTCACCAGAAGATCAGGAAAGTGCTTTAGGAACGGTATCCAAAGCGCTCAAAACCAGCGGAAAATTAATTCTTTCACTGCGCCATGGTCCGTGCGCACCGACGCGACCGGGATTTCCCGTTTCGGTGCCTGACGTACTGCGAACGGCAAACGCTCATGGCCTGCGGTTGGAGCATCTTTCCAGCCGGGACTCGGTGCAAGCGCATAACCGGCGCGCCAAAGTCGCGTGGACCTGGGTTGTTTTCAGCACGCCGGGTAATGCGATCAAAACGGAAAGTCAGGCGGCCGAAATTTCGCCAGACTCGATTTGCTCACGCTCAATGGATTCGAAAAGAGCCTGAAAATTGCCCTCGCCAAACCCATCATCGCCCTTGCGCTGAATAAACTCGAAGAAGATCGGGCCGATCACCGTTTTCGAGAAGATCTGCAGAAGAATCTTGGTTTCCCCTCCATCCACGACGCCTTCTCCATCGATCAGAATGCCATGTTTCATCATCCGATCCTTGGGTTCGTCATGCCCCGAGACCCGTTCGTAGGACATGTCGTAATAGGTCTCGTTCGGACCCGGCATGAACTTCAGACCATTTTCGGCAATCGCATCAGTCGAGGCGTAGATGTCATCGCTGCCAACTGCGATGTGCTGAATGCCTTCACCGTTGTATTTCTTCAGGTACGACACGATCTGACCCGTCTCGCCACGATCCTCGTTGATCGGAATGCGGATGCGACCACAGGGTGAGGTCAACGCACGGCTATAGAGGCCGGTGAACTTGCCCTGAATGTCAAAAAAGCGGATTTCCTTGAAGTTGAACAGGTCCTCGTAGAACTTGAACCACTTGTCCATGTTGCCCTTGAAGACATTGTGGGTCAGGTGATCAAGGTAATAGAACCCCTCGCCGCGCGGCTTGGACTGTTTGAGCCACTCGAACTCTTCGTTGTAGGGCGAGGTGTCGTGGTACTGGTCAATGAAGTAGATCAGCGAACCGCCAATGCCCTTGATGGCCGGCACGTTCATGGTTTTATCGGCGGCGTCATACGGCTCTGCTCCTTTTGAGACCGCATGCTCGTAAGCCTTTTGCGCATCGACAACGCGCCATCCCATCGACGGAGCGCACGGGCCATGTTCCTCCACGAATTTCGCGGCAAAGCTTTCGGGGTCTGCGTTCAGGATGTAAGTGACATCGCCTTGCTGCCACAGTTCGACTGACGGCGTGTCGCGGTGATAACCGACATAGTCGAACCCCATACGTGCGAACACGTCGCGCAGCTCCTGCGGATCAGGATGGGCAAATTCCACGAACTCAAACCCGTCGGTTCCGGCGGGGTTTTCTTCGCTGATGACGGATTTCGGGGCGTTATGCGGGAATGGACCCATGGCGCGTCTCCTCGGAAAACAGGAATTTCTTTGCTGATTCAAAAATACGCATTATTCGATGCTGTTTCTGCGCGTTGTTTTCGTGTAAACTGCTAAAGTACGCGTAAACACCGCATGTTTCTTTTATTTCACGAGGAATCTCCGCACGTGCTGGATGCAACAGACACACGCCTGCTGTCAGCTTTGCAAAAGGACGCACATCTGACGGCGCATCAATTGGGCGAGATGTTGAACCTGTCGGCCAGCCAGGCCGGACGCCGCCGCCAAAGGCTGGAGGCCGAAGGGTACATCACCGGATATACGGCCCGACTGGATCCGATGAAGCTGGGGTTGCAGGTGCAGGGATTCATTCAGGTCCATCTGGGCACGCACGGGCCCGACCAATCCGCAAGTTTTGCACGCATGGTCAACGCCCGACCCGAGATAAGCAGCGCCTGGACGATGACCGGAGAGGCGGATTATCTGCTGCACGTCTATTGCGACAACCTATCCGCGCTCAACAGCTTGCTTCACGAGGTGATCCTGCCGCATCCTGCAGTTGCACGGGTTCAAAGCCAGATCGTAATGGATCAACTGAAACGCGACGCGCCACTGCCGACATAGGCACACAGGAAGGAAAAAGATGAACGAATTCCTCTACCAGGCTTCGATTTACCTGGCCGCGGCTGTGATTGCCGTACCCTTGTCGGCGCGTTTGGGATTGGGGTCCGTGCTGGGTTATCTGGCGGCCGGAATTGCCATCGGCCCGATCCTCGGGCTGGTTGGGGCCGAGACGGAAAACCTGCAGCATGTGGCGGAATTCGGTGTCGTCATGATGCTGTTTCTGATCGGCCTCGAACTGGAGCCTCGCGCCCTGTGGGACATGCGTGACAAATTGCTGGGACTGGGCGGTTTGCAGGTTGGATTGTCAACTGCGGCTATTGCAGCCGTAGCCTTTTATGCGGGTCATCCGTGGTCGGTGGCTCTGGCTGTTGGGCTGACGCTGTCGCTGTCTTCTACGGCAATCGTACTGCAGACCCTGTCCGAAAAAGGGTTGATGCAGACAAATGGCGGGCGGGCGACCTTTTCGGTTCTGCTGACGCAGGATATCGCCGTGATCCCGATATTGGCATTCCTACCCTTGCTGGCCCTGCCCGCAATCGCCCATATCGAAAATGACGGCTCGATAGATCGCGGCACCAGCGCTGCGCATGGCGCGGACTATCACGAAACCTTGTCTTTGGTCGAGGGATTGCCGGGATGGGCCGTTACGCTGGTCACAATCGGCGCCATCGCGTTCGTTGTTCTTGCGGGCATATACCTGACACGTCCCTTGTTTCGCTTCATCCATTCCACGCACCTGCGCGAGATGTATACCGCGCTGGCGCTGATGATCGTTGTCGGGATTTCCTTTCTGATGACTCTGGTGGGCCTGTCCCCTGCTCTGGGCGCGTTCCTCGCTGGAGTTGTTCTGGCCAGCTCGGAATTCCGACATGAGATGGAGAGCGATCTGGAGCCATTCAAAGGTCTGTTGCTGGGTCTGTTTTTCATCACTGTCGGGGCCGGTATCGATGTCGGCTATTTCTTCGCCGATCCGCTGGATCTGATTGGCCTGGCTTTGCTGGTCATTATGGCCAAGGGTATTATCCTGTTCATCGTCGGGCGGGCGTTCAAACTGCGCGGGCGCGATCACTGGCTGTTCACGCTTGGCCTGGCGCAGGCCGGTGAATTCGGATTTGTCCTGCTGGCGTTTTCAACGCAGCAGAACGTCATCCCCCCGGACTTGTCGCAAAAGCTGTTGATGATCATCGCACTGACAATGCTGATCACTCCGCTTCTGTTCATTATTTTCGATGCCCTGAGCCGCCGCATCGGCGATAGCAGCCCAAAGATCGAGCCGGACGAGATAGACGAGAAGGGCCCCGTCATCATCGCCGGAATCGGCCGGTTTGGGCAGATCGTCAACAGGCTGGTACAGGCAAGCGGTTTCAAGACCGTTGTGCTGGATCACGACATCGAAACGATTCAGCTCATGCGGCGGTTTGGCGTCAAAGGATTTCTGGGCGACCCGACCCGGCCCGAACTTTTGCGCGCCGCTGGAATCGAGAAAGCCTCGGTTCTGGTCGCTGCAATGGACGACCACAAGCAGGTGACCCGTCTGGTTGGCTACGCCAGACGCCAGCGACCGGATCTGCACATCGTTGCCCGAGCGAAAGATCGTACCCACGTATACGAGCTGTATCAGGCCGGGGCCGACGATATTGTCCGCGAGATGTTCGATGGCTCATTGCGCGCCGGTCGTTATGTGCTGGAAAACATCGGTCTTAGTGAATACGAGGCCGCGCAGGCTGAGCAGACATTCTATCATCATGACCGGATGTCGGTCCGCGAACTGGCCGAGCTGTGGATTCCCGGCATGCCCACCGCCGAAAACAAGAAGTACATCGAGCGGGCGCAGCAGCTGGAGAAAGACCTGGAAACCGCCCTGCTCGAAATGGCTGAAGAACACGCCAAGAAATCGGCCTGACAGGGGCACAGCTCCGGTCAGGCTTGCAGGTTAACCGTCCGAGACGCCGGCCTCGGCAAAGGTGGCCATGCCCGAGTGGCAGGCCACTGCGCTTTTCAGGATGTTTATTGCCAGCGCGCCGCCCGAGCCCTCGCCGAGTCGCAGACCTAGGCTCAGCAGAGGCTCTTTTCCCAGTTTGTCAAGCAAAGCGGAATGCGCCCCCTCGGCGCTTTGATGACCGGCGACCGCGTGATCCAGCGCGGATTCTGAAACGCGCGCCAAGCAGGCTGCGGCAGCCGAACAGATGAAACCATCCAGAATGACCGGAATCCGCAATACGCGCGCAGCCGCGATGGCCCCCGCCATGGCCGCGATCTCTCGCCCGCCAAGACATCGCAGAATATCCAACCCGTCGTCAGTTTGTCCGTGCAGCGCCACGCCCTCGGCTACGACCCGGGTCTTGTTGGCGAGCCCGGCATCGTCGACCCCCGTTCCCCGACCCGTCCAGTCGGCGGCATCGCCACCAAAGAGGGCACATGCGATAGCGGCGGCTGGGGTCGTATTGCCGATCCCCATTTCACCAACCACCAGCAAATCGGCCTGCGGGTCAACCGCGTTCCAACCCGTGCGCAGAGCCGAAAGCAATTCGTCCTCGCTCAGTGCCGGGGCTTGTGTGAAATCAGCCGTCGGGCGCTCCAGATCCAGCGCGTGCACGTCCATTTTTGCACCTGCAGACTTGGCGAGTTGATTGATCGCAGCCCCGCCGTGCTGAAAATTCATCACCATCTGCACGGTCACTTCCGGTGGAAATGCCGAAACGCCCTGCGCAGTGACACCATGATTGCCGGCAAACACGATCACTTGCGGCGCAGTGATCTGCGGCCGGGCGTCCCCGCGCCAACCCGCATACCAGATCGCAAGGTCTTCAAGACGCCCCAACGCACCCGGAGGCTTGGTCAACTGGCCATTGCGCTCTTCCGCGGCACGATGTGCCTCCTGATTGGTATCGGGCGCGGATGTCAGAGCATTTCGGAAACTTTTCAGATCTTTGAGTTCGGGCAGCATTCAAAGCCTCGTTGCATCAGAGTGGTCCTGCGTGTTTAACCAATGCTGCCAAAGCAACAAGACCGAGAAAGGCCTGGGAGTGCACAAAAACGACACCACCCCGTTTTCATGGTGGGATATACCCCTGGTTTTGGTCTTACTGACCCGCTTGCCGCTTCCTCGCCTGCCAGAACGGGTGTTTGCCAGACAGGCCCGGGCGGCATGGGCATTCCCGGTGGCGGGGCTTGCCGTTGGTCTTCTGGCTTGCGCTGTGGGCTGGGTCGGGTTGACGGCAGGTTTGCCGAACCTGGTCGTTGCCACATTGGTCGTCACTGTTCTGATCGCAACTACAGGGGCGATGCACGAAGACGGCTTGGCGGATACCGCTGACGGGCTGTGGGGCGGGTTTTCTACCGAACGCCGGCTGGAGATCATGAAAGACAGCCATATCGGCACCTATGGCGTCCTTGCCCTGATCCTATCGCAATTGCTGCGGATATTCGCTCTCGCCGTGCTGCTTGAAAGCGGGATGATTGCGGGCATTCTCGCGGCCTGCCTCTTTTCGCGATCGTTGATGCCGGTGGTTATGCGAATGCTGCCGAATGCCCGTCAGGCAGGCTTGAGCCATTCAGTTGGCATCCCGCCGCGTGTGGCAGTCGCCGCAGGCCTGGGGCTGGCCATTGTCCTTTGCGTCCTGTTGCTTGGCTGGGCGGCCCTGCCCGCATTGGTGTGGGCTTGTGTTGCCGCCACGGTGGTCGCCATTCTGGTCAGGGCCAAAATCGGCGGGCAAACCGGTGATATTCTCGGTGCCACTCAGGTCATTTCCGAGATTGCCTTTCTTCTGACGCTGTCCGCGATGATCTAGACGACCCCGCCGGTTTCGATCCGCAGGGTCCCGCCACAATGCTTGCAGTGCACAGCATCCGGGTCGTGCCGATACAGCCCGCAGCTGGGGCATTTGTGCCTTACTTTCTGAGGCATGAATATCGCTTGCGCCAGACGTACAAACAGCGCGACGCCGACCACCATAATGAATACGGAAAACATCTTACCGACCGGGGTCGGCAGGGTGATGTCACCGAACCCTGTTGTCGTCAACGTTGCCATAGTGAAATACAGCGCGTCGATATAAGGGGTCTGGCTGGTGTCCGGGATGAAGAAAACCAATACAGCCGTCGATGTGGCAAAGACAAAGACCAGAAGGTTTATGGCCGCGATAACTGCATCTTCATGCGTGCGGAAAAAGGGGCTGTCGCGCCGCAAGTCCCGCAACAGGTGATACGAGTGGATCAGCCGCAATGCCCGCAATATCCGCAGAAACGCCAGGTTACCTGTCAGAAACGGGTCGAGGACTATCGAGGTAATCACAACGATATCGGCAAGCGTATAGATCTTTCTGAGAAGCTTCCAACGATCTTTAGCGATCCAGAGGCGTGCCAGAAAATCCAGCAGAATTACGAGGCCCACGCCCCAGCTGGCCGCCGTAAGACCCGGTCCGTGCGGAATGTTTGCCGTAGACACGAAAAAAATGATCGATACCGCGTCGAACAGGATCAGGCCATAGCGAAACCAGACCGAGACCGGGTCATGCCCAATATACAGAAACTTGACGAGTTGCTTCAGTCTGACCATCTATCCACCTCTGCACGCACGAAAATTAGCGTCAAATGCAGATTTCACCAAGCGAGCAGGCACGAAAAAGCCGCCCCCAAACGGGAGCGGCCCGAATTTGCAACCAGCTGCGGTCAGGCGGCGCGGGACGTCAGAACCTCATCCACCTGCTTTGCAGCCGAAATCTCATCCGCGCCGGAAACAGCGGCAACTTCGCGGGTCAGACGTTCCAGTGCCGCCTCGTACAACTGACGCTCGGAGTAGCTTTGCTCACGCTGGTCATCGGTGCGGTGCAGGTCGCGTACAACTTCTGCAATCGATATCAGGTCGCCCGAATTGATTTTTTGCTCGTATTCCTGCGCCCGGCGCGACCACATGGCCCTCTTGACCTTGGCCTTGCCTTTCAGCGTTTTCATCGCCTGGCTGATCACGTCTGGCGAACTGAGCGAGCGCAGACCGGATTCTGTTACCTTGTTGGTCGGCACGCGCAGAGTCATCTTGTCTTTTTCAAAAGAAATGACGAACAGCTCGAGCGAAAATCCCGCCACTTCCTGCTCTTCGATCGAAATGATCTGGCCCACGCCGTGAGCAGGGTAGACAACGTAATCGTTCGGGCGAAACTCAAGCTTTTTTGACTTCGACATTCACATTCATCCTTGGTTACAGACTGTGATGCAGACAAAAATAGCCCAAGGCAGAGCCTCCCTGGGCGCCGCCACTCGGCTATCATGTCACAAAATTAGAACTCCAAAGTGAGCATACTTACGGAGCGCATCCCAGTCTCAGTCATCATTCAGGTAGGAATTATATCACAAAATTGCGACACCCAAAAGGCCACCAACCGATTGGGCGCTTGAAACGCAGTATTATCAAGCGCTTGCGCGCCTCTCCGGCATCAATTGGCCCACACATTGAGCGGCGAATCGCTCAGCCACCTTCGCCGGGTGCTTCCGAGAAATACTTCTCCATCTTGCCTTCTTCGCCGTCGCGTTCCTCGGCTTCCGGCAGCGGATCCTTTTTGGTCACGATCACTGGCCATTGTTCGGAGTATTTCCGATTGAATTCGACCCATTCCTCCATCCCCGGCTCGGTATCCGGGCGGATGGCATCAGCCGGGCATTCGGGCTCGCAGACACCGCAATCGATGCACTCGTCAGGATGGATGACCAGCGCGTTCTCGCCTTCATAGAAACAGTCCACCGGGCAGACTTCGACACAGTCCGTGTATTTGCAGGCGATGCAGTTTTCGGTGACAACATAGGTCATGGGTCAATTCCTGTTTTCGGCTTGGGCGACTAGCTAATTCAGTCTGCCCGCCTCTTCAAGAGAAGATCACTGCTTTGGGGTGCGAGAAAGATCAAGCGCGCGCCGATCTTTCTTGGTCGGGCGACCTTTTCCTTCAAAACCCGGGTTTTGTGGCGATGCGTCCCGCTTTTCGGTCAAATCCGTGTAAAGCGTTTGCGCCTCGGGCGCCGGCCCCCGCCGCTCGCCAAGGGCTTCGATGCGGACAACACGTACCACCCGCCCCTGGGAGAATGTCAGGACATCTCCGGGAGAGACCGCCAGCGCCGGTTTCTGGATTCGGTTTCCGTTGACCCGCACGTGGCCGCAACTGACCTGTCTGGCGGCCAGGCTGCGGGTCTTGAAGAACCGCGCCTGCCACAACCATTTGTCGATCCGCAGCTTGGCCTCGGCCATCGCAGGTCAGTTACCGTCCTTCAGGCCCATAAGCGCGGCTGCAAATGGGTTATCAGGATCAATGGCCTTTTCCTTTTTCGGGGGTCGCGACGAGAAGGTCTTGTTGCCCTGAGGCTTGCCCCCCTTCTTGCCATGCGGTTTGCTGCGACCATCCTGAGCTTTACCACGCGGTTTGCCCTTACCCTGACCTTGCCGCTGTTCACGGCGTGGCCCACGGTTGGCCTGACGCTGACGTCCCCAAGTAAAGGTATAGAAAACCTCGACCTCGGGCTCATCCGTTGCGGGAGCCTCGGCTGCCGCCGCGGTGCCGTCGGTGGCCTCGGCTGCCGCCTCGGCGGGAGTGGCGACCTCTTCCGTTGCGACTTCGGGCGCTGGCGCTGCTTCGGCAGCAGGCTGTTCGGGCGCTTCAGTCGCAGGTTTTTCAGCCTCGACCGGTGTCGCCTTGACCTTTTCACGCTCGCCCCGCTCGGCCTTGTAGCCCAAGCCCTGCATCAGATCGGCGAACTGTTCCAGTGTCATGCCAGTGATCGACAGCATGTCGGGTTTGGCCTCAAAGCCGCCCCGGCTGTCTTCTGCGCGCAGCATGTCGGCCAGGCGTTCCAGCATGTCGATCCGGATCGAGCGTTCGCCCGCATCGCGATATCCACACATGGTGTCGTAACCTTCGGGCGCATCCTTGGCGACCGGCACAGTGACCAGACCCGGAGGAGGTGCTTCCGGGAACTCCTGCAAACCACCCGCAAGTGCCCAGAGAACCAGACGCAGACGCGTCGGGGCGGGCTTCAACAGCAGCGGCATAAAGATCGTGAACTGGCCGAACCGAATGCCATGCTTGCGCAGTGCGCCGCGGGCGTCCTGATCCAGGTCTTTGACTTCCTGCGCGACGCCGGCTCGTGGCAGCACGCCCAGCGCCTCGACCATACGGAAGGCAAAGCCCTTGGCCAAACCGGACAGTTCCTCGTCCCGCGACAGGTTCAGCAACGGCTCGAACAGAGCGGCGACCTTGCGGTCGATGAAGTGCTGCAAGCGACGCTGCACTTTCTGTTCAACGTCCGGCCCTGCGGCCTCATCCACAAAAACCTCGACCACCGGCTTGAGTGGCTCTGCCCCGGCAACTAGCTTGCCGACGGCATATTCGCCCCACATCAGGCCGCCCTGATCGGTAAAATCAATTTCGGTATCGGGTGCATTGTAGAAGCGATCGGCGCGCAGATGGAATTGCGGCGCGAGTGCTTGCAGGGAGGCCGATTTCAAAGCTTTCGCCTCGGTTCCTTGCGCGCTTTTGTCCGGGATAAACCGGAACCCTTCCAGACGACCGACGAATTCGCCTTCGACGGTCACTTCACCCTTGTCATTTACTTCGGCCAAAAGGGCCTCCTTCTGTTTGAGCCGGCGCAGCAAAACCGATGTGCGCCGGTCCACAAATCTCTGAGTCAGACGATCGTGCAACGCGTCCGACACTCTGTCTTCTACAGCGCGGGTTTCGGCGCGCCAATGTGATTCGTCACGCACCCAGCCATTTCGCTGCGCAACATATGTCCAGGTGCGAATATATGCCAACCTTTTGGAAAGCGCATCTATATCCCCATCCGTCCGGTCAATTCGGCGAATTTGTCGCGCCATGAAGTCGTCCGGGATCGCACCGCGTTCATGCAGGTGACCATAGATCACCTCAAGCAAGCTTGCGTGTTCTGCATGGCTGATACCGCGAAAATCGGGGATTCGGCACACGTCCCACAGCAAACGGATCGATTGTCCGTCGCTGGCACGCGCCGCGATGTCAGCAACTTGCGAGAGCGATTTCAGCACGTTCAGATCGTCAGCGGGCCGCGCCTTGGTCAGGTTTTCGCTGTTCGGGCTGACTTCGAGCGAGTCGATCAGGGCGTCAATCGAGCCGAACCGCAAGGCGGCATTCCGCCAGTTCAGCTTTTTCATCGGCATAAACCGGCTGTCCATGATCGCTTGCGCGACACCGTCGTCCAGCGGAGGGGCCTCACCGGTCACTCCAAATGTGCCGTCCGACATCCCGCGCCCGGCACGGCCGGCGATCTGGGCGAGTTCGTTTGGCGCCAATGGGCGCATCCGGCGGCCATCGAACTTGGTCAGGGCTGAAAACGCCACATGGTTTACATCCAGGTTCAGACCCATCCCGATGGCATCAGTGGCGACCAGAAAATCGACTTCGCCATTCTGATACAGATCCACCTGTGCGTTCCGCGTGCGCGGGCTGAGCGCGCCCATAACCACCGCTGCTCCGCCCTTTTGACGGCGTAACAGTTCAGCGATGGCATAGACGTTTTCGACCGAAAACCCGACGATGGCACTGCGCGGGGGCATGCGGCTGATCTTTTTGGAACCGGAATAGACCAGTTGCGACATCCGCTCGCGCCGGACGAACTGCGCCTCGGGTACAAGGGCCGAGATGGGGCCGCGCATGGTGTCAGAGCCGAGAAACAGCGTCTCGCTGGTGCCGCGCGCCCGCAACAGCCGATCCGTGAACACATGGCCGCGCTCGGGGTCGGTACAGAGCTGGATTTCGTCAATTGCCACGAAATCCGCGCCCATCTCTTCCGGCATCGCCTCGACCGTGCAGACCCAATACTGGGTGCGCGGCGGCACGATCCGCTCTTCTCCCGTCACCAGCGCGACGACCGAAGGTCCACGGATCGCGACTATCTTGTCGTAGATCTCGCGCGCCAGCAGACGTAGCGGCAAGCCGATGACACCAGTTCGGTGCCCCAGCATCCGCTCGATCGCGTAATGGGTTTTACCTGTGTTAGTCGGACCAAGAACGGCCACAATTCGGGACGACCCGTTCACCTTTGCCCCCTGCCCTGAGCCTTACAGAGCCTTGCCTTCGATCTGAGGCTTCAGCCGATTCACGGCATTGGTTACTTCTTCGTGATGGGGATGTATAGCCAGCGCTCGGGAATAGGCGTCGTAAGCTTGTTCAGGCTTACCAACAATCTCGAATATCAGACCGAGCCCGTAGATGGCCTCGTAATGATTGGGGTTCAGCGTCAATGCATGCTCCAGATCAGCTGCCGCCATACCGAACCGGTCCAAGCCAAAAAATGCGGACGCTCTGACATGCCACCCCTCGGCAAATTCGGGCGCGTGGTCCGTCAGCGCCGTCAGGTGTTCAATTGCAGCGTCAATGTCACCGTCATCCAGCGCCTCGCGCCCACGCTCAAGCAAGAGATCGGCCGAAGCTGATCCTGATTGCGACCAAAGTGCTTTCAGTTGGCGATCAATCCCGATCGCAAGTTCCGGCGTGGCCTGCGCCAGTTGTTGCAGCAATGCCGCCTCATCCCGAGAATCAGCCTGTTGCGCAATGCAACTGGTGGAAATCGTGACTAGGAGAGTCGTTGCCGCCACGATACCTTTGAGTTTGATGCTTGCAATGCTCATAACAACGTTCAGTGTAGCGTTGCGACCGGGGATGTCCATTCACGGCGCACAAACAAAACGAGGAAAAGCATGAGCGACATTCTTGAGAAAGCTGCGGCCGCGCTGAACGAAAAACTGGCAGGCGGCGCTTTTGACGCTTCGGCAAAATTTGCAATCGCCGATCTGGGCGCAATTATCCTGGATGCTGACGGCGCACGGGTCAGCGACGAAGAAGCGGACGTTACTCTCAGTGCAGATGCTGATACATTCGAACAGATCCTCAGCGGTGACCTGAACCCCACCGGTGCTTTCATGTCCGGAAAGCTGAGCGTTGACGGAGACATGGGAATCGCCATGAAACTTGCCTCGGTGCTGGCCTGATGAAATTATCGCCGGCCCCTTTCTTTGAAGACGTGGCCGGCGGACCTGCCGGTGGTGTGGCCCATTGGCTGAAAACCGAAGACAGTATTCGCATTCGCGTCGGCCACTGGCGCCCACAAGGTGATGCGCTTGGCACCGTAATGCTGTTTCCCGGCCGTACGGAATACATCGAAAAATACGGCGATGCCGCAACCGAATTCGTAAACCGCGGCTTTGCGGCGCTGGCAGTGGATTGGCGCGGCCAGGGTCTGGCCGACAGATTGCTGGAAGACCCGCGTGTGGGGCATGTCGAAAAGTTTACGGATTACCAGCATGACCTGCGTGCGGTACTGGAATCGGCGGCGAAACTTGAACTGCCAAAACCTTGGTATATCGTTGGTCATTCTATGGGCGGCGCGATTGGTTTGCGGGCGGTCCTGGAAAGCGACTCTTTCGCGGCATGCGCTTTTACTGGACCGATGTGGGGAATATTCTTCACACCGCTTATGCGACCTCTCAGCCGACTGACTGCATATTGGGGGCCAAGAGTCGGTCTTGGCGAGAAGACACCGCCGACGACATCGTTGCAAAGCTATGTTGCTTCGCAACCCTTTGATGGCAATGTGCTGACCCGCGATCCTGTGATGTACAAGATGATGCAGGATCAACTTGCGGCACACCCGGAACTCGCCTTGGGCGCACCATCAACCATCTGGCTACGAGAAGCATTGGACGAATGCGCCTGGCTGATGGATCAACCGGCGCCAGATATTCCCTGCCTGACTTTTCTGGGCAGTCACGAACAAATTGTTGACCGCAAGGCGATCCGTGCGCGGATGGCAAACTGGCCAAAAGGAAAATTGGTCGAGATTCCGGACGGCGAGCATGAGGTGCTTATGGAAGGCCCCGAAGTGCGCGGGCCCGTCTTTGAACAACTCGCCGTCCATTTCCTGGCGGCGCGCACGGATCGGCCTTGCGAGCCGGTCTATTCGGGCGGGTGATCTGCAAGGGCACGGGCATATCAGTCGTCTTGTGATCCGCTTGTCGCACGCCTAGATGTTGGCAAACAATTCTATTTGAGGTGTTCCATGCGCGACCTTCCCTTTCCCGTCCGTGATGCAAATGCAGTCGGAGGTACCGACAACCTGGGCGAGCTGCCGGAATGGGATCTGACCGATCTCTACAAGTCAGAAGACGCGCCGGAGCTGGCCCGTGACCTGGGCTGGCTCGAAAAGGAATGCGCTTCATTCGCTGAGGACTACGAAGGCAAACTCGCCGAATTGGATGCCGAAGGCCTGCTGACCTGTGTGCACCGCAACGAGAAAATCAACACCATCGCAGGCCGCATCATGTCTTTTGCCGGGCTGCGGTATTATCAGCTGACCACGGACGCCGATCGCGCGAAGTTCCTGTCCGACATGCAGGAAAAGATTACCGTTTTCACGACCCCGCTGGTGTTTTTCACCCTTGAAATCAACCGCATCGAAGACGACGCCCTTAAGGCACTCTTTGACGCCAACCCAGCGCTGGCCCGATACGAACCTGTTTTTCGTCGCATCCGCGCGATGAAACCCTACCAGCTGTCTGACGAGCTTGAAAAATTCCTGCACGACCTGGGTGTCGTGGGTGACGCCTGGGAGCGCCTGTTTGACGAAACCATCGCCGGGCTGACATTTACGGTTGATGGCGAAGACCTGAATATCGAAGGCACGCTGAACCTGCTGACAGAACAGGACCGAGCCAAGCGCGAAGCCGCGGCGCGGGAACTTGCGTCGGTGTTTCAGGACAACATCAAAACATTTGCTCGGGTTCACAACACGCAGTCCAAGGAAAAAGAGATCATCGACCGCTGGCGCAATATGCCGACCGCGCAAACGGGACGACACCTGTCGAATGATGTCGAACCCGAAGTGGTCGAGGCCCTGCGCGAGGCCGTGGTCGCCGCCTACCCCAAGCTCAGCCACCGGTATTATGAGCTCAAGCGAAAATGGCTGGGTCTGGACGTCATGCAGGTCTGGGACCGCAACGCGCCCTTGCCGATGGAAGACACACGCATCGTGAACTGGGCCGAGGCCGAGAAAACGGTGATGGACGCCTACAACGCCTTCGATCCTCGTATGGGTGAAATTGCGACGCCCTTCTTTTCAAAGGGCTGGATCGATGCAGCCGTGAAACCGGGCAAAGCACCCGGTGCCTTTGCGCACCCGACCGTGACCGAGGTGCACCCCTATGTGATGCTCAACTATCTGGGCAAGCCGCGCGACGTCATGACATTGGCGCACGAGCTGGGGCACGGCGTGCATCAGGTACTGGCTGCCGATCAGGGCGAGATGCTGTCGTCGACGCCTCTGACGCTGGCTGAAACGGCCTCAGTTTTCGGTGAGATGCTGACCTTCCGCAAAATGTTGGATCAGGCTGAAACACCTGAGCAGCGTAAGGTTCTGTTGGCCGGAAAAGTCGAAGACATGATCAACACGGTCGTGCGCCAGATCGCGTTTTACGATTTCGAATGCAAACTGCATGCCGCCCGGCGCGAGGGCGAACTGACCCCGGATGACATCAACGCCCTGTGGATGAGCGTTCAGGCCGAAAGCCTTGGCCCGGCGTTCGAATTCATGGATGGGTATGAGACATTCTGGGCTTACATCCCCCACTTTGTTCATTCACCTTTTTATGTCTATGCCTATGCTTTCGGCGATGGCCTCGTGAACGCGCTCTATTCAGTCTACGAAAGCGGCGCAGAAGGCTTCGAGGACAAGTATTTCGAAATGCTGCGTGCCGGCGGGTCAAAACACCATTCCGAATTGCTGGCACCGTTTGGTCTGGACGCCAGCGATCCAAAATTCTGGGACAAGGGCCTGTCGATGATCTCAGGTTTCATTGACGAATTGGAAGCGATGGAATCCTGACCGCATGGAATTCGGGAATAAAAGGTCAAAGCGCCCCGGATCTTGGGGCGCTTTTTTCATTCCACCATTTCTCGTAGACGTTCGACGTCCCGGACGACGACGCATTTTTGCTCGCATGTTACGCCATGCTTTCTGAGCTTGGAAAACGCGCGTGACAGACTTTCGGGTTTCATGCCGAGGTTCGAGGCAAGAATTACCTTGTCAAAAGGCAACTGAACACTTGCGCCTCCGCCCTGTTTGTCGATCAGCCGGATCAGGAAACTGCACAGCCGTTCGATACCCGTCAAAACCTTCAGTTCTTCGACCTGATGCATCATATCATCAAGGTGATGGGCAGCCGCAGAAAGGATCGCCGACACGATCTCACGGTCAGCTCCGTTGCAGGAGCAAACAGCAGACAAATCAATGAACAATATCTGACAATCCGAAACGGCCTCGGCATATGACTTCGTGTTTCCACCTCGCAATGCCGAAATTTCATCAAAACTCTGCCCCTCCGACAACACCGCTAACAGCGCCTCGTGGCCGGAAGGCGTGACCCGGAACAGCTTGACCCACCCACGCAGTACGATCTTCAGCGAGTCGCATGGTTCATCTTGCAGGCAGATGGTTTGCCCCCGCTCGAAACTGCGTTTCTTCGACCGGGACAAAAGGCATTTACGGACAGAGGGGGACAGCTGATCCAACAGTGGCACTGCGTTCTGGGTATCGTGGCTGAAATCAAACATCGGCTTTCCTGGGGCAGTCAGAGACTCACAGGTAGCGAAAAAAAATCGATCTCAATTTGAGCCAGATCAAATTTTAAGTAACTGTAATGTTTAATAAATTCTTAAATCGGAATATAATTGCCTAACTTTTCGGCTAAATGCAAACAATTCCACAAGGTTTTGTGCCTCTGCCTGATGACCCCGCCGGGTCCGTTTTACCAATTGAATTGGGTTCGATTGATCTGACGTGGAGCGGCAGTTTTGACACTCAGCCATGTCGCCGCGCTAGTTTTCTTCTGACTTTTTCATAGAAGTCAGGAAAATGGCGGACACGATCAGAATGGCACCCAGAATTGCAAGCGGAGTGATGGTCGCACCCAGAAACACGGCAGAGTTGACGAAGGTGAATACGACCGACGCGGCAAACAACAACGTTGCCGTCAGCGTGGAAACCCGTGCGGCGGCCTCATACCACAGGTAATAGGCCAGCGCGGTTGGCAGGATTCCAAGCAGGATCAGGAAGAGCACATCATTGGCGCTGGGAACTTGCAGCGAAAATAACGCCAAGGGCACCAGAAGCACGCCGGAGCACAGGAATATGCCAAACAAGAAATTCAAGCGCTCAGGCGTTGACTGAGATGACCGCATGGCCCGGCTGCTAGAAATAAGGAACACCGCCCAGCTGAGGCCCGCCCCGATTTCCATCAGATCGCCAAACAACGGCTCTCCGCCGCCCTGAAAATCCCGATAAACCGTCAGGAATACGCCGAAGATCGCCAAGGCCGTGGCGAGCACATCCATACGCCCCACGGGTGTGTCGGCAAAGAAATAGAGAAATACCAACACAAAGAACGGAGCCGTGTTTTCCAGCACCATGGCGTTGGCGGCGCCTGTGTGCTCAAGCCCGATGTGAAAAAGGATATAATTCACGACTGTCGCCAGAACGGCCAGGCGAAAGTTCCGGTCACCGAACCGGATCAAGACCGGGGCCTTCATCACCCGAAGCATTCCATAGATGGCCAGTGCCGCGATAAACAGGCGTGTCACGGCGATCTGCAACCCACCCAGATCGCTGGTCAGGTATCGAACGATGACGCTATGCGTGCCCCATAGAAAAGCGGCCAGAAACCCAAGCAGCAGACCATTTTGCAACCAGGTGTGGCCTTTTGCCGGTTCATCCTGCACGGGGCGCTCCTGACCTGTCTTATTTCAGCTGACTGTCCTTGGAGCCGCGCCGGTTGATCCCGGTGCGCGCCTTGAACGCACCGTCTCGTTCCTGTTGGCAATCCAGGCACAACTTAACACCGGGCAAAGCCAGACGGCGCTTTTCAGGAATCGGTTCTTCACATTCGGCACAATGGGTCAGGCTTTCGCCGACAGGACGTTTCTGCGCCTGCATCCGTGCCAGTTCGTCCGAAATGGATGCCTCGATCTGTTCGCTCACCGCGCCGTCGCGCGCCCAGCCACCGGCCATGGGTCCTCTCCTGATTGGGTGAGGAACAGGTTAGACGCGCCGGGGCAATGTTGGCAAGCAGACGCTTTAAAGTGCCACGGCGCCGTCAAAAACCTGGTCAATCACGACCTGCGTACCACGCGAGAATTCCAGCGGGCACAGATAGTCCTGTCCGTTTCGGGCCGCCCCACAAAACGCCTCGACCTGCAATTTGTAATGATCGTCTCCTGGAAAGCGTGTGACCTGCACTTCAAGGCCAGGACGATGCAGTTCCACCCTTGCTTCCCCGAATACGCGCGCGTTGAAGGGGGCCGTCAGGCGAATAACGCCCTTTTCGCCGTGAAACACCATTTCCTGATGGGGGTGCATGCGGATTGAGACATAGGCGGAATAGGTAAAACCTGGGAACTGGGCGCGTATCTCGGTGAAGGTGTCGATGCCGTTATCCCAGCGGATCGCGGATTGCACGGTTTCCGGTTCCCGCCCCGTTGCAAACCGCGCGCCACCGATCACGTAAACGCCGATGTCCCGCAGCCCACCGCCGCCAGTTTCGGCGCGATTGCGGATATTCTGCGTTTCGGTGCGATTGTCAAAGCTGAAAGCACCGGTGACATGTACCAGACGCCCGATTGCACCATCCGAGATCAGTTTGCGCGCAAGCTGCCACTGCGGATGATGAACGATCATATAGGCCTCGGCCGCCAGCAACCCTGTTTCATCCCGTTTGGCGATCAGCTGATCAAACTCTTCAGCCCGCATTGTCATGGGCTTTTCACAAAGCACATGCTTGCCCGCCTCCAAGGCCTTCATGCTCCATTCGACATGCAGGTGATTTGGTAACGGAATATAGACAGCCTCGATCGCGGGATCTGACAAAAGGGCATCATAGCTGTCATAGACCGAGAGATCCGGGCAGAAGCTCAAGAAAGGTTCAGCTTTTTTGGAATCAGAAGTGGCCAACCCCGCGAACCGAGCCCCATTGGCCCCATGTATCGCCGGCGTCATGTACTGGCGAGCGAATTTCGAAGCTCCAAGAACACCCCATTGAACCGGTTTTTGCATGAACGCCCCTCCCATAGCCTGTGACGCCGCCTTCGTTAGCGCAAACGCAACCCGGGCCTTCTAACAATACTGAGCCATCCTGTCATGACCCAAGGCATCGCGCGATTGCAAAAAAGCCGGCCCAATCGAGAATTGGACCGGCTTCCGTCAGGTTTTGTCAACAGGCTCAGACCTTGCCCAGCATTCCTTTTTCGCGGGCAAGCTCGCGCATCTTTTTCTGCAGCTTCTCAAAGGCGCGAACCTCAATCTGACGAATACGTTCGCGGCTGACGTTATACTGCGTGCTCAGTTCCTCCAGCGTTACCGGCTGATCCATCAGACGGCGCTGGGTCAGGATGTCCTTTTCACGGTCATTCAGTACGTCCAGAGCAGCCGCCAGCAACTCACGACGTGCTTCCAGCTCGTCCCGAGCCTCATAATCGCCGGCCTGATCGGCGTCTTCATCCTCAAGCCAGTCCTGCCACTGCATCGTGCCTTCGCCGTCGGACCCGACGGTTGCATTCAGCGAGGCATCGCCACCGGACATCCGGCGGTTCATGCTGACCACCTCATCTTCGGTCACGCCCAGATCTTCGGCGATCTTCTTCACGTTTTCCGGTCGCAGATCGCCCTCTTCCAGCGCGCCGATGCGCGCCTTGGCTTTGCGCAAGTTGAAAAACAGCTTTTTCTGCGCCGAGGTTGTGCCGAGTTTGACCATCGACCACGACCGCAGGACATATTCCTGGATCGAGGCGCGAATCCACCACATCGCATAGGTTGCCAGCCGGAATCCTTTTTCCGGGTCGAATTTCTTGACGGCCTGCATCAGGCCCACGTTGGCCTCGGAAATCACCTCGGCCTGCGGCAAGCCATAGCCGCGATAGCCCATGGCGATCTTCGCCGCCAGACGCAGGTGCGAGGTTACCATCTTGTGCGCAGCCTCAGTATCCTGTTCTTCGATCCAGCGTTTTGCCAGCATATATTCCTCTTCCGGCTCCAGCAGGGGAAACTTGCGGATTTCCTGCATGTAGCGGTTCAGCCCACCCTCGGGTGACGGCGCTGGAAGGTTCGAGTAATTTGCCATATATTTCTGCCCCTTGGACAAATGTTTAAGCCCTTAACATGGGATATGGGTACCAGACCCGATACATTCAAGAGGATCTATTAACAGTCTGAGATTAAGTGCCGTTAAAGAAAAGCTTAGATTGCCGATTTCACAGGTCTTTGCACATTATGTCAACGGCGTTCGCAATTCATCCAGCAGCGTCACCATGTCATCAGGCAGTGGGGATTCGAACCGTAGCATTTCGCCGGTCACGGGATGCTGAAACCCCAGAACCGCCGCGTGTAGCGCTTGCCGCGGAAAGCCCCGAACCGCTTCGGCCGAAGCCTGGCTAAACGCACGGGCGGCCAGTTTGCGTTTGCCGCCATAAACAGGATCTCCGACCAACCCGTGACCGGCATGTGCCATATGCACGCGAATCTGATGAGTTCGACCGGTTTCGAGCCAACATTCGATCAGCGCCAGCGCTCCGGGCGAACCAAATGCCTCCATGACACGGGCACGCGTCACCGCGTGGCGTCCGCCGTGAAACAACACGGCCTGTTTCTGCCGATCCGTCTTGTGCCGCGCCAATTGGGTCGTCAGGCGCATGATGTTGCCCGGTTCGAAGCTGACGCCCTTGATCCCACGCAAACGGGGGTCGTTGGCGTCCGGAACCCCATAACAGATGGCGCGATAATATCTCTCGACGCTATGCGCCTCGAACTGAGCGGCAAGGCCCTGATGAGCCGCGTCCGATTTTGCGACCACCAGCAGCCCGCTTGTATCCTTGTCGATGCGATGCACTATTCCGGGGCGTTTGACCCCGCCCACACCGGACAGATCGTCACCACAATGGTGCAATAGTGCGTTCACCAATGTCCCGCTGGGCGACCCGGGCGCCGGGTGTACAACCATACCTGCCGGTTTGTTCACCACGATCAGATCCGAATCTTCAAAGACGATCTGCAATGGAATATCTTCAGGCCCGATATGGCTGTCTTCGGCTTCGGTCAGCGAAATAACCACCTGCGCGCCTTCGGCAATCCTCGCTTTCGGGTCCGTCGCCACGACGCCATCGACGCTGACAGCGCCATCGGAGACAAGTCGGGCAAGCCGCGTCCGCGACAGGGCCTCACCGTCTGGCACATCCCGCGAAAGCGCCTTATCAAGGCGGGGTGGCGGCGCGGCCGCGATTTGAAACTCAATCAGGCGAGTGCCCATGACTGACCCTTCCGAACCTCTGGAACCGCAGGAAACGCCGCAGCTTAGACTGTTGCGTCGCATGGTCATGTTGCTGACCGCGGTGATGATTGGCGGGGTTCTAGTGACATTCGCTTTGATTGTCATCCGCTTATCGGACCGCACCCCAACCCTGCCCGAGCAAGTCGAATTGCCCGATGGCGCAAAGGCTCAGGCTGTGACCATCGGAACCAATTGGTACGCAGTAGTGACCGACGACAATCGGATTCTGATCTTCGACAAAACGACCGGTCGGCTAAGGCAGGAATACGTCATCGAGTGATGGTGCGCGCCCTAGGTTACCAAGGCATCTGACGGTTCGATCCCGTGCTTCTTGCACATCTCTGCAAGCAACGAACCATCTGGTGGCCTTCCGTCGAATTCGTCAGTCAAAACTTGCCTCAGCCTGGAGGCGTAAAGATGAATTGACTGTATTTCATCCGAGATTTCGATCCAGCCGGGTTCAAAAAACCTCTGCTTTTGACGAGATCGGATCGGGTACAAAACGTCGGCTCTTTCGGATTTCGCGATTTCGCCCGTCTGTGTCAGGAAATGAGCCAACGCGAGGGGACCCAACGTTCCCCATTTCATATACCGGAAATCCAGTGGCAAACCCGAGTTTACGAACGACATTTTCTCTTCTTCATTCCACCAAGGTGGAATCGCCCCTTTTTCGGAAACAAAGTTCTTCAGGCAGTCCAGCGTTGAACTCGATTTCGGCAAGGACAAAACGCCGTTGGGGACCTGGTTTCGTACCTTTGCAAAAAGGTATCCATCTACGGGCCGCAAAGGTTTGAGAGCATAAGCGTCCGTATCGACCCAGAAATGATCCGTCTTCGCCAGAAGCAATATTCGAAAAACATCTGAATGGATCGCCGGGCTACCGATCAGGTGCCTGCGCCCGGCCTTTTGCCGCAGAATTTCGGGTGGGTCGTACACTTCGCGCGCATCCGCGTGGATGACGTAGTCGGGAAGGTTTTCCACCACGTCGTAAGTAAAGAGTGTTACTGGCTGACCAACATCGGCAAAAGACTTCAGACACAGAAGATCCAGAAAGCTCAGCCGTTTGCCAATCCACAAGGAAGCTGGTGTTTTTTGCATGTTCTCGCCGCCCTCTTTCAACCTGCAACATTGCCGCGTGATTTGGCCAAACAACCGCTCGTCAATCGCCGATCATCTGGGTCCAGAGTATGTCGGTGCCCGGCAATGATCGGACTTCCTTCGCAATCCGACGATGCAGGTTGCAGCATTGATTATGCAACTCGGCGGTTTCCGGATCGGACATCAGATTGTCGAAACAGCGTTTCTTCTGTTCGGATATTCCATCTATCGAACGTTCTTCGACGTGGTTCAGGTTCATCATGTTCCAGTAGTCCAACCCCATCTCGTTGCCGATATGGTTCGATCGCCCACGCAATTTCTTCACCAGATAGCTTTCGCAGGACTTGAGCGCATAGTGGTTGACCTGGACCAGATCATACCCCACGGAATCCCGCCCCGAGCGCCAGCTTCCATTGAAATACCGCTCGGGCATCAATTGCCCCGACCCATTGTACCAACGACACTCGGCCATAGTTTCGACAGTAGGCTGTTTGGGGCGATGAACGCCCAGCATGTCCCAGTATTCTCTTTTGAACATGGATTTCAAACCCCAGGCCTGGTGGGGTTTGGGAGTGTGCTCCGCCGCTGCGTTGCGAAACTGATCAGACAAGAACTCGTCTTTGTATTCAACGACTCCGCCGTTTCCAAATATCCGCCAGGTCATTGAAATCGTTCGTGCGTCCGGAATGGCATCCGTCAACGCCTTCAATGTGTGGTCACCGGTTTTCACGTTGATTTGCTCATCGGCATCGATGACGATGACCCAGTCCTGCGGGCGGGCAACCTCCATTGCAAGAAAGGTACGGAAGGCCCGTCGCTGAGGGCTGGTGCGGCGACGCGGGGAGTTGTTGTCCACATGGATTAGTATTCCGCGGTCGTGCAGTCTTTGCAGCAGCACGTCCGTACCGTCGGTGCAATCGTTGGTCATGACCACCATCTGATCGACACCTATTGCCTGATTATGCGCCACCCATTCGAGCACAAATGGCCCCTCGTTCTTCATGGGCGTTACGCTGACAAATCGGGGATCCTGTTCTGCCATTTCAGAATGCCTCATTTCCGGCCTTGCCTACGGCCTTGTCTGATTTTTCGAACAGATTAAACACATTGGTCCGGCAAACCAACGGCAATCGCAGCAGGCAGGTGCTTTTCGGCGTCTTGCAGATCGTCAATTCTCAGCTCTTTTCAATTGATTGGCAAAGCGTTTGAATGTCGGGCAAAGCTCATTGGCTTTTCGCAGATACGCACGCGCTTTTCCCTTTTTGCCACGGCGCAGCAGCATCTGTCCGGCTGCGCCTTGAATGGCTGCGGTGCCTTCATCCATATCTGCTGCCTGCAAAATCTGGTTTTCGCCCTGTTCGGTTGCGCCAACCCGTTCCAGCAGACGCCCCATTGCAAAGACCAGAAATGGATTCTCGGGATCGCAGGCCAGCGCTTCGGCCATGGTTCGACGTGCGCGTCCGGCGTCGCCCTCAGCTTCGTACATCTCAGCAAGGCGTTTGTGATACAGCGCACTTTCCGGGTTTTCGGCAACGACCTGTCGGGAAATATCGATGGCTTGGGACAGGGAAATCTGCCCCAGCCGCAGTTGAAGAACCGAAGCAAAGCTTCTGTACTGAGGGTCTTCTTGAGAAACGTCCGAAACGCTGTTCAACCCGACCTGCAACGCCGACAGCCGGGGGACGTCGCCCAACAGGCGTCTGGCCCTTTGATCCAACGCCAATTCTGACCAATCCATCAGGACCATGTCAAAGTTGCAGGGCTGGCGCGCGATTACTTTCTGCTGGACCAGATAAAGATTGTTGAACGGCGGAAACCGACGTTGCCGCAAGCTGCGTTGCAGCGCCCAGTCCACAGGCGGAAACAAACGGTACGCGAGTTGATCACGATACAGCATGCGTGATCCCAGCACGACAACATCCGGGCGCAAGGGTTTGGCCCAGAACGCTTTTGCGAATTGCAGGGTGCCGCCCCAGCGCTTTTTCTGCGCCCCCAGAATTGCCCCGCGCAGGGCGCTGAGCACCGCGTGATCCTCGGGCCAAAGATGCGGGTTTTTGAGCCCCTGTCGCGCCAGGGCTTCGCTCTCTTGCCAGTTACCCAGATAGAAGCAGTTCAGTGCCTGAAGCAGCGGTAAAAAGGCGTTATCCGCGCCTGCCTCCAGTATGGGTTTCGCCAGATCATACGCCTCCTGACACCGGTCCTGCGCAACGAGGTACTGAACGGCCTTGGAATAGACATGAGCCGCCTCGGACGTGTTCAAGAAAGCAGCCGGACCCTTTGAGGCGCGTTCAATGACGCGCCCGTTGGCCACCTGCATCTCATCTTCAGTCAGGACGTCGCGAAACACTTTGCGCTGCTGGCCGGAAACGCGCGCGGCGGCCATTGAGAAAGCAGAGATAAACGGGGCAACCACCTGGTCGGCACGTGACATCGTATAGAGTTCCAGAAAATCCCGCTGCGCACGGGTCAGGCCGGATAGATCGGCGATGTCCGACATTTGCATCAGATCGGGAAACCGCTGCTGGAAGCGGGCAATCAGCTCTGGCTGATCGGAAAACATGATCGCCGCCTGCCCCTTGGTCTTGGCCAGATGCGCCTCGTACAGCTCTTCGGGTTCGATCTTGGCAGGCCAGGTCGTATGTTTCCAGGGCAGCCCGTTCAGGATGTCGCCGCGCCGGATGTGATAGGCGGACACCCCCTGCCCCGAAAGTTTGTCATCGGCCCGCTTCATGATCGCGCTGATCCGGTCAGTGAACCCGATCCGATGAATATACTCGCGGTATCGCGGACGGATGGCCTCGATATCCTCCCACGCAAAAGCCAGGACTTCGAAGCCTTCTTCCACCAGAACCGAGCGGCCCGCGGCCAGGTGAGCCTTCAGCCGATCGGGCGACGGGTCGCTTTGAAAAGTCCACACCGGCAAGGCGTCCTTGCTGAGTTCGTCGAACGCTTTCTGGTCGAGAAAGTGCCGGTCCATCCAATCTTTCGTGAACAGCTCCTGCGGGTGATCCAGTTCCGGCGCATCCGATCCCTGAGGAAACCAGTTCACCCGGTAATCCGTTCCAAAATCCTCGGCCAGCCGAATGCAGGTGAGCATCATGAGAAGACGAGCACCCATCCGGTCCTTGCGCTGACCGATAAAGACGCCCGCTTTGGCCGTCATTGCGGGTTTGCGGCAGTTTCGGCCGCTCGCTGACGGCGCAATGCCTGAAATCTCTTGCGTGCCATACCAACAAGCTTCGGATGCCGTTCCCCACCGACCGCTTCGAGACCGCGCATATACATGGGCAACGTACGCCGGGTGCGCATCATCCGGTAGTACTCGGGTTTTTCCAACGTTCCATGCATCGCGCCCAGCATAACCGGTTTTAGCAGGTTGAGTTTCCGCAGCATCGGGGCGGCGAAATGGTTGGATGTCCAGGTTTTAAGAAGTGTCGTGTTCGGCGCCTCAAAGCGGGCGGCATGTTTGCGGTCCAGATCAAAAAAGGGATCGTAGAACACGTACGCCCGGCGTGCAGAACCGACCGCTTCGGCCGCATCGCTCAGCGGCAAGTCCCAGTCTTGGACCTGGCCAAAACGGTAACGGGTTTCCCAGGGAACCAGCCGCGTATCCAGTGTTGTCTGCGGATTGAAGGCGATCACGACCGATCCCGGCGCAATCGCCGAAAAGGCAAGCGCACCAAAGCCTCCCATCGAAGCCCCGGCAAAGACGACCTGATCGAAGCCTTCAAAAAAACCCTCGGCGGCCTTGGCCTGAAGGTAAGTTATGATTTCCGGGTCCCGGTACCAGGCCTTGGTTCGTGCGACAACGCCCAAATGAGACCAACCGATGTCCCGAAAGAACTTCCACCCCCAGGGTTCGCGGGCAAAGGACAGGTCGTTGACGTTGGCGATGTTGTCGAAACTGACCACGAGACGGGTCTTGTCCCGCTGATGGTACAGGACCGCGTGACGATCCAGCTTTTGCAGGAAACCGGATCCGTTGCCGCCGGGGTACAGCTCGACAAACCACGGCGGCGCCGGGTCCGTTAGGATACGTTCGTACCCTGTCTTGCGGTCGGGGTGCTCGGGCTGGAGCTGATCTTTGGTAAGGTCGTCGTCTGCCATTGCTCTCAAACAAGATTATCCGCAAGCCACGAACGGAATTCCACCCAGTCCGGACGCATTTTGATTTCCGAAACCTTGCTGCGGTGCCATTCGCAAGCTTGCGCGTGAAGACGCCCAAGTTCAGGGTCTGCCTTCAATTCGGCCAAAAAGGGCGCTGCACGCTCTGCCACAGGTAGGATCGACCGGTCTTCCTCTTTGTTGGCATTCATGTCCAGCCAGTAGGCCTGCCCCTGATCCACCTTGATGTGGTTGGTTCGCCCCCGATCGCGCTTGATCAGAAAACCATCCAACGACCGCACGGAATAGTGATGAATACGGCCAAAAGAATGGTCAAATCCACGCCAGGCCCGCCACCCAACGTCTTTGGCAGGGAACAGATTACCCCCGGCGTCGGACCAGGCGACTTCGTGTTCCTTGCCCTCTTCCATACCTTTCGGTCGGTGGGGGCCGTAGCGGGTGAATTTACCATTGTTCCGGAACAGTGTTTTTAAACCAAAGGCACGCCCTGAGTGATGCGGAAACTCCAGGTCAGCCATGGAAAACAGTTGCGTCACCGGCTTGTCCTCAAGGCTGATGTTGCCGGAGCTTCCGAACAATTTCCATGCGAAGGAAATTGCATCGACAGGTTGCCCTGCCTTGCCCTCAACTGCATCAATCAGCGCCGCAAAGCTATTGTCGCCGCAACGAATATTCCAGAATTCGTCCACGTCCATGCACATCAGCCAGTCGGCCTCTTTGACCTTCGGGTGGCGCCGGGCGCGCCTCAGCATCTGGTGCTGCGGATTGCCCCCCTCGGCGACCGCATTGTCGACAAAAGAGACCAGACCCATCGCCACGAGCCTTCGGGCGATGTCATCGGTTCCGTCCTCACAATCGTTCGTGAAGATCACAAAGTGGTCGACACCCAACGAACGATGGTAGGCCACCCATTCCAGCATGTAGGGGCCTTCATTCTTCATCGTTGTGAATACGGTGATGGTCTGGGGCATTTACGCTGTTCCGGAAACTGCTTTGCTCCCTTTCTTACACAACCCCACGGGCGGCGGCGAGCGGGGATTTCCACGCCGCGCTCAACTGATGCACAGCTACACCCGATTGAGTTCTCAGTGCGCAAAAACAGGTGTTGCACCTGACAGGTCCGGTGCGATCCGGATCATTTGCGACAACTTCATCGGCTGATCATTTTCCCGCTTCGAAATGAACTCGGCCGGGACACTGGTTGCCGCCGCCAAGGCCTCCGCCAGCGGGACACCGACGGCTTCGGTCAGAACCCGGACTGCCGTTGTCAGATCAAGATCGGCCCCTGCCAGGGTTCCGTCCTGCAAGGTCAGCCGACCGCCTTCGCGCCGGATCAGGCGGCCTTCCAGCCGGAATTCACCTTGGGTCGTTCCGGCAACAGCCATTGCGTCGCTGACCAGAAAGATCCGACCGGGCCCTCGTTTCGCTGCCCAGGCCGAGCGCATGGTTTCGGGATGAACATGGACGGCATCCGCGATCAGGCCCGCTGACAACTGGCCACAGGACAGTGCCGCACCGACCAACCCCGGCTCGCGACTGCCAAGCTGGCTCATGGCGTTGAACAGATGGGTCGTGCCACGCGCTCCAGCCTGCGCATAGGCCATGCAAGTGTTGAAGGTCGCATCCGTATGACCCAATGACACGATCACCCCTTCGCGCGCCAGCGTCTCTACCTGTTCCACGGCTACGTTTTCCGGCGCCAGAGTGACCATGAGCGCCGGCAGCACCTGCGCGGCCATCAGAATCTGGGCCAGATCCGCCTCTTCCATAGGTCGGATAAGCGCCGCGTCATGCGCCCCTTTGCGGCGCTCGGACAGGTGCGGGCCTTCCAAATGAAGTCCAGCGATGCCGGATACTTCCGCGTTGACGGCATCGATTGCGGCGCTGATCGCAGCACGAGTTTTTTCCGGCGTATCCGTGATCAAGGTCGGCAGGATCGAGGTTGCGCCCAGCGCACGATGCGCCGACGCTATGCGCGTCAAAGTTTGAACCGAGGGGTCGTCATTGAACATGACACCACCGCCCCCATTCACCTGCAAATCGACGTAGCCGGGGCTCAGGATATCTCCGAACAGGTTTTCGACCACCTCATCCGCAGCAATCTCCGTTTCGGGAACCAGCGCCTGAAGCAATCCATCCCTGAACCGCGCGGCAAATCCGGTACGCAACGTCTTGCCGTCAAAGATTGGTCCGTCGGTGAAGGTTACAGACTGCGCGCTCATACCGTTTCAGTCACTTTTTTCAGGTGTCGCGGTGTATCCGGATTGATCCCGCGTTGCGTTGCCACTGTTTCGACCATGCCGTAAAAGGATGCAATGGCTGTAACCGGGTCCGTCATCCAATGGGGCGTACGGACATGCGGCAAAGGTGTTGCCTGCTGCACCCGATCGGTCGTCGCGAACACCTGCGCGCCCTTGGCGGCCAGAGCGTCAGCAACTTCGGCAATATTGGCCTCGGCCGCGTCACCGGATGAGAAGGCGAGCACCGGAAAACCCTGATCGACAATCGAGACCGGGCCGTGCAGCACTTCGGCCGAGGAATAGCTCTCGGCGTGAATTTGACAAGTTTCCTTGAACTTCAGCGCCGCTTCATTGGATATCGCCCAGGAAGTGCCGCGCCCCAGCGTATACAGTGACTGACCACTGACGGCTTCGACAACCGGGCTCCAATCGCATGCGATCGCCACTTCCAAAGCTTCAGGCAGACTGCGGATCGATGCCAACAGGGACTGATCACGTTTGATTTCTGCAAGAAGCCAAATGCCGGTAACCAGAGAAGTTACAAATGTCTTGGTCGCAGCCACGCTAAGTTCAGGTCCGGCATGGATGGGCAAGGCGGAGGTCGACACCTCGGCCAAGGCGGAACCGGTGTTGTTTGTGATGGCGACGGAATAAGCACCCCCATCCGTCAGCGACTTCGTAAGCTGCACGATATCCGGGCTCTGCCCGGATTGCGAAACTGCGATGCACAACGCTCCGTCACAGCGCATGTCCACGCCGTAGATCGACTTTACCGAAGGCCCGACCGACGCCATCGGCAGACCCAAGAGCAACTCGGACACGTATTTCAGATAGCTGCAGGCGTGATCGGATGAACCTCGCGCGACGGAAATCAAAAAGCGCGGATCGCGCGCCCTGATTTCCCCGGCAGCCTTGGCAATGGCGCCCGCATCGTTGCTAAGCAAGCGGTCCACGGCGCAGGGGATTTCGTTGATTTCCTTGCGCATTTGGGAGGTTTCGCTGGACATGGTCCGAACCTTTCAGTTTGACAGGCGCAGCTCGGCCACGAAATCGTAGGCTTCGCCGTGATAGATTGATCGGGTCAGCTCCGCGACCCGCCCGCTTTCGAGGTATGACGTGCGCTGGATGCGCAACCCCGCCGTGCCTTCCGCGCAGTCAAGAAGCTGGGCTTCGGTTTCCCCAAGATTGATGGCTGATATCTTCTGAATTGCCCGAACCGGACGATGCCCCAACTCTTCAAGCACGGCATAGAGCGACCCTGACACCTCGGTTGGGTTGGGCAGAATGTCGAGCGGCAAAGCAGCGCGCTCCAACGCCATGGGGCGGCCGCCCGCTTCGCGTAGCCGGTGGATACGGGCAACCTGCTCACCCGCCGACAGACCCAATGCCATCATCTCTTCCGGCGAGGGTAGGAAAATCCCACGTTCCAGCCAGGTGGACGTGGTTTTGAGACCGCGCCGCTCCATGTCCTCGGTAAAGGACGTCAGATGTGACAGGGACTGTTCGACCCGCGCAACGGGCTCGCGCACGAATGACCCCGACCCCTGACGCTGTTCGATCGCACCCTTGCGAACCAGCTCCTGAATGGCTTTCCTCACGGTGACACGAGACAGATCGGTCAGCTCAGCGATTTCGCGTTCGGGCGGCAAAGAACTGTTGGGGGGCAGGATACCGTCCTCGATCCCCTGCTCAAGCCGCTGACGCAGTTGCACATAGCGGGGACCAGCGGTCCGGCCCAGCCAACCTTCGGGACGCAGAAAATCAGCAACGCTCATTTTCGATCTCCTCTTGAAATTCACGTGCCAGCGCCAATGCCCCGGCCACTGGGTCGCCAATTGGTTCAGCCAGATCCAATTGCATTTCTGCAGGCAAATATGGCGCGTGATGAGGGCCAATCCCGCCCGTCAGGCAAACCGGCATTCCGGGCACCCACCCCATTCTTATCATCCGATCAGACAGATACTCGGCCGCGTCCCGCATGATTGATATGGCAACCAAGTCCCCCTTCTTGGCGAATTCGGTCACGACCGGAGCCATTGCGCCAAATTCCGTTGGCGACATGCTTGCAGCCACCCGTACAACCTCCGCTGCCCCATCGAGCCGCCGCAGCAGGTCCTCCACCATTTCAGACTGTTCCGTCAGCCCGTCCACCCGCTCCAGCGCCTTCGACAATGCCAGCCGCCCGACCCATTGGGCCGACGCCTGATCTCCCAGAACAGGACCCCACCCACCGGCAAAGCGCATTTCGCCAGCGCGCTGCGCCGCTATGAAAGAACCGGTTCCGCAATGGGCGACAAATCCGTCCATCGGACCCAACGCCCCACGCAACGCCGACGCCCTGTCATCCGCGATACGAACTCGTTTCAAAGGGAGCGCTGCGACAAGCCGATTGGCCAATGCATCGCCGGTTATCCCGGCCAGCCCCAGATAGGCAGGCGCTTCGGCAAGCTTGCCCACCCTGATCCCAACGCGCGCCGCCAGCATATCCAATCCGCGGATCAACTCGGCGCATGCCGCATCGAAATCGGTGGAAACATTTGCCGCTCCGACCTCAATCTGCTGCGTCTCGTCACCGTCAGTCAGGGCGATACGACACCGCGTTCCACCGCCATCGACAGCCAGACAAATGTTTTCCAGGAAATTAGCCATGGAAGGACCTTTATAATACCTTTCGTAAATTTAGAAGACCTAAATATAACCAAACTCCAAAAAAGCAGCCGAAATGGGCGTGATATTTGCGATTTCAACAAAATGGTAGACTAATGGTATCTAAAAGGTATGATGCCAGAAACCTAGGGAGGGAGAATCACGTGCTCACACCAGTGACGGAGCAACTGCATCAGGACGCGATCGGACTGGACACCCGACCCCCGACCGATGTCGCCGCACTGCTTGGGCAATCACAGGCCGAGGCAGCCAAGGCACCTCTAGGCGCGACTGATCAAATCAGCTCGGGCGCAAAATCCATGGCCAAAACAATCCGGTCTGGTGGCGTGTTGCGCTATCTGGCGGCTGGATCCTCGGGGTTGATGGCGGCGTCGGACGCGCTGGAACTTGGGGGAACGTTCTCGATCCCGACTGAACAAATTCGCATCCACATGGCGGGCGGACTGCCCACAGGCACTGAAATGCCCGGCGATTCCGAGGATGCCACAAACACGCTGGAGGCGGAACTGGCCTGCCTTTCCCCCGTTGACACGATCATCGCCGTCTCGGCCAGCGGGACAACGCCCTACACTGTCGCCGCGGCCAAGATTGCCCGGACCCTGGGTTCAACCGTCATCGGAATTGCCAACAATGCCGGATCAACATTGCTGCAATTGGCCGACCACGCGATCCTGTTGCCCACACCGCCCGAGCTTGTTTCGGGTTCCACCCGCATGGGGGCCGGTACTGCCCAAAAAATTGCGCTGAACATGCTCTCGACCCTCATGGCGGTGGAACTGGGCCACATTCAGGACGGCATGATGATCAACCTGAAGGCGGACAACGACAAACTGCGCGCGCGCGCAAATGGGATTGTGTGTCGCCTGACTGGCGTTACGCCCGAACGCGCGGAGTCCGCTTTGACCGAGGCAGACGGCAACCTGAAATGCGCCGCCCTTTTGGCCGCGGGCGCCGCGTCATTGGAAGCTGCGCGGGCCATGCTGCTTGAGACAAGCGACCACCTTCGCCCCGCGTTGGCGCGATTGAACGACAACAACGAACCTATCAACCTGGGAGAAACCAAATGACACGCAAAGTTCTAAGTCTGGCCTTTCTGGGCACCGCGCTCGTCGCCAGCGGCGCCTACGCGCAAGACGCAACGCTGACCATCGAAAGCTGGCGGAATGACGATCTGGCCCTGTGGCAGGAAAAGATCATTCCGGCGTTCGAGGCAAAGCATCCAGGCATCAAGGTGATCTTTGCCCCGTCGGCACCTGCGGAATACAACGCCGTACTGAACTCCAAGCTTGATGCCGGATCAGCAGGTGACTTGATTACCTGCCGCCCATTCGACGCGTCGCTGGCGCTGTTTGAGGCGGGTCATCTGACTGACCTGTCCGACCTCGAAGCCATGAGCAACTTCTCGGATGTCGCCAAGTCCGCATGGCAGACCGACGATGCCGCGGCCACGTTCTGCGTTCCGATGGCGTCGGTGATCCATGGGTTCATTTACAACAAGGACGCGTTCAACGAATTGGGTATCGAGGTCCCTACGACCGAGGACGAGTTTTTTGCCGCGCTGGACAAGATCAGGGAAGACGGCACGTATATCCCCATGGCGATGGGCACCAACGACCAATGGGAAGCCGCCACGATGGGCTACAATAACATCGGCCCGAACTACTGGAGGGGTGAGGAAGGCCGATTGGCGCTGATCAAAGGCGAGCAAAAGCTGACCGACCCCCAGTGGGTTGCGCCCTATGCAACACTGGCCAAATGGGGTCCTTACCTGGGAGACGGATACGAGGCACAGACCTATCCGGATAGCCAGAATCTGTTTACTCTGGGCCGCGCTGCGATCTATCCAGCGGGCAGCTGGGAAATCGCGGGTTTCAACACTCAGGCAGATTTCGAAATGGGCGCATTCAAACCGCCGGTACAGAATGCCGGCGACACCTGCTACATCTCGGACCACACGGATATCGGCATCGGTATGAATGCCGCCAGCGAAAACCAGGAGGCCGCGCGTACCTTCCTGGCTTGGGTCGCCAGTCCGGAATTTGCCAACATCTTTGGCAACGCCCTGCCCGGCTTCTTTCCTCTGTCCAGCGCACCTGTGGAACTGGAAGATCCGCTAGCAAAAGAAATCGTTGGCTGGCGAGATGAGTGCGAAAGCACGATCCGCTCGACCTACCAGATCCTGTCGCGAGGAACACCGAACCTTGAAAACGAGACCTGGGGCGCATCCGTCGCTGCGATCAAGGGCGCCGATACACCAGAAGCGTTAGGTCAGAAGCTGCAGGAAGGTCTGGCCAGCTGGTATGCGCCGCATCAATAAAACCTGACGGTTGACACTTCCGGACGCGCCCGCTGCGTCGCGTCCGGCATCTTTTCCGGAGTTCCCGCATGCAAACCCGCCGCATCAGATGGCACATTGCCGTATTCCTTGCACCTGCGGTGCTGGTCTACACGACGGTAATGATCTTCCCCTTGTTCAACACGCTGCGTCTTGCGCTGTTCACCGAGGTTGATCAGACCCGCGTCTATGTCGGGTTGCAGAATTTCCGCACACTGTTTTTTGACCCGCTCTGGTCCGAGCAATTCTGGAACGCACTGGGCAATAATTTCTGGTTCTTCCTCATTCACATGCTGGTGCAAAACCCTATCGGCATCGCCCTGGCCGCGATCCTGTCTCATCCCCGCCTGCGCTTTGCCGCGCTCTATCGATCGGCGATCTTCATCCCGACAATTCTCAGCTTTGTGATCGTGGGCTTCGCCTGGAAGCTGATCCTTTCGCCGCTCTGGGGTATTGCGCCGTCGATGCTGGATGCCATTGGCTTGAAGTCCCTCTTCGCCCCTTGGCTGGGCAAGGAAGAATACGCGCTGACAACCCTCGCGCTGGTCTCGGTCTGGCAATTCGTCGGCATCCCGATGATGCTGATCTATGCCGCCCTTCTTTCGATCCCCGAAGAGATTCTGGAGGCCGGGGAGATTGATGGCATCACCGGCGCTTCGGCCTTCTGGAAGATCAAACTGCCGCTGATCCTGCCTTCGATCGGCATCATTTCAATCCTGACATTCGTTGGAAATTTCAACGCGTTCGACCTGATCTATGTGTCTCAGGGTGCGTTGGCGGGGCCTGATTTCTCGACCGATATTCTGGGCACCTTCATGTACCGCACCTTCTTTGGCTTCCAGTTGCAGCTGGGTGATCCGCATATGGGATCGGCCATCGCGGGCGCCATGTTCGCAATCATCCTTGTTGGTGTGTGTATCTACTTGTTCGGCATCCAGACCCGGATGCGCCGGTATCAGCTGTAAGGGTTTGGACATGAACAAAGCACGCTCAAACCCACTAAATACTGCCGCGATGCATGGTGCGCTGATCCTCTACACGCTGATTGCCCTGTTTCCGGTCTTTGTGATCATCATCAACAGCTTCAAGTCCCGTCGCGCCATTTTTCGCGAGCCTCTCGCCCTGCCCGACGCCGAAAGCTTTTCTCTGATCGGCTACCAGACTGTTATGAAACAGGGGGATTTCTTCCTCTACTTCCAGAATTCGCTGATCGTCACCGTGGCATCGCTGGCCTTCATCCTGTTGTTCGGGGCGATGGCCGCCTTCGCGCTCAGCGAATACCGGTTCAAGGGCAACATGCTGATGGGCCTTTATCTGGCCCTTGGCATCATGATTCCGATCCGCATCGGCACCGTCGCCATATTGGAGATGATGGTCGCCACCGGGCTGGTAAACACGCTCTGGGCACTGATCCTCGTCTACACGGCGCAGGGATTGCCACTGGCGGTGTTCATCCTGTCCGAGTTCATGCGGCAGGTGTCCGATGATCTGAAAAACGCCGGACGCGTGGATGGTCTTTCGGAATACACGATCTTCTTCCGGCTGGTCCTGCCGCTGGTCCGCCCTGCCATGGCCACTGTCGCCGTATTCAACATGATCCCGATCTGGAATGACCTCTGGTTCCCGCTGATCCTGGCACCATCGGAAGAAACCAAAACCCTGACGCTGGGCAGCCAGGTCTTCATCGGCCAGTTCGTCACCGACTGGAACGCGGTTCTGTCGGCCCTCAGCATGGCGATTCTGCCGGTACTGGTTCTCTATGTCATCTTCTCGCGCCAGCTGATCCGCGGCATCACATCAGGAGCTGTCAAATGACACGTGTCATCATTGCAGGCCTCGGCAATATGGGCCTCAGCCACGCGCTGGCTCTTCACAACAACCCGAAAGCCGAGGTCGTCGGGCTGGTCAATCGGTCTGCTGTCGACCTGCCGCCCGAGCTGCAGGCGTATCCATTTTTCAAGACATTCGAGGAAGGCCTTCAAACCAAACCCGATCTGGTGGTTGTTGCGACCTACTCCGACAGCCATGCTGATTATGCCTGCGCTGCGATGGACGCTGGCGCGCATGTCTTCGTGGAAAAGCCACTGGCAACCACCGCAGCTGATGCCCGGCGCGTCGTGACGAAAGCCATTGAGACAAACCGAAAACTGGTTGTCGGTTACATCCTGCGCCATCATCCCTCCTGGATGCGCCTGATCGCCGAAGCGCGCGACCTTGGTGGGCCTTATGTCTTCCGCCTGAACCTCAACCAACAAAGCAGCGGGCCTGAGTGGGAGACACATAAGGCACTGATGCAGACCACCTCACCCATTGTCGATTGCGGCGTGCATTATGTCGACGTGATGTGCCAGATCACCGACTCCGACCCTGTGCGCGTGAATGGTATGGGCCTGCGACTGAGCGACGAGATTGCCCCGGACATGTATAACTATGGCCAGTTTCAGGTGGTGTTCGAGGACGGCTCGGTCGGCTGGTACGAAGCAGGCTGGGGGCCAATGATGTCGGAAACCGCGTTCTTCGTGAAAGATATCTTGTCGCCCAACGGATCGGTCTCGATCACAGACGCCAACAAGGGCGCGTCGGCGGATATTGACGGCCACACCAAGGTCGGCGGCCTTCTGGTCCATCGTCCCGACGGCGATAAGTTGATCGACATGCCCGACGAACCCGGCCACCAGGCGCTTTGCGACGCCGAGCAGGCCTACATGCTGCGCGCCATCGCTGAGGATATCGACCTGACCCGCCACATGAACGACGCCGTCCAATCCCTTGCCATCTGTCTGGCCGCGGATGAAAGCATCCGCACGGGCCGACCCATTTCGCTGAAAGAGGCAAAGCAATGACCGCCCTGACGCTGCAAAACGTAAACAAGTCCTTCGGCAACGTGAAGGTCCTGAAGGACATCAACATTGAAGTGGATGAAGGCGAATTCGTCGTCTTCGTCGGCCCCTCGGGATGCGGAAAGTCCACCCTACTTCGGGTCATCGCCGGGCTGGAAGATGTCACATCCGGCGAGGTCCGCATCGGTGGCGAGCTGATGAACCTCACCCCGCCTTCAAAGCGCGGAATCGCGATGGTCTTTCAAAGCTATGCGCTCTACCCCCACTTGAACGTGCGAAAGAACATGTCGCTGGCGCTCAAGCAGGAAGGTCAGAGCAAACAGGTGATCGATGAACGCGTCTCCAAGGCCAGCAAGATGCTGAATCTTGAGCCGTATATCGAGCGCTATCCATCCGAGCTGTCCGGTGGTCAGCGTCAGCGCGTCGCCATCGGCCGCGCCATTGTGCGCGAACCCAAATTGTTTCTTTTTGACGAGCCGCTGTCCAATCTCGACGCTGCCTTGCGCATGAACACAAGGCTAGAGATCGCTAACCTGCACCAGCAACTCGATGCGTCCATGATCTACGTGACGCATGACCAGACCGAAGCGATGACCTTGGCTGACAAGATTGTCGTACTACGCGACGGTCGCGTCGAACAGGTTGGCAGCCCGATGGAGCTTTATAACAATCCGGCCAATCAGTTTGTCGCCGGTTTCCTCGGTGCACCCTCAATGAACTTCTTCCCCGCCAGCTTGATTGGTGAAAGTGCTGAAATCACGACGGGCATCCGTCCCGAAGATTTGTATCTGGAAGATGACGGTCCCATTTCGGCCAACGTCACCCACGTAGAACATCTGGGCGGAGACACCAACGTCATTGCAATGGTTCAGGATCACCAGATTACGGCCCGCCTTTTCGGGCAGCATCAGGTAAACGCAGGCCAACCCATTCGATTTGGCTATGCCCCAGACCGCACCTATCGTTTTGATCCGCAGGGCGCGCGCCTAAGCTAGACGCAGAAAGGGTCGCAACACTATCAGGATTTTGGTGCGGTCGAGAAGACTCGAACTTCCACGGGTGTTACCCCACAGCGACCTCAAGTAAACCGCGTGCAAACATTCCGTCTAACGCACTGTAAACTTGGTGTCTTTGACCGCGTGACCTTCTTAGGTTCTTCGCACAGTTAGGTACTGCGAGTACGACTGTTACTGTAACAGAATCCGGGTGGTCAACCCGTACATGTAAGGGTGAGGCAGATTGACTCAGTTTGGGAGCGCAACTTGATTTCGCAGAATCCTCAAGCCACGAACGCAGAGGCCGCAGATTGGCATTGAGCATCCGAATGGCTGTTAGAAAAACTGAAGGGAGGTATGCGAACGGATCCTCCCAACCGTTGCCCGTGAAGTAACCGCATTCGGCTTAAGTGAAACCAGGGTCTTAACAGAAGTGGCGTTCGTAAATAGAAGCGATTCTTGACAAGCTCCTTTTTCAGTACTATTTTTTCTGAATTATAAACTTAGGAGCTAATATTGACTATTTCCAGTATATATATTCCTTTTGAAAAGGAACTTTATGATGACCTTGTCCGTTTCAGCAACGGTGAATTGGATGTGGCTGCTTTCGCACAGGAGCAGATTATGGACTTCCTAGAAAGAAACCTAGGCGGAGCAACCCAAAGTCTGTTTGGCTCGCGATCCGCAGACTTCTATCGCAAGTATTTCCCGGAGTATGCGGAAGAAGTGGAGGAGCGATTACGCCGTGCCGAAGAGTTGGAGTTGGAAGAGTTGCTCGCAAAACCGCTCGTCTGGAAGGAGATCACGGTGAAGTCTGGTACGAAAGTTCGCATGCAATACGGCGGCACACACCACTTTGCTATCGTAAAAGATGGGAAGATTGAGGATGAAAGAGGAAGGTTTTCACCCTCACAATGGGCGAAAGAGATCGCCAACGGTACGAGCCGCAATGCATGGCGCGACATCGAGTTTAGAGAAGATGGATCAATCCATTGGTACCTAGCAGAGTACTTGCGTGACAAAGCTCGTCGCAAAAACCTGGAGAGTGACAAATGACAAATAGAAGTATCGCAATGCAACGGGCCGCAATAAGTCACCAGATTCGAGAAATGCCGATCGAAGGTTTGATCGACGGAACACTCGAAAGACTAATCCACGAAGAAAGAGCACTTAAGTCAGAGGCTGAGAAGTGTCCGATGGGGCCACCCATAGCACGCAAACGGGGACTATTCTCTTCTCGGTTGAAAGCTGTGCTTGCCGGTACTGACTCGCGCCTCACCGCTATCGAAGCACTTGTCTTTGATCTGAGAGAGCTCGCGGGAAGCGACCCCGATGACTTTTACTACGCATTAGCTGATCAAGTTCGCGGCAGGTCCCGAAATCACATCGCGCGTTGCCGGTCTCAGGTTTATCCGGAACGTCCAGATCTCGCGCTCGAATACGTGACGAAGTTGGCTGAAGGTTGGTGCCTGGGCACAAATATTTCGAATTGTGAAAAGGAGAGAATACTTAAAGCCGCCTGCGAGCTGCGCGGAGTTGAGCCTATTTGACCGAACAAGTCTTAGGTGCGCACAATTCACCGCTTACCAATGGGGCAAAGATGGCACTGATAGCTCGTGGAATGTATAAATTGATCCTTAGAGTGGATGTAGAGCAGGACATCTTGCAGGAAGGTTGGAAATTTGTCCTATCAATGACGCTTCCCTCTTGTTGGGAAGATCGGCAGCTAGGGACCCCATCATTTGATGGTGAAATTCTCTGCATTTCTGCGATGAGTTCGAAAGATATGTCGGTGATCTCTGAAAGGCTGGTGTCATTTGGATTTCGTTGGACCAAAGATCTCGTCGGCGCTGACTTTGCTTGGTTCGCCTTTGAGACCCCAAAACTAGATTGGCTCGAAGCAGTTCAAGCTTTTCCGATGAAAGAGGATCTATCAGAGGTCGAACTGTGGCAGCTACGCGGGTCCCAGCAGAGATATTTCTCCAAGCACGATGGTCGCGTATACTGGCGCGGAGTGGACTACAATTGGTAGCCCATAAACTTCTAAACAATCATAGATACAAAGCTTTGAATTGCAAAAAATTGACCTGTTAAGCGAATCCGTTTTGCTTGAGAATTCCTTATCTCAAATTTTGTCCGCTTTCGGCACACTCGCCAAAAACCTAAGCTCCCCGCTCTCCCATCCATCCTCAAACGCTTGGCCCAAACGCAACTTTTCTACATCCGTCTTACAGCAAGGGTAAACCAGCCCAACAACATTTTGATACATGTGCCGCGCCCTACTCTTCTCGTCGCGGTAGAAGAGCCGCATGTACCCATCAATGGCGTTGAAGAGCATTCCAGAGCGGTTGTTTGTTTCTCGGCTTTGTGGGCGTCGGTTTAATTCTTTGTTGGCTTGATCGAAAAGTTCTGGGCCAAGGATCGACAAGGCGTCGTTTGGCAATGCACTCAGAGAAGCCCTGAGAGACTCGCTGAGGGGTGATTGGGGTTTGGTGATGGGTGCGGACTCTTGGGCGGTTTGAGGGGGCGCTGAGTCCGCTGAGGGGCTCTGGGCTTCATCCTCAACAACCTGATGACAACCAGGCTCGTCTATGGTTTCATTTGGGTACTTCATTTTCAACCTATGGGAAACTTAATCTTTGGAATTGTTTTTAGTCGTCCTGTTTGTCGTTGGGCTTCTTTTCTTCGCACTTCGAAACAAAGGCTCAGGAAGGAAGGTCGAACCGCCAACGCGACCAACTATCATTGAAACCAGACCGAGAAGGGAACTAAAGCGCTTCGACGCCACTAGTGCGCACCCGGAAAAGACCGTCCTGCAAGGGACTGCTCACGTAGTGGATGGTGATACAATCGTAGTTCGCAAAACTCAGATACGTCTGTTTGGCGTTGATGCCCCTGAGATCGATCATCCTTTCGGCCAAAAGGCGAAGTGGGCACTTGTTGCGTTATGCAAAGGCCAAACTGTAAGGGTTAAGATAACCGAGAAGGACGCACACGGTCGGACCGTCGCAAAGTGTACTCTGCCAGACGGTCGCGACCTATCAGCTGAAATGGTTAAACTCGGGTTGGCCATCGATTGGCCAAAGTTTTCCGGCGGTTTGTACCGCCCTCTTGAACACCCTAACGCGCGTAGAAAGCTATGGCTGGCGGATGCGAGGCAGAAAGGGCGTATGCATGTGTGGAAACAATTCGAGGCCAAGCAAGCGGCCAGAAAAGCCGACAGCGACTAGGTGTCCACGTCCACTGGGTAGTCCCACTGCTCCGATGGAATCTGATTGTGATAGGAAGTCGCAGGAACCCTTGGGTCGATCGGTTCCACCTTGTTCGACAACACTAGCTTTGCCGCCGTAGAGAGGTCGGTACCGTTGGCGGTACCTTCCTTGATCTTTCCGATTAACTCCCGAACGAGTAGCCCGTTGAGTTCTTCGAGTTCGCCCTGGGTGGCGTTCTTGATGCTATCGGTTTTATTGAGGTCAGGCATACGGTTCTACCAATCGATCAAAGGCGTTGATGGCCGCATCTCTTGTGATCTGCCCCGTTGCGGCCTTGAACCAAATATCTCTAACCGTCTCTCTTTGATCGCGAGTGCCTGTTTCAGCCAAATCAGCTAGAAAGGCTACTCGGTCGATTTCATACCCGTCACCATTGTTAAGGAAGCCTTGTAAGACTCGGTTTCCTACCCCTTCCAACTCGTCAACGGTCTCTCTCGCTTGCTGGGGAGACATGTTCATGTGCCGCTGGAAGTAATCCAAACCGTGCTCGCTAATTTCACCGTTCTGAGCGATATCCTTTCCAACCACTTGTAGAACGTCGGCAGCTTGATCCCCAAAGGCTATCGTCATTTGGTCGCCCAACATTATCGCCTCGGCCTGTCGATCATCTACAGGTTCATTCTCTGAGACAATCTCAGCGCCTTGTAGGGAAGTTTCTTGAGGCGAAGTGAATTGACCGCCACTGATCAACCCAAGCGATTGAGCCATCTCATAAGTCACTTCCATACCTTCTATTACCAACAGATCGGTCGGTTGGTATTCCCCTCCCGCATGGATGCGCATACCGTCACGAGCAACAATGTCGGGGTTATTGTTGGCCTCGGCAGTAGGGATGTGTGCGGAAGCAGTGTTGAAGTGACCCTTGGCACGGGCCTCAGCGGTCACGTCACGAGCCGTAGCTCTCAATTCGCCTGAATTGCCGAGATTGCTGTTAGGTACCGCCGCATTGTCGTCAGCGATGAGGTGTTCAATTGTCATATAATATGTCTTCTTTCTTAGAAATATTGAGTGAGAGGCCAAGAGCCTCATGTGCCTTCTCTAGAAGGCGATGGTCGGAACTCCACGCTTTGCCCATCGCGTGATCGACAGCCTCATGGAGTTCCTTTCCAATGGCCCGGACAATCGGTCCGGCCTTGAAACGGTTGATGGTGACCTTCTTTGTCACCTTCTCAGTGATAGGACGGGGTTGGTTTTGGATCGGATCATCCGACACGTACCAAGGCTTCTCCCAACGGATGATCTTCTCTTCCGTCTTGGTCTTAGTGAAACCTGAGTTGGCCAGTACGAACTTCCCTGCCCATGTATCGACAAAGAAGTTCCGGGCCTTGACTGCCCCACGTTTTCCATCCGGCATCTGCCAGAGGAACTCTGACCAAAGACGACAGGCCATGTATCTGACCATAGCGTCTGACAGTGAGTTCTTCTCTCGGTGAACGTAGTTGGAGAGGATCACCCAGGCTTTGGCCTTCTGGGTGTATCCCATGTTTCCCTCAAGCCGAAAGAACGGCAGAGCAAAGGCCGGGTTGTGGGTAATGGTGCGCTGGGCTGAACCCCAAGAGGACTTGAAGGAACGCTTGGCAAAGTCATTGGTGAGGTAGTCTTCTTCGAGCCATGCCTTGATAGCGGCTTCTAGGGCTCGAAGTTCGCCTTGGGTTGGCAAGCGACCCGTGGGGTGTCCGTATCTACGGTTTCGTTGGTAATGCTCACGGCAGTAACAAGACACACCACGCCTTGGTTTGTCACAACCCGTTACTGTACAAGGTTGGCCTTTATTCGCGCGTTCTTGTTCATTTCGCCTCTGTCGCAGTGCTTCCCGAGAAGCCTTACTTCGCCTTCCCGCCGGGATGCTAGACAAAGGAAGCCTAGGCATCACGTGCGCTTGTCTCTTTCACAAACGTCGAGATGATTACCTTGCCCCCACGTACTTCGTGTACTTTTGGAAGGGTCTTGATAGTAACTCCTACCTTGGCAAGTTCTTGTCGTGCCTCCGAGTCTTTGGGGTACAGATGCATCAACGCATAACGCCGCCAACTAGAATTGTTTATACCTAGGTCGGAACTGACAACGAATGGGTGGTATTCGCCGTCTGGTTTGGTTCGGAAGTATTCGCAAAGAGCGATAGTCTTAAATTTGTTTTTCATTGGTTTGGTTGCTTTGAGGGTTTGTCACCGGTCACTCTGTCTAGTTGACCGATATAGAAAATGACTTCGTTGAAGTGGGTAAGGATGATCGTGAAGTAGTCAGCCAAATCAGGTACTCATGTCCGCCTTGAGCTGCCAGTTGTCGTCGTAAAGGAAAGACAGATAATTCATGGCTGTCTCCGCCAGCAATACAGAGCCAAACTCAAGTTTCCATGGATTTCCTTCTGGCGGCTGAAAGTCCAGCCTGTAGAGACCTCCCGTAGTCTCTGAGATCGACCCAGAGGAACAACAAGAGGAATGGGTAATACTGTTTTCGGAGTTCTGTTTTGGTGTTGTTGCCCTGAGGTTCGACGGTCGGTTGTCCCAACTAATGCGGTTGATGTGATCGATCATCTTGGGTGGTTCCTCACCGTAGTAGAGCAACCAAATGAGACGGTGCATCAGGACCAGGGTGTCGCGTCTGTTTGGCAGGGTTATTCTTACAGTGACCCTAGGATCAGCTTGGGTGGCCTTGCGACCAACCATTTTACCTGCCCATTGGCGATTAAAACTAAGTTGTTGTCGTTCACTCTTAAAGTGACTTCGAGGGCGTTCTCTCCAGAATAGGACACCACTCTCTATCTCCGAAGTATCGAACATCTGATGAAGTAGCAGAAGGTTCTGAGGCGATAGCAGCTTTTGGGTCTTGGTCATTTTTGATTTCTCCTTTGTCAGTGGAAATGAAAAGCCCCGCCGAATGGCGAGGCTGTCTTCGTGATACATACTACGTGGGTGTCGACGTTTTTCGTCTGACGCATCTTATACTACGTGGGTGTCGACGCTTTTTGACGTTTCAACCGTCTCCCAATAGTCGTCGGGTGTATTCGCAATCAGTTCTTCGCGGGTTGTTGGGTACGACTTCCTTGGGAACCGAAACGGGTAAGCCTCACCTGAATAAAATGGGTGGACTCTGTCAGGTGAATATTCTCCCGCCTCCATTTCAAAGCCTGCATCGGTAGGTAGACCATCACCTTCAATATTGGTGACCCACTCCAGATCAAATGGAATGCGAGACTTAATGACATTTGTAATTGTCTCCCGCCAAGGGGATCGTAGACAAAGTATGTTGGTCAACTGCCCGATGGTTCTGTATCCCTTAGGGCTCTTTCGAGGAAAGAGATTGCGCTTCGTCTGGTCGGGTTTGATCCAATAGGGTGCAGTCAATATGTCCCTTACCATAGGCTCGCTACCAGACATGGCGCGTTCGATTGTGGTCAAAAGAAAATCTGCGCGGTCTACGGGTCTAAGTGCGTAAAAGGAATCCCCTAGTTCTTTGGCTAGGTTGAACCGCTCCAAGCGATACCGTCGGTTTTCTGCGAGTGGGTTGGCTTCGCGCGTTCGTCGCTTGCTGTCCGTCTTTCGGCAACGGGCGGAGCAATAAGCTTTGTTTCGTCTGAACTTGAAGAGCGACCCGCAGACTGGACATAGAGTGTGTGAAGGTAAAGGGCTATCGCCCTCCACCAGAGGTTCAATCAGTGCATTCATGTGCTGGAAATTTTTGAGTATCAGAAGCGGTAAACGATTAGTTCACCGGGGTTGCCTTGGGTTAGGCCAAGAGTTTCAACATGTGCTTGGACCTGTGCGGCACTTCTGGCTCGCATAGTTAATATTCTGTCAAGCTTTGCGTCGCCGGTGATAGGATCGACGCTTTTGAAACTGGCTTCGAAAACGGACATAGGTAAGCCTCCAAAGAATTGGTGTTCAAAGAAAATATGTTTGAGAAGTTGTTGCGAACCCCTCGCAAGTAGCGAATGGAGTACCGTTCACAAAAAACCTGAGGACGCGCCCAAATCCGGGGCGACATAGTTTTGTACTCCATATGAGGGGTTTATTATCCGGTAGCGGAGAGAAGTCCTTAGACCTCTCCCCTAACCACATTTTCTTAGATGCCGCAGCTTCCGCCTTTGCCTGAGATTTCACAGATGTCGTGAGTCTCGACAAAGACCTCCCCAGTTCGACCCTGAGCTTCCTTATAGGGAACATGGGTCAACGGCTGTCCACCTCGGGCACCATCTGGGTAGTCTAGCGCAGCAATTATGACTGTTTAAAGAGTATCATTCGCACCAATCCCGTACATACACGCGCCAGCATCTAAGGTAACCACTTGTAATCATTAGAACTACTACGAGTAACAATACCCGAAGCACCAAGGGTTAGGTGTGTGTGTTGTGCCATATGGAGGTTTATTCCCCCTGCTCTGTCTCACAGTGGATCGAAGTGTGGCTGTCGGTTGCCCTGGGTGGACGGTCGGTTGGACTTTGAGATTGCTGTAGGGGGCACGGGCGGTAGACCCGAGCGGACCTACCGATAATACCCTCACAGATTTTTTGTGAAAAACAGTCTCGCCTTGGTGAGAGTCGACATCATGAATCGAACTGATCAGAGAACATCTGCGCAACAAACGGCGCAATTTGGTCAGACACGCTTTCGTATTCATCTTTCGAAAGAAGCTTACGCCGTTCTGCTGATACAATGGTTGCACCAGAATACTGGTATTCATGAAGTCCAACTGTTCCAAAAATAAATTGAGTACCCTCGGGACGTTTTTCAAACGCAAACTCAATCATCGCATTGATGTTAGTTGGGTCCTGATCTTGATGCTGAGCTGTGTCGAACACAATCGGCGCAATTACGCAGGATGAGTACTCTGCAACTGTGTGCAAAATGGCGTAGTGATATGCCAATATTAGGCGAGGCAAGTCACTCCCGGTGTCCGAGATCACTGGGCGCAAGTCTCCAAAAACTCTTTCCGGCGGAGACGTTAGATTCAACTCATTGCAGAAAGATCGGAGTTTTCCCTGATAGAACTCTAAGATTTCGTCTCTTCGCTTCGGGTCGTTGTTTTCACGCATCTTCGCGGAAGCAGACTTTATGCGTTCGTTCGCGGACCCAATATCTTTGTCAATCTTTGACTTTTCGGCTTCAATATTGACCCCAGCAATTCTTCGACTCTCATGTTCGAGCAATTTTCGGAGAGTTAGCGCCCCTCTCTTTTCACCGAGGAGTCTGTCGATCTCTGCAGCCCCTTTGTCCTGCTCAACGAGTTCGACAGATTTTTTAGCGATCTTGGCTGAAATCCTCTGAACCTCTTCGTTTGCAGAGTTTAAGTAATTTCGGCAAGTTTCAGCATCACCGGAAAGCCGTAATGTGTTGGCGAAACTCGTTTCGTGAACCGCGTTGCATGTTGGGCAAATGATCTCTGAGGTGTCTACTTTCTTTAGGTAGGAAACGTCTGCTTCTAGCTCTTTGAGAGTAGCAGCGGCCAACTTTTGTTCTTGCTGTAGGCGGCTTCGTTGTCCTTGCAGCTCTCTTATTTCAAACCGAATTTTTTCCCTCACCTCGTTAAACTTATTCTGTTTTTCGAGGTAGGCGTTTATCTCACTTTCAAACTCCCGAGCATCAAAGGATAAGTCACTGTCGAGTGTGAGGATTTCCAGTTTTTCTTGAGCAAACTCAAGATGACCTCTTTCCTTCTCCCTCTCCGCTAGCTCCCTTTTCGCAACTTCCTTCTCAGCTTTACCTAAATAGTACTCTTTCGGTAGAGCCCCAGAGTGAAAAGAAACTAGCGTGTCTTTGTAATCCTTGTAGGCGTTTAAACCATGAAATGACGCCCAAGTATCATTCAATCCAGTGTCCTGATCTATGTAAAAAGGCATGAAGAACGCGGCGGGTAGTGGGTCCACCAAGCCCCCGCGAGCGCCTGGAAGTTGAATCTGAGCATCTAAAAGTTTTGCCCAAGTTCTAGATGACTTTGTAACACCGTAGTGCACAGCAATCATCTCACCACTCGCTGCGAATAAGGCGATATTTTTTCCGACACGAAGGGAAAAGTATGTCACGTCATCTAAGCTGAACTCCAGAAGAAGTTTAGTCTCCAGCGCCTCCCAATCACTATTGTTCTTTTTGGGGTCTGCGCCCAGAGCGGCGTACAAGGATTTGATAAAGCTTGACTTTCCGGTTCGGTTGACTCCATAGCTAGTGACAACGATTTCATCGTAGTTAAGCGTCTCTATCCTCGCGCTCTTCTCTCTGTCCGAGACTATCCATAGCTTTTTGAAGTTCAGTTTTTTCATTAGTCTTTTTCCTGAGGCTTCGAATTAACTTCTTAAATTGCTCTTGCTTATTGAGATCTGAAAATTTCATAGATCACCATCGCTCTCAGTTGGGGCCGGGTGTAACCCAACCCTGATGCCACGCCAATCAAGCCGCCTGCGGTTATCAAGGCGTCAACGTACTCGTGAAAAGCACCAATGCTGTCAGAAGTGCTAAGTGTTTCCCTGATACTTTTTATCAGAGCGTTTTGCGCATCATTTGCACTGTCCAGCGCCTCAACTCTATAGCTGTCGTAGGCCAATCTGACCAAATTTGTTTCCTGAAAACCCCATGCGGCCCCAAGATACGTGTGTACAAACTGCCAATCTGGGGCATTTCGGTTCGCCTCAATACCGTCGAGCCACTCCTTTACGTTAGCTTTAGTAATACCCTTTTGGGATATTATCTCGTTCGCTGGGCCTTGGATATCTGTAGCAAGTTTTTTGTTACGCACCCGACACTGTGTAACAATAGCATTGGTACACGCTTCGAGCTGAAAAGCATCTCCACCAACCTTATCTTTAAGAAAGCTATGTACACGCCCTTTTACCAACTCGTGACAAGATGACTTATCCAACTCCGTTCGCCTAAAGCCCAACACGTCCAAGCAGTTTGCGTCCGCATCAGGGTAAACAGATTGAATGTGTTCAACGAGTTTCGCCTTCTTTCTATCGTCAGCTAAAGCATTAAAGCTTGAGTTGCTGGCTTGACCGAACTCAGAACAGTAAGTGTTTGAGACAACTTGAGCCGTTTTTGCGAACCCGTCAAACGCAGCTACATTTCCGTGAAGCTTTTGCAGTATCGACTGCGATACTTCTTTTCCCTTTTTGGATTGGCGCGTAAGTTTAGGTAACGTCCAGTTACCCCCAGTAGTGTGCTTTAGCTGAAAAAACTCAATCTCGGATGGATTCTGCGTTCCCGTCAAAAGCACTATATCGTCATGGAATTCGAACAAAACCGCATAGTCGTCCAACTTATCGTAGCTGTCGAACAAGAGCTCAACACCGAACATTAGTTGAAACTCAAACGCAGCGTAAGCGTCTGATCCGGCCACTTCGCGCTGCGGAACGGTTTCTATTTTTTTGGCTAAACTCAATGCATTCCACCAGCTTTTTCATGCAGTTTACACTGAGACTACACCCACGCAACCATAAATTGTGCACCAAGTCGGTGAGACTTTACAGAATTTGAGCCAAAGGCGCGGTGCATTTACCGAAGCGAAAGTACACCGCGCATGTTTTTTAGCATTAAAACGTTAGTTAAGACTGAGCACTTTAGCAGCCTCAGCAATCTCAAGGTTCCTCTGCATTCTCTCAAAGAACGCCTGACGCCCCTTGAGTACCGCAAAGCCTTTCGAATGCTTATCCATCCACGACTCTGTGTCTTGCTCATAGTCCCGCTTGATGCTTGCGATAGCCTCAGCTTTAGTACCCGCCGTTCTCGTCCGGTTACCCCAAGAACGATTCCTTAGTAGGTACCCGCACCTAATGCCCCTCGCCCTAAGCTTGTGTTGACCAAAACACGCGCCGGTAGCTTCAAATGCCTGAGAAAACCTAAACAGTTCGGTTACAAGCGCTGAATTTCCATGTCGCAGCCGTAGCAAGCAGCCTTGAAGTTTTCCCAAACTCGGCTGTCGTAGCGTAAACCCAGTTCGTCCAGAATAGTTCTAACATCCCGCCCATGTGGTACCTTTGTTGCACTTCCATTTTCGTCACATGGCACATGGTGAATATAATAGACACCAAGAGAGCGACAGAAATCCATATAGGCGTGCGTATGCAGAATGAACTCATGCCAAACATTATCGATAACTTCGGGAGGGCTAAACAACGCATCGTCAAATGCGACGCTCGCGGATAGAAAAAGTACCAAGTCATCCAGCATGTTGTTGGCCTGAGCAAATGTGAGTCCGGACTTTGCAGCAGCTCGTTTGCAAATGCTCAGACGCACCTCAGAACTAAGATCACCAACTCGGAATGGAAGTGAAGACCGATCCGAACAATCGGTATCCAAAATGTCCCGTGGCATTAGCTTCCCCCCTAAATCAACTTGACACAACCACGCTCAATATAGTTGGCACATATACAGAGACGATACAATCTTATTGGTTTTTGGTGAAAATGGTGGACCAGAATGTAAAGCCGGGAACTCTGGACATAGCCAGATTGCACATTAACCGGCTCAGAATGGAAGATCGAGCATACGCACATGTATACGGAAAATCTGTTTACCACCCGATACGAATAGGGCTTGTTTCAATGGTTCGCGAAGTGTCTGGCAGTGATGGGCCCACGCATCCAAAAACAGGTCACCCGGTCGTCGACCAAAGCATTGTTCTTGATGAAATCGCAGCTGCCAAACATGGTGCGCCGTCGTCTCGGCAGACGGCAAAGAAGTTTCTAGAAGAAGCAGTCACTAAGCTTGACATGTTCTCCCGCTTGACCAACGAGGACATCGGCACCAAATGGCCGATCTCCAAGTGGCCCGATCTAAATCTTAATCGCACCAAGTCATATCTATTTTTCGAAAAGGAGCACTTTAAGAAGCTGACTCAGCTGACCCATATCTTCACGACAATTGACAAGGTTGTGGTTCAACAAGCATCCAATAGTGAGGATGGAGATTCCGTGTTCAACGAATTGCCACCTGGTATATACTATGATCTTTTGCTGCAACACACGTGGTAATTCTTACGGGAATTGAGTCAATTTTTGGCACGATTTCTTGTCGAAAAACCATTTGGACAATCAACCTAAATAATTGTAAAAACAAAATTATTTTCAAAAATCTAGCCCAAAGGCATAATTGCTCTATGGCCGCAATTCACCAAGTTCGTTCCAGCGGTCGCAATGGAGAAAACCAATGAGCTTTCATCATCAACTGTGTTATGCACAACCAGACTACCCAATTCCTTTGCTACTAGGAGGTAGCGACCCAGACCCTTCTGGTGACGAAATTCCTGACCACGACGATTATGGCGATGGCGGATCCAGCGACGACTAATTGCTGACTGCTTTGCCAACAAGAGATCAATGGGACCGGTGCATGCCGGTCCTATTTGTTTTGTGATATAATAATGCCTGTATAGCGTTCTCCAGAATTGGTAATCTCATTCACTTCGCGAACAAACAGCCGGTCCAAACGATCCGGCTCCTTCATGCCTTCTTTAGTGTACCTTGCAAGAAGCGGCAAATGACTGACAACAGCCTGTAGGGAAGTAGAGACTCTTGCATGCGCAACAATCGGGACAGGCCGACCAAGTCGACTCAGTAGTCGTCCGTAGGACTGGAAAAATATCCGAGCAGAAATGCCTCCCGCTCTAGGACTTACTGATTGCCAATCGGAGACATACAGACACTCGGTTGAGCCTACTGTCTTTTTCAGAGATCGGGTGAAGAATTGTCCTTTCGTGTTTGTTGAGTCACCAAAAAGAGCGACTACATACGATACAATCCCTTTCTTACTCGCCGTCTTTATGCACAATTGGGGTAAATCCCGAACGGTGGATGAGACAAAGGAGGCCGAGATTAGATCCGATAGCACCTTCGGACCCTTGATTTGGTCAGGAAACTCCTCGTAAATTTTTTTTTCAAGCTGTGCTACCTCAAAAAAATCGGTAGGAAGAAGCGTTTCGCGAGTAGCATTGCCTCTCGTCATTCGCAGGAAACTCTCGATCTCCGAAGTCTGCAACCCCACGTAAGGAACACCTTCGAGAGCCGATAATGCCAGTTTCTGAATGAAACTTCGCTGCTCAAAGAAACAGTTGTCACACCTTGTCAAATCACAACCCACCTCTTTGCGGGTAATTTCAATCCTACGTACTAGTCGCAGTGCTTTCAGGAGCATTGTCGCAAGACAGTTTGTGTAACACAAAACTCATTGTAAAAAACCATATTGCCTCAACGTATCAACGTCGCATTCAAGTGGGTCAAAAGTATCATCGAAACCGCCATACGTTTCTCTGGCCTTCTTACCGTCGCAAATCATAGTTGTTCGACCAGGTACAGTGCAAACAGCAACACTTTTTCTGCGAAGCATCATGACGTTGGGGCTACCGGGCATGTAGTGCAAACAGCCTTTAAAGGTCGAAGCTAAATCACTGAATTGTCTTGTTTCCGTTGTAAACATTTTCCTATCATCGCAAATGATTAGGTTTTCTACCCCACCCGTGGGAATGATATTGCTTACCGCGAGTATGTCCTTGAGTCTTCCACTAGGGCATCCTTGTTCGGCTTGAAAATCAAACGACACTCTAGCGTTACCGGCCATTACGTAGTCAAATGCCGACTCGATAGGCTCAGCGAACAGTACAGAAATAGGAACAGAGCATACGGCACCGAGGAACCAATAAAACACTTTTTCGCCTATGGAGGTTTGATTATTCCCGTTAGCCATTTGGTGCGGTCCTAAAAATCAGAATAAAGTTATCAAACAGCACACCTATGTTAAACCAACCACTTGAGGACCCAACTCCGCAGACAAGTCGATCCTTCTGCGTCATATCGAGGCCTTCCTTAGATTCCCTCCAGGCGTTTAGAGACGATACACAAACTCCGACTTGCGCCGCCTCACTTTCAAATACTTGCGAGATTACGCCAATGTAGTCCTCTGGCTCCGTATTTTCAGGAAGGAGACCGGCCTCAGCCATCTCCATAATATGTGAAGTGAATAGGTCTTTAAAAAAATCTGCTGTAGGCTGGCTTCCCCCATCAAGGTAAATCGAGATTACTTCGGATATTGTTTCTTCGTGTTGCCCTGTCCCTTCCAGCGTCGCAACTTGAATGGTACACCATTCTCTTCCGACATATTCGTGAGACCAACACGACGTAGCGTTGCTAACCCAAGCACCGTTCTTGTACGGAGGGCCTTCCGGAACCAAATTGCAATTGCACTTATAGGGTGTCGCACCTTCGGCGAATACATCCCGCGTCATTGGCAACAAAAGCTGCAGCAAGACGACGAGTCGAAAAACATTGTGTAGTATCTTTCGCTTCATAATAAAATCTCCGGTTTTTTCTATTAAGCTTATGATCTAATTATGAATATGTTAGCATATCTTGTTGAGAATTTCGATAAGTTCAACATGCAGTCCGAGTCACAAATAGAGTCTAATACGATCTCCGGACTTCCAATTGGACGTTGAAAAACTGAAGTCCGAAAATAGTATTACACGCGCCGACTTGAATATCGAAAAACTTTTATCTGATCAATTAAATATAATAATATTAAAGAGTTAAGCGATTGTTGCCGAGTTGCGCTAGTTGGAGGAATGCACGTCGAATGGTAGGCGTTGCTTGATTGGCATTCGGAGTTCTTTATTGGCCGGGCTGCCGCCGGAGATCGCGGATAACCTCAGGACCATGAGAAAAACGAACTGACGAGAGCAAACTGAACTTGGCCTTGGAGGCAAGATACCTCCAGAACAGGATTACTCGGCACCGAAATCTGATGCACGCGTCACACTTGAACTCATCGCTGTTATCACTTTTCCCCATGTCGGCCTCCTTGCCTCACAGTTAGGAGGCAAAGCGTCTACGAAACAACGGCCACCTTAGAGACAAGGCTAGCGGGATAACCGCCAGCCTCGTCAAGTTCAACTCAAAATCTAACGACAGCTACGCAAGACATCGTGGCTTCAGACTTCCCCCGAGCTCGCGATAGAGCATTTCAAAGGTAGCTATGACAATCTCATGCAGCTCTGCCCTCTTGGCATAGACGCTGATACCAATGTCATCCTTGTTGGAGTGGCCGACCGCAAGGTTCCTTGCCTCTCGCGCAACACCCGCGTTCACAAGAGCCGATACAGCGGTTCGTCTGAACGAGTGCATGTCCCACTTGGAGGTATCGCCTTCTAGTGCTTTCCTCGCCTTCTCCAAGGCTTTCCCGAGGTAGTGGCTAGGCTGCTTGTCGTAACCACCTAGGTTGATCCGAGGGAACAACCGACCTTCATTCTCTGGACAAGACGGTTCGACAATGGTTGCTTGCTTCATAGCCGTTCGAAGCAATTCACAGTCATCCTCACCAACGATCATGACTGACCGCTTCCCCGCTTCTGTCTTGGCCTCAGGGATGTTGATGCAGATATAGTCCCCTCTGTCGTCAATGTCGGACAGGTAGCGCCCACAGATTTCGTTTAGTCGGCACCCGGTAACCCAGAGTAGACGGACAGTGACGAACATTTCGAACTGGTACTTTAGGGCTGAGTTTCCAGCGATGTAGTTTAGAAGGCTTTCTGCTTCCTCTCGGGTTACTGGCCTAAGTTTCTTCTCCCTCAGGTCAACCTTCTTCTTCTGACCCGCCACACGTCTCAAGAGCGACGAGAAAGGATTACGAACGTCAGGATCGACAACACCCCAATGATCCAAGACACGCCAATAGGACGCCAGACAGCACTGATAGGACTGCAATGACCGGGCGGAAAGTAGTTCGCCAGTACGTTCAGAAGGTGTTCTTTTGAGGTAATCCATGAAATCCAGAGCCAACGCCCTATTGATTTCAGTTACTTCAATGTTCCCTGCGAAAGCTTCGAAGCCTTCAAGGTGCTGTCTGTATCTAGCCTTGGTGGACTCCTTGATACCGTCTGCCTCTCTCAGCCAGCGGTGTGCTGTATCCTTGACGGTGGTCCCTTCTTGTGAGGTGTGCCGCGCTACTTGCTTTACGACAGGCTCAGGCATTGAACCCTCACCAATCGATGCAAGTAATTCCGGCAAGACCTCTTTTCGTCTGACTAAAGCCTCAGCCAAATCCTGCGTTCCGAGACCCCGCACGATCTCTTTCTTGCCAATGATAGCTTGATATTCGTTGGGTACTGCGACTCTTACCGCGTAACCCTTGCCTCTCTTAAAGAGGCCCTTCGGCACCCGTACATCCATCTCAAAAGGCTCCATTTACCGTTACATTCGGCGAAGAAACCTGTTGAAAATCAAGCACTTGGTGCGGTCGAGAAGACTCGAACTTCCACGGGTGTTACCCCACAGCGACCTCAACGCTGCGCGTCTACCAATTCCGCCACGACCGCACTGCCAATGACTTGGTAGAGGCGCGTATAGACGGACAGGCGCAGGATGTGAAGAGGCAAATATACGGGCGGATTGATTTCATTTTCGCACTTCATATCTGTAGCTCATATGAAATCCTAAAGCCTATAGTCAGGAGCATTGCATGACAGCCGCTGACCCTCGCCCCGTTGTCCAGATCGACGTCGTCTCGGATGTTGTGTGCCCCTGGTGCATTGTGGGATTTCGCCAGCTTGATCTGGCGCTTCAGCAGGAAAACGTGCTGGCGCGACTGCGATGGCATCCGTTCGAACTGAACCCGAACATGGGCCCAGTGGGGCAAAACCTGCGCGAACATATTATGGAGAAATACGGCTCGACCGCAGAACAGAGCCAGCAAGCCCGCGACCGCCTGACCACTTTGGGGGCCGAGCTTGGGTTCGTCTTCAGTTTCAACGACGACAGCCGAATCTACAACACCTTCGCGGCGCACCAACTCTTGGATTGGGCTGAGGGTCAGGGGCGGCAGCATCCGCTCAAACTGGCGCTGTTCGATGCCTATTTCACCCAGCAACGTGACGTTTCAGACACCGAGGTCCTGATGGGCGCGGTCGAGGTGGCCGGATTGGACCCAACGGCAGCACACGCCGCGCTGGATTCTGGTGCTCATGCCGGACCGGTCCGAAAAAAACAGCAGTTCTGGACCAGCCGGGGCATTTCCGGTGTCCCCGCAATGGTGTTCGGCGGCAAGTACCTGCTGACCGGCGCACAAGGAACCGACACCTATGCGCAGGCGCTCCAAAGGTGCCTGTCCGAGGCCGCCTGAGGTCTTTCCCCCACCCCGCAGACCGTCTAAGGACATCACATGGAATGGAAGACGACCGACGGGCTGACCGATTACGACGAGGCCATCGCTTTTATGGAAGCACGTGTTGCCGCCATTGCGGCGGGCGAGGCAGACGAGTGCATCTGGCTGCTGGAGCATCCCGCGCTTTACACGGCTGGCACATCCGCCAAACGGGAAGACCTGACCGATCCCGACCGCTTTCCCGTGTATGAAAGCAAACGCGGCGGGCAATACACCTATCACGGGCCGGGCCAGCGCGTCGTCTATGTCATGCTAGATGTCGGAAAACGAGGCCATGACGTGCGCCGTTTTGTAGAACAGCTGGAAAACTGGGTTATTGCTGCGTTGGCGGAATTTAATGTCACCGGGGAAATACGCGAAGGGCGCGTCGGCGTCTGGGTCCAGCGCAATGACAAACCACTTACTGCGACGGGTCAGACAGCCGAAGACAAGATCGCGGCCATCGGCATCCGGCTGAGGAAATGGATCAGCTTTCACGGGATTTCGATAAATGTCGAACCGGATCTGGATCACTTTGGCGGTATTGTCCCCTGCGGCATTCAGGAACACGGTGTCACATCGCTGGTCGACTTAGGTTTACCGGTCACAATGGCGGATGTGGATGTGGCCTTGAAAAAGACGTTCGGCGAAGTTTTCGATCTGCCCCACCCCTCACAGGTTACGCCGAAATCACCCGCCCGAATCGCGAAATAGCGCAAAAAGTGACAACAATCGCCGTGAACAAGTTACTCTGTTTCGAAAAAGCCACGGAGTTTCCCCTAGGTTAACCCTAATTAGCGTAAAATTCAGGGTTTCTTCACGTCCCCCCGATACAAGCCGCTGGGAACCACGTAGTATGTAATGACCGTTCAAGAGTGAGTGGTGTGTTAACCGGTGAACCGGGCAGAGCCCGAGAAATCCGAGAAGTGTTTTGGTTACGAGTCTGCCGTTCCGACCCCATATCGGAACGGCAATTCTCGTTTTAGGGCCGGTGCTTTTCCAAATGCCCAAATCGCATCGGTTCCAAACAGGCCCGATCCGAATATTCCAGTTCCAGCGTCGTGTGACCGATGGCAAAGCGTTCTTGCAGCATTTGCCTGACGGCAGCCTGAATGTCCGCCGCGCGTGACCAGTCCTCTGCCACGATAACCAAGTGAGCCGTCAATGCCGGCTCATTTTCCTGCATGCTCCACAGGTGGATGTGGTGCACATCTGCGACGCCATCGGCACTTTCAATTGCTACAGCAACGCTTTCAGGCTCCAAGTCAGGCGGGGCAGCCAGCATCAGTACCCGTATCGTTTCTCCGACCTCTGATTTGACGTGCCATAAGATATAGACCGAGATCAGGATCGTGACTGCGGGATCAACCCAGGTCCAGCCGAACAAGATGACCGCTGCGCCAGCTATGATAACGGCAACCGATCCCAATGCGTCAGCCACGTTGTGAATGAACGCAGCCCGGATATTCATGCTGTCTTTGGCCATAGCGTAAGTCAGCGCGGCCGTGATCAGGTCAACGATCAGGGCGATACCGGCAATCCAGAACACAATCCAACCATTGACCGGTTCCGGCTGGACGAACCGCATAACGCCTTCATAAAGCAGGTAAACCGACAAAACGATCAATGTGGTGTAGTTGATCAGGGCAGCGACGACCTCAGCACGACCGTAACCAAAGCTCATCCGAGGGTCGGCTGGGCGCCGCGCGATCTTGCGGGCGAAGAATGCAATGATCAGGGCTATGGCGTCCGAAAAGTTGTGCAACGCATCCGCGATCAGCGCCAATGAGCCGGACAGAATACCACCTACGATCTGTGCCAATGTCAGGAACATGTTTACAGCGATGGCCCAGGCGACCCGGGCGTCGCCAGCATGAGGATCGATATGGTTGTGGGAATGTCCCACGTGAGAATGCTGTTGTGGCATAGGTATTGTCTTCTTGTTTCTTCGCTAACCGCAAGGTAATTCCTCTAGTCACTAGAGGTTCAAGAGGTTTCCACAAAATGTTGTCGATTGGCGACCTTTCCCGTCGCACCGGGGTCAAGGTTCCCACGATCCGGTTTTATGAAGAAAAGGGTCTGCTGCCGCAGCCGGAACGGACGGCCGGCAACCAGCGCCGCTATGACGAAGCTTCGCTGAGGCGCCTGCAGTTCATTCGCCACACCCGGGATCTGGGACTGCCGCTGGCGGATATCGAGGCCCTATTGACACTGGAAGGCGCGCAGGGTGCGGATCTGGACCATGCTCATGATATCGCGCAGAGGCAACTTGCCGATCTGCGCGATCGGATTCAGCAGCTGAAGCGGCTTGAAAAAGAACTTGCGCGCATTACCGCGGCCTGTGACGGGCAGCACGACCATGTATGCGCCGTGTTGCACGCGTTTGGAGATCACGACGCCTGCGATGGGTCGCATTAAGGGCGGTTCAGGCCAAAGCCGCGCGGATTTTCTCGGCCTGTTCGGCAATCAGGTCGAAATCTCCCATGTTGCCGGGCGGACGCATGGCAACACCTTCGTAGCGCGGTAATATGTGGAAATGCAGGTGAAAGACCTCCTGCCCGCCCGCTGCCTCGTTGAACTGCTGGATTGTGACACCATCCGCGTCAAACGCCGCCTTGGTGGCACGCGCCAGCTTTTGAACGGTGGTCATCACGGCGGACAATTGCCCGGACGACGCATCCAGTATGTTCCGGCAGGGTGTCTTGGGGATCACCAGAAGGTGCCCGTCGGAACGTGGCATGATATCCATGAACGCCATCGTCTCGTCATCCTCGTAAACGCGTGTTGCCGGGATTTCCCCGCGCAGAATCTTGGCAAAGATGTTTTCGGGATCATAGGCGGTCATTTTTCGTTCTCCGGTCCTGAGATTTCTCCATTTTCTGCGGCCCTGCCCTCCAAGGGTCAAGGTTGTTTTTTTGTTCGACGACGCGCCTCTTGAAACTTGGCGGACAATGCACAGATACCCCGCATCTGTGACAAAATCCGCTGGGCAAACGTCGCCCCGCGACAATTAATCTTGATCCAGATCAAACTCGGCCATTGAAGGTCGCCCCCTCGCATTCTAAAACCAGCAGGAATCCCGCGCGTTGGAGAGGTCCGACTGCGCGGTGTAGTTGTAACAGGAGGCACCTAAATGGCAGACGCAGCCATTCATGGTCACGAGCATGAAGACCAGCGCGGATTTTTCACGCGCTGGTTCATGTCGACCAACCACAAGGACATCGGGATTCTCTACCTGATCTTCTCGGCCATCGCCGGGTTCATCTCGGTGGCGATGACCGTCTACATGCGGCTCGAGCTGATGCACCCAGGTGTGCAGTACATGTGCCTAGAAGGCTTCATGGCCGACCCATGCACCCCTAACGGACACCTTTGGAACGTGATGATCACCTATCACGGTGTTCTGATGATGTTCTTTGTGGTCATCCCGGCTTTGTTCGGTGGATTTGGCAACTATTTCATGCCGTTGCAGATCGGCGCGCCGGATATGGCCTTCCCGCGGATGAACAACCTGTCCTTCTGGCTGTACGTCGCTGGCACGTCGCTGGGCGTCGCCTCGCTGCTGAGCCCCGGTGGTAACGACCAGCTTGGTTCGGGCGTGGGCTGGGTTCTGTACCCGCCGCTGTCGACGACCGAAGGCGGCATGTCCATGGACCTTGCGATCTTCGCCGTGCACGTATCGGGCGCCTCCTCGATCCTCGGCGCGATCAACATGATCACGACCTTCCTGAACATGCGTGCCCCCGGCATGACCCTGTTCAAGGTACCGCTGTTCAGCTGGTCGATTTTCGTCACCTCGTGGCTGATTCTGCTGTCGCTGCCGGTTCTGGCAGGCGCGATCACCATGCTGCTGATGGACCGCAACTTCGGCTTCACCTTCTTTGATCCGGCCGGTGGCGGCGATCCGATTCTGTATCAGCACATCCTGTGGTTCTTCGGACACCCGGAAGTGTACATCGTGATCCTGCCTGGTTTCGGCATCATTAGCCATGTGATCGCGACCTTCTCGCGCAAGCCGATCTTTGGCTACCTGCCAATGGTTTGGGCCATCATCGCAATTGGTGTTTTGGGCTTTGTCGTCTGGGCGCACCATATGTACACCGTCGGCATGTCGCTGCGCCAGCAGGCCTATTTCATGCTGGCCACGATGGTCATCGCGGTTCCGACAGGCGTCAAGGTTTTCTCTTGGATCGCAACGATGTGGGGCGGTTCCATCGAGTTCAAAACGCCGATGCTGTTCGCCTTCGGCTTCCTGTTCCTGTTCACAGTTGGTGGTGTGACCGGCGTTGTACTGAGCCAGGCCGGTGTGGACCGCGCCTATCACGACACCTACTACGTGGTTGCGCACTTCCACTACGTGATGAGCTTGGGTGCCGTCTTCGCGATCTTTGCCGGTGTATACTTCTACTTCGGCAAGATGACTGGTCGCCAGTATTCCGAGTTCTGGGGCAAGGTTCATTTCTGGCTGTTCTTCATCGGCGCCAACCTGACCTTCTTCCCGCAGCACTTCCTGGGCCGTCAGGGCATGCCGCGCCGCTACATCGACTATCCCGAGGCATTTGCCCTGTGGAACTATGTTTCGTCGATTGGCGCGTTCATCTCGTTCGCCTCGTTCCTGCTGTTCTTCGGCATTGTGTTCTACGCCCTGTTCCGTGGCGCACGCGTGACCCAGAACAACTACTGGAACGAATACGCGGACACGCTGGAGTGGACCCTGCCCTCGCCACCGCCCGAGCACACTTTCGAGCAGTTGCCGAAGCAGGAAGACTGGGACAAGGGCCACGCGCACTGATCCCACTAAGATAGAGTCCAAAACCCCGCCCCAGTGGCGGGGTTTTTCTTTGAGGAAACGTCGGAACCCGCGCGTTGGTCGCCAGAGCGACAAAAATCGGCTATCCTGTTTCGGGCAATGAACCGGCCAGACGGAGGCTCAGTCCATGCCCGAAATCGATTTTTGGTATTCTATAGGAAGCACATACAGCTTTCTGACCATCATGCGGCTGGACGGATGGTGCGACGATAATGGTGTCAGCGTTCATTGGAGGCCCTTCAATGTCCGGGCCGTCATGTCCGCGCAACAGAACATCCCCTTTGCCGGCAAACCGATAAAATCGGCCTATATGTGGCGTGACATTGAACGCCGGGCCGCCAAGTACCAGATCCACGCCAAGCTGCCCGCGCCTTACCCGATCTCTGACCTTCCGCTTGCCAACCAGGTTGCGTTGCTGGGCATGACGGAAGGCTGGGGCAAGTCCTTTACCCAGTCACTGTACCGCATCTGGTTCGAGGACGGGGTTGAAGCCGGCGGGGAACAGGCGATCTCAGAGGCACTGCATCGCTGTCAGGAAGACCCGAGGCTGGTTCTTGCCCGCGCGCGCAGCCCCGACACAATCGAGGCGCTTGAGGCCGAAACTGAGACTGCAATCAAACTGGGTGTTTTCGGCGCTCCCAGTTTTGTTGTCCGGGACGAAGTGTTCTGGGGGGATGACCGGCTGGAGGATGCCCTGTCATGGGCCAAAGTTGGCCACGTCGTCTGACGATTATTCCTTCGACATTGGGCCGCGTTGCGATATTTGACAGCTATGCCCTATCGTTGGAAACACACCTCAGAAGCCGAGCAGGAATTGCGCCTTTGGCCACATAATTCTCTGCCCCCGCGTGCGGCGATGGGCGTCATTCTGGCTGTGTTCCTGTTTGGATTGATTCCTCTGCTGGCCGTTTTGGGCTCGGTGCTTTTGTGGGGGCTTCTGCCGTTCCTGCTTATCACCGTTCTGGGCCTTTGGCTGGCCTTGGAAATGAACTACCGCGCGCGTAGCGTATTCGAAATTTTGACGCTCAGCCAAAGCCAGGCCCGGTTGGTTCATCACAACCCACGAACCGGCGATCTGGAGTGGTCCTGCAACCGCCACTGGGCGCGCCCGGAAATGCACGAAACCGGTGGCCCCGTTCCAAACTACGTCACCCTGATCGGCGAAGGGCGCGAAGTGGAAATCGGGGCGTTTCTGTCCGAAGACGAACGCATCGCACTTTACGACGAGTTAACGCAAAAACTGCGCGATCCCGCCGCGCAGTAATCCGTCGTCAGTTGCCGTTTGAAGCTGCGCACAGATGGTCCTTGACCATCGGCCCCACCTTGCCGAAATCCATCTGACCTGTGTAGCGTGTCTTGAGCTCACCCATTACCTTGCCCATGTCGCGGATCGATCCCGCACCAGTGGAAGTAATGGCCGTCTGAATGGCTTTGGCAACCTCGTCTTCGTCCAGCTGCTTGGGCAGAAACTCCTCGATGACGGCAACTTCCTGCATCTCGCGCTCGGCCAGATCCAGTCGACCGCCCTCTTCGTAGGCGCGTGCGCTTTCCTTGCGCTGCTTGGTCATTTTTCCAAGAATTTCAAGCACCTCTGCGTCGCCACAGCCCTTGGCCTCTTCATTATCCGAGGCGCGCGCGGCTATGTCACGGTCCTTGATCGCGGCATTAATCAGGCGCAGTGTCGACAGGCGCTCGGCCTGCTTGTCTTTCATTGCTTGCTTCAGGGCGGCATTCACCCTTGATCGCATATCCATTTGGTCTGTCCATCCCCATGGCAACGGAACCCCGAACATATCGAAACAAAAAGCACGATACAACAGGGTACAAATAGCGCTAAGTCTTTGAAAATCAACAATAGCCCAAAATTTGAACAGACTTGACCCTGCGACGTATCCCCCTTAGGAATGCGCCGATTTACCCTGCAGGAGAGTCGCGCCATGGCCCAGAACGCCCCGTCCAAGCCCACCGCATGTCTGGCTTTGGCCGACGGAACCCTGTTCTACGGCCACGGGTTCGGCGCAACCGGCCAGACCGTGGCCGAGCTGTGTTTCAACACAGCAATGACAGGCTATCAGGAGATCATGACCGACCCTTCCTATGCCGGCCAGATCGTAACCTTCACTTTCCCGCATATAGGCAATGTCGGTGTGAACCCCGAGGATGACGAGACCGGTGATCCAGTGGCCGAGGGCATGGTGGTGAAATGGGACCCGACCGAGCCGTCCAACTGGCGCTCGGCCGAAGAACTGAAAAACTGGCTGGCGCGCCGCGGTCGCATCGCAATCGGCGGCGTCGATACCCGCCGCCTGACCCGCGCGATCCGACAACAAGGTGCACCGCATGTAGCTTTGGCTCATGATCCGGACGGCAATTTCGACATTGAAGCCCTGATTGCCGCTGCACGTGGATTTGCCGGGTTGGAAGGCATGGATCTGGCAAAGGACGTCACTTGCACCCAAAGCTACCGCTGGGATGAGATGCGTTGGGCCTGGCCTGACGGGTACCAGCGACAGGAAGCACCGGTTCACAAAGTTGTCGCGCTGGATTTCGGCGCCAAGCGCAACATCCTGCGTTGCCTCGCCTCGGCAGGCTGCGACGTGACTGTCTTGCCCGCAACCGCAACGGCAGCCGAGGTTCTGGCGCATGAGCCCGATGGCGTGTTCCTGTCCAACGGTCCGGGCGATCCGGCCGCAACCGGCGAATACGCGGTTCCGATGATCAAAGAAGTCCTGGACACTACCGAACTTCCCATTTTTGGCATCTGCCTGGGTCATCAGATGCTGGCACTGGCCCTTGGCGGTCAGACCGTCAAGATGAACCACGGCCATCACGGCGCCAACCACCCCGTCAAAGATCTTGAGACCGGCAAGGTCGAGATCACCTCGATGAACCATGGTTTTGCCGTCGATGCGCAGTCCCTGCCTGATGGTGTCGTCGAGACACATCGCTCGCTGTTTGACGGCTCGAACTGCGGAATCCGCATGACCGATCGCCCGGTCTATTCAGTGCAGTACCATCCAGAGGCTTCGCCCGGACCGCAGGACAGCTTTTATCTGTTCGAACGCTTTGCAGATGCCATGGCAGGCAGGAAGGCTCGGGCCTAAGCCCCCAATTCTTCAGCGTTAACCTGACGTTAACCCTGTTTTGACAACCCTGTCGCTCAACACGGGCGGCAGGGTTTCTTCATGGTCGAACTGAATTTTCAACGTCTGGCTCCGGTTCTCCCCGTTCCTGGACCCGACGCCCGAAAGCCACTGGGCACTTGCTTGCTGGAGCAAGGCATCATCACACCACAGCAATTGTCGGCGGCCCTGAATAAACAACACCGGCAAAAAGCACCCTTGGGCGAAATCCTGGTGGGTGAGGGCTGGGCCAACCGGCAGGACGTACTTAAGGCACTGTCTGACCAAAGCGGACTACAAATTGCAGATTTCACGCAAACGTCGCCTGACCCGGAGCTTTGTGCGATCAAACCCGCAGAGTTCTGGTTGGAGCACAACGCCATTCCTTGGACACGTATTGGACCTTTGCTGCTGGTAGCCACGTCGCGACCGGACCGGTTCGACCCTGTGGCTGCGGCGCTGCGCGATTGTGGTCATTCAGCTGTTCCTGTTCTGGCCGGAACTGACCAGATCGACGCAGCGATTGCGTGTGTATTTGCGCAACCATTAGCTCAGGCGGCGGAGGCACGCGTTGACCAAGCACAAAGCTGCCGCACATGGACGGCCCGCTCGCGGTCGGTTCCGGTGGTTCTGCTGTTGATCCTTTGCTGCGCAATGGCGGCTCTGCCGCATATTGGGCTGGCCTTCTTGTTTGGAGTAACGGTGCTGACGCTTGTGATGTTTCTGTTTCTTCGTTTGGCGGGCCTGATTGCATACCTGTCACCAAAGCCGGCCCCACCGGAACCGGAGTCGAGTGCCCCGCCCCGCCTGCCTTGCGTTTCGATCATGGTCCCTCTGTTCCAAGAGAAGGAGATCGCCGATGCCCTGATTGCCCGGCTACAGCGGTTGACCTACCCCAAAGCGCTGCTGGACGTGATCCTTGTTCTTGAGGAACGGGACGACGTGACCCGCGCAGCCTTACGTGATGTGAGCCTGCCAAGCTGGATCCGCGTTGTCGAAGTTCCCGAGCGCGGCAAGCTGACGACCAAACCCCGAGCCATGAATTATGCGTTGGACTTTTGCCGGGGTGAGATTCTAGGCGTTTGGGATGCCGAGGACGCCCCGGTTCCGGATCAGATCGAAACGGTTGTCCGTCACTTCGCCAATGCGCCTGACAACGTTGTTTGCCTGCAGGGCGCGCTGGATTACTACAACCCGCGCACCAACTGGCGGTCGCGCTGCTTCACCATCGAATACAGTGGCTGGTTCCGCGTTATTCTGCCCGGAATTGCCCGATTGGGTCTGGTCGTTCCCTTGGGCGGCACAACATTCTTTTTCCGCCGCGACAAGTTGCTGGAGCTAGGCGGCTGGGACGCACACAACGTAACCGAGGACGCCGATCTGGGTGTGCGCCTGTGCCGCGCGGGTTACCGGACCGAAATCGTGAACACGGCCACCTATGAAGAGGCGAACTTTCGCGCCTGGCCCTGGGTCAAACAGCGCTCACGCTGGCTCAAAGGGTTCATGGTTACCTATCTGGTGCATATGCGATCTCCATGGAGATTGCTGCGCGACCTGGGGATTCTAAGGTTCCTGGGTGTCCAGGCCTTTTTTCTCGGGACCATTGGTCAGTTCCTGCTGGCCCCGGTGCTTTGGGTGTTTTGGCTGGCTTTTCTGGGGGTCTCACACCCATTTCAGGGCATTGTTCCCACCGGAATACTAACGGCCTGCCTCTACCTTTTTCTGCTCGCCGAGGCGGCCAACTGCCTGGTCGGTGGTCTCGGAGTAGCGGCGGGGAACAGGCGCTTCCTGATCCCATGGGTTCCGACGATGGCATTGTATTTTCCGTTGGGCGTGTTGGCGGCCTACAAGGGTCTTTGGGAGCTGGCGGTCAAACCGTTCTTCTGGGACAAGACCCAACACGGCCACGCGACCGAGGAAATGCCGACCGCCAATCGCCTTATTTCTCGCGCTGCACCGCGTCCTGCTTCAGGCGCGTCATGAAAGCGATCGAGATGTGGTCTTTCAGTGCGTGCGCCGCGGCATCTTCGTCGCGGGCCGCGATTGCATCGACGATCTTCTTGTGTTCACTTTGCGCGATTTCACCCCGCCCCTGAACGGCCAGCGAAGTCGTCGCCATAAGTGCCATCGTCCGATGCACAAGGTCCAGCTGCTGCACAAGATACCGGTTGTGTGAGGCCAGGTGGATCTGCTCGTGAAACCGCCGGTTGGCGCGCGACAAGGCAGACGGGTCGTCGACCAGCGCGTCATCCGCCGCAACCATGTCCTTGAGCACCTTTATCTCTTCCTCGGTTGCATGACGGGCTGCCAACCGCGCCGCCAGCCCCTCAAGCTCGCGCCGCACCACATACAGCTCGGCCATCTGGTTATGATCCAGTGACGCCACAATCAGCGACCGCCCGTCCCGTTCCAGCAGCGATTGCGTCTCAAGCCGCTGCAACGCCTCGCGGATCGGCGTGCGCGACACGCCGAACCGTTCGGCCAATTCGCTCTCGACAAGACGATCGCCCGGTTTGTACACGCCCACGTCAATGGCTTCGAGTATCAGGCTGTAAGCGTCCCTGTTGGACTGTTTGGTATGGGGCATGGGGTCTTTGTCTCCTCGTTCGGACATGTCTATCCGTCACTAGGGCCAACGATCAAGAGCAGGCATTGAAAACCGTCCCCAGCCAGCCTAAACCAAGATCATGGTGAAACAGGCCTTTGATCACGTCACCCAGTGGGTGTTCGACCTCGACAACACGCTCTACCCGCCTCATATGCGTCTTTTCGATCAGATCGAGGTGCTGATGACGGACTACGTCGTTCAGGCCATTGGCGTGGATCGCCCCGAGGCTGACCGGCTGCGCAGCCACTATTGGCGTGAATACGGCACCACGCTTGCCGGTCTTATGGCAGAACACGATCTTGACCCCACCCCCTATCTGCATGCGGTGCACCAGGTGGACATGAGCCATATGGAGCCTGACAACGCATTGGCGGATCATATCCGCGCGCTGCCCGGTCGGCGGATCGTCTACACCAATGGCTCGGCCCCTTATGCCGAGCGTGTTCTGGCGGCGCGTGGCCTGAGCGGCCTTTTCGACGCGATCTATGGCGTGGAACATGCTGGCTACCGCCCAAAGCCCGAAAAGGCGGCGTTCGAGACGGTGTTTGCCCAGGACGGTATCCAGACGGAAAACGCCGCCATGTTCGAGGATGACCCGCGCAATCTGGCCGCCCCGCACGAGATGGGAATGCGCACTGTCCACGTGGCTCCGGATCGGCACGAGGCGGATCACATTCACCACCACACCGACGATCTGACCGGCTTTCTGGCCCGCCTGCGGTAGCCTGTCACACTGCGACGATCTGCTCATTCTGCACCTGCAGCATAGCTCCTATATGCCGTTTTGCGACGAACAGAACGGAGACCCCCATGAGCGCGATCGAGATGCCTCGGCGCCTGCCCATCTGGCAGCGCCTGTTGTTTGCAATCCCCGTTTTTGGCTGGCTGGCCCGCGATGCGGCCAACGGTGCAGCCGAAGACTGGTATTACACCGCGGCGGCGATCGTCAGCATGTGGGGCTGTTCGGTGATGTTGTTCGGGCTGCCCGGCCTGTACATCCCTGCATTGGCAATGGTGCCGATGATGTTCATCCTCCTGATCCTGATTTCGCGCGGATGAGACGCGGGACAGGATGTCACTTGGCGCAGCGCACTGATCGGCACTAGGTTCTGCCGGGAACGGAGACCTGCGCCATGACTGACACCTGTGACATCCTGATTTCCGGCGGCGGCATCGCTGGGCTGACTGCCGCTGCCGCCTTTGGAGCCGCCGGATTTGACGTGATTTGCGTCGATCCCGCCCCACCGGTCACCGAACGGGATGCTGACGGTTCGGACTTGCGGACAACGGCGTTTCTTCAACCAGCCCGCGGGCTGCTGGAGCAATGCGGCCTGTGGCAGCGGTTGGGTTCGCATGCTGCGCCGCTTCAAATCATGCGCATTGTGGATGCGGGCGGAGACGTACCTGAACCCCGTGTCGTGCGCGACTTTAACGCCTCGGATATTTCCGACCAGCCCTTTGGCTGGAACCTGCCAAACTGGCTGTTGCGGCGCGAGATGGTGGCGCGACTTGCCGAGCTGCCAACTGTCGATTTCCGGCCGGGCACCGGCACCGTCAACCTGTTCACCCGCACCGCCGAGGCGCGCGTGGGTCTCAGCGACGGTTCCCGCATTCGCTGCAAGCTCGTGGTGGCTGCAGACGGGCGGGCTTCACCCATGCGCGAAGCTGCTGGTATCAACGTTCACACGACACGTTACGGGCAGAAAGCGCTGGCCTTTGCCGTCACCCACCCGATTCCGCATGACAATGTCTCGACCGAGATTCACCGCTCCGGTGGACCTTTCACGCTGGTGCCGCTGCCCGATTGGCAGGGGCGGCCCTCGTCGGCCATCGTGTGGATGGAGCGAGGTCCCCGCGCCGTCGACCTTCTGAACCTGGACCCCGAGTCCTTCGAGGCCGAGATGACGGAACGGTCCTGCGGGTTGTTCGGCCCGCTGAAACTGGCCTCACGCCGGACAATCTGGCCGATCATCAGCCAGTCGGCCGAGCGCCTTTCGGCTGAGCGTGTCGCCCTTATGGCCGAAGCCGCCCATGTGGTCCCTCCGATCGGGGCGCAGGGGTTGAATATGTCGCTCGGCGATCTGCGCAGTCTGCTGGACCTGGCGCAAGCGCGCCCGGACGGGTTGGGAGACGCGCAAATGCTCGAGGCGTATCACAAGGCGCGTCATAACGAGATCGCGCTGCGTGTCAAAGGAATCGACCTGTTGAACCGCGCCTCGATGATAGAGGCGCGACCGCTGCGGGATGCACGGGCCATGGGGCTGAACGCGCTCTATTCTCTGCCACCGGTGCGAAAAACGCTTATGCAGATGGGCCTCGGCGTGCGCTGAGGCTCACCGAGCATTACAGCACCTGGTCCAAGACACGTTTCAGGCGCGCAATGGTGCCCTCCACATCATACAGCTTGTCGAGACCGAACAGGCCCAGACGGAACGTGCTGAACCCCTCGGGCTCGTCACATTGCAGCGGAACACCAGCCGCGATCTGCATACCCAGCGCAGCAAATTTCTTACCGCTTTGAACCTCGGGATCGGACGTGTAGCTGACCACAACGCCCGGTGCGCCAAACCCATCAGCTGCGACCGATATGATGCCCTTGTCCCCGAGCATCGCGCGGACACCAGCGCCCAGCGCCCATTGCGCGTCACGCAGTTTGTCGAATCCGTAATCCCGTGTCTCGACCATCGTATCGCGGAACGCGCGCAACGCATCGGTCGGCATCGTCGCGTGATAGGCGTGCCCACCGTTTTCGTAGGCCTGCATAATCTGCCGCCATTTTTTGAGATCAATTGCAAAGCTGTCCGACGTTGTCTCTGCCAGTCGGGCCTCGGCCTGATCCGACAACATCACCAAACCGGCGCACGGTGAGGCGCTCCATCCCTTTTGCGGAGCGGATATCAAGACGTCCACACCACTCGCTTTCATATCGACCCAGGCACAGCCCGAGGCGATGCAGTCCAACACCATCAAGGCACCGACTTCATGCGCTGCAGCTGCCATGGCTGAAACGTAGTCGTCGGGCAGTATTACACCGGCGGCGGTTTCTACATGTGGCGCAAAAACGATGTCTGGCCTTTGCTCATGTATGGTCGCCACGACCTCCTCAATCGGTGCGGGGGCAAAAGGGGATGGGCTGCTATTCCCGGTCTCACGCGCCTTCAGAACAGTTGCCTTCGCTGTCAGGCCCCCGGTTTCGATGATCTGGCTCCAGCGATAGGAAAACCAACCGTTGCGCACGACCAGAACACTGGCCCCGCGTGCGAACTGCCGGGCAACGGCCTCCATTGCGTATGAACCGCCGCCCGGAATGACCGCCACCCCGTCAGCGTTGTACACCTCGCGCAGCAATCCCGAGATATCACGCATCACCTGCTGAAAGCTCGCTGACATGTGGTTGAGGGAGCGGTCCGTGAAGACAACCGAAAATTCTTCGAGGCCATCGGGGTCAACATGTTCCAGCAATGCAGGCATCTTCTGTCCTTTCCTGACGTTTCCACGTTTCTGCACCCTCCGGTCGCGAAGGTAAAGATGATCGAAACGGGAATATTGACCTTGGGTCAACGGTAACCATCGGTATTATTTTGATATTTCCAGCGCCACAAAGTGAAGAAATGACGCCAAATAGTGTCACCCTCTCTTTACACCATGGCGTGTTTCTGACCAGATAAGCACACTTTGAACTAGAAAAGGTATTGCTGCACGTGACTGCGCACAAACGGATTAGTTTTCAGGTTGTACGGGACGAGGTCAAAAGACGGATCGAAGCACGCGTGTGGCCGCAGGGATCCCTTTTGCCCACCGAAACGCAGTTGGCCGAAGAATTCAATTGCGCGCGCGCCACAGTAAACCGCGCCCTGCGCGAACTGGCCGAGCAGGGATTTGTCGAGCGCAAGCGCAAAAGCGGAACCCGTGTCAAGAAAGAGCCCCGGAAGCAGGCGAAACTGGAGATCTCTCTGGCCCGTCAAGCGGTTGAGAACCAGAACTCGACATACCGGTATGCATTGGTCGAACGCAATCTTGTCTACAGCCCCGGCTGGCTGACTTCGCAGCTCAACGTCGAAGCAGACGCTCGCGTGTTGCACGTGATTTGTATGCACTACGCAGACAATCGACCGTTCCAGCTTGAAGAGCGTTGGATCAATATCGAAACCGTACCCGATGTCGAACACGCCGACCTGAGCAATAGCGGCCCGCATGAATGGTTGCTGCACGCGGCCCCTTTTACCGAAGCGGAAATCGCGTTCTGCGCGATCTCGGCCGACAGTCGGCTGGCCGAGTACATGGGAACCACGACCGGCACGTCCATGATCCAGCTAGAGCGCACCACCTGGAAGGACGGGCAGCCGATGGCATTTGCGCGCATGACGCATCATCCGGGCTTTTGCATCCGCACCAGATACTGACGAAAGTCAACCGATCGGCCCCGGCAGGCGTTCCTCGCTCAGCAATACATTTGCTTCGACATCCCCCGCCCCTGGAAGCGTCATGATCCGCCGTCGCAGAACCCGTTCAAAGTCGGACAAATCACGTGCGACCACTCGCAGGCGATAGTCGTATAATCCAAGAACGTGCTCGACTGTCTGAACCTCGGGAATGGCGCTCACGGCGCGTTCAAAGTCCTCTAGGCTAACTTGTCCCTTTCGAGCCAGCTTCACGCCGAGGAAAACGGTCACACCGAAACCCAGAGCCTCGGCATTCAGCCGCAAACGCCGCCCCTTGATGATGCCCGCTTTCTCCAGCCGCCGAATGCGCCGCCACGTGGCGGGTTGGCTCAGTCCAAAGCGACGGCCAAGCGCGCCGGCACTTTGTGTCGCATCCTGAACCAATGCGCGCAGGATCATTCGGTCGATTTCATCCAGATCGATCATACCGGCAAAACCTCGTCGCGCTTAAGCCGCGCGATATGCATCAGGGCTTCGATATCGGCGATATGTGGCAACGGCAGGATACGGTCCCTGTAAACCTGCTGATAATGGGGCATATCGCGCGCCAGTACGGACAGGCGGACATCAACCCGCCCAAGGAATGTCTGTATTTCGATGACTTCAGCGACCTCGCGCGCGGCGGCGGTAAATTCGTCGAAGGCCCGCGGTTGCGTCTTGTCCAACGTGACCCGCAGGGAAACCTCCACCGCATAACCCAGCGCAGCCCAGTCGATCACGGCCTCTTGACCCTGGATAATGCCTGCTGCCTGCATCTTCTCGATCCGTCGCCAACAGACCCCCGAACTGATCCGGCACAAGTCCGCAAGTTCCGCGGCGGAAAGGCTCGGATCGGCCTGAAAATGGCGCAGGATGCGGCGATCCAGATCATCAAGCATGAATTTCTTACTTTCCATCAATTTGGCGAATTAATCTTCACCTTTTTTTCAAATACTCACTTTCGCACCACTCGCCAATACCAAAACGCATGGGTAAAAGCACTGCAATCGAAACTGAAAGGAACGGCAAAATGCGCGTCTATTACGATCGCGATTGCGACATCAACCTGATCAAAGACAAGAAAGTGGCTATCCTGGGCTATGGCTCGCAAGGTCACGCGCACGCGCTGAACCTGCGCGACTCGGGCGCCAAGAACCTGGTCGTCGCTCTGCGCGAAGGTTCGGCATCGGCCAAGAAAGCCGAAGCCGAAGGTCTGGAAGTCATGGGCATCGCCGAAGCGGCCGCATGGTGCGACGTCATCATGTTCACCATGCCCGACGAACTGCAGGCAGAGACCTACAAGAAATACGTGCATGACAACATCAAGCCGGGCTCGGCCATTGCCTTTGCCCACGGCCTGAACGTCCACTTCGGACTGATCGAGCCGAAAGAAGGCGTCGACGTCATCATGATGGCCCCCAAAGGCCCCGGCCACACCGTGCGCGGCGAATACACCAAAGGCGGTGGCGTGCCTTGCCTTGTTGCGGTGCATAACGACGCAACCGGCAAAGCGCTGGAAATCGGCCTGTCATACTGCTCGGCCATCGGTGGCGGTCGCTCGGGCATCATCGAAACCAACTTCCGCGAAGAGTGCGAAACCGACCTGTTCGGTGAGCAGGCCGTTCTGTGCGGTGGTCTGGTCGAGCTGATCCGCTGCGGCTTTGAAACCCTGGTCGAAGCCGGTTACGCGCCCGAGATGGCCTATTTCGAGTGCCTGCACGAAGTGAAGCTGATCGTTGACCTGATCTACGAAGGCGGCATCGCCAACATGGATTACTCGATCTCGAACACCGCCGAATACGGCCAGTACGTCACCGGCCCGCGCATCCTGAAATACGACGAGACCAAAGCTCGGATGAAAGCGGTGCTTGACGACATCCAGCAAGGCAAGTTCGTTCGTGACTTCATGCTGGAAAACGCCGTTGGTCAGCCGACCATCAAAGCAGCTCGTCGCGCCAATGATGAGCATCAGATCGAGGAAACCGGAGCGAAACTGCGCGCCATGATGCCCTGGATCTCGGCCGGCAAGATGGTCGACAAGGAAAAGAACTAAGTCTGGCGAAAGTCTGCGGAAGGGCGGCCCACACGCGGCCGCCCTTTTTTATGCGTGCGCAGCACGAACAAAGCACTCACCCAGCACGAAATCCCAGCCGGCGTCGTAGCCGTTGCGTTTGTCCGGCGCTTCTGTCGCCCACACTTCCCAGCCGGAATGGGTCAGCGTTACTTTGGTCTGCGCTTCTCCTTGAGCTTCGAACACGACCTCAACTCGCGTGGCGCGATCCTTTTCCGTGCCCGGATGCCAACTGAAAGCCAGCTGCTTTCCAACCTCAAAAACCAGAACCTGCCCCCATTCGGCACGCGTGCCATCATGCATCGTCTCGTAAACAGATCCTCCGATTTTAGATTCAATCGCTACTGCCAGCGCCGGTTTACCGCACGACGCCGAAACGGCATGGCCGTCCAGCGGCCACCATTTCGCAATCCGGTTGACGAAGACATCAAATGCACGCTCGGGTGTTGCGTTCACAACCACGGTTTTGACAATGGGACCCGTCACGTTTCCTTCCCCTTTTGATTGATCTCGGCTGCAAAACTGTCCAGAACATTTGCCCAATAGCGATCTAGCCAGGCGCGCAGTTCGGCCAGACCTTCGGTTCGGGCCGCGTATATGCGGCGCGTGCCTTCCGCCCGGCACTCAACCAGGCCCGCGTGGGACAAAATCCTGAGATGCTGTGAAACCGCAGGTCGGCTGACCGGCAGGTCAGCAGCCAATTCTCCGACCGCGCGGGGCCGCTCGGCAACGGCCTCGAACACTTGACGGCGCGTAGGGTCGCCCAAGGCGGAAAACACAGTCTCGTAAGCCATTACTTACCGTAAGTAATAGCTTACGTAATGTCAATATCTCTGCGTGACAGTGACAACTTCGCGGGATAAGTGGGTGAAATGGTTCAACAACCCACTAAGCAAGACTGGAGCGGCATCCTTCTGCTTGGCCTCATCTGGGGCGGGACATTCATGGTCGTCGCCATTGCGCTGGAGGGATATGGACCGGTAACAGTCGCAACTGCACGCACGACACTGGGGGCCGTCACACTTTTGGTGTTGATGCGTCTGACAGGGCGCAGGTTTCCCAATCCGGATGCCCGATTGTGGGGCTCGATCATTTTGATCGGTGTTCTCTCGACCGCCCTGCCCTTTGTGTTGCTCAGCTGGGGGCAACAATTCGTACCTTCAGCATTTGCCGGGCTTTCGATGGCCGCGATTCCACTGATGGTGTTGCCATTGGCGCATTTCTTTTCCGATGAACCGCTGAACCTAAGACGGTTATTCGGAGTAACGCTGGGCTTCACCGGCGCGCTTGTCCTGATTGGTCCCGGTCTCATGCAACTGGGTCAGGGTGCAGAGCCACTTGCCCAGATCGCCTGTATCGGAGCCGCATTTTGTTATTCCTGCGCGTCGATCTTCACCCGTCGCTGCCCGCCTATCGACCCAGTTTCGCTATCGGCCCTGACACTGGTCGTCGGCGCAGTCATCCTGCTTCCCATCATGTTGGCAACCGAGGGCGTTCCCGCCTGGAGCGGCACCCGATCCGGGCTTGCTCTGATCACGCTTGGCCTGATCCCAACTGCATTCGCAACTCTGCTGCGGGTATCCGTCATCCGAAGCGCAGGATCGGTCTTCATGACATTGGTAAACTATCAGGTTCCCGTGTGGTCGATGATTTTTGGGGCCTGGATCCTGTCCGAGGCCCTGCCATTGCGATTTTACATCGCCCTGACGCTGATCCTGACAGGGATGGCGATCAGCCAGTGGTTCAGTCTGCGCAAGACCCTGTTCGGGCGTTAACTTGCTGCCGCTTCAACCTCGGCCACAATACCGTCCACGACCTGCGCCAAAAGTGCGTCATCTTCACACTCGGCCATTACACGGATCAGCGGTTCCGTTCCGGATTTCCGGATCAGAAGACGGCCTTGTCCGATCAGTTTCGCCTCGGCATCGGCGATAACTGCCTTGACGCTCGCAGCTTCAAGAGGCGCTTGCCCGTCTCCGTAGCGGACGTTTTTCAGCAATTGGGGCACCGTCTCGAATTGGTGTGCCAGTTCCGACGCTTTGCGCCCGGTCAACACCATCTCCGCCAGGAAATGCAGGCCCGCCATCAATCCATCTCCGGTTGTGGCGTAGTCGCTCATCACAATATGGCCGGATTGCTCGCCGCCCAGATTGAAGCCGCCCTCGCGCATCCTCTCGACAACATAACGGTCGCCCACAGCGGTTCGCTCCAACCGCAATCCCTGCGCATCCAGATGGCGCTCGAGACCGAGGTTGGACATCACAGTGGCAACAAGCGCGCCACCCTTCAGTTGCTCGGCCCTTGACCAGGCAGACGCCAGCAGAGCCATCAGCTGGTCGCCATCGGCCACATGCCCCATCTCGTCGATTACGACAACACGGTCGGCGTCGCCATCAAGGCAAATACCTACATCTGCGCCGTGCGCCACTACCGTTTCGGCAGCGACCTGAGGCTGCGTCGAACCGCACCCCAAATTGATGTTTTTGCCATTCGGGGCGATCCCTACAGGAATGACATCCGCGCCCAATTCCCACAGAACCTCGGGTGCGGTGCGGTGAGCAGCCCCGTTGGCGCAGTCGATCACCACCTTCAACCCATCCAACCGCAGATCGCGTGGCAGCGAGGATTTCACACGCTCACCGTACCGGAACCGCGCATCATCCACGCGGCGCGCCCTGCCAATGTTCTGCGCCTGCGCCGGTTTCACACCTTCTTCGATCAGCCGCTCAATCTCGACCTCCGCCTGATCGGACAGTTTGAACCCGTCGGGACCGAAGAACTTGATACCATTGTCCTCGGCCGGGTTGTGGCTGGCCGAGATCATCACGCCCAGATCGGCCCGCATGGAACGGGTCATCAGACCCACCGCCGGGGTCGGTACCGGCCCCAGCAGCAGCACGTTCATCCCGGTCGAGGTCAGCCCCGCCGTCAGCGCATTTTCCAGCATGTAACCGGAAAGGCGGGTATCCTTGCCGATTACAACGCGGTGAACGCCCGAGGCATCACGGCGAAAGTAGCGCCCGACTGCGGCACCTATACGCAAGGCCATCTCTGCCGTCATCGGGTGCGTGTTGGCGGTGCCTCGTACCCCGTCAGTTCCGAACAGCTTGCGCATCAAATGAACTCCGTGAATTTGGTCTGCGTCCGGATTACCGGACAGCGGCCCACAGGCGCAAGGCCTGAGCGGTCTCGGCCACATCATGCACGCGCAGAACTTGCACACCTTGCGACAATCCCGCCAACGCCACGGCGATTGATCCCGGTGCGCGGGCGTCCTTGCGCGGTTCCTTGCCGATTTGACCAATGAAACCTTTGCGGGACACGCCCAACAGGATCGGACAGCCCAGACCGTGAAACAGGCTGATATTGCGCAGCAGAGTTAGATTGTGTTCTTCGGTCTTGCCAAAACCGATACCGGGATCGACAAAGATCAGATCACGTTTCAGCCCCATCGCTTCCAGCCGGGCCACCTGAGACGAAAGGAAATCATACACGTCCAACAGCACGTTGTCATAGCTCGGGTCGTCCTGCATCGTTGCCGGATCGCCCTGCATGTGCATCACGCAAACCGGCGCACCGATTTCAGCACAATATGGCGCCAGCGCGGGATCAAAGGTAAAACCTGACACGTCGTTGATCAGTCCTGCCCCCGCCTCGTAGGCGGCTTTGGCAACGCTGGCCTTCCGGGTGTCGATTGAGATCAGCGCATCGGTTTTCGCCCGGATTGCTTCGATCAAAGGACGGGTGCGCACGATTTCTTCGTCTTCGGGAACGTAAGCAGCACCCGGTCGCGTCGATTCTCCGCCGATATCAAGAATACTGGCCCCGTGTTCCACCATATCGACGGCGGCCGAAAGAGCTGCGTCAACGGAATTGTGCAAGCCACCATCCGAGAAGCTGTCAGGCGTTGCGTTCAGAATGCCCATCATGTGCGGGTGACACATGTTCAACCCAGCCACGTCCTCACGAAAGCGGGTTAGGGATCCAAGGTAATCATCTGGTATTTCGCATATTTCTACGATTTCAGCCGATGCACCACGAACCAGTCGCTCGGCGTGGGTGAACCATAGATCTTGTCCGGCCAGCGCCGCCGCTCCATCCGGGCGCAACGGGCCGTGCTGGACCAGCGGTCGATAGTAGACCGTCACAGTTGCGCCTGCCCCACCGGCACTGCACGCAATGGCGTTTTAGGTTCTTTAGGAAGGTCACCGCCAATGACCATCATCTCGCTGGCTTCAAAGGTAGCGGCAAACCAAGCGGCAAGCGCGACCGCATCAGATGGCGCCGCAGACGGGCCGTCCACGGCGTCCAGCACGATTTTGGACGGAGCCCAAACGCAAATCTGGCCATTCTTCATGGCCCAGTCCAGCTCGGTCCGGGTCGAGACCACAACGCAACGATGGTCACGCGCCGCCAATACCCATGCGTTCTGCTCGATCGCCAAAAGATCAATCCGACGCTGTGTCATTGCGTGCCCGGTCTGCGGCACGGCGAGATCAGAAGCACCGACGCACAGGATCAATGGCCGAACGCGGTTTTCCAACTGGTCAATCCAACCGGTCAGATTGCCCGAGGCAATCGCCTCGTTCGACAGGAATACCAGACGCGGATGGGGGCGTTCTTCTTCGGTAACGTCGTGGTGCACTGCGTCTTTGCCGCGCACAATTTCGACACCCAAAGCCCCGGGCCCGCGATCCAGCTTTTCTATTCTAACAAAAGCTCTTACAGCCTGAGGCTCAAGCAAGATCCGCTCGGCAATTCGATCGGCGAGTGTTTCCAGAAGGTTCAGGCGCTCTGCAGCCAGCTCATAGGCAATTGCCTCGGTTACACGGTCATATGACAGAATGCGATCCACATCGTCGTCGATCGGACCGGTTAGCGGGCGCACTTCGACCACAATGTTAAAGCAAATGCGCTGGGTTGTGCCACGCTCGGCTTGAAACGCGCCGATCTCGACCTCGACGATATGGTCGCGCAAAGAAATGCGGTCGAGCGGACCTCTTGGCGCGGTCGCTTCAGCCCGTTCGGAGGGATGCGCAAAGGCGAGGCGGATTTCTGAACTCATGAGCGTGCCTTTTCGGGCTCTGTGGATATGTTCGCCCAGTCTAGGCGTTGAAGGGGCCTATAACACTCATACAAACGCCATTCCACCCGCCGAATGCGGCGTTAAGTGACCCGAAACCAGCTCATCATGCCCGAGGCGGCGTGGCCCAGCATGTGACAATGCAGCAGCCAGTTCCCTGGATTGTCCGCAACCAGCGCAATTTGCCGTGTCTGACCACGCTCGACAAGAACTGTATCGCGCCACGGGCCGAGTTCGCCATTATCCAGTACAAGCCGGAAATGATGCCCATGCAGGTGCATGGCATGCGGAAAAGCCGTTTCATTGACAAACTCAATACGATGCACGCTGCCCAACGTCGCGTCCAGAAACGGATCTCCGGGACGTTCTGCGTATCCATTCAAGGCCCAGAAGCGACCCAATTGGGCCAGTTCCCTACCAGACAATTCCGCATCCCCGATCCGGGCACTGTCGAGCCAACGCATTGCGCCGCCTTGAAGGCTCATCCGATGCAGCGGCGCCAGCTTGAGCCCAAATACCCTGGGCAACGGGTTTGGCGGTAGTGGATCGATTCCCGTCCGGACGGCACGGGTCGATTGCCCCGACACATCCAAGCGAACCAACCCATACGCGCCATCCTGCTCAACACTGATCAGGCTGGCGGTGTTTCCAGCCTCGGCAGTCACATCGACCACAAGATCAGCCCGTTGTGCCGGCGCCAGCGGAAAGGAACCATCAAGCGGCAGAGGGTATTCCAGCGGCATTCCATCCAGCGCGACAATCCAGCCAGCCAGTCCGTCTACTCCGATGTCAAATATCCGGGCGTTCGCAGCATTGATCAGACGCAGCCGGAGACGTTGGCCGCCCTTGACTGAAAAGGACGGATCGAAGGCACCATTTACCGAAATCAGGTTACCAAGGCGTCCGGCATGGCTCAGATCATGGCCATTTTCGAAGTCATCCGAAATCTGGCCGGAATCCGGATCAATGCGCCAGTCGTCCAGAACCATCAGCAGATCCTGATCAACGTCCGGCCCCTTCGCCTCGTCCACGATCAGTGGGCCATACAGGCCTCGCGCCACCTGTTCCATCGACCGGTTATGCGCGTGATACCAATAGGTTCCGGCATCGGGCACAACAAAATCGTAATCAAAGCTGGCGCCCGGCGGAACGACTGCCTGAGTCAAACCCGGCACGCCATCCATTGCGTTGTCGATACGGATACCATGCCAGTGGACCGAGGTCGGATCCTGCAACCGGTTGACCAGTCTGCGCTGGACACGCTCTCCTTGTTGCAGGCGCAAGGTCGCGCCGGGAACCGAACCCCCAAAGCTCCAGATCTTGGTCTCAGGATACCCTTGTGGCGCCAGCTGCTGAGCGGCTTCACGTGCCTCCAGCAAAGGGGGCGTTGCCCGTGCCAAGGTTGGCACCAGCGCCATGGCTGCTGCCGATTTCAGGACTTGTCTTCTGTTCAATGTCATTACGGGCCTCCTGGCCCGCAATATAGGACTGCACCCTGCCCCGCGCCATGAAGCTTCCAGCGCAGGTGCGTCAATCAGTTGCTGGCTGTGCGGTAGTTGTGCCGATAGAAAATATGCACACCGATCCGGGCGGTTTCTTTGTACACCCTGGACCAGGACGGACGCACGGCCTTGGTGTGATAATGCGTGGCGCCGGCCGTCATTTCGTCGGCAATACCGTCAAGTGCGGCCCGCGCAACCTTCGAAACACGCTCATAAGCGCGCTTTTCGTGGATGACCTCTTTGTAGCCGTCGCAGGTGTACGTAAACTGGCATTGATATTTCTTGCCTGTCCCCTGTTTGATGACGCCACACAACGTGTCCGGAAACCGACTGCTCTCCACACGGTTCATGATCACTTCGGCAACAGCAAATTGTCCACGCACGCTTTCGCCGCGCGCCTCAAAGTACAGCGCCTCGGCGAGGCAGCGGAAACCTTCGTCCCCGGTCGCCTTCGGCTGCTGGTCCAGCCAGTCCTTGGTATAGGACATTTTCTGCTCGGGCGCTTTGCGCGGCTTGAACAATTTCAGATAGTCGCGAAAGCTTTGCCCCGGCAATTCATTGCGGGCAACCAGCTCATCTTTTGTCACTTCTACGTCCTGCCGTTCGGCAATGGACACATTCGGCAGCACGGTTGCCGCCGTTAAGGCAACAGCCACTATGTAGCGTTTCATCAGATAACCTCGCACAGGCACAAACGCGCCTTACCCTCCCCCGGCGGGCGCGACGAGGCTCATAACCCAGACGAAGCGAAACGTCCAGTTCTGAAAAAAAAGCAAGTGGAATCTTGCCCGTGAGGCCAAAAAGTTTTGACCACAGGTCCATCCCAAACCCACTAATCCTTGGGCTTTGGGGGCAAGTCAACCCCCAAGTTTGGACGAAATTGCCAATTGAGCGGCAGACAGCCGAGCGACCGGCACCCGGAACGGTGAACAAGATACATAGTCAAAGCCCAAATCCCGGCAAATCGAGATTGATTCGGGGTTTCCGCCGTGTTCCCCGCAAACTGACAGGGTCACGTCGGGCTGGGCGGAACGGGCGCGTTCAGCCCCCAGCCGCAACAATTCGCCCACACCATCCGCGTCCAGAACGTGAAACGGGTCTTCGTTGAAAACGCCCAGACGCACGTAGGCAGACATGAACCGTCCCGCATCGTCGCGCGACAGCCCATAAGTCATTTGCGTCAAATCGTTGGTTCCGAAGCTGAGAAAGGCCGTGTGCGGCGCAATCTCGTCCGCGCGAAGACAGGCGCGCGGTGTTTCGGCCATCACGCCAAGCCGATAATCGAATTCCTGTCCCCTTTCCGAGGCGACCTCGGCGGCGACGGCATCGATACGTGCCTTGACCAATTCGACTTCGCGCTTGGCCGAGACCAGCGGGATCATTACCTCGGGCACCACCGGGTCACCGTCCTTGCTGGCTTCAAGCGTCGCCTCGAAAATCGCGCGGGCCTGCATGTCATAGATTTCCGGCACGGTCACACCCAGACGCACGCCGCGCAGCCCCAGCATCGGGTTGTATTCGCTCATCGCGACGACCCGGCGCTCGACGTCCGAAACCGGCAGGTCCAAGGCTTCGGCCAACTCGCGCTGCCCGCTGCGGGTCGTGGGCAGGAATTCGTGCAGTGGCGGGTCAAACAGGCGAATGCAGACAGGCTGCCCCTCCATTATCCGAAAAAGCTGTACGAAATCCTGCCTTTGCATGGGCAGAAGACGTTCCAGTACTGCCGAGCGCCCCGAAGGCGTCTGGGCAAAGATCATCTCGCGCATCACCGTGAGGCGGCCGGGATCAAAGAACATGTGTTCCGTCCGGCACAACCCGATGCCATGGGCCTGGAAGTTCCGAGCCGTCTGAGCATCCGCGGGCGTGTCCGCATTGGCACGAATTTCGATGTCCCGCTCGGCATCTGCCCAGCCCATCAGCGTTTGAAAACAATCGTCCAAAGCGGCTTCGAGCATCGCTGGCTGACCGGCCAATACCTGCCCGGAACTGCCGTCGATGGTCAGGGTATCACCGGTCTTGAACACACGCCCATCAGGCGCGGTCAGCAACTTTTTCTTGGTCTGGAACCGCATTTCCGAGGCTCCGACGATACAGGGCAAACCCAGCCCGCGACCGATCACGGCGGCGTGGCTGGTCATCCCGCCCTTTTCCGTCAGGACCGCCACCGCCGCATGCATTCCGCGCACGTCTTCAGGCGAGGTCTCCCGACGCACCAGAATACACGGCTCTCCTCGCGCGGCACTGGCCTGAGCCTCGGCGGCGGTAAAGACAATTTTTCCTGTCGCGGCTCCTGGACTTGCCCCAATCCCCGTGGTCAGTACATCGCGCTTGGCGTCCGGGTGAACCTGACGGTGCAACAGCTCGTTCAGTGAATGCGGGTCGATCCGCATCACCGCCTCTTGCGGCGGGATAATGCCGTCTTCGGCCAATCGCACCGCAATCCGCATCGCCGCGCGCGAGCCGCGCTGAACGCGAACGCCGTCCAGAATATGCACCTCGCCGTCCTGAACAACGAATTCGACCTGCATTTCCTCGCGCAGCTTCTGGCGCATCAGGGCTGCATGGGCCTTGAGATCAGCGAACGCGTCCGGCGCTACGTCCTCAAGCGACTGACCGCGCGAGTCTTTTTCCAGGTAGAGCGCCGACACATCCTTGCCCAAGGCATCCCTGCCCTGGCTCTGGCTCAGATATCGCCCGGTGATCTGGGGCATCCCCGTGGTCGGATCCACCAGTTGCAACACGCCCGAGCCGCATTCCCCCTGCCCGACACCCGGAATCATCTCCTGTATGACCAATCCCAGACCGGCATCCGCCGGGGCGCCCTTGGCCTGTCGCAACAAACGCGCGGATGTCCCATCCCATGCGCGAGCCATCGAGCGCAGGACAGCAATCAACTGCTCGCCCCGGTCCTGCGGAAAGGCCTCATCTGTTTCATCTTCATAGGCGCGCAACGACAGGCTCAACCCCTCGCGGCCGTCGGCGTCGATATCGTCGAAGACGTCCGGGTCCAGCCGGGCAACATGCATCGCATAGCTTTGGACAAATCGCAGGTACAGCGCAGCCGCGGCGTCCCGACCCATTTCCGCGGACAGGTCCAGATAGCGGGCGTCGTTCATGCCTATGTTCAATACGGCACCCGGTCCGCCCCAGTCCGGGTCTTCGGAGCTTGGACGCACACAGAGCAGAGCCGATGGATCGAACTGTTCCAGAATGGCCTCGATATCAGGGACATGCCCTTCGGCGATATGATGCACCGAGTCAAAAGACAGCGCCACCGTGCGCGGCACGGGCATATCCAACCGGACCAGTCGTTGCAGGCACTTTGCCCGGCCCCCATGGGTGTTGGCAGCAACGGGCGCATCGGATGTGATCAGCGTGGTATGCGGGTTATTCTGCACTGCGGCACCTTTTTGTTTCACCGCAGCATAAGCGCCTGCGCCCTTCACGCAAGGGCGTTCTGGGCGCGCATTGCCGCGCGCCCGTGCCTTTATCCTTCGATCTTGGTCAGATCGGCGACGCTGGAGCAGACCTGCCGGATCTGGCTGAGCAGGTTCAGACGGTTGCGGCGCAGGATGTCGTTGTCGGTGTTGACCTGCACATCCTCAAAGAACGCATCCACCGGCCCGCGCAGGGCGGACATGGCGGACATCGCGGTCGGGAAATCCTCGGCCTTCAGCGCCGGATCGATCTTGGCCTGTGCTTGGTCCAGAGCGGCAAACAGCGCCTTTTCGCTGTCCGTCTCGGCGAATTTCACATCCGCGCCATAGGAGTATTCGACTCCGTCCTTTTCCTCGGCCTGCGTCAGGATGTTGTTGGCGCGCTTGAACCCCTGCACGAGGTTCTCGCCATCCTCGGTCGCGATCACTGCGTTCAGAGCACGGGCGCGTTTGACCAGCAGGTTGAGGTCGTCATTGCCGTCCATCGCGATGCAGGCGTCGATGATGTCGTGGCGGATGCCCTCGTCGCGGAGGAAGACTTTGAGGCGGTCGTGGAAGAAAGAGAGGAGACTGTCAATCACCTTCGCTTCGTCGGCTTGCACTCCGGCACCAAGACGTAAGCGATTCCCAATCTCGGTAGCTTTAACTGCTAGCACTGAAAAACGCCTTGAGTTGGCTTCGTTTTCACTAACGCTGCCGAGTGCATTTAAGTGCCGTTGCTCCGCCATATTTGCGTGAACACGCGCAAACCTAAGTGGGCTCAACAAAGTTTGCTGCAATCTTAGAACAACTTCGTTTTCAAGGCTTAAGCGGATGACCCCCAACGCTGCACGACGCAGCGCAAACGGGTCTTTCGAGCCGGTCGGCTTCTCATCAATCGCCCAAAACCCGGTCAGCATGTCCAGCTTGTCGGCCAGCGCCACGGTCACCGAGAGCGGCGCGGTGGGCACGTCATCGGACGGTCCCAGCGGCGAGTAATGCTCTTGCGCAACCGCGGCCACGGCGGCATCTTCGCTTGCGGCCTCGATGTAATACCGCCCCATAAGCCCCTGAAGTTCAGGGAATTCATAGACCATTTCCGAGTTCAGATCGGCCTTGGCCAAACGCGCGGCTTTTTCGGCCTGATCGGCATTTGCTCCGGTCACCGGTGCCAGTTCGCGGGCCAGCGCGGCGATGCGGTCAATCCGTTCGGCCTGTGTGCCCAGCTTGTTGTGGAAGGTCACATTCTCCAGCGCACGGGTCCATTGGGTGATGTCCGATTTGGCGACGCGCAGGTCGTTCTCCCAAAAGAATTTCGCATCCGCCAGACGGGCCGACAGCACCTTTTGGTTGCCCGCCAGAATGGTCGCGCCATTGTCAGCGGTTTCGCGGTTGGCGACGGTGATGAAACGCTCGATCCGGCCCGTTTTCGGGTTCTTCACGGAAAAGAATTTCTGATGCTCTTTCATCGAGGTCTGCAGCACCTCGGGCGGCAGCTCAAGGAACTCCTCGTCGATCTGCCCCATCAGCACCACGGGCCATTCAACAAGACCGGCAACCTCGGCCAGCAGGCCCCTGTCTTCGACCACTCCCAAACCGGCAGCAAAGGCCATGTTCTGCGCGTCGTTCCAGATGTGCTCGGCGCGCTCCTCGGGTGAAAGCACCACAAAGGCGCGCTTCAGCTTGGCGGCGTAATCCTCGAAGGACGTAACAGAAAACCGACCCGGCGCCATGAAACGGTGGCCCTCGGTCGTGTCACCGGATGTGATCCCTTCAACTTCCAGCGGCACCACTTGCGCGCCGGCCTCGTCAGTCAGGATGCACAGGATCGAATGCAGCGGGCGCACCCAGCGCAGGGTCCCGCCGCCCCAGCGCATGGATTTGGGCCAGGGGAAGTTGCGGATTGTGGCCTCAAGCACTTCGGCCACGATCTCGGCCGCCGGGCGTCCTGCTTTTTCAACAGTGGCGAAATAGACCGCACCCTTGGATGTTTCGCGTTCCTCAAGCTGGTCGCGGGTCAGGCCCGCACCGCGCAGGAACCCTTCGATGGCCTTGTCCGGCGCGCCGACTTTCGGACCCTTGCGTTCCTCGCGGATCGTTGGGCTTTCAGTCAACATCCCCTCGACCGCCAGCGTCAGGCGGCGCGGCGTTGTAAGGGCGGCGGCTGAGGCGTAGGTCAGACCGGCCTCGACCAAACCATCGGTGATCCGCTTTTTCAGATCCTCACCCGCGCGGGTCTGCATGCGCGCGGGGATTTCCTCGGAAAACAGTTCGATCAACAGGTCGGGCATTTTCGGTCCTTAGAAATTTACAATCGTCTGGATGACGATGGCATTGGCGATATCCACAAAGAATGCGGATACAAGGGGGAGCACGATAAAGGCAATAGGCGAAGGGCCATATCGCTTGGTCACGGCGGTCATATTGGCAATTGCAGTGGGGGTGGCGCCCAGAGCAAAGCCTCCGAATCCGGCGGCCAGGACGGCGGCGCGGTAGTTCGATCCCATGACCGGGAACAGAACCCACAACACGAACACGACGGCAAAAAGGGTTTGGGCCGTCATGATCACGACAATAGCAAGGCCCAATTCTGCAATGGTCCACAATTGCAAGCTCATCAGGGACATCGCCAGAAACGCGCCCAACGCAAATTCCGAAATCAGCGCCAGCGACGGCGTGCGCGCAACGGGCGGCGCGGAAGGGAAAAACGCGCTGCGCAGATTGGCGATGACAATACCCATGATCAGGCAGGGCACGAACAAAGGCAATTTTAGGCCCGCGGCTGATATCGCCTCGCCCAGCATATAGCCCAGAATGATCGCAACGTTCAGGTATAGAAGAACGCGCATTATGGTCAGATGATCGATATCGGGTTTCTTGGCCTTGGGATCATCCGGCAGACCGACGCTGTGTTCCTCATCCGGACGATCAGGGCTGAGGTTGCGACCTTCGACCAGAAAGCGCGCGATCGGGCCGCCGACCAGAGCGGCCAATACCAAACCCAAGGTCGCCACAGCCACCCCTAATTCGGTCGCACCTTCCAGCCCAGCGACCTGCGCGACTTCGGGTGCCCAGGCGATGGCCGTGCCGTGCCCACCGATCAAAGCGGCCGATCCGAACAGAACACCAGCTTGGGCCGGGTAGCCAAAAAGCGATGCGCCGAATGCCCCGATCACATTCTGGAATACGATGGTCGCAAGCGTCAAAATAAGCAGAAAAAGAAGCGGCTTACCGCCCGCGATTAAATCCGATAGCCGCGCGTTCAGCCCGATCCCGGCAAAAAACAGTACCAGCAGGAAGTCACGCATGCTGAGCTCAAAAGACAGTTCGATCTCAAACAGCAGATACAGCAACAAAACGACCAGAGACGCCAGAAGTCCTCCGGTCACCGGTTCGGGGATGTTGAAGCTGCGCAGCGCGGCAACGCGAGCATTGATCTCGGCCCCGATGAGGTAGACGGCAAAGCCCAACGTGGCCGTCAGGAAATCAGGGATTTCGGCGACAAAGCCCACCGGTTCCCCCTCAGTTCTGCGGTCTGGGCGGGCATTCTTCACCTATGACTGTTCCGTCATAGGCCTTTTCGCCGCAATTGTTCAACGCGTGCCATACATACCCCTTGCCGTCATTGGTAACGGCGACGATCCTGTCGACCCCGAAGTGGATGTTCTTCGTGCCGACAAAAGCCTGTGCCTGGCCGGATTCCAAAGCTTCCGCCAGCGACACGGCATCGTAACAGTCAAACCATCCCGGCGCAGTCAGCGGTTCGGGGTCATCCGCAGGGACAAAAGAAGCGAGTTGATCCAGTGTGAGATCCGTCTCAAAACACGCCCGGTACCGGATCGGAGAGCTGTCGGCATCAATCGCCTTATATGCCGAATATGCAATGGGTGTAGGCGCGTCAGCTCCTTTCGCCAGCAGAGCAACGTCCTGTCCGGGTTGCGGCTCCACATCGTAGTAGAAGCCGTAGACCTGCAGATAATACATGCCTGCGCCGGCCAACACGGCAGAAACCAAAAGGATAATTGCCAGCAGTTTACCCGTCATCGCTCACGCCGCCTCTTTCAAGTTCTTGTAAAATAGGACAGGTTCCCAATGGGAAGAGGCAGAAACGAGGCTATCATTATGGAATCGACCCTTGCCGTTGGGTTTTTCGGCGCGCTGTTTGCCATCATGAACCCGATCACCAACCTGCCCGTTTTTCTGAGTGTGACCGACAGCCTGACCGCGGCGGATCAACGGAAAATCGCAGTGAAAACGGCCTTGTATTGCCTGGTCCTTGGCGGTGCGTTCGCGGCCGTCGGCAGCCAGGTGCTTGGTCTGTTCGGGATCAGCGTCGACCACCTGCGGGTTGCCGGCGGTCTGGTTGTTCTGATGATCGGCCTCAATATGCTGAACGGAAACGAGAGCAGTTCGCATCACGGAACCAAAGGGGAAAAGCAATCCTACCCGGCGCCGGACACAGTTGCCTTTTATCCGCTGGCCTTTCCCATTCTGGTCGGCCCCGGCACGATCACAACGCTGATCCTGTACGCGCACCACATCAAAACCCCGCTTGAAACCGTTGTTTATGCCGGAGTTTTCCTGGTTGTCGTCGCCTTGCTCTTGGGGACCTTCTGGAACGCGTCCTGGCTGGCTGAACGGCTGTCGGACAACGCGCGTGTAATCATGAGCCGGTTCATGGGCATGATCCTGTCCGCCATCGCGATCGGCATGATCGCCGATGGGCTTAAAGCGCTGCTTCCGGGTTTGGCCTGAACGCCCCATCAGACCTCGAACCCGGCGGCCTCGGTCTGAACGAATGCGTCCGCGCATTGCCTGGCCAGTGCCCGGACCCTGCCGATATAAGCCTGCCGTTCGGTGACCGAGATTACCCCCCGCGCGTCAAGCAGGTTGAAAATGTGTGACGCCTTGATGCACTGATCGTAAGCGGGGTGCGCCATGATTATGCGCTTGCCGGTTTTCGGGTCGTCATGCTCCTGCGCTAAAATGGCGGCGCATTCGGCCTCGGCCTCTTCAAAATGGCGCAGCAGCACCTCGGTATTGGCAATATCGAAGTTCCAGCGGGCGTATTCTTCTTCGGTTTGCCTGAAGATGTCACCGTAGGTCAACGGGCTTGGCGATTGAGGGTCATTGAACGGCATGTCCATCACGTGGTCGATGCCCAGTACATACATCGCCAGACGCTCCAGACCATAGGTCAACTCGCCGGACACAGGCGCGCAGTCATGGCCGCCGACCTGCTGGAAATAGGTAAACTGGCTGACTTCCATACCGTCGCACCAAACTTCCCACCCCAGGCCCCACGCCCCCAGCGTCGGGCTTTCCCAGTCGTCTTCGACAAAGCGGATATCGTGCAAACCCATGTCGATGCCGATGGCCTGAAGCGATCCCAGATACAGATCTTGCAGGTCCGGCGGGCTGGGTTTGATAAGCACCTGGTACTGGTAGTAGTGCTGCAAGCGGTTCGGATTCTCTCCATAACGCCCATCGGTCGGACGACGCGACGGCTGCACATAGGCCGCAGCCCACGCTTTTGACCCCAGCGCACGCAATGTCGTCGCGGGGTGGAACGTTCCTGCCCCAACCTCCATGTCATATGGTTGCAAAATCGCGCATCCCTTCGAAGCCCAATAGGTTTGGAGCCGCAGGATAATCTCCTGAAATGAACGAGGTGCGCTGGACGGTTGGGTCATGACTTTCCCTTTGGGCGTTTCTTAGCCCGGTTCCGGTGGGTTTTGCCCTTCCTATGCAAGGGGCCGAGGGGCGTCAACGGGCCAATCACGCCAGCCTGTCGCTGCGCAGCCACACAGGAAATTCCCCGTAATGCGGGCATGGCGTTTGACCCGCGAAATCGCGTAATCTGCGCCAAGGAAAACACGCTGCATAAAACGGGCAGAAAATGACACGCATATTCACGGCAATTCTATTGTTTCTATCTTTTGGGCTGCGCGCTGCAATCGCTCAGCAAGACCAGGGCGTCTGGGTTCAGGTCGAGGCGCAACCTTCGCTGCGCGAGGCGCAGGACCGCGCGCAGGCCTATGCCCAAACCTTGCCCGACGTGAACGGATTTCGCCTGAACAGTGGATGGTATGCCATTGTTATCGGGCCATATTTGCGCTCGGATGCCGAGCAGGTATTGCGCGTTTACCGAGCCGAAGGCCAAATCCCTACGGACAGTTTCATCGCATTCTCCAGCGCGCTGGGGCAGCAATTCTGGCCGGTCGGTGCGAACATTCTGGACCGGGGCGTCGTCACCCCACCGGTCGAGCCACAACCGGAACAGCCTGTAACCAGCCTTTCCGTGCAACCGGGGGAAGAAACCCGGTCGCAGGCCCTGCAGGGCGAGCGCCTGTTGAGCGCGCAGGAGCGCAAGAATCTGCAGACCGCGTTGCAGGCGGCCGGGTTCTATAATTCAACAATTGACGGAGCATTCGGCGCAGGTACGCGCCGCTCGATGTCTGAATGGCAAAGGTTCAACGGCTTCGAACCCACAGGCGTGCTGACGACTTTGCAACGCAAAACACTGATGGACGACTATAACGCGCCGCTTATCAGCGTCGGCATGAAACGACATGTCGACGAACAAGCCGGTATCACCATAGATCTGCCTCTGGGTATCGTCGCCTTTGACCGCTACGAGGCGCCTTTTGCACATTTCAATTCGACATCGGACTTGGACGCGCAAGTGCTGCTGATCAGCCAGGAGGGCACTCGGTCAACGCTGCAGGCGCTTTATGAAGTGATGCAGTCGCTGGAAATTGTCCCGCTGAACGGCCCGCGTGAACTGCGCCGGGATGCGTTCACCATCGAAGGCCGTGGAAACGGTGTCGTCTCGTTTACTCAGGCCTCGCTGAAAGATGGCAAGATAAAAGGCTTCACTCTGGTCTGGCCCGAAGGAGACGACGACCGCAGGGCGCGGGTTCTGGCCGCGATGCGTGCAACCTATGCCACCACGAACGCCGTTCTGGACGCCGGAGCCGGTGCTGATAAGGAACAACGGATTGATTTAGTTTCCGGCCTGCAAGTCCGCAAGCCGCGCCTGTCCCGTTCCGGTTTCTTTGCGGATGCAAGTGGTTCGGTTCTGACAGTGTCCGAGATTACCGATGGCTGCTCGCGCATCACGCTGGATGGAGATCAGGAGGCTCAGGTCGCCTGGTCCGATGGCAACCAGGGCATTGCCGTATTGCGCCCCAGTCAGACCCTCGCCCCGATCAGCGTGGCTGAGTTCAATGCCGAACAACCCCGCCTTCAGTCCGAAGTCGCAGTGTCCGGTTACTCGTATGAGGGCGCATTGGGCGCACCGACGCTGACCTATGGGCAAATCGCTGACGTTCGCGGCCTGAACGGGGAAACCGGCGTCAAGCGTCTGGCATTGTCGGCGCAGCCGGGCGATGCCGGTGGGCCGGTCTTTGACCAAAACGGAAATGTGGTCGGGATGCTGCTTCCCAAACCCTCTGAAGGACGCACCCTGCCCGCCAGCGTTAGTCTTGCGGCAAATGTGGACAGCCTGACAGAGGTCCTGACCAAAGCCGGTGTTTCCGGGCAATCCGGTCAAGGCTCCTCGGCGATTTCACCAAATGAACTGAACCGGCGTGCCAGCGGCATGACTGTGCTGGTGCACTGCTGGGACTAAGGTCATCGGGAAAAGACGAAAAACGGCACCCCTGAATTGCGGTGCCGTTTTTCGTGCCCGGCTAAAGAATGTCTGGCGTCACCCGGATCAAAGTAGGAACCGGAGCGTCAAAAGCGGCCTGAACAGCCGATTGCAGATCCGTCAGTTCCTTGGGTTCGGCGGACAACGCGCCGAATGCCTCGGCCAGTTTGCAGAAATCGGGGTTGCGCGCCACGACCGCATTGGGGGCGATCTGGCCGCGCACCATGCTGTCTTCGATCTCTTTCAGTTTGCCGTTGTCCCAAAGGATGATCGGTAAAGACAGGTTCAATTCGACTGCCGTTCCAAGCTCTTGCATCGTGTATTGAAAGCCGTAGTCGCCCGCTATGACAGCAGTGGGCTTGCCGCGTCGGGCAACTGCTCCACCGATACCAGCTGGCAGAGCGTAACCCAGCGTCCCAAAACCGGTCGGGTGGTGCCAATGGTAGGGATAGGACATGTCCCAAATCTCTTTCGCGACATAGGCGAATTGGGTCATGTCCGAGTAGATCATGGTATCCGCTGGCATGGCCGCGCGCAGGGCGTCCGCCACCGGCACGATACCTGGCCGTTCTGCATCAACTTCGGCGCGCCACCGAGCGCGGGCGTCGGCTACCTCCTGCGGGGTCCAGCCGGTTGCGGGTTTGACCTGATCCGACGCGGCCCACAATGCGTGAGCGAAGCTCTCGGCGTCTGCCTGCAACTTGACTGCCGCGCGATGGCGATCCGACAGCACCTCGGGATCCAGATCGACGCGCACCAGATGACCGGAGTGACCAAGATCATTCCGCCAAAGGTCGACTTCGCCCAGTTCCGCGCCAACGGCGACAATGAGGTCTGCGGAAGCAATCACTTCGGCACTGCTGGGGCGGGGCAACATCGCACCGAAGTCCAGCGCATAGCCTGTACCCACCATCCCGCGCCCGGCATATGTGGTGAAACAGGCCGCACCCAGCTGCGTCAGGATCTGCCGCCACAGGTTCGACCGTGCACCGCCGCCCAGAATGAACAGCGGGCGCTTCGATATATTCAGCAGAGACAAGACCGGTGCGACGTCAGGCGGCAGCACCTGAGTGCGCAGCGCCGGTTGATTCGGGAAAGGCGCGGGATCAGCATCGGCCTCCAACTGAGCGATCGGCACCTGAATATGTTTGGGTCGGGGGCGAGACACTTCCAACTCTTCGAAGGCGCGTTCGATGAGGCCATAGGCCGCCTCAGCAGTATTCGCCTGACATGACCAGTCAGAGACCGTTTCAGCAGCCAGACGCTGATCTTTCATCTGGTGCAACTGGCCTCGCATGGCCTGCGTTTCGTCCAGGCAGGACGACAGCACCAGCATCGGAACCGAGTCAGTATAGGCCTGCCCCACCGGGGTCATGATATTGCACAGTCCCGGCCCGGTGATCACATAGGCCACGCCAGGCTTGCCCGTTGCGCGCGCATATCCATCAGCCATGAACCCTGCGCCCTGCTCATGGCGTGCCAGAACATGCGTGATCCCGGCCTCCTCGATCCCGCGATACATTTCCTGGTTATGCACGCCGGGAATGCCAAAGATCACATCCACTCCCCGATCCCTGAGCATGTGCGAAATTTGCGCACCAAGGGGTCTTCTCATCAGCCTCTCCAGAATTGCACGGTGAATATTGCGTAAACAGCCAACAGCTCGAGTCGTCCAACCAGCATGCCGATCGTCAGCAGCCATTTGGCGGTGTCGTTCAAACCGGCGAAGTTTCCGGCGGGGCCGATCTGAGATCCAAGTCCGGGCCCCACATTAGCCAATGCGGTCGCGGCACCCGAAACCGAAGTGATGAAATCCAACCCGGTGAAGGCCAGAGCCCACGACAGAACACCCATCGACAGCACAAAGAACATGAAAAAGCTCATGACCGAGGTCAGAACATCGCGACCGATGGGTCGGCCGTCATATGTTGGCATGAACACTCCATGTGGCGTTCTGATCCGGTTGATCTGCGTTTTGATCGACGCGAATAACAACTGGTACCGGAATACCTTGATCGAACACGCAGTCGACCCCGCACAGCCGCCAATCAACCCGATCAAAAAGAACACCATGATCGGAAAGCTGCCCCACCCCATGTAATCGACACTGGCATATCCCGTGCCCGAGATGATCGACGTGATGTTGAACAGCGATTCCCTGACCGCCTGCTCCCAGTGGTGTGGAAAGACCGACGTCAAGAAAATGGACATGACAATTACCAAAACAAGGATGGTTGCCAGAAACGCCCGGATCTGACTGTCCTGCCACAATGAACTGGTGTTTCCATTCGCAAGCTGGACATAGCGTACGAAGGGCAAAGCCGCCAAAATCATGAAGACCGAAGCTGCGTATTCGGTAGCACCGGAAAACCTTGCAAACGAGCTGTCGTAGTTCGAGAACCCACCCGTTGCGATTGTCGTCATCGCGTGCACCGTCGCGTCGAAGAAATTCATGCCGAACCCGGCATAAACCAGGGCGCAGACAAAGGTTAGAAACACGTAGATCAACGAAATCTGCCCGGCGATTTCCTGCGCGCGAGGCAGGATTTTACCCATAGTTTCAAAACCTTCCGACCGGAAGATCTGCATTCCTCCCACGCGCAGCTCGGGAAGGAAAACCATCGCAACCACGATGATGCCAATTCCCCCCAGCCATTGCAGCAAACCGCGCCACAGCAACAACCCGCGCGGCAGGTTGTCCAGCCCCGATATCACGGTCGAGCCGGTGGTGGTGAGGCCGGACATCGCCTCGAAATAGGCGTCAACAAAGCGCAGCTCGGTCTCACCGAAAAGGAAGGGTATGGCGCCGAAGACCGGAAGGGCCACCCAGACACCCGTTGTCAGCAAAAAGGTCTGACGGATGGTTAACCCCTCACCCACCCCGTTCGCGCAGCTCATGGCAAGGACTGCGCCGGTCAGAATCGTGATGACCGCACTTTCGAAAAAGACGGTCCATTCGCCCCGGCCGTCGATCAGGTCCGCGAGCACGGGCAACAGCATGGTCGCCCCAAGAACGGCGACCAAAAGGCCTATCACATATCCGACCGGGCGAAGATCCATCATGACGGGCAGCGTTGGCGCGCCTGCCCGACCGTGTCAAGCAGATGATCCCCGCTTAGTCGCCGGTTTTTGCGGTCGGTGCCGGCATTGAGGGTGGTTTCGACGGTGCACGTGTACGACGCGACAGTGCTTTGGGTTGCTCTTCCGCAATTGAAGCATCCGCCGATTTCGCGGGCGCCGTGGGGGCCGGAGCAGATGCGGCAGCGCGCGTAGACGGCTTTGGGGTAGTTTTCTGTGTCGTTGCAGTTTTGGCCACCGGTGTCACGGGCGCATCTGGTTTGGCCGGCGTAGCACGTTTAAAAGCCACGGGTGCCGCCTTTGTCGCCTCTGATGCCGGTGTGGTTGCAGCCTTTTTCTCGGCAGGTTTGGCGGTCACCGCCGGTTTGGCTTTGGCCGCAGCCGCAGCGGTTTTGGCGGGCGCCTGAGCCGGTTTTGATGCCACAGGTTTTGCCATAGGCGTGGCTGTTCCGGGCTTTGCGGCGGCGGGCTTGGCCTTTGCAACAGCCGGTTTCGCCTGTGCAGCCGTTTTGGCCTGAGGCGTCGAGGGCTTGGCCCTGGCAACTACTGGCGCTGCCTTCTTTTTGGCCACTACCGGTTTGGCAGGTTTCGCAGCAGGCGACTTTGGTTTTGCAACGGCCTTCGTCGACGCGGGTTTTGCCGATGCAGGGCGCGGCATCGCGGACGCGGCATGCAGGGCGTGCACAGGCACCATTGGCAGTTCGATCGCCGAACGGGTCATGATCTGCATAATCTTCATCTGGTTGGCCATTGCATAACCCGCCACACGAAAGGCTGCCGCCTGGAATTCAAAGGTATTGGTAATCGGATTCATTACATTTCTCTCCTGTGAAAGCGAGGCAGTCGGAATAAGAGAAAATAGCCCTGGCCGTCCCGATCCTCCGGGCGGTTTCACGGATTCGCGGTCCAAGGCGTCGCACGTCCCGGCTTCCTTTCAGGCTGCACCACAACTATGGCAGGCAGCAGCTGCGCTCGGGGCGACGTTACCGCAAAAAACCAAGCAATTGCAGCATATCTCGCTGCATTGCGGCAATAAATCGCCAATGGTCAAATTTTCAGCGTGTTTCCAGCGGGTTCCGCGACGTCAATCAGCCGACATGGAACAACGTAGTGAACAAACGGGGGTCCAGGCTGGCGGATTCAAAGGTCGGGCCTTCGGTGAGAATCGATACCGCATCGTGGCTATGCAGGCTTTCCTGATGGCTGGCAATCACACGGAAATCCCCAACATGATGGTCGGCCTGCAATTCGGCGCAGAACAGGCGGGCGGCATCCTCGACAAAGATCGGATTGGCTGCGTTCAACTCGGCAAATGCCTGTTCGTCCTCACGCTTGACCATGACTTGCGTTTCCGTCGGGACGGCGCGGCGGCACAGGGCGATTAGGTCTTCGAACCACAGGCAGTCGGCATTGCAATCCACCACAACCGAAATCCGCGCGACCGAACGCTGCGAGTGCGGCGTAGCCAACTGCCCGCGCGTTGATCTTGCGTGTTCGCTCAGTTCCAGCGAACAGGGGCAAGTCGAGGAGTACACGTAATCCAGATGCATGATCTTCAGGCGTTCACCACCACGCTCCACCAGCTCCAGCGCGATATCGTAAAACTGGTATCCTTCCAGCCCGGACCGCAGGCTTTTGACCTTGTCGGGGTACGAAAAGCGCATCTGAATACGCGCGTCAAAGCTGTCGAGGTCTGTCTTGTAATCCTCCAGCGCGGCTTCCATTACCTCAAAGCTGAAGGTGCGCTCAGCGTGCTTATAGAATGACCGCATGATCCGGGACATGTTGATGCCCTTTTTTTCGGCCTCAAGACTGACGGACCCGGTGACCGAGGCCTCGAGCGTCAGGTCCTCGCCATGTTTGCGGTGAAAGCGGATCGGCAGGCGGAAGTTGGAAATCCCGACATGCTGAATCTGCTGCTTTGCACCCCGGATCAGGCTGGCGGGTCCGTTCTGCAGATCCGGCAAGGTGGCTTTGTACGCTTCATCCGCCACGAACCCTTCGGGATATTCCCGCGACAGTGACGGATAATTGACGGGCGCGAGGCCGGGCACGAGGCGTGCAATCGCCGGATCAAGCTGGCTGATTTCAGCTTCGGAAGCTGAAGTCGCCCATTTCCGCAACACGCTCAGAGCAGCGGCGGCTTCATCGCGGTCGGGGGCATTGTCCAAGTCACGGGGATGCAGGTTCATGCGCAGGGTTTCCTTGTTTGGCCGCCGGATTATAGACGGTTTCGGGTCACATACCAGTAAGCCCGATACGCACAAAATATCAGTCCGGATCGATAATATCTGTGCAAATCCGTCTTTTTCGGTGCGAAAACGTCTCATGCCCTCGCGGCACAGACGAGTGTTCTCCGGGCGAATGCTCCACCCGGAGACCCGTTTCACGTCTGGGACGCGGCCAGTGCTGCATTGATGTCCGACAGCAAATCGCCGGCATCCTCTAGGCCGACCGAAAACCGGATCAGGCCGGGGGTGATGCCCAGCTCATCCCGCTGTTCCTCGCTCAGTCGTTGATGCGTTGTGGTGGCGGGATGGGTCGCGATCGACTTGGCGTCACCGAGATTGTTCGAGATCACCGGGATTTTCAGCGCATTCAGGAAAGCAAAAGCGGCCTCTTTTCCGCCCTTAATATCCAGCGACAGCACCGTCCCGCCCTTGCCGCCCAATTGCGACTGGACCAACGCGTTCTGAGCGTGGGTTTTCAGGCCGGGATAAAGCGTGCGCTCCAGCGCCGGATGCCCCTCAAGCGCCTCGGCCAAAGCCAGAGCCGTTTCCGCTTGTGCATTGACCCGCAACGCAATGGTTTCCAGGCCTTTGAGCATGACCCAAGCGTTGAACGGGCTCAGCGCGCCTCCGGTGTGTTTCAGATATGGCTCGACGGTGCCGCGGATGAAGTCCTTTGTGCCAATGATTACGCCGCCGAGAGCGCGGCCCTGCCCGTCAATATGCTTGGTGGCGGAATAGATGACGACATCCGCCCCCTGCTCGATCGCACGCGAAAACACAGGGGTTGAGAACACGTTGTCCACGACAACGACCGCACCAACCGCGTGGGCGAGTTTGGCCACAGCGGCAATGTCGATCACTTCCAGCGTTGGGTTCGACATGGATTCAAAGAAAACCGCCTTGGTGTCGGGCCGGATTGCGGCCTCCCACTGCTCAAGATCGGTTCCGTCGACGAACGTAACCTCGACACCATAGCGGGTCAGAATATTCTCCAGAATATACAGACAGGACCCGAACAGCGCCTTGGCAGAAACAACGTGATCCCCCGCCTGCAGCATGGATACCAGCGCTCCGTTCACTGCTGCCATGCCCGACGCGGTTGCAAAGGCGTCCTCGCCCCCTTCCAATGCCGCGATACGCTGCTCGAACATCGACACGGTCGGGTTACCGTAACGGGCATAAATGAACTCATCCGGGCCTGTTTTGATAAAACGCGCCTCGGCCTGTTCGGCTGTGTCATAGACAAAGCCCTGCGTCAGAAAAATCGCCTCGCTTACTTCTTTGTACTGGCTGCGACGGATACCGCCGTGGATGGCTTGGGTGCGTTTGTTCCAGCTCTCGCTCATCTCATTCCTTTCCGCCCCGTGGATAGAGGCAAACAAAAAACCCCAGACGCGGCCAAGCGAAAGGGGTCTTTCATCCTGACCTTTTAGCGGTGTTGTTTAGCGTGGCCCGCAATCCGGTAACAAATCGCCACGTGATGCTGTTGCCTTTACGCCTCAGGTGAGTGGGCGTCAAGCATTCCGAATGCATCGTCACGGTTCTGTAACCTGACATTCACGCAATCGTCATAGCGTTGTGAAAGATCGGCACCACAACATCTTGTGTGAGGCAGAGCAATGCCAGTGATCAGGATCAACGCCATCGGCGACACCGTACGGCTGCACGGCAGCCCCCGCCCCCTGCACAACGCCTTGCGACAGACGCGTGACACCGAGGGGCCAGTCATCATAATGACCCACGGCTACAAATATCGTCCGGATGCCGCAACCGCCTGTCCGCACAGGCAAATCCTGGCGCTGCAATCTCGAGACCCGGCTTGCTACAGCCCGAGCTGGCCACAACAGTTGGGATTCGATTCGGGTTTCGAGGACGAGGGGCTTGCCGTCGCATTCGGATGGGATGCCCGAGGGCCGCTATGGGCTGCCCAAAGACGGGCCGGTTCAGCCGGTCGCAGCCTGGCGCGCCTCATTTCCGATCTGCATCAGTTGAACCCAAACCGCCCGATCCATTTCATCGGACACTCCCTGGGTACGGAACTGGTCCTGGAAGCCCTGCATCACATCCCACCGGGCGCATTGGACCGTATCATCTCAATGACCGGAGCTGCCTATCGCTCCCGGGCATTGGAAGCGCTTGCAACTCCGGCCGGACAAAAGGCTGAACTGATCAATATCACCAGTCGCGAGAACGATTTGTTCGATTTTCTTTACGAGCGCCTGGTCCAGCCTCCCAAATTGGGCGATCGGAGCATCGGCAACGGTCTCGAAGCCCCAAATGCCGTTACGCTGCAAATCGACTGCGACGCGACGCTGGATCATTTGTCTTCGATGATCCACCCGATTGCCGCCCCACAGCGCCGTATTTGCCATTGGTCCAGCTACACCCGCCCCGGTGTATTGCGCGTCTACAACTGCCTTCTGCGTCATCCCGAGCGAATTTGCCTTGAGACCCTGCGCCGCGGTCTTCCACCCCAAACCCACCGCCGCTGGTCACGGCTTTTTGCGATACCCCGCCTGCAACAGCTCTTGCCGTTTGCTCAGAAAGCCTCATGATTTCCTCAACCTGAGGAGATGCCATGATCGATCTGTATTTCTGGCCCACGCCGAACGGCTGGAAAGTGTCCATCGCATTGGAAGAGATGGAGCTGCCCTATACCACTCATTTGGTCAATATCGGGAAGGGTGAGCAGTTCGACCCTGAATTCCTGAAAATCTCTCCCAACAACAGAATGCCAGCCATCATGGACCCGGACGGACCGGACGGAGCCCCCGTTTCCGTGTTCGAAAGCGGTGCGATCCTGATGTATCTGGCCCGCAAGACCGGGCGTTTCTATGGCGAAACCGAACGTGACCGGATTGCCGTCGAAGAGTGGTTGATGTGGCAGATGGGCGGCGTCGGCCCGATGGCCGGCCAGGCGCATCACTTCCTGAAATACGCCCCGCAACTGGACCCGCCGCAGGACCTGCCCTATGCCAAGGACCGCTACCGCACCGAAGTCGGTCGTCTTTATGGCGTGCTGGACCGGAGATTGGCGGAAAACGAGTATGTTGCGGGCGATTTCTACTCCATCGCTGACATGTCCATCTGGGGCTGGGCCAGCCTGTGGGAAGGTCAGCAGCAGGTGCTGGACGACAAACCTCACTTTGCCCGCTGGCTGGAGATGATGAGCGCCCGCCCGGGGGTTCAGGCAGGCCGTGCGCTGCATGCCGAACTGCGTGGGGATCATCGGGACAGGCAGGCGCAGCGGGTTTTGTTCAAAAGGTGAGGTCAGTGACTATGTTGATAAACTCCAAGCGGTGTGGCTAGTCTGGATCACACCAGAACTGCCCTAAACTTGCAATTCTGAGCAAACAGAATGCGCGTGAATTTCAAAACCGATTAGAAGGAAATCCATCTCAGGAGCATCAATTTGACCGTCGTAATAGCGCCTGCGTCAACATCTGTATCGCCACAGGACCTGGCAAATCTCCTTTGGAGCACTGATCCGAAACTGAATGGGTATATGTTTGGAAACGAGGCCGTCTTGCACAGCATTATCGGCTGCGAATGGCCCGAAAAACAGGGCTTATTCTCGCATAGAAATGCCTTTACCGCATCGGACAATGGCGAAGTTGTTGGGCTGCTTATTGGCCATACAGAAGATGAATATTCAGCAAACTTCGACTTTTCACTGGAATGTCAGGCATCTGCCCTTGGGGACAAAGACGCGCAGCATTTACAATCCGCGCTGCATTGGATGGATCGCCTTTTCCCGGCTCCACGGAAGGGTTCCTACTATATTCTTGAGTTTGCCGTAAGCCCACGGGCACAAGGCGGAGGCATCGCTGCCCAACTGTTGAATGAGGCGGAAACACGGGCTCTTGCAAACGGGTGCACCCAGATTTGCCTTGATGTCGCAGCAGACAATGAGGCCGTTGGTTTTTACCGGCACACCGGGTTTCAGGTTGAGGTTGAAACCCGTGTTCCGGCACTGGACGAAGCGCATGGGATTGGTTTGCATCTGCATATGGTACGCGATGTCACGTAACCCATTTGAAACAAGCAGAAATCGGGGTTCATACTTGTTTTAATTCGAACATTCGCTCTACTTTAGCTGGGCCACGCAGATAAGGATTTGGCGCCAAAGAAGGAAAACGCTGAGTTATGAGGGCATTGGCCACATTTCTGATACTTTGGGCCGGTCCGGCAATTGCCGCACAGGATTGCGCCGAAAGCCCGCTCGCTCAACCCTCCCACCTGATTGCGTACGAGCCGATCAGTGACGAAGAACCACTTGCCGAAGACGCATCTGCAAAATCCAACCCGGAGGTATTGGTCTCACTGAGGCCAGCGCTGCGACCCTGCAAATTCGGCCTGATCGCAGTCGGGCGCGAGAAACTACGCGAGCGTGGCGCGGTGTGCAGTGACTGGACCATTCTGGGTGAAACACTCGAACCTATTTCTGGACGGTATCGGGGATGCGGGATTGCCGACCCGGTTCGGATTCACCTGGTTTCTGACATCATGCTCAGCCAGTTTGCGCTGATGGATTGCGAAACGGCGATTACGTTCAAGACATGGATAGAAGTCGTCGCCAAACCGGCTTTTGCCGACTATGGCGGTGGCTTGATTGGGATGCGGCTTGTCGGTCACTATTCCTGCAAGACGCAGAACAACCAACCCCGCGCACGCCTGTCCGAACATGCCAGGGGTCGAGCGATCGATATCGCCTCTTTTGTGTTGAAGGATGGCACCATCATCAACGTTCGCGACGGATGGGACGACGAAGATTTGGGCGAGGTCATGCGCAGGCTACACGGTGGCGCCTGTGGTCTGTTCGGTACGGTGCTCGGCCCCGATGCGGACCAGTATCACAAGGGGCATTTCCACTTTGATACGGCGCGCCGTCGCGGCGGACCCGTTTGCCGTTAAGACCTTAGCCTTCCCCCTGCACCAGTACATCCAACATGCCCGAGATATCCTCGATCTCTTCCGCAATCACATGGGTTACAGAATGCGCCCGCTGCATCCGCCCCGTCACCCGCAACAGCCGCCCCGAAATCACCGCGCGACGGAAGCGTTCGTAGATCTTGCGCCAGACCACCACGTTCACGACACCGGTCTCATCCTCAAGGGTGACAAAGATCACCCCTTTGGCCGTCCCCGGTCTCTGCCGCAGGATCACCAGCCCCGCCACCGCCACCCGCGCACCTTCGGGTGGGGCGTCCAGTTGACAGGCGGGCAGGCAGGCGGGCGGGCGCGGCCAGCCGCTGTTTGGGGATGCGGGGCGGACAGGGACAACAAGCATGAGAACAAAGATAGAACAAAAGGGAGGAAAGTCCAGTCGCGGCACGCTGAGTCGCAAATGAGGCTGGAAAGACCTAAATCCCTTCACTAAACAACGTTTCGAACATCGCAAAAGGAAGACGCACGCAATGGCAAAGATCACCTATGTCGAGCATGGCGGTACCGAACACACAGTCGAGGTCGCCAACGGACTGACCGTCATGGAAGGGGCCCGTGACAACAACATCCCCGGCATCGAAGCCGATTGCGGCGGCGCATGCGCCTGTTCGACCTGCCATGTCTACATCCACCCCGACTGGGTCGAGAAAATCCCCGGCAAGGATGACATGGAAGAAGACATGCTGGACTTCGCCTATGAGCCCGACCCCGCCCGCTCGCGCCTGACCTGCCAGATCAAGGTCACCGATGCGTTGGACGGCCTGATCGTACAGATGCCCGAAAAGCAGATCTGATGCGCACCAAAGCGCCGCGTCTGCCCGCTTGCCTGTGGCCAGGCCGGGCTCGCGGCGCGCTGCTGCTGTTGAGCCTGTGGCCGGCAGGTATTGCCTCAATGCCCGCAGCCGACACAATCGACAGTGCCCGTTTCACGGAACCCACCACGCGCTATGCCCACGGTGTATTGGGCGACAATATCGAGTATGGCGCGCTTGAACTGACGGTCGATGGCAAGGTCGAGATTATTCGACTTCCATCAGATCGAGTTTTCGAAGACTTGGCGCCCCGGTTAGTGGACGTTGATCTGGACGGGTCGCGCGAAGCCATCGTCGTTGAATCCCAAGACAGCACAGGAGCGCAACTGGCGATCTACGACGCGCGCGGTCAAAAGATTGCTGCAACACCCCATATCGGCACCCGGTTCCGCTGGCTCGCCCCGATTGGTGCCGCCGATCTGGACGGTGACGGCAATATCGAAATTGCCTATATCGACCGCCCTCACCTTGCAAAAACGCTTCGCATCTGGCGGTTTGTGGACGGCGCTCTGACAGAGATCGCCATACGGCCGGGCCTGACCAATCATCGGATCGGCGAAGACTTTATCTCCGGCGGCGTAAGGGATTGTGGCACAGGCCTAGAACTCATCATCGCCAGTGCCGACTGGCGCGACATTGTGAGTGTGCGATTCAATGAGGGCTGGGTAGAGACGTCACTTGGTCGCTTTTCGCAAGGCACGATGGAACGTGAATTGAGCTGCTCGTCATGAACCAACCGCAGCCCGCGACAGCGAGCTGCCCGGCCCAAGGCCTTTGGCGATGCATCTTTGATGCAGCAACAGGGCGCGGGAGCCCCCGGTCAGAGCGCTCGCCAGCCGATGTCGCGGCGATAGAAGCCATCCGGCCAGTCGACACCTTCCACCATCGCGTAAGCCCGATCCCGCGCTTCGTGCAGAGTATCGCCGCGAGCCGTGACATTCAGAACGCGACCGCCCGACGCCTGAAGTTTGCCGTCGGCCAGTTTGGTTCCCGCATGAAAAACCATATTCATGCTGTCTTCAGGCAAAGCGTCCAACCCACTAATCAACGTACCCTTTTCATATGACCCGGGGTAACCGTTGGCGGCCATCACTACCGTCATCGCGTGATCGTCGGCCCAGTTTACCCGGGCCTCGTTCAACCGCCCCTCGGCGGCAGCGTGCATTAGATCCATCGCCTGCGCCCCGAGGCGCATCATCAGTACCTGGCATTCCGGATCGCCAAAGCGGACGTTGTACTCCACCAACCGGGGCTGCCCGTCCTTGATCATCAAACCTGCGTACAAAACACCTTGAAACGGCATGCCCCGGCGTTTCATTTCGGCCATGGTCGGCCGCACAATCTCATCCATCGCGCGGGCTTCGATTTCGGCGCTCAAAACGGGCGCCGGAGAATACGCGCCCATGCCGCCGGTGTTCAGACCGGTATCGCCCTCGCCCACACGCTTGTGGTCCTGCGCAGTGCCGACCGAAAGGATGTTTTCACCATCGCACAGCACAAACAGAGAGGCCTCCTCGCCCTCCATGAACTCCTCGACGACAACCTCAGCCCCGGCCCCGCCAAAAGCACCGCCGAACATATCGTCGATGGCATCCAGGGCAGTCTGTTCGTCCATGGCAACGATCACACCTTTGCCGGCTGCCAGACCATCGGCTTTGACCACAATCGGGGCACCCTGCTCACGGATATAGGTTCTGGCAGGTTCCGCCTCGGTGAACCGGGCATAGGCCGCTGTGGGCGCTCCCGCTGCATCACAAATTTCCTTGGTGAAGCTCTTTGACGCCTCCAGCCGGGCTGCCTGGGCCGAAGGGCCAAAAACCAGAATGCCGGCTTCGCGCAAACGGTCGGCTACACCCGCGGCCAGGGGGGCCTCGGGGCCGACGATCACGAAATCAATGGCATTTTCTTCGGCAAAACTGACCACAGCCCCGCCATTCTCGATATCCAGCGCCGCGCAATCGGCGATTTGCGCGATCCCGGCATTGCCCGGTGCCACGATCAGCCGGTCGCATTTAGGGTTCTGCATCACCGCCCAGGCCAGGCTGTGTTCGCGCCCACCGCCGCCGAGAATGAGGATGTTCATGAATGCTCTCCGATCTGCTTGGCCTCGCTTGCGGGGCGTTCTAAGCTGGGCGGGCATTTGACACAAGGCGCTGAAATGTCCGACCTGCTCGACGACCCGCTTCCGGGTCAAAATACCCCCGAATACACGGTTTCCGAGATTTCTGGCGAGGTGAAACGCACCCTGGAAGGCTCGTTCGGACGAATCCGTGTGCGCGGAGAAGTTGGGCGCGTGTTCAAAGCGCGTTCCGGGCATTTGTACTATGACATCAAAGATGACCGGAACGTGCTCGCCTGCACCACGTGGAAGGGTCAGATTTCAGGGTTGTCGGTGGTTCCGGAAGAAGGGCTTGAGGTGGTCGTCACCGGGCGCCTTACCGCCTTTGGCGCACAATCGAAATACAACATGAATGTTGATGAGGTTGCCGTCGCCGGACAGGGCGCACTTATGGCGCTGCTGGAGAAGCGTAAGAAACAACTTGAGACCGAAGGGCTGTTCGCGCCCGAGCGTAAGAAGCCGCTGCCCTATCTGCCGAAGATCATCGGTGTTGTGACCTCTCCTTCAGGCGCGGTGATCCGCGACATCCTGCACCGCCTGCGCGACCGTTTTCCGCGCAAGGTGCTGATCTGGCCGGTCGCTGTACAGGGCAGCAATTGCGCGCCCGAGGTCGCTCGGGCAATCGACGGCTTCAACCAGCTTACGCCCGGCGGCGCATTGCCGCGCCCCGATCTGATCATCGTCGCGCGTGGTGGCGGGTCGATCGAGGACCTCTGGGGTTTTAACGAAGAAATCGTTGCCCGGGCCGCTGCCGCCTCGGACATTCCCCTGATCTCGGCTGTCGGGCACGAGACCGACACCACACTGATCGACTTTGTCTCGGACAGGCGTGCGCCAACCCCAACTGCAGCGGCGGAACTGGCCGTTCCGGTCAGGATGGAGCTGCTGGCCTGGACCGGCGAACAGGGCGCGCGTCTGGCACGCTCTGCCTCGGACGCAGTTCAACGCCGCAGCCAGCGCCTGCGCGATCTGTCCCGCGCCCTTCCGCGCGCTGATACCCTGCTGGATACCCCCCGGCAGCGACTGGATCAGATATCCGAACGTCTGCCCAACGCCTTGATCCGAGGCGTTCAGACCCGCCGTCTGAAATTGCTGGACATCTCGGCCCATCTGCGCCCTTCGACTTTGCGCGGCGTCGTGGAAACGCGGCGCGACCGCTGGCGCAACCTGTCCACACGCCTGTCGCTGCGTCCCATTCAGCGTGAGCTGACAACACGGCGCGACACGCTGATCCGTCTGACCGAGCGGTTGAACACGGCCCAGTCCACCCGACTGGACCGCCTGCGCCAACAGCTTGAGGCCACGGACCGCCTGCGCGAAACGCTCAGCTACAAGGCGACGCTGGATCGGGGCTACGCGGTCGTGCGCGCCGAAGGAGAAGTTGTCACGACAAAGGCCCAAGCCGCCGGCCACGCGGCACTCGAAATCGAATTCTCTGATGGCCGACTGCAAACAGTAGGATCATCCAAGACCACCGTAAAAAAATCGAAACCCGATCCTCCGGATCAAGGGTCGTTGTTCTAACCCATGCTAACGATCTGGGGCCGCAAAACCTCGTCCAATGTTCAAGCCCTGATGTGGTGTATCGGTGAGCTTGGTCTTGAATACCGGCGTCACGACTTGGGCCACCGCTTCGGGGGGCTGGATACTGAATTCTTCCGGAAGCTTAATCCAAACCGGACCATCCCGGTTTTGCAGGACGGCGACAATCCACCGCTTTGGGAAACCGGTCCGATCCTGCGCTATCTCGCCGGCCAGTATGGCGCCGAAGCATTCTGGCCCCGTGATCCCGTGCAGCGGGCCGAAGTGGACAAATGGGCCGAATGGGCAAAAATCAACGTGGCCATGGCCTTCACGGTCCCGGTTTTCTGGCAGACCGTCCGAACTGCACCATCGCAAAGGAACGAGACAGCCGTACTGGCAGCCGTCACTACTCTGGAAGGCAAACTCGAGATCGCTGACAGCATCCTGGCGGAAAGCGACTACATCGCAGGTTCAAACCTGACACTGGCCGATATTCAGCTCGGCCACATTTTGTTCCGTTATTACGACATCGACATTCCGCGTGCTCGTCTGTGCCATCTGCGCAGGTACTACGACAGGTTGACCGACAGGCCGGCGTATCAGGAGCACGTCATGATCAGCTACCAAGAACTTCGAGCGACCTAGCATCAGACGCCAATATCAGGGCCAAGGCACACCATTTCTTCGCCGATATCCGAGGCCTCATAGAGCTCCGTTGCGGTCGGATCCCCCTCGAACTGCGCGATCAGCCCGCCACCCGACTGCGTAAAAACCCAGCACTGCGGGTCTGGCCGGTCCTCGTAAAGGAAACAAATCTGGTCCTCTCGCTCGTACCAAACGCCTTCCTTGCAATCGCCATCCAGGAACGACCAGATCACCCGCCGGTTCGGCAGATACCGTTCCACACCATAGATCTGCCCTTCATATCCGTAGAACAACGTCTTTCCGCGCGTGTAGCTGTCGAACTCGTCCCCGGACATAGGCGATTGTGCAGCGGCAAGTTGGGCGGATAGCAGGAAAAGAATCAACAAGCGTCTGAACATTCACTCATTCTGGCAGATGCTCGGCCATGACACCAATTAACGTTTATTCGTTCACGTGGTTAACTCCACGTCACGGCTTGAGTTGCCGCCCAACACCGGAAGAGACTTAAAGCGGCGCAACAAAACAGGAAACCATCAAATGACACAGGTCCTCTTTATCGCCGCCCTCTTTTGCGCACTGGCCTATCTGCCTCTGACTGCCCGACCAGCCAGCGCATTGCGCAGCATAGCCAAAACCGCTTCCGTTGCGCTGCTGGCGGTGTTGGCCCTGGTACAGGCCGCACCCTGGCTACTGGTACTGGCGCTTGCGCTTTGCGCCATCGGAGATGCCTTGCTGTCTCGCGAGACCGATGCGACCTTCATGGCCGGTATCGGAACCTTTGCCGCCGGCCACCTGGCCTATATCGCCCTGTTTCTGACCCATCCGGCAAGCGTCACCGGTCTAATTCTCGAAAAACCCGGCATATTCTGGTCGCTGATCCTGCTCGGTATCGTCATGGCAACGTTGCTCGCCCCACGTGCCGGAGAGCTCAAAGGCCCGGTACTAGCCTATATCCCCATCATCCTCGGCATGGGTATCAGTGTTCTCGCCCTGCCCGAGGTCGGCGCAATGCGCTGGGCTTTTCCTGCGGCACTGGCCTTCATCGCGTCAGACCTGATACTGGCAACCGAGAAATTTCTGTTACCGGCTGACCACCCGGCCTTGAAACTAACGCCCTATCTGGTCTGGGTGCTTTATTGGTGTGCACAGGCCGGATTCCTGTTTGCATTTTCGGGACCCTTTGCAACTGCCGCAATTCCGCATTAGGTGAGGAGAACACCTGCGGAGACCAAAAATGGCGTTTTTTTCCAAGCTGAAGGACAAGCTGTTCAAATCCTCGTCGCGCCTTGAACAGGGGCTCGACGCAATTGTCGAGGATGGCGGCGAAGAAACCCCGGACCCGGACCCGGTCATTCCAGACCCCGAGCCCGAACCGCAACCGGTCCCCGAAGTTCCAAGCCCAGGGCCTGTACCACAGCCGGTTGAACCACCGGCCCCGATCCCCGTCGATCCAACGCCTGCCCCGCCACCGCCAGAGGTTCCCGAATCCAAGGGCCTGTTGGGTCGCCTGTTCAGTCGCGGCGACGACCGCGCGGTTGTCCGCCGCACGCTCGACGACGACATGCTGGAACAGCTCGAAGAGCTTCTGATCGCCTCGGATATGGGCGTCGACACCGCCCTGCGCGTCACCGCGAACATGGCCGAAGGACGCTATGGCCGCAAACTCTCTACCCGGGAGATCAAGCAGCTTTTGGCGCAGGAAGTGGCCCGCGTGATGGAGCCTGTCGCCAAACCCCTGCCGATCTATCCCAAACGCCCGCAGGTGGTTCTGGTCGTTGGGGTCAACGGCTCGGGCAAAACCACGACCATCGGCAAACTGGCCAGTCAGTTCAAGGCTGCAGGCAAAAAGGTGGTCATCGCCGCCGGAGACACCTTCCGCGCCGCCGCTGTCGAACAGCTTCAGGTCTGGGGCGACCGCGCCGGGGTGCCCGTGCTGACCGCACCGGAAGGCTCCGACCCCGCCAGCCTCGCTTTCGACGCCCTGACTCGCGCCCAGCAGGACGGCGCCGACCTGCTGATGATCGACACCGCCGGCCGCCTGCAAAACCGCGCCGACCTGATGGAAGAACTGGCCAAGATTGTCCGCGTCATTCGCAAGATCGACGAAACCGCACCCCACAACACCCTTCTGGTGCTTGACGCCACCACTGGCCAGAACGCCCTGAGCCAGGTGGAAACCTTCCGCAAGCTGGCGGATGTCTCGGGCCTGGTGATGACCAAACTCGACGGCACTGCCAAAGGCGGCGTTCTGGTTGCGCTGGCGGACAAGTTCGGCCTTCCCATCCATGCAATCGGCGTTGGTGAGCAGATTGACGATCTCGCCCCATTCGACCCCGAAGACTTCGCCGCTGCCCTCACCGGTCTGGAACCCACCTGATCCGATCTTCATCTGGCCAAAAATATCCTCGGGGGGCGTGGGGGGCAGACAGCCCCCCACCCTCTCGGCCCAGCGAAAAGACCTGACATTTGAGCGACTGGCTGATCTCACTTGAAGGCACCGAATCAGGTCATCACCTCGCCCTTGGCCTTGCGCTGATGGCGGCGTTTCTGCACGCAGCTTTTGGGGCCTTGCAAAAAGGCCGACACGACCCCTGGCTGTCCCGCGGGGCCATAGACGCCTGCTATTGCCTGATGGCCGCGCCTTTCGCATTTTTCGTGGTTCCGTGGCCGGAGCCCTATATGTGGCCCATTTTTTTCGTCGTCTGGCTGATTCACATTGCTTACAAGACCCTGCAGGCGATGGCGTACTCCAAGGGCTCGTACACGGTGGTCTATCCGGTCGTGCGCGGCACCGGACCTCTGTTCACCGTCATCGGTGCCTATTTACTGTTTGGCGAAACCTTCTCGGCCGTTCAATGGTTGGGCGTTGCCACCCTTCTGGTGGGTATCTACGGTCTGGCTGCCTATAATTTCCGCTTTCTTGAAACCAACCGTGAAACGCTGGGCATAGCACTGACCTTGGCCATTGTCACGGGCCTGTTCGTGGCGCTCTACACCACCTATGACGCCTATGGCATCCGCGCCACCGCCGATCCTTTCACCTTTCTCGCCTGGTTCTTCATGATCGACGGCGCGGCGATGCCGTTCTATGCGGCACTCAGATGGCGCGCGATGTTCAATCGCCCCGCGCTTGGCCCGCTGATGCTGCGCGGTCTGGCCGGAGGCATCATCGCCCCTCTATCCTTCGGATCCATCATGCTGGCCACCCGACTGGACAAGGTCGGAGAAGCCGCCGTGCTGCGCGAAACCTCCACCGTCTTCGCGGCACTCATCGGCTGGCTGATATTGAAAGAAACCGTCGGTCCCAGACGCATTGCGTTGATGGCATTGATTGCACTCGGCGCCGTAATAGTTGAAATGGGCGGGTAATCAGCAGGACGCAAAGCATGACAGGCAATAAAGAGATCAATCCGTTTTTGAAACAGGTACTGGAACTCGGCCCCCCGCTGGCTTTTTTCTTCATCTATCTGCGCCTGCGCGACGACAGCTTTCAGATCGGTGGGATCGAGTATTCCGGGTTCATCGTCGCCACCATTCTGTTCGTGCCACTTATGCTGGCCGCAATGGGTATCCTGTGGTTCCTGACGGGTAAGCTTAGCAAGATGCAGATATTCACCGCTTTCATGGTCATCTTCTTCGGCGGCCTGACCGCATGGTTCAATGACGAGCGGTTCTTCAAGATGAAGACTACGCTGGTCTATGGATTCTTCTCGGTGATCCTTGGCATAGGATTGCTACAGGGCAAATCGTATTTGGCCTATGTGCTGGACGAAATGCTGCCCATGCGCAATGAAGGCTGGATGATCCTGACACGCCGTCTTTGCGCCTGTTTTGCGGTTCTTGCCGTGGCGAATGAGCTTGTTTGGCGTACCATGTCGACCGACCTGTGGGTCAAGATCGAAACCTTCGGCTTTCCCATTGCCTTGATGGCGTTCCTGATGATGCAATTCAACCTGCTGCAACGCTATATGGAAGACACCGATCAGCAGTAAAATGACGCCTGTTGACAGGGTTAACAGACAAAACCCTTGGCTTAATGCGCAAGCTGTGGAAAGTTGAGGAACCACTCAAAATACTCAACCGGAGTACTGCTCGCACCATGACGGCTTTTCCCAATAGTGGTTTTCTGTCCGAAGCATCCGACGAGCTGCGGGAAATGCTCTCTGCGCAGGCCTCCGAGCTTGCTCTGGCTCGTGGAGAGGTCTTGTTTGAACAGGATGATGAAGGCGACGCACTTTATGCCATTCTGGAAGGCACGCTAGAGGCGTCATTTCTGGCAATGAGTGGGCGGAAACTGTCACTCAGCCTCATGGGTCCTGGCGAGGTTTTTGGTGAAATCGCCCTGTTCGACAATGGCCCACGCACTGCGACGATCACCGCGACCGGACCGGCCCGCGTCCTGCGCGTGCGAAGAAACGACGTGATGGAGCAGATCAGGCAGCATCCCGATCTTGCGGTTGACATGATCCGGTTGGCCGGTCTGCGTATGCGATGGATGGGCGCTCAGCTCAACGAGCAGGTCTTTCTGCCCATGCCGGTCCGACTGGCAAGGAAACTGTTGCTGCTGGCCGGGCAACAGGAACACCCCTCATCGCGCATCACGCTGTCGCAAAGCGAACTGGCCGAGTTTGTCGGCGCCACACGCGAAGCAGTTTCGAAAACGATCTCGACCTGGAAACGCAGCAATGTGGTCGAAGCCTCACGTGGCGGGCTGCAAATCCATGATTTCGATGCGCTGAAACAGCTGGCAGAATCCGATCTGATTTAAAATCTCAGCCCTGTGATCCGCTTCACATACCTGACATCAGATTCGCCGTATGGTTAACCCCGTTACCGTAGGAGGCTGGTTCTATCATCCCCGATATCTGTCCACCAGTCTCTCCCTGTACCAGAGCCATATGCCTTCTCCGGCATATGGCTTCTTCTTTTTTTGCACAGTTCTTTTCCCGAAAGTCGTTTCGCTGAATGCGTCGGATGGGTAGCAGATCCGTGGCACTTGCCTCGGCTGAAGTAGGATACCCAAGCGCGGTATCTGAGTTGTTTCGCAATGCTGTCATCGTCATGATGCGGTCTGATGCCCGACGTGACGGAAAAAGCGGCCATCCGGCGTTTTTGTGCCAAGGTTGGATCTGAAAAGCCGCTCGACAAAAGGCCGTTCTTGAGCGGGTGCGTATGTTGGCCTACCCTGGCGAAATTAATCCGTTGCCATGACCAGACGTCCTGAAAGGTGCGCAGAATGATTGCCTACGTCACCGTCGGTGTTGACGACATCGCTCGCGCGGAACGGTTTTACTCTGCGTTCCTGCCAGCCCTTGGTTACGAGCTGGAAAAGTACCATGGAGACTTGAGTTACGCGCTGCCTGCTAAGCCGGGTCAGTTTCCCCTGATGCCGGAGTTCTACGTTAAGTCACCCTTTGATGGACGTCCGGCTTCGGCTGGAAACGGCACTATGGTTGCCTTCGAGGCGCGCAGTCAAAAGCAGGTTCGTGACCTTCACGCCGCCGCGCTCGCCGCAGGCGGCTTTGACGATGGCCAACCGGGCTTTCGCGACTCGTATGGACCCCATTTCTATGTTGGTTACCTTCGCGACCCTCAAGGGAACAAAATCGCATTGTTCTCCAGCGATCCCAACGAACCCGGACGAGACGGATAACGCAGGTATCATGGCTGCAAGAACCAGTCGTCGTGGCACAGATGACCTGTAACACCGGGCACAACTTGCACCAGTCGCTGCGATTTGTATCACCGAACGCCGGGAATGCGCCGCGTGCATCCGGCTTGCGGCGTCAGGATTCCACCGATTGAACAAATTTAGGGCCGGAATAAGAAAGTAACTAAACCACGCATTACGGTATTCATGGCAAAAGCCTGGAGGATGCCCCCCAGGCTCCCATCTTGGGTTTTGGGCTGCTTATTCTTGCAGGCTCAGCGCAACGAAACGAGGCTCTCCGCCACGACGAACCAGCAGCAGCAGCGACTTTCGCCCGGCCTCTCGCGCCTCTTCCATGCGTGCCTCAAGATCGTCGATCGAGGTTACCTTCTGCTGCCCGGCTTCGGTGATCACATCACCCGCACGCAAGCCCTTGGAGAACGCCTCGGACGCCTCGTCAACATTGGACACGACCAAGCCCTCGGCATCCGCATCCAGCCCCAAATCCTCGCGCAGTGTATCGGTCAACGGTGAAATCGTGAGGCCAAGGATGTCCTTGTTTTCCTCTTCTTCGACCTGCGGAGTCTCTTCTTCGCCATTCTCCGTACGTTCGGCATCCTCACGGCGACCCAACGTCACCAATACGGTCTGGGTACCGCCGTCGCGGTGGACAACAACACGCACCGACTTGCCAACGGTGGTTTCACCCACCTGACGGACCAGCCCACGTGTGTCCTCAACCTCGACGCCGTCAAAGCTGATGATTACGTCTCCGGCCAGCAGACCAGCCTCTTTGGCGGGGCCTTCCGGCACATCGCTGATCAGCGCACCGCCGGGCTTGTCCAGGCCCATCGCTTCGGCCATGTCTTCGGTTACGTCCTGAATCCGAACACCCAGCCATCCCCTGCGAGTCTCACCGAACTCACGCAACTGGTCGACAACCTTGATGACAACGTTCGACGCCATCGAAAACCCGATGCCGATTGACCCCCCGTTGGGTGACAGAATCGCGGTATTCACTCCGATGACCTCGCCATCCATATTGAACAGCGGCCCACCCGAGTTACCCCGGTTGATCGCCGCGTCAGTCTGAATGTAATCGTCATACGACCCGCTAAGCGCCCGGTTCCGCGCCGACACAATCCCCGCCGAAACCGAGAAGCCCTGACCCAGAGGGTTGCCCATGGCGATAACCCAATCTCCGACACGAGCCGTATCGCTGTCGCCAAACTTGACATACTGCAACGGCGATGACGCCTCGACCTTAAGCAACGCGATGTCGGTCTTGTCATCGGTACCAATCACCTTGGCCGGCAATTCCTTGGCCGGCTGCCCGTCGCCGGGAAAGAATTCCACAAGAATTTCATCGGCTTCCGCGATGACATGATTGTTCGTGACGATATAGCCGTCCTCGGAGATCACGAAACCCGACCCCAGAGCGTTGCTGCGGCGCGGCCGGTTTTCGTCGTCACCGTTTCGGTCCTGAAACTCGCGGAAGAAGTCCTCGAACGGAGAGCCCTCGGGCACGATCCCCCGCGGGCCGGTCTGACCTTCGATCAGCGTGCTTGTGGTAATGTTGACAACCGCTGGGCTGATCTTTTCCGCCAGCGGCGCCAGGCTTTCACCACGGGCCTGTGCTGCAAGGGTCTGCGCCAGAACAAGCAGCATCGTGGCAAAGATCAGCCACATCAGCCGCATGAAACCAACACTCTCGTCCCGCCGGACCGAAATACTGCGTGCTTGAGCCTGCACTTGGGAACTCCTTGTCGACAATTCTTGTTGAGCCGCCTGCAGGCAGCCTCTCTTAGCAACCAATGTAGTCAGTTTGTCCAAGCCCGCAACTCAGGATCATGGGGAAATCACCGGCAATTGAGGTCTTTGTGTCAAAACCCGATCTGATAAGCACCCCACAACAGCACCAGACCGCTGACCATGCACAGTAGCCCGACCAGACGCCGTGCCTGCTCCGGCATTGCCCTCAACGCCTCTAACATACGCTCGATAAGCGAAGGGGCCAGCGCGTAGGCCAGCCCCTCGACAATCAGTACCAACCCGAAGGCCAGAAGGATCATACCCATTACCGGGCCGCCTGCCCGGTGGGTGATTTTAGGTAATTGAAGAACTCGGAATCCGGGGTCAGCACCATCGAGCTGTTGCTGCCGCCCAGCGCGCGTTCGTAAGCGGAAAGCGACCGGTAGAACTCGAAGAACTCCGGGTCCTTGCCAAAGGCTTCGGCAAAGATGGCGTTGCGTTCGGCGTCCGCTTCACCGCGAATGATCTCGGCCTCGCGGCGGGCATCGGATACCAGCTCGACCACGGTCCGGTCAGCTTGCGCGCGCACACGCTGCGCAGCCTCGTTACCACGTGCGCGTTCGTCCGTTGCTTCACGCTCACGTTCGGCCTTCATCCGGTCAAAGGTGGCCTCAAGGTTTGCTTGCGGCAGATCCGTCGCCTTCAGGCGCACGTCAATCACACTGACGCCCAGCGCCTGTGCTTCGGCAATGGCGCTGTTGCGAATGCGCAGCATCAGGGCGGCCCGGTCCGAACTGAGGATGTCACGCGACGACACCGAACCCAGAACCTCACGGGTTTCCGCGCGCAGGATGCGGTCCAGGCGGTCCTCGGCGACCGGGATACCGCCGACACCAACCGCCTGACGGAACTGTTCAAGATCCGCTATCCGATAGCGTGCGAATGCGTCAACCACCAGACGACGGTCGTCCAAGGGCGTTACCTCCAACGGCTGCACGTCGATCGACAGGATGCGGTCGTCATAGCGAACGACTTCCTGAATCAGGGGGATCTTGAACGCCAGACCGGGTTCTTCTTTGACAGCGACCACGCGGCCAAACTGCAGAACCAGCGCACGTTCGCGTTCGTCGACGATAAAGATCGAAGACAGGATGCCGACAACCGCAATCACGATAACCGGCAGAATAAATGTCGATTTACGCATCAGTTGCTCTCCTCGGCCTGATTGCGGCGCAGCTCGTTGAGCGGCAGATACGGCACAACACCTTGCCCCTGCCCGGTCGAGTTTTCGTCCAGAATGATCTTGTCGACGTCACCCAGAACCTGCTCCATCCGCTCCAGATAGAGACGCTTGCGGGTTACGTCCGGCGCTTTGGTGTACTCTTCCAGAACCGCGCTAAAACGGCTGGCCTCACCCTGCGCGCTGTTGATCTGCTGGGCGCGATAGGCTTCGGCCTCTTCCAGAACCTGCGCGGCTTCACCCCGGGCTTCAGCGAGAACACGGTTGGCATAGGCGTCGGCCACGTTTTGCAGACGGTCACGCTCCTGCGCGGCGGCCTGAACGTCGCGGAATGCGGCGATCACGTCCTGCGGCGGGTCAGCCTTGTCAAAGTTTACACGCACGATGTTTACGCCCGAATCGTAGCTGTCCATCGTGGCCTGAATCAGTTCCTGCAAGCGGTCGGCGATGATACCGCGATCCCGGTTCAGGATTGGCGCCAATTCGCTTTGCGCGATGATCTCACGCATAGCCGATTCAGACACCGCCCGAATGGTTTCGCGTGGATCGCGCAGATTGAAAAGGAACCTCGCAGGGTCGCTGATATTCCAAACAACCTGATAATCGATGTCCACGACATTCTCGTCGCCGGTCAGCATCAGGCCATCATCGCTGCCGCGCGCGCCGCCCATATCCTCGGTCTGTTCGCGGGTGACCGGAATGACCTCGGCGGTGACTAGCGGCCAGGGAGCAAAGTTCAGACCCGGGTTCCCGACGGCTGAAAATTCACCCAGAAACAGCTCAACTGACTGCTCTTCCGGTTTTACGGTATAGAAACTTGCGGCAGCCCAAAGGCCAATCGCGACCAGCGCACCTATGGCAATGGTTCCCTTGGTGAATATCGGACCACCGCCGCCAGAGCCCTGACCGCTGCCACCACGACCGCCGCCGCGACCGCCCATCAGGACGCGCAGCTGCTCCTGGCCTTTTTTCATCAGCTCATCGATCTCGGGGATCTGCGGGCCATCACCTTCGGGAGGTTTGCGCCCATCCCCGTTGTTTCCTCGATTTCCTCCGCCTCCGGATGAGCCTCCGCCCCCCCAGGGGCCACCGCTGTTGCCCGCCATATGAGTCTATTCCTTCGTATTGGACCGTGTGATCACGGGTTCCCTTGTAACTTGTGTTCGCGCAGTTGCAAATCAAGCAGTGCGCACAGGTTGCCGCATTGTCACCAGTTCTTCAGCCATCACGGGGTGAACGGCGACCGTTCGGTCGAAATCTTCCTTGGTCGCGCCCATTTTCACCGCAATCCCGGCCAATTGGATCATCTCGCCTGCGCCGGGGGCCACGATATGACATCCCAGCACCTTGCGAGTGGCTTGGCTGACGATCAGCTTCATCAACACACACTGCGTGCCACCGGCAAACGATTTTTGCATCGGCTTGAACGATGTCGCATAAACTTCAATCGGCTCCTGCTCGGCCGCCTCTTCCTCGCTGAGGCCGACGGTGCCCATCTCGGGCTGCGTGAAGATCGCCGTCGGAATCAGCTCGTGATCCACTGGCGTCGGGTTGCCTTTGAAGACGGTTTCCACAAAGGCCATGCCCTCGCGGATCGCAACCGGCGTCAGGTTCACCCGATCGGTCACGTCACCTATGGCGTAGATCGAAGGCACGGCAGTCTGGCTGTATTCGTCCACGACAATCTCGCCCTTGCGGCCGCGTTCGACGCCGAGGTCATCGAGACCCAGATCATCGGCGTTCGGTACGCGGCCAGTCGCATACATCACCACATCGAACAGTTGTTCGGATCCGTTGGTCGCCTTGACCCATATCTTGTCGCCCTGCTTTTTCATTTCGAGCACATTGGTGCCCAGATGCACGTCTACGCCGTTTTGGCACATCTCCTCGCAGATCAGTCCGCGCGCTTCGTCATCAAAACCGCGCAGGATTTGCGCGCCGCGATAATACTGCGTGGTCTTGACGCCCATCCCGTTCATGATGCCCGCAAACTCGCAGGCGATATAACCGCCGCCCACGATCAGCATGGTTTCGGGTAGTTTCTCCAGATGGAAGATCTCGTTTGAGGTGATCGCCAGATCCGAGCCCGGAAACTCGGGAACAATCGGGCGCCCTCCCGTCGCCACCAGAATATGTTTGGCCGTTTTGCGGGTGCCGTCGGCCATCTCAACCGTGTGTGCATCCACCAGGCGCGCGCGCTGGTCAAAGGTTTCAACACCGTTGTTTTTCAAAATGTTGCGATAGATACCTTCAAGCCGGTCCAGCTCGGCATAGAGCTTGTCACGAAAAATGTCCCAGTTAAACGCACCGGGCTGAATGTCCCAGCCATAGGCCTGCGCGTCGCTGACCATACCCGCATATTCGCTGGCAAAAACCATCAGCTTTTTGGGAACGCAACCCCGGATCACGCAGGTGCCGCCATAGCGGTCTTCTTCCGCCAAAGCCACCTTGGCACCGTTCTCACCCGCAGCAACGCGTGCTGCACGGACCCCGCCCGAGCCTCCGCCGATGACAAACAGATCATAGTCAAAGCTCATGCCGGGTTCCTTTGTTCACTTGCCAAAATTCTCTGGATATCTGGGCGCAATATGGCGATTGCCAACCCCTGCCAGCCGAAAAAACGGTTTTGCATCGCCCCCTTGGGCCGTGTCCCTTCAGTCCGCCAAATCTGAAAACAGATTCTCGGTGCTGTCGTTTGGCTGATCTGTCTCAACTGTTCCCTCGTTCAGATCACGCACTTCGACCCGTCCGTCGCCGTGGCCAATGATGACCTTGTCGCAGATATCGAGGAAAAGTCCGTTTTCGACCACACCCGGAACCTGATTGAGCACCAACGCCAGATGCCGCGCATTGCCGATACGCTTGAGATGCAGGTCCAGTATATGATTGCCCTCATCCGTGACCCTTGGCACTTCGCCATTCATCCGCAGCGTGACCGAAGTGCCCAGAACATCCATCGCGTCCAAGGCTTCTTCGATCAGGGTTCGCGTGGTTTGCCAGCCAAATGGGATCACCTCGACCGGCAGGGGGAAAGCGCCCAGAGTTTCAACCTCTTTTCCGGCATCGGCGATCACGATCATCTGGTCGCTGGCCGTTGCCACGATCTTTTCCTGTAACAAAGCGGCGCCGCCGCCCTTGATCAGATTGAATTCACCGTCAAATTCGTCTGCGCCGTCGATGGTCAGATCCAGCCAGCCTGCTTGATCCAGCGATACGACCTCGATCCCCTCTTCGCGCGCCAACTGCGCCGTCGCAGTCGAGGTCGGGACGCCCTTGATCTGCAATCCTTCGTCGCGCACCCGTTCACCAAGTCGGCGCACCATCCAGGCAGCAGTCGATCCGGTTCCCAAACCGACGCGCATCCCGTCCTTCACAAACTCGGCGGCGCGACGTGCGGCGACATATTTGGCTGTCTCGATGGGCGACATTTCTCCGGACATGGCAGGTTCCCCCTTCAGATTGCTGCCGGCGTTATACGGAATGCCCCGGTCGACTGCGAGTGCCAAATCGCGAATGTGCTGTGTTAACATGTCGCTGAAATGCGCGTTTCCGATTGGAAACGTCGCAATCAAGGCTTCGTCTGTTATTTGTGCATCTTACATAAGGGTTATGGATTCGCCGTACCGCCTGCATTATGCCCCCGACAACGCCTCGCTGGTGATCCGGCTGGCTTTGGAAGAGATGGGCCAGCCCTTCGAGGCCGTTCTGGTTGACCGTAGCCGGAACGAGCAGAATGGCGTTGCTTATCGGGCGCTCAATCCCAATGGATTGATCCCGGTGTTGGAAACGCCACAGGGATCGATATTCGAAACGGCCGCGATCCTGTTGTGGCTGGCAGACAAGCACGGGCAACTGGCACCGGCCGCCAACAGCCCCGAGCGGGCTGCGTTCCTGAAATGGCTGTTCTTCGCGTCCAACACAGTGCATGCGGATCTGCGCATCCTGTTCTACGCCGACAAGTATATCAACGCAGCGCAGGCCGAAGCCCTGCGTTCCGGGATTAGACCGCGGCTGCGCCAGCACCTGAAACTGCTGGATGCTGAAGCGCAAAAAGCGCCCGAATGGCTTTCGCCCGATCAGCCCTCTGTCCTGACCTATTACCTGGCCTGCATGCTTCGTTGGATGGCTTTGTACCCATCCGGGTCGGACCGCAGCTGGTTCCAGTTACCGGATACACCCTATCTTCAAACCCTGCTGATGCGGCTTGAATCAAGGCCGGCGACACGCGCCGCTATTCAGGCCGAAGGGCTGGGCGTCACGCCGTTTACCTCACCCACTTACGCTAACCCCCCAGAAGGCTCAGCTACCTGACATGTTTCTCTCTGTCTTCGATATGTTCAAAGTGGGCATCGGCCCGTCTTCGTCTCACACCATGGGCCCAATGGTCGCCGCGGCCCGGTTTTTGGACCTGATGCGCGCCTCTCCATTCGACTTCGCGGGTCTGCGCGGGTCTCTTCACGGCTCATTGGCCTTTACCGGTGTGGGTCATGCCACCGACCGGGCCACAATCCTTGGGTTGGCGGGGTTTGTGCCGGACAATTACGACAATGACAAAGCCGAAGCTGCACTGGCCAAAATCACCGAAACGCAATCGGTGTCGCCAGAGGGATTGCCGACCCTGAAGTTCGATCCAAAAGCCGATCTTATCTTCGACTATGAAAACAATCTTCCGGGTCACGCAAACGGTATGGTCCTGATGGCCACGGATGCGCAGGGCGACGTGATCCTGCGGCAGGTTTATTACTCGGTCGGCGGTGGATTCGTGCTGACCGAAGAGGAATTGGCCGAAGGCAAAGACACCAACGACGGTCCCCCGGTGCCCTTCCCGTTTCATTCGGCGGCCGAGATGCTGGAGATGGCAAAGACCAGCGGCAAGAGCATCGCTGCCATGAAGCGCGAGAATGAAATCGCACGCGGCTGTGCCGACAGTTTCGCCAGGGGAACTGCCCGCCTGTGGGAGGTCATGAACAACTGCATCGAACGTGGCCTGACAACGGACGGTATTCTGCCCGGCGGACTGAAGGTCCGCCGCCGCGCCAAAGGCATATACGACGCGCTGATGGCCGAGCGGGGCATGAATCTGACCGCACCGCACACGATCAACGACTGGATGAGCGTTTACGCCATGGCAGTGAACGAAGAAAACGCCGCCGGTGGGCAAGTCGTCACCGCTCCGACCAACGGCGCGGCCGGTACGCTGCCTGCCGTTTTGCGGTATTACCTGGATCACGTTCCAGGCGCATCCGAGAGCCATATCGAGGATTTTCTGCTCACCGCGGCGGCGATCGGAGGTCTGGTCAAATACAACGCCTCGATATCAGGCGCCGAAGCCGGTTGTCAGGCCGAGGTCGGCAGCGCCTCGGCAATGGCAGCAGCAGGCCTTTGTGCAGTTATGGGAGGCACGCCGGAACAGGTGGAAAACGCAGCCGAAATCGCTTTGGAACACCATCTCGGCATGACTTGCGATCCCGTGGCCGGTCTTGTTCAGGTGCCATGCATCGAACGCAACGGTCTGGCCGCGATCAAGGCGGTCTCGGCAGCGTCGCTGGCACTGCGCGGTGATGGGCAGCATTTCGTGCCGCTGGACGCGGTCATCGAAACCATGCGCCAGACCGGTCACGACATGCATGAAAAATATAAGGAAACCTCGCTCGGTGGCTTGGCAGTGAACGTTCCCAACTGCTGACGTATCGCACCGGGCGGCAATGCGGAAAGAGAGGTGACCGATGAACGGTCGTTGTCTGTGCGGTGCAGTCCGGTTCGAGGTCAATCCCCCCGTCCTGTCCTGCGTCACCTGCCACTGCGAAAGCTGCAGACGTCAGTGCTCGGCCCCGATGACCGCATATTTCGGCGTCCGCGATGGCCGCTGGCGCTGGACTGGAGAAGAGCCGCGTCGGTTCAATTCCTCGCCAGGCGTCGAGCGTAGTTTCTGTCCAAACTGCGGTACACCGATGTCCTTTCGCTCGACCTCAATGTCGGATGTGATGCACCTCTACGTGGCGGCTTTGGACAATCCTGAGGTACTGCAACCAACGCTGCACGTGGCCCATGAAGAGAAATTGAGCTGGCTCAAGCTGGATGACGGGCTGCCCAGTTGCATCGGCCCCGATTACACGAAACACCAGCCGCTGACCGACGTTTGACGGGCTCGACTCTTTCCTCGGCATCGACAACCCGCTAGCGTCGCGGTCATGACTCAGGATCGCCCCCTATTCGGCATCATACTGATGCTTGGTTTTTGCATCCTCGCGCCGCTCGGCGATGCAATGGCCAAGCTGTTGGGAGAAACAACACCCATCGGACTGCTTGTGCTTGTCAGATTTGCGGTGCAGGCCATCATCCTGACGCCGCTGGTTCTCCTTACGGGGCGCATTTGGCGGATGCAGGGGCGCATACTGAGACTGACTTTGATACGCACAGTTCTCCATATCATCGGGATCGCGGCAATGTTCAGCGCTCTGCAGTACCTGCCGCTGGCAGATGCGATTGCCATTGCCTTCGTCATGCCTTTCATAATGCTGCTGCTCGGTAAATACGTGCTGGGCGAAAAGGTCGGTCCCCGCCGGTTGATCGCTTGCATCGTGGGATTCATCGGCACGCTGCTGGTGATCCAACCCAGCTTTGCCGCAGTGGGCTTGCCAGCCCTGCTGCCCTTGATCGTCGCCGTTGTTTTCGCACTGTTCATGCTGGTCACCCGGCAGATCGCCAAGGAAATGGACCCGGTGGCGTTACAGGCCGTGTCCGGAGCCATGGCAACGGCAATTCTGTTGCCGCTGCTGTTGCTCGGAACAAGTACCGGGATCCGGGAATTGACCCTGATCCTGCCGATCGACGACATCCACTGGCTGCTGCTGGCGATCGGCATCCTCGGCACCGTCGCACATTTGCTGATGACATGGTCCCTGCGCTATGCGCCATCGGCGACACTGGCGCCCATGCAATACCTGGAGATTCCAGTGGCCACCCTAATTGGTTGGCTGATCTTTCGCGATCTCCCCAACGGGATCGCAGCCTTGGGCATCGCCATTACGATCGGCGCCGGGCTCTATGTCATTTTGCACGAGCGGGCCAGCGCCCGGTCTGGCCCGACAGAAACGCCCGCGTGACCTGATCCAACGCGGCCCGCGGCACCATGACCAATAGTCCGGGCCCTTCCATCTTTAGCTCGACACCCGAAAGGGCACGGTTCGAGGTTCCGACCCGTCCGTCCGGGGACAGCTCCAGCCCGTCGATTGGCCATTCCAGCCCCTTGCTGCACCCGGTTACGCGCCGAAAAGGAAACAATGAGACCGTTTCCCCGGCTTCGACGCTGAAAGCAATCCGCGGCGGCGCATGGAAAATCACCTCACGTTCGCCAAGCAGCACGCAGGGCCGATCCTGTAGCCGTATCAGTGCGTTGAGTACCGCCAATTGATGATCGACGCGCGCTCCCAGAAAGCCGACACCTATAACCAATGGTGCATCGATATTGCGCAGGGCCTTGTCAAAATCCGTGCTGCCCTGTTCCCGAATGGGAAACAAACGATCTGCGGAAATACGGCTTCGATACCCCGGCTCAAGAGAGTCAAAATCCCCGATAACCGCTTCCGGCAGATGCCCCGAATCGATGAGTGCCGCCGCGCCGCCATCAGCCGCGACGACACGATTGACGCGGGCCAGCACCAGATTCGCGTCCTCTGGACCGATATAACCACCGCCAAACAGCGCGATTGGCTCCTCAGCTCGTACAATCGGTCCATTTTTCGTAAGATTGACCATTTTTCCTGCTTTTGGACATAATGAGACCACAAAATGATAGACTCATGGACAAAGTTTCGAGTCGATGCCGTGCACCAAGCTCGGAATTCGGCCTGGTAGTTTGTAAAGGACGTGCGTCTGATGGTACAGAACAACAAGGTATTGACCGTATCCTACGGGACCTTTTCCTGCACTTTGGAAGGCTTTGACGATTCATTTGAAACGATGAAGGCCATTGCCGAATACTTCCGTGATCTGGCAGCAGATGACCGGTACTTCGGATCCGAACCTCCGCAGCCAGACGCCGAAATGCTGACCCGCATCGCGCAGCGCGATATCGCACGCAAAGTAGAGGCCAGCCAGAACGACAGCGGTCTGCTGTTGCGCGCCACGGCAGAGCCCCCCGCCGCCGCGCCCATCGCCAGCCCCCCTGCCCCGGAGGCACCCGCCGAACCGGAAATGCCATCCGTCGAAACCCCGGCCTCTGCCGCAGGTGCGCCGGCCGCCGATAGTATCGCTGCAAAGCTGCAACGTATTCGCGCCGTGGTTTCGCATTCCAATGAAAACCCGCCGCAGTTTGGCGAGGATGAGGAGAACGGCTTTATCAAACCGGCGGAACCTCAGGTAGACGCGATTTCCGCCGCTTTTGAAGCCGGTGCGCTGAACCCCGCCGATCTGACGGAAAGTGAAGCCAAGGTCGAAACCGACGAACCAGCTGATGCAGCACCGGCGGTCGAAATGCCCGAACCGGAAGAGGCGGAAATGCCCGAACCGGAAGAGTATGAAGAAGCCGTTGAGCCACCCGAACAGATTGAAACTGAAGTTCTGTCCGAAACCGACGAATTGGAAGACGTCGGTTCCACCGATCTGGAAGAAGCTCAGGTATCGATCGAGACCGCCTTTGAAGAGGACGATGAGACGCTGAACGAAATTCTGGCTCTGACCGGAGCAGATGCCGTCGAAGCGGAGGAAGTCGAAGATACGGAACCTGAACAACCCGAAGTCACCTCGGAAGACGTTCTGTTCACCGAAGCTGAAGCCCCAGAAGACGAAACGGAAACGGAAGACATCCGCAACATTCTCAGCGAAGAAGAAGAGGAAGCTCAGGACGCTGACGAACCGGTCTCTGAAACAGCCGCAAGTGTTCTGAGCGCCGAAGATGAAGCCGACCTGCTGGAAGAGATTTCACTGGTCGAGGCAGAGCTTTCGGCGCGTTCTGATCGCAACGGGCCAGAGGACAGCGATCTGGATCAGGACGTCTCGCGCCTGATGGACACAGCTGACGCCCGCATGGACGATCCCGCAACCAACGACCAGCGCGAAACCTATTCGCACTTGCGCACCGCAGTGGCCGCGACCGAAGCCGAACGTGGCGCTAAAAATGAAGCCGAGTCTGAAGATGCGGATTATCGCGGTGATCTGGCGTCGGTCGTCAGTCCGCGCCGCCCCGAGGTTAATGTTACAAGCATTCGCCCGCAGTCCGATGCTCCTGCACCGCTGAAACTGGTGGCCGAGCAGCGCGTGGACACCGATGATCAGGAAACCGGCCCGGTTACACCTCGGCGCATCCAGTCCTCACAGGATGAGGCGAACGAAGAGGGTGGCTTTGCCGCTTTCGCTCAGGAACAGGGTGCACAATCACTGTCCGACTTGCTGGAGGCCGCAGCCGCGTATCTTTCCTTCATCGAAGGACAGGAGCAATTTTCGCGTCCGCAACTGATGAACAAGGTTCGCTCGCTCAAGCAGGACGATTTCAACCGCGAGGAAAGCCTGCGCTCTTTCGGTCAGTTACTACGTGACGGGAAGATCGAAAAGGCTGGTGGCGGCCGGTTTTCGGCTTCGACCGAGATAGGCTTTCGGCCACACGACACGCGCGCTGCGGGATAGTTCAAAGTAACCTCCCCCTCGACAAAAGGGCCAGAGGCAACCTCTGGCCCTTGATTATCTCAATATGCATGGCTTTTGAGCATATGGCCCGGGCAAGTCAGTTCCGGGTTCCGATTGGGGATCAAATGCTATGCTGCAACGCAGAAAGATGTTAATACAGAGTCGAAATTAGACCTCGTCGCCTTGTCCCGTCTCGATCCGAGGAACCGGTATGTATGACCTTGCAATCCGACGTCTGCGCATATTCGACAAACCCCAGATCAGCACACATTTTCAGAGCCTCGATGACGCGGCCCTGAAATCCCGATTTGGCATGGTTATCGCGCCCGAAAAGGTGACGCGTTATGTTTCAGGTATTTTTGACGACTCGGCTCTGATCTATGGCGCTTTTCCCGACAGCCACCTACGCGGCGTGGCTGAATTGCGCCCCACGGATGGTGATGGACCCGGCATTGCAGAGGCGGCTATCACTGTTGAAACCCCATGGCAGGATCGCGGAATAGGCGACGCGCTTTTGTCACGGATCATTGCTGCGGCGCGCAACCGCAGAATTCGCGAGGTGCAATTGCTGTGTCTCGCGACTAATCAGAAAATGCGCCACTTGGCGCGCAAGCATGATGCAGAGCTAAGCCTGGTGACCGGTCAGGTCGCAGCAACACTGACGCCAGCCTGGCCTAGTCCGATGAGTATGGCCGAGGAAATCGCGGGCGAGTACCATGCCTTTGCCCGCGCGATATTTCGCTGGCCGGAATAGCCCCACCGATCCTGGTGCCAGCGCGAGCTATCAACGCCCATCACTGCCGGGCACCACTGTACCAACCAATCCACCGGGCAGACCCGTATCGAGCAATGAGGCTCAGTTCGTGTCCTGATCCGGGTCCTCTTTACCAACCCCCCTGAACACGAACTTGAACGGCAGGGCCCACAGGATGCCCAGCCCGACATAAACCAGCAGTTCCAACCAAATCGGAGGGCGATCCAGCCAGTTCAGTACGGTCACGACAGCGACAATATACAAAGGCAGTCCAACCAAAAGCAGCACCAGCGACCAGCGCCGCCGAGCCTTGTAACTCAGGCCGGGTTTGTCGCGACCGCTCATCAGTCGGCAAACGGGTCGGTCACCAGAATGGTGTCGTCCCGCTCCGGGCTTGTGGATAGCAACGCGACCGGACACTCGATCAGCTCCTCGACCCGGCGTACATATTTGATCGCGTTCGCCGGCAGCTCAGCCCAGCTGCGCGCACCTTCGGTGGATTCGCTCCACCCGGGCATTTCCTCATAAATCGGCATGCAACGGGCCTGTTGATCTGCAGCCGTGGGCAGATAGTCCAGACGCTGGCCGTCCAGCTCGTATCCCACACAGATTTTAAGGGTTTCGAATCCGTCCAGCACGTCCAGCTTGGTCAGGGAAATGCCGTTCACACCGCTTGTCGCACAGGTCTGGCGCACCAAACAGGCGTCGAACCAGCCGCAGCGGCGTTTACGGCCAGTCGTGGTACCGAATTCGTGCCCACGCTCACCAAGACGTTGACCGTCATCATCATCCAGCTCTGTCGGGAACGGTCCCTCACCAACGCGGGTGGTATAGGCTTTGACGATACCGAGTACGAAGTCGATAGATCCTGGACCAATGCCCACACCTGTTGCCGCCTGTCCCGCAATGACATTCGAAGAGGTCACAAACGGATAGGTCCCGAAATCAATGTCCAACAGCGCCCCTTGCGCCCCTTCGAACAGGATGCGTTTGCCCGCCTTGCGCTTTTCGTTCATGACCTTCCAAACAGGCCCGGCGAACTCCAGAATACTTGGTGCGACTTCCTTTAACTGTGCAATCAGCGCATCGCGATCAATGGGCTCCAAACCCAGGCCGCTGCGCAATGCATTATGATGAACCAGAGCACGGTCCACACGCAGCGCCAGCGTGGCGTCATCGGCAAGGTCAGCCACCCGGATGACCCGGCGGCCCACCTTATCCTCATAACAGGGTCCGATGCCGCGGCCAGTCGTACCGATTTTGGCAACTGAGTTTTGGCTTTCTCGCGCCCTGTCCAGTTCTCCGTGGAAAGGCAGAATCAGCGGCGTGTTCTCAGCAATCATCAGGGTCTCAGGCGTGATTTCCACGCCCTGCGCCCGGATGGTTTCGATCTCTTTCAGCAGGTTCCACGGGTCCAGAACCACACCATTGCCGATCACGCTCAGCTTGCCGCCGCGGACTACGCCCGACGGCAGCGCGTGCAGCTTGTAAACCTCGCCATCTATCACCAGCGTATGACCTGCGTTGTGCCCACCCTGAAAACGCGCGATCACATCAGCCCGTTCGCTGAGCCAGTCGACGATCTTGCCTTTCCCCTCGTCGCCCCACTGGGCGCCGACAACAACCACGTTGGCCATATCCGGTCCTTTTGCGCTGAGTATTCAAACCCGGCTCATATAGCGGCGCTCGGACGACAGGGAAACCGGTATTTCGCCGCAGTCCAAATTCGCGCGTTCCGCGCGATGCCTCCGGCGGGGATATTTGGGGCCAGATGAAGTGAGGATCCCCTGCTTCATCTGGCTGAAAATATCCCGGGGGAGTCGTCCGGAACGGACGGCGGGGGCAGCGCCCCCTTTACGAGCCAGCCAGACGCACCGGTTGCCCATGGGGCGTCTTCAGATAAGCTTCTTCCCAGGCCCTGGTGAATGCCGACACATCCTCTGGGGACGCGCGCCCCTGCTCCGCCAGCAAACTCTCAAGTGTTTCCAGCCAAGCGTTGAAATAATCCTCGCCACCGTCCAGTTCCCGATCGAGTCCATGTCGTCTCAATGTGTCGGAAAATCGGCCGGCCCAATCGGGCCAGCCGAAGCAACCGGCCTCGTTCAGCGCAACCGTGACGGCAAAGACCTGCGCATGCCAAGGCTGGGCGAAAACAGGTTCCGGAGCCGAATACGTGACGCAACTACTCATGCCCGCTCCAGATAAGATTGCCAAAGATCCAGCACCACCTCGTCCCCGGGATGTTCCGGCGCGACCCAAAGCTCGGAGGCCGGAAATGCCACGGCATAAAGCGGCTCTGGTGACTCGCCCAAGCCATGGGCATTGGAATCCGGCAAGACGTGGGTGCCGTGCAGCCGAACTATACGGCCTTTTGCCCCTGCCGCGTAGACCGGCAGCCGCGTGTGCCCGCCATCCACCATCCGGCTCGCGGCTGGGTGTATTGTTTGAACTGCCTGTCCAATTTCAAACTTTACGGCGACATTCGAAGGTCGGACCGCCGGACCTCCTTTTGCCAACGCAGCAGCAACGGATTCGGCTTTCAGCGCACGCGCGGCCAATGGATGTTCCCCGCGATCGTTCGCACCGCGCAGATCATCCAGCGTCAACACGCCTTTTTCGACCAACAGATCCGCCAGGCCCGCAATCCACTTCTCGTAATAGGAAAACCTTGCATAGTCCTTTGGTGACAGACGCTCGCGCGCGTGGCGGGAAGTGTCGATATTCCATTGCCCCAGAAACCCCGAAGCCAGTGTCACTGCCAGCGCCCGTGCATGCCAATCCTCTGAAAAAACTGGTGCATCCTCAGCTTCGGGGCAAATCGGACCATCGCCAAAACGACCGCCCATGTCATGAACGCGGGTCATGAGGGCACCTTTGCCAAACCTGTTCCGATCATGCTGTCGCGGGTCACGAGCAGCGCAAGTTCATCTTCGTCCAGCCCTTCTGTGCCCTCAGGGCGCATCGGCAAGACAAGATAACGAATCTCAGCCGTCGAATCCCAGACACGAACCGAGGTGTTCTTGGGCAGGGTCACGCCAAACTCGGCCAGCACTTTGCGCGGTTCGCGTACGGCGCGCGCGCGGTAGGCGTCGGATTTGTACCATCCCGGAGGAATACCCAGCAGCGGCCACGGGTAGCAACTGCACAGCGTACACACGACCATGTTGTGCTGCTCCGGAGTGTTTTCGACCACAACCATATGCTCACCCTGACGACCGTAGTAGCCAAGATCGGCGACCACCGGCGTTGCATCTTCCAGCAGAGCCGCCTTGAAGACAGGATCGCTCCAGGCTTTTGCGACAACACGCGCGCCATTTTGCGGACCGATCTTGTTCTGATAGGTGTCGACAATCTCATCCAGTGCAGCCGGATCAATCAACCCCTTGCGGGTCAGAATCGTTTCCAGCGCCTTGACTCGGAGCGCAGGTTCAGGCGGCAGCAGAGCGTGCGGGTGGTCGTGATCGTCATGAGGCATTGGCGTAGCCTGCGTCACGGATTGCCACACTGTCCAGTCCCTTTGCCGTGATCAGGCGTATCACGGGTCGTGATGACAACTCCTCCCTTGCCCCCGATGGCAAACTTGCATAAGTACCACGCGATACACGCCACGCTGTACAGGACCACCATGGAAAACGTCGTTCTCATCATCCACCTTCTGTTGGCCCTGGGCCTGATTGCCGTTGTTCTGATGCAGCGGTCCGAAGGCGGTGGCCTGGGCATGGGTGGCGGCGGTGGTGCCATGACGGGCCGTGCGGCAGCGACGGCACTGGGCAAACTGACCTGGCTGCTGGCCGCGTGTTTTATCGTAACCTCGATCACGTTGACCATACTGGCCGCTCAGAAGTCATCGGGCAGCTCGGTTATCGACCGGCTGGGCATTCCGGCTCCGGCCCCGGCTGAGGAAGCCACACCGGCGGTTCCGTCCGCAGATGATCTGCTGCCTCCGACACAGGGCGACAACGCGCCGCTGATTCCCCAGGCGGACTGATCCACAAAACCTAGAAACTTGAAAGAGAGCTGCAACAGCATCTTGCGGTTCTCTTGCGCATTTTGCGCGAATCCTTTATACGTGAAGTCCCGTGATGCAGCGGTTTTTTGGAACCGCCGGGCAGTTGATAATGACGTCTCACGGGAGCAGCCGAAAAAACATGGCGCGTTTTATTTTCATCACTGGTGGTGTTGTTTCGTCCTTGGGCAAAGGACTGGCTTCAGCGGCCTTGGGCGCATTGTTGCAGGCACGGGGATACTCGGTGCGTCTTCGCAAACTTGACCCGTACCTGAACGTTGACCCCGGCACTATGTCACCGTTTGAGCATGGCGAAGTGTTTGTCACCGATGACGGAGCCGAAACCGATCTGGACCTTGGCCATTACGAACGTTTCACCGGTGTGGCGGCGCGCAAAACCGACTCGGTCAGTTCGGGCCGGATTTACTCCAACGTGCTGGAGAAGGAACGCCGCGGCGACTACCTCGGCAAGACCATTCAGGTGATTCCGCACGTCACCAACGAGATCAAGGATTTCATCGCCATCGGTGAGGATGAGGTCGATTTCATGCTGTGTGAGATCGGCGGCACCGTGGGCGATATCGAGGGCTTGCCCTTCTTCGAGGCCATCCGTCAGTTCAGCCAGGACAAGCCACGCGGACAGTGCATCTTTATGCACCTGACGCTACTGCCCTACATCAAAGCCTCCGGCGAGCTGAAAACCAAGCCGACCCAGCACTCGGTGAAGGAACTGCGCTCGATCGGTCTGGCGCCCGACATTCTGGTTTGCCGCTCCGAAGGTCCGATCCCGACCAAAGAGCGTGAGAAACTGGCCCTGTTCTGTAACGTCCGCCCGGACAGCGTGATTGCGGCGCAGGACCTTTCCACCATCTACGACGCTCCGCTGGCCTATCACCGCGAAGGGTTGGATCAGGCAGTTCTGGACGCGTTCCAGATCAGCCCTGCCCCCAAGCCCGATCTGGCAAAATGGGAAGACGTCAGTGACCGCATCCACAATGCTGAAGGCGAAGTGAAAGTCGCCATTGTTGGGAAATACACTCAACTGGAAGACGCCTACAAATCGATTGCCGAAGCTTTGACCCATGGTGGTATGGCCAATCGCGTCAAGGTCAAGGTCGAGTGGGTCGATGCCGAGATATTCGACACCGAAGACCCGGCCCCGCATCTGGAGGGCTTCCACGCGATCCTCGTACCCGGCGGTTTTGGCGAACGCGGAACCGAGGGCAAGATCAAGGCCGCGCAATATGCCCGTGAACATAAGGTGCCATACCTAGGCATCTGTCTGGGTATGCAGATGGCAGTGATCGAAGCAGCCCGAAACGCGGCGGGCATTGCCGAGGCGGGCTCGGAAGAGTTTGATCACGAGGCCGGAAAAAAACGTTTTGAACCCGTAGTTTACCACCTCAAAGAGTGGGTGCAGGGCAACTATAAAGTGCAGCGTGGTGTAGATGACGACAAGGGCGGCACGATGCGACTGGGCGCCTATAACGCCGTTCTGGCCGAAGGCTCCAAAGTGGCCGAAGTTTATGGTGGCACCAATATCGAAGAACGCCATCGCCATCGCTATGAGGTGGACATAAAATATCGTGACAAGCTGGAAAAAGCGGGCCTGAATTTCTCGGGCATGTCCCCCGACGGACGCCTGCCTGAAATCGTCGAATGGTCCGATCATCCGTGGTTTATCGGTGTTCAGTACCATCCGGAGCTGAAGTCCAAGCCGTTTGAACCGCACCCCTTGTTCCGCGATTTCGTGCGGGCTGCGAAAGAGACCTCACGACTGGTCTGATCAATCCTGCAGGTCACCGCAATGTGACAGCCGCCGCGAAAACAACTATACGCGGCCGCCCGTTACGAGGTTAACTGTCAGCAAAGCGCTGACAGGAGACCGACCATGACAGATCAGAACACACGAGCAGAAAACTTCACCGTCCTGCACAAAAAGGGTGACCCTGTCATCCTATTCAACATCTGGGACGCTGGCAGCGCCGCCGCGGTGCGGGATGCGGGTGCAAAAGCAATTGCAACCGGCAGCGCTCCGGTTGCCATGGCGCAGGGATTCTCTGACGGGCAGAACATCCCGTTGGAAACGGCGCTGGACAATGCCCGCCGAATAGTTGGCGCTGTGGATGTCCCGGTGACCCTGGATTTCGAAGGAGCCTATGCCGAAGACGTTCCCGGCATCGCTGCTAACGTACAGCGCGCACTTGAAACCGGTGTCATCGGTTTCAATTTCGAAGATCAAATCGTTGGCACCAAAGAACTTTACGACATCGAAACCCAGGCGGCGCGGGTCAGCGCGATGCGTGAGGGGTGCGACGCAGCGGGTATTACTGCTTTCATCAATGCACGAACCGATATTTTCCTCAAAGCGCACCCTGACACTCATAGCGAGGCGATGCTTGATGATGCTGTCGCGCGCGCCAAAGCTTACGAAGAGTCTGGAGCCAGCGGTTTTTTTGCCCCCGGTTTGAAAGACGAAGCGTTGATTGCTTCGCTTTGCGATGCGACTGATCTGCCAGTGAACATTATCGCCCTGCCCGGAACACCGGATACGCCCACTCTGGCCAAGCTTGGTGTAGCACGTGTCAGCTATGGCCCTGTGCCTTACAGACAGATGGTGGCATGGTTGCAGGACAAGGCGCGCGAGGCATTGCAAGCATCTAACTGAATTCCATTTCGGGATTGCAATTCAGCGATATCCTAAGCACCCTGCGCCAAGATTACAGGAGGATGCCACTTGGCCAAAGGATACTGGGTTGCTCATGTCGACGTGGACGACATGGAAGCATACAAGAAGTACATCGCTGCCAATGCTGCCCCGTTCGCGGAATATGGGGCAAAATTCCTGGTGCGAGGCGGCGAGCGCATCGAAAAGGAAGGTCAGGCCCGTGCCCGCACGGTTGTGATTGAGTTCCCAAGTTACGAACAAGCTCTGGCCTGTTACGAGAGTGACAGTTATCAGCGGGCCAAAGCTTTGCGCGATCCGGTGTCGACCGGAGAATTGGTGATTATTCAGGGCTATGACGGGTAAGTCATAACTCTCGACAAACCCGATTGAGGCTTTTGTCCACGAAACTTGGCAAAACCCGTGCCGCAACGCCTCCTCAGCGAGCGACACCAAGCATTAACGCTGCTTTTTTGCCCGTCTGCGCGACAGCCTTCTGTTGTTCAGCCTTTTTACTATTCCTAACGGGTTCGATCGTGTGCAGTCGGCTCTCTCATTCCACAGGCGATGTAGCAGATTCCGACGAAAAGCTTCATATTCCTCGGCATTCATCCCAGGGACTTCTGCTGCTGGCTTCTCTAGCTTGATCAGGAACTCAATCCCGACAGGATCACCAACTTCTACGACGGAGAGAGACGTGAGGCCCAAATATCGGCAGTCTTCGAGCATCAATTGAGCTGAACTTGGCGTCATGACCGAACAATGTACGTCAGCATATGGGCTATCTGCGTCAGTCTTTTGCCAGCGCGTCCAGAGCGCAGCCGGATCATTCTGTAACCTCAGAGAGGCGGTCTCCGTTTTGTTGCTGACCGGAAGCACTGCGTCTCCCTGCGCCTCAAAAGCCAAAAAGTAGTTCGAGTCGAAGACCTGTCTGGCCGTTGGCTTCTGCCGGTCTTCGTGAAAACCTTCCAGCCATTCAGAAAGCACAGTGGGCGGGCGAAAATAATCGAAACAAAGCCGACCATCCGGTACGTGCATGATCAACTGCCCGCCGGGCTTCAACAAAAGCTCGCACGCTTGCAGAAACTTAATTGGATTAGGCAGATGCTCGAAATTGTGCGAGCTGTAGATGTAATCGAAAGTCCCGAATTCGTGCTGAGGAACCGTCGAAGCAAGTTCCGTCGCACTGCCGACATAGTCCACCTCTTCAATCAACCCGTACTTGTCCGACGCGATTGACGGATCATTTTTTGCGTTCTCCATCAAATCTTTAGCAGGAAAAACGTCAGCGGATTTGGAGTTGAACCCTTTGGACTTTGGAACAAGCGGATTGAACCATGGGGCAATCTCCAAACCTTTTTGAGTTTTGCGCAGGCCCAGCGCTGAGGGAGATCGTTTTACCAAGTGCAAGATCCTTTGGAATACAAGATGGGCGACACGCCGCCACTTGAGCGTACGCTGGTTGCTCCGGTACGGTGTTACTACATTTCATACTTGGCCAAGCTCTCAGTGTCGATTAGGTGTTTGGTATGCTAAAGAAACTCTTTCAGGCCTTTCGACCGCCTCAGAACACGACCCTGCCCGACCCTGACGCCGAACTGGCCCTGGGGGCATTGATGGTGCGCGTGGCGCAGGCGGATCGGGATTACAAACTGGAAGAAATCAGTCTGATCGACCGCATCCTCGCCCGCCTCTACCAGCACAATGCGATAGAGGCCGCCAAGGTTCGCGCCACATGCGAGAAACTGCACGCTGCCGCGCCTGAAACCGATACGTTTGGCAAGCTGATCCGCGAAACCACGGACCTGCAGGAACGACTGGCTGCACTGGATGCGCTGTGGGAGATTGTCCTGGCCGACGGCAACTCGGACGAAGGCGAGATCAAGATCGTCGAAGAGGCACGTGCCGCAATGGGCCTCAGCTACAATGACAGCAAGGCCTCACGCGAGCGGGTGCAAAGCCGCTTGGAAGCCAGCTAAGCTGCGTCTATATCTTGCGTATGTTCAAGGATTTCCTGTCCCGGCTTACGCAGCCTCAGCCCGACCCGCTTGTTGAAGATGACGCCCGACTGGCCCTGACTGCCTTATTGGTTCGCATTGCCAGATCCGACAACGATTATGCCGATACCGAAATGGCCCGGATCGACCGGATTTCAGCCCAGCGTTACGGCTTATCTCCATTCGAAGCCGCGTCCCTGCGTGCCCGTGCCGAGGATCTGGAGGCCGAGGCCCCTGATACCGTCCGTTTCACCCGCGCTATCAAAGAGGCAATCGAATACGATGATCGTCTGGCCGTGGTGCAGGCGATGTGGTCGGTTGCGCTGGCTGACGGGCATCGAACGGGAGAAGAGGATTCGCTGCTGCGACTGGTGGTCAGCCTTTTGGGCATCAGCGACGTGGATTCGGCCTTGGCCCGGCAGAAGGCTGAAAAATCGTGACGGCGATGCTTGGCATGTACGACATGCCTGCCTTGCAAGCCGCCAATGACAGTTTCTGGACGCTGATTCGATACCACCTTGGGTACGGCCCCACAAAACTTGACCGTGATCGCGACTTCTGGGACGTCTGGATGGACCCGGGGTTGGTATTTGCACAAACCTGCGGTATGCCCTACCGAACCCGCCTGCATGGCAAGGTTCAATTGGTTGGTACACCGGATTACGGACTAACTGGTTGTCCGCCGGGGTATTATCGCTCGATCATCGTCGCGCGGCGGGATGATTCCCGCGATCTGGATCAGCTTGCCGAGGGTGTTTTTGCCTTTAACGAGGCCCTGTCTCAATCCGGCTGGGCCGCGCCCATGGTTCACTTTGGCAAGCACAGCAAAATTCCTAGGACAATTCTGGAAACCGGTGGGCACGCTTTGTCGGCTCAGGCAGTCGCGGAAGGACGTGCAGACTATGCGTCGTTGGACGCGCTGACCTGGGAATTGCTCAAGGAACATAGCGATCTCGGCGCAAAGCTACGCGAAACTGCTGCCACGACTCCGACCCCCGTACTGCCCTACATTACTGCCAATGGACAGGATGCGCGCAGTGTCGCCCGCGCTGTGCGTGACGCCATCGGAAATTTGTCACGCACCGAGCGGGAATTGTTGCATCTGTGCGACCTGATCGACATCCCGGCGGAACACTATCTGGCCGTACCCAATCCGCCCGCGCCAGAGGCCATCCTGCGCAATCCCTGACCGATTTGACCAAAACCTCTGGTCATTTTGGAGGTTTCAGGTCCGGAACGTGTCATTTGCGCATTGCATTGGACGATTTTTTCAGCCCTAGTACCGCACCAACACAACCAACAATGCCTGGATCGCCCGTGACAGAGACCGCGCCCGTAATCGAGATCAAGAACCTGCACAAAAGCTTCGGAAATCTCGAGGTGTTGAAAGGGGTGGACATCACGGCGCATCGCGGGGACGTCGTTTCTCTGATCGGATCGTCCGGGTCAGGAAAATCGACCCTTCTGCGCTGCTGCAACCTGCTGGAGGACAGCCAGGAAGGCGAGATTCTGTTCAAAGGCGAACCTGTAAGCTGGACCGGTAACCACAACCATCGCCGTCCGGCCGACCCCAAACAGGTGCTGCGCATTCGCACAAACCTGTCAATGGTGTTCCAACAGTTCAATCTTTGGGCTCACATGACGATCCTTCAGAACGTGATGGAGGCACCTGTGACCGTTCTGGGCCGCGACCGGGCCGAGGTCGAGGACAGCGCCCGCAAATACCTTGAGAAAGTGGGCATCGGCGACAAATGCGATGTTTACCCGGCGCAGTTGTCCGGCGGCCAGCAGCAGCGCGCGGCCATCGCCCGCGGACTTTGCATGGAACCCGAGGCGCTGTTGTTCGATGAACCGACCTCAGCGCTCGATCCCGAGCTGGAACAGGAAGTGATCAAGGTTATCAAGGATCTGGCCGCCGAAGGCCGCACCATGATCATCGTGACCCATGACATGAAGATGGCGGCTGACATATCCAGCCATGTCGTGTTTCTGCATCAGGGCCTGATCGAGGAAGAAGGCACACCCGAAGATATTTTCACCACCCCTGAATCCAAACGGCTTCAGGGCTTTCTCTCCGCCACTCAGGCGGCATAATCTACGGACAGAACCAATAAGGGGAGTAACCAATGAAAAACCTGATTCTGACCACCGCAGCACTGGCGCTGACTGCCGGTATCGCTATGGCCGACACCGTTCGGATGGGAACCGAGGGCGCATACCCTCCGTACAACTTCATCAACGATGCGGGTGAAATCGACGGATTCGAGCGTGAAGTTGGCGATGAGCTGTGCAAGCGCGCCGGTCTGGAATGCGAATGGGTCAAGAACGACTGGGATTCGATCATCCCGAACCTGGTTTCGGGCAACTACGACACCATCATTGCCGGTATGTCGATCACTGATGAGCGGGACGAGGTCATCGACTTCACTCAGGATTACTATCCTCCGACCGCGTCGGCCTATGTCGCAACCTCTGATGCGGCGGACGTGACCGGCGGCATCGTTGCGGCCCAAACCGCGACCATTCAGGCGGGCCACGTCGCCGAATCCGGTGCGACTCTGGTTGAATTTGCCACACCGGAAGAAACCATCGCCGCTGTTCGCAACGGCGAAGCCGATGCCGTTCTGGCGGACCGCGATTATCTGGTCCCGCTGGTCGAGGAATCGGGTGGCGAACTGGTATTCGTAGGCGACCCGGTTCCACTGGGCGGTGGTGTCGGCATGGGCTTGCGTGAAAGCGACGGCGAACTGCGCGGTAAGTTCGACGAGGCAATCACCTCGATGAAAGCTGACGGCACGCTGAACGAAATGCTGATCAAGTGGTTTGGTGAAGGCATCTCCACCTACAGCGCTGACGGCTCGGTCGTCACCAACTAAGCACTCCGTTCAAAGGTCCGGCGCCATTTGCGCGCCGGACCAACCCGGCTAATCACCGGGCTTGACGTTCGAAAGACGCCTTATGTTCTCCTACTGCGCCGATCCTGACACACTGGGCACGTTTCGCTGGTTTTCATGTTACCTGACCAACGGCGTCCACTGGTCGTTTTACCTGTCGTTCGTCAAGGTTCTGGCCCTGCTGGCCGTAACCGCCCCTGTCGCATTGGCTTTCGGGTTTGGCGGTGCCATGGCTGCACGGTCGCATTTTCCACCGCTCAGTTTGTTGGGCAAAGGCTACATCGCCATCGTCCGGGGTGTTCCGGATATCGCGTTCTTCCTGTTTTTCGTCATCGCCCTTGATCAGGGATTCGAATGGATCCGCCACAAGGTTTTGTGCCCCGAATGGACCGAGCCCGTTCGCCAGGGCAATGACTTCCTCGTGTGTCAGGCCGCCAAGTTGCCTTTGGGCACTGCCCCGGAATGGGTGCACGAGACCTATGGCTTTTTCCTCGCCGTCATCACATTTTCCATCGTTTTTGGCGCCTTCGCGGCAAACGTTCTGTTCGGCGGTATGCGCGCCGTCCCTCATGCACAACTGGAAACGGCCGAAGCTTATGGCATGACCCGTCGCCAGACATTCTGGCGTATTCTTGTGCCCCAGATGTGGGTCTATGCGCTGCCCGGTCTCAGCAACCTGTGGATGGTGCTGATCAAGGCGACACCCCTGCTGTTTCTTTTGGGCATCGAAGACATCGTCTATTGGGCCCGCGAACTTGGCGGCACCAAGACGTCGAAATTCACCCAATACCCGCATGGTGACTGGCGCATGTGGTACTTCCTGTTTTTGCTCATTTTCTACCTTGGCATGACGCGCGTGTCGGAGATCGGGCTTGAAAAGCTTATGCGCCGCCTGTCCCACGGCCAGGCCACATCCGGCGGCGAGTTGCTGCGCAAGGAGACCACTGCATGAGCTGCTTGCAAACCATCCAGGACTACGGCCTGCGTTCGATCGGGATCGGCGAACGTTTGTTGCCGAGAACCGATTTTACCCTGTGTGAACAGTTCACTCTGATCGGTTCGGGAATGATCTGGAACGTCTATTTCGGCATCATGGCGCTGGCGACCGGGTTCTTTCTTGCAACCGCACTGGCCGTAGGCAAGGCATCGACCAACAAGTGGCTGCGCAAGCCCGCCGAGTGGTTCATTTTCATCTTCAGGGGCTCGCCCCTCTTTATCCAGTTCTTCTTCGCCTATTTCTTCTTCCTGTCGCTGAAGAAGACCTATCCGATGTTCGACGCCTTCACCTCGGCCTGGCTGGGGGCGTTGATCGTGCTGTTCCTGAACACCGCCGCCTATTCGGGCGAGATTTTCTACGGCGCGCTGCGCTCGATCCCCAAGGGTGATATCGAGGCGGCAGATGCCTATGGGATGTCCGGGTGGTCCCGCTTTCGCCGTATCGTCTGGCCGACCATGCTTCGGCTAGCCTGGCCCGCCTACACGAACGAAGCGATCTTTCTGTTCCATGCAACCACACTCGTCTTTTTCTCGGCCTTTCCTGCGTGGCAGCAACGGGGTGACGCGCTTTATTACGCCAGCTATTTCGCGGACAAGACGTTCAACCCGTTCGTCCCTTACCCGATCCTGGCATTCTATTTCATCCTGCTAACGCTGGTCATCGTCTGGGGATTCGGGCTGGTCAATAAACGACTGAACCGCCACCTGCCAGCCGAGCGGAAAGCCAAGATGCGCTTCCGGTTGAATCTGGCGCGTTAAGGGTCGGACCTTACTGCCAGGTGACGGGGTCGAGGTGAAACAGCTTGGACAGCTGAGCGTATACTTCGGGAACCTCATGCTTCAACGCTTGGGGCCTTTCAAAGAACACCTCGACTGAAACCGCAAAGAACTCTTCGTGCCCTGTTGCCCCATAGGGGTCGATAACCGTGTGACGGCCGCTCTCGACGGCCCGAACATGGGCGTCATAGGCTGTAAGGAATGCGTGTTCCCACTCGGTAAAGCTCTGACCTTCGCTCAGGATCGGCACGCCATTGGTTCCACCGGACAGATCATCGATCTGATGGGCAAACTCGTGAAAAACAACGTTCTGTCCATCGTGATCATCCAGCGCGCCCTGATTGCTGTGCGCCCAGGACAGAATGACAGGACCCCGGTCCCAGCTTTCCCCTGTCCGTACGATTTCCTTTTCCGTCACAACGAAACCGGAATGCTTCTGCTGTTTTGATTTGAACGCGTTCGGGTAGATCAGGACAGTTGTCAAATTATCGTACCAAAGCTCGCTGTTCACGACGAGCAAACACGCTTGTGCAGCAATGGAAAGCTCCATGTCTTCTGTAACCTCGAGGCCATCACAGCCAAGGAAATTCACCTGGTTCAAAAACAGGTTTATCTTGCCGTCAAGCTTGCCGCGCAGGTCCTGGGGTAACCGCTGAATGATCGGCACACGACGATAGATGATCTTGCGCTGATGGTCGGTAAGCGGCGCAGAAAGAAGCGCCGCCCGCTTTTGTTTTTTCGACCAAAAGCGATAGCCCAAAACCGCGACGATCAGCAGGACAAGTGCAAGAAACAGTATCATCAGCGAACACTATACGGATCACGCCAAGGGGTACAATTGGCGACGAACCGTCTCCAATCCTGACCGAACAATGGATCGATCATGGCTAGGTGATCGTACTATTTGCGCGATGCGTCGAAACTCCTGGGTTCGGCGTCGCGCACATTGAACAGCCTGTTCAAGTCTCGACAGGTTGCGCTGGCTTTCATTTCGCCTTTGGAGCCAAGTCCAATCGAGCTCCAATTTGTCATGACGGCCATGCTCAATGACGCATCAACGCAAGTTACCTGAACGAAAACTGCGAAGCAAAGGAGTGCCGTCTTCATTTGCAGCCATGCTGGAGAAATGCGCGGATACTATCTCGAGTAGTCATGTCGGACTTTTAGAAGCCGACATTGACGGCCGCCATGCAAAAGTTCGGCTTGGCCGGACGGCTGCCTGAAAACTGGAGCATTTGCTGTGTCGGCCGCCCCCTGAATTGTCGCCAAGGTCCCGCGTTGGTTTTCGGTGCGGGAACATGACTACATGCTGATGAACGTTTGATCGTGAATTTCAGCCTCCGCCCTTCCAACGATCGATAATCGAGCCACTCGCCAAGCTGGTACGCGGCGATACCAGGGCGGATACCGACGTCACCGGGGGAGGTCATGCAGACAGGTCGACCTTTCGAAAAAGCAACAGTTTGGTGAAATTCCGCTTAAGCGTGCAATGGGGCCTTGGTTTGCTGAATTCATTACTTTATATTTCCAAATAATAGAATTCGGGAAAACCAAATATGACGCTACCACCTAACGTTCATGATGCCGAACCCATCCCCGCAGCAGCACGAGAAGCCATTGACGCCCTGATGCAGTCCGGCGACCTGTTTCGCTATACCGCACCGCAGGACGCGCCGGTTGCCCTTCTCGAGGCCGAATTTGCCGAACTATTGGGCACGAAATACGCTTTGGCGGTGTCCTCCTGTTCCGCCGCGCTGTTCCTTTCGATCAAGGCATTGGGGCTGCCGCGCGATGCGCGGGTGCTGATCCCCGGATTTACTTTCGCAGCCGTTCCGTCTTCGATCGTGCATGCCGACTGCATCCCAGTTCTGTGCGAAGTGGGCGACAATTATCGGATCAACATGGCAGATTTCGCCGTCAAACTGGACGATGTACAGGCGGTGATCATCAGCCACATGCGCGGCCACACATCCGATATGGACGCCATCATGGAGCTGTGCGACGCGCGCAACATCCCGGTGATCGAGGACGCAGCCCATTCACTGGGCACTCAGTGGCATGGTCGCAACATCGGGACCATTGGCAAGGTTGGTTGTTTCTCCTTCCAGTCCTATAAGATGATCAATGCGGGCGAAGGTGGCATCCTGATCACCGACGACGCCGATCTGGTCGCTCGGGCTGTGATCATGTCCGGTGCCTATGAACACAACTGGAAGAAGCACAAAGGCCCGCATGGCGATAACTCGCCAGACCTTGAACAAGCTTTCGCCCGCTGGCAGAACCAACTGCCGCTGTATAACCTGCGCATGAGCAACCTGAGCGCCGCCGTCATCCGCCCGCAGATCCCGGAACTTGCCCGCCGTGTGCGCGACGGCCTCGAAAACCACGACTACGTCGCAGATCGTCTGAACACCTCTCCTTACATCGATGTTCCAGCCCCGCTGGCTCCGGAACGGCGCGCTCCGGATTCGATCCAGTTCAATCTGGTGGGTATGGATGTGGCCGAAACCCGTGCTTTTGCCGAGGCTGCCGAGGCGCGCGGCGTCAAGGTTCAGGTCTTTGGTCTGAGCGAGGACAACGCGCGCGCGTTCTGGAACTGGCAATTCTTGCCGGAACAGGTCGAGCTGCCGCGGACCCGTGCGATGTTGATGAAAGCCTGTGATGTCCGCCTGCCCGTTCGCCTGACGCGGGACGAGCTGGATGTGATCACGGACATTCTGCTGGCGTCGGTCGCAGATGTTACGGGCCCGATGCCCGTCTACGGCACCTGATTTTCAATCGCCGTTCAGTTCGAACAACCTGACAGATAAAAAAAGCGCGTTGATCCCTTGCGGGGTCGGCGCGATACGCGACAGGATACCAGCCACGGCCATTCCGTGTTCAGTCTCGACAAGCAGTGGGGCACCGGAATCTCCCATCATCACCGGACAGATCGCACGCAATAGCCTTGGCGGCCCCGGATCGGGCTCACAGCTGTTCGTTCGGCTCAGGACATGTGGCCTCAGGCCCGAGTAACCAGCCACAAATCCCGGTTGCGTGACCGGATCGATGGGCAGATAGCCCACCGATTGACCGATCGGTTCGGACAGCTCCAAAACGGCCCAATCCAGATCGGCTTGCCCATCGAACGTCCCATCACGCCCCTGTGCGGGCGCCAATCGGTAGTCTTTGATTGTCGAAAACGCTGCAGCTTCTCCGCGTTGATAGCCAGCGGCGAAACGGATGCTCGTTGCGGGGATCCATCGTTTACGAGCACCGTTATAGAGGCAATGCGCAGCCGTCAGGACATGGCGTTCTGACACAAGAACTCCAGTGCAATGAAACCGTTGGCTGGTACTGGCAAAATTGACCCGACCAATGGCGCGCCATGGTGATTGAGATGCGTCAATAATTTCACGGGCGCGAATATCGCTACACCCGGCCGCCGCATCCCTGCCCATCGTGCAAACGGGTTCCCAGGTCTCAGTGAACTTCCCCTGCGCCAGCGCTCCCCCTGCCCAGAGAACCGCAGGAAGCAGAAGCGCATACCACATAAGGATCGTCAGCTAAGTTTGGACAGTTTCTGCTGCAATTCGGCCAGCTGTTTCTTGATGTCCGCCAGATCTTCCTTCGGTTCGGACGTGTCTTCCTTTTCGGCATCAGGACCGGACCAGTTCCCCGATAGACCACCCGTCATCGCCTTCAGAAACGCCTGTTGCTGCGCCTGCAACGCCTCGAACCCAGGTATCTGTGACATTGGATTCATGGCGTTCATGTTTTCCATCATCTTGGTCTGGCTTTCGCGAAGCATCTCGAACGAGCTTTGCAGGAATTGCGGCATCATTCCACCGCCCGGCACCATATAGCTGCGTACCAGATCGTTCAGCACATTCACCGGCAAAACATTTTCACCGCGGCTTTCATGTTCAGCAATGATTTGAAGCAGGTATTGACGAGTCAGGTCATCTCCCGTTTTCAGGTCAATAATCTGAACCTCACGCCCATCGCGGATGAACCCTGCGATGTCTTCGAGCGTGACGTAATCGCTGGTCTCGGTGTTATACAGCCGGCGGCTGGCATAGCGCTTGATCAGCAGCGGTTTTTCTTGTTCTGACACCTAGTACCCTCCCCAAGGATGATGCGTTGCAGCAGAGATTATGCGAGCGCAGCACAAAAAGAAAGGGCAGGTCATTCGACCTGCCCGAAGCAATCACACCAAATGGGAGGGTTGGGTGCCGATTGCCGTCGTCGCTTACTTGGTGGTCGCGGCTTTCTTGGCAGCAGCGGTCACTTCGTTGGTTGCCTTCTTGACAGCGGCAGTCGCGTCTTCTGCAGCGTCTTTGCCGGCGGCCATCAGCAGCTCAACGGTTTCGGTCTGCACTTTTTTTGCGATCTCGGCGAATGCAGCCATGTTTTCAGCAGCAACTTCGGCCGACGCGCTTGCGAAGTCGGTTGCAGCCTTGGCGTAGTCGGCAGGCTCTGCCTTTGCTTTCGACATCTCGCTCAGCTTGGCCAGGGTTTCCTTGGTCCACTTGTTCGAGATTTCTGCCGATTTTTCAGCAGCGTCCAGAGCAACGCCCGACAGCTTTTCGTTCAGGGTCGCGGTCGACTTGAATGCGTCTTCCAGAGCGGTTGTGTCAACCGGGAACGCGCCCATCATGTCTTTCAGGGTCGCGGTAAAGTCTTGGGTCTTTGCCATTGTCCTAATCCTTTCAGCCGGTCCGGGCCCACCCCGGGTTTCATCAGCTTGAGGACAATATGATTTCTGCACCGCAGCATTTCAAGTATTTTCTTGCTGCGATGCAGAAAAAATTAGTTTCATAATGAAATCAGCGATTTGCCTTGACCAACACGTAGGTCCCCGGTGCCGGGCACAGACGCGGATGGTCCGAATCGCCGGTATCGCGAGCGGGCACTTGCTTGCCCGAGCGCTTCTTCAGCCAGGCCTCCCACAGCGGCCACCACGACCCTTCGTGGAAATCAGCCTCTTTCAGCCAGGTGTCGGCGTCGGCCTTGAGATCGGGATTGGTGTAATGGCCGTATTTCTTCTTGCTCGGAGGGTTAACAATCCCGGCAATATGACCGGATTCGGACACTACGAAGGTCTTGGACCGCGAGCCCATTTGCTGGACACCACGATAACAATCCTTCCAGGCTGCAATGTGATCGGTTTCGCAGGTAACTGCCATCAAGGGCACGTCCACGTCCTTGATGTGCAGCTTGTGCCCCATCAACTCGAAACCGTCTGCAACGAAATCGTTGCTTTGACACAACCCGCGCAGATACTGCATTGCCATCCGTCCCGGCAGGTTGGCGCCGTCTCCATTCCAATAGAGCAGATCAAAAGCCGGAGGCGTTTCGCCCATCATGTAACTGCGGATGGCGGGCGTATAGATCAGGTCCTTCGAGCGCAGGAACGACATGGTGCGCCCAATGATCCACGCCTTGAGAACGCCGTCTTTGTCAACTTGCTGTTCAATCCCGTCCACAAAATCGTTTTGCAGGAAGGGCGTGAACTCGCCCTGCTCGCCAAAATCCGTGAGCGTGGTAAAGAAAGTGGCTGATTTGATCGACTTGTCGCCGCGCTGCTTGAGCAACGACAGCGTCAGGCTCAGCGTCGTTCCGGCGATACAATAACCGACGGCGTTAACCTGCTTGACCTTGCAAATCTTCTTGGCCTCTTCAATGGCGGTCAGAAATCCTTCCTGAATATAGTCTTCCATCCCGATATCGGCATGGGACTGGTTCGCATTGACCCAACTTACAACGAATAGGGTGTATCCCTGCTCGGTTACCCATTTGATCAGACTGTTCTGGGCCTTCAAATCCAGGATGTAGAACTTGTTGATCCAGGGCGGGAACAAAACAATGGGCGTTTCGTGTACCGTTTCAGTCGCGGGTTTGTACTGGATCAGTTCCATCATCCGGTTGCGATAGACCACATCACCAGGTGTCGTCGCGATATTCCCGCCGATCTCGAAGGCGCTGTCATCAGCCAGCTTGACCACCAGCTCGCCATCGTTGGCCTCAAGGTCGGAAACAAGGTTTTCCAGTCCCTTGATCAGAGATTGCCCCTCGGTCTCGACGGCCTTTTCCAGCGCATCCGGGTTTGTGGCCAGGAAATTCGTCGGCGCCATCATGTCGATAATCTGCTGTGAAAAATAGGCCAGACGGCGCCTGTCCTTCGCATCCAGATCCTCGACCGAGGCCACGGCCTGTTCGATGGCTTGAGCATTGGTCTGATACTGCTGACGAATGAATCGGAAATAGGGGTTCGTGTCCCACATCGGGTTCGAAAACCGGCGGTCGGGTTTCGAGTTTCCGTCGTCTTCAACTTCGCCGGTGGTCATCGCTCGCTGCGCTTCAGCAAAGTTCAAAACGGATTTGCTCCAGAATTCGACCTGCTGTTCCAACAACTTGGCGGGATTTTGCCAAGCATCGGCCCAATAAGCGGTTGCTGCCTTTGCATAAAGATCTTGATTCGGGCCGTCCAGCGCGGGGGCGTGCGGCGTTTTTCCGGCCATCACCTCGATCAGGCGCTTCGACAACTGCTCGACCTTTTCCATATTTTCTTTAAGGCGTTCAATATGTTCTTCGGTCACCTCGGGTGTCTGACCTTCGCTAGTTGTCATTTTAACAATTCCCCCCTAACCTCGCTGCTATGCAGAATAACGTCGTGGGTGCTGGGGGGCAAAGCGACGAATGGTCCGAACTCTCAGGCTGACACTCAGGAGGCCCCATTTCATGCGCTACATGATGACCTACGACCTGATGGAAACCATGCGCAACACCAATCAGTGGCTTGGCGCAACGGCCAGTGCAATGGCGTCGTTTCCCCAATTCGCGATGATCCCGAACCCGGCGTTCAAATGGATGGCCGCCTGGGGTGAAGTGACGGAACGCACCTTTCAGCGCATGGTCGTAAAGCCCGACTGGGGCATCCGGACCTTTACCTGCGAAGACGGCAAGGACCATCTGGTCGACATCACCACCGTGCTTGAACGCCCATTCGGCGACCTGATCCATTTCCGCGTGAACGGGCGCGAGACCCAGGCCCGCAAAGTGCTGCTGGTTGCACCGATGTCGGGACACTACGCGACGCTTTTGCGCTCGACCGTCAAAAGCCTGCTGGTCAACTGCGAAGTCTATGTAACCGACTGGCATAATGCGCGCGATATCCCTGTGTCCGAAGGCAAGTTCGATGTCGAGGATTACACGCTCTACCTTGTCGATTTTATGAAGGAGCTGGGGCCGGATACCCACGTCGTTGCAATCTGCCAGCCCGCGCCGCTGACACTGGCCGCGACCGCCTATCTGGCCGAGCTTGAACCAAAGGCTCAGCCCAGCACACTGACCCTGATCGGCGGCCCTGTCGATCCGGACGCAACCCCGACAGAGGTCACCGATTTCGGGCGTCGCGTCACAATGGGTCAGTTGGAAGAAACGATGATCCAGCGCGTCGGCTTCAAATACAAGGGCGTGGGGCGCATGGTCTATCCCGGCCTGCTGCAACTGGCGTCATTCATGTCGATGAATGCGGAGCGTCATAGCAAAGCCTTCACCGATCAGATACACCGCGTGATCCGGGATGAAGCGTCGGACCATGATGCCCATAACCGATTCTATGACGAATACCTGGCGGTGATGGACATGACGGCCGAGTTCTATCTGTCCACAGTGGAACGGGTGTTCAAGAACCGCGAAATCGCCCGTAACGAATTTGTCGTGGCTGGGCACAAGGTGGACATCGCAAAAATCACTGACGTGGCGGTGAAATCGGTCGAAGGTGCGAATGACGATATCTCGGCCCCCGGCCAGTGTATCGCCGCGCTGGACCTGTGTACCGGTTTGCCCGAAAGCAAAAAAGCAAGCCATGTCGAACCGGGCGCTGGCCATTACGGTATCTTCGCCGGCCGAAGCTGGCGCGACAATATCCGCCCGCTTGTGATTGATTTCATGAACCAAAACAGCCGCAAACCACGCCGGAAAGCGGCCAACCAGAACAAAGTTGCCTGACAACCATGAGCGGGAAAAAGGTTGGAGATATCCCCTTTTCCTGCACATGCGGTTCCCTGCAAGGACATATCACCGCTCGGGGCGTGAAGTCCGGAACACATGTCGTGTGCTTCTGCCACGACTGCCGGGCAGCTCAACTATACTTCGGCCAACCGGACCCGGCGCCGGGACCCGTTGAAATTCTTCAGACCACTCCGGAAGATATCATCATAGAAAAAGGGGCCGAGCATCTGGCCGCAATGCAGTTAAGCCCCAAAGGGATGATGCGCTGGTATGCAAACTGCTGTAACGCACCGCTTTTGACGACCCCGCAATCACCGACATTTTCCTTTGGTGGATTTATCGTTGAACGCATCACCGATCCAACACCCTTGGGCCCTGTGACCACGCGAGGGTTCGTTCCTGCCCCAGAAGGGAAACAAAAGCACGAAAAGCTGCAATATGCCGCGATCGGACTTTTCAGGCGCGCCTTGGCATCCCGACTGTCAGGACGTTGGAAAACCTCTGTTTTCTTTAATCGGGAAACCGGTGCACCGACCGTCACACCGACAATTTTGACCAAAGAAGAACGCGCATCGTTCTACGATTAATCGCAGCCCCGTTCGATCAACGGCTCAAGGATACTGGATGGCTCGGAATGCTGGGAAATCCACGTATCGCTTGCGCCTTTCCGTCGTGCTTTCGTTCGGCTCGGCGCCTGGTCGCAACAGGCAGCCGCGCGGCGCGATATAACTGTCGATGCGCCGCATCGGGATTGGGCGCCAGACGAGGTTGAATGCGCAGAGCTTGGGAAAGAACCAAATTTCGGAATAGTCTAGATGGTCGTGCATCCACCATGCAAGATCCCGCCAGTCGCGCCCCCGCGCATACCGATCCGCAAACCACGGAATCACGATGGATGCCCCGGCGATCCGGGCTTCGCCCTCACCCCGATCCCAGATATGGCATTCCAGGGGGTGATCATTGCGGGCGCAATTCAGCTTGTTCTCATTGCCGAACCGGTTCAATGACGGCGACCGATAGCCGGAACGCACGGCAATGCGGCCAAAGGTTTCTTCGAGCGGATCCAGCAGAGTTTCGCAGAACGCCCGGCCGGTTTCGATTGCAAGATCCGGATTCTCGGGGATGTTCTGCCGGGCATGAAAATTACTGATCTCGGAATACAGGAAATCCCGCATGAAGAAATGCCGGGACAGGCGTATACGGCCGAGCGTTTCGAGGCTCCACATACTGCCCGGCTTGCGCATTGTCAGTATCCGTTCCAGCGAAAAGCCACATCCTGTCCGAGCTTCGAGAAGGGGTTAAATGCCACCTCCCAGATCGTGCCTTCGGGCGCGCGGAAATAGCCGTGGTGACCACCCCAGAACACATCCGAAGCAGGCTTCAAAATCTCGGCACCTGCTTCTCCGGCCTTGCTCAGAACTTCGGCCACGTCACTTTTTGCGCGGCAATTATAGCTAAGGGTCAGCGCCCCCTGCCCCAGCGTACCAACATCGACGCCGATTTCTTCTGCCAGTGCCGAAAGCGGGTAAAGGCCGAGGGTCTGTCCGATCAAATCGAACGCGATGACTCCATCTGGGCTTTCGACCCTTTTCCAACCCAAATGCTCGTAGAATGCCGCGACAGTTTCCGGGTCGACAACTCCGACGGTGATGAGGCTGACGCGTTGTTCCATTATTCGATCCCCTGTTCCTTCAACCAAGCGAGCATACCGGCCACGGCAAATTCGGTCTGCCCCGGAGCCATCAACCGGCCCGCTATGACGTGAGACGCCGGATCGTCCCCCGGCCCCATCGTGACAAGCGAAACGGTGGCCGGTGCGCCCCATGCTTCTGCCACTTTATGCGTCCGGTCCGGCCGCACAACCTGATCGTCGTCGGAAAACCAGAACAGGGCCGGAACCTGCGCGCCAGAGACGTCCAGAGCATAAACGCTCTCGACCAACACCGTCATCGGCACGACGGCCTCCCACGGATAGACGACGGTCCAATACTTGTTCAATTCGGGGTCTGGGCCAGAAACATCCCGTTCCGACCCCAACAGAACCGGCAACCAGTTTCGTGCCCAAGGCAGCGATGGTACCCACGACCCAACCGTATTGACGCCGAAATTCGGTGACACAAGAACCATTGCCGCGACGTCTTTGCTGAGTTCTGGGTTGAGAGCGGCCGCTACCGCCAGCGTACCACCGGTCGACGTGGAAATGACAACCACACGCTCGCCAACAGCGCGGGCCGCGGCCAGCGCTTCGGCCATGTCCATCATCCAGCCGGACGCGGTCGCTTCGGCCATGGCCATTCCGGATCGACCATGCCCCTGCAGGCGCGTGTAGACCAGATTGGCGCCCAACGCGTCTGCTATCAGATCCGGCACCGGTCGGATTTCTTCGGATGACGCGGAAAAGCCGTGAACATAAAGAACGGAATAGGGCGTGCGTCGCTCTTTGAAGCCATCCCGCCAGATTACCCGCTTCTCCACACCGGGCACGATGTCATCAAAGACGGACTCGGTACTTTCGAAATAGACCTGCACACCTTCGCCGAACTTTCGCGATTCAAACTGGGGATTCAGGTCCACCATCTCACGCGGGCCAAACCAATACACAAGAGCGCCAAGTGCAATGCCTGCCAGAAGAACGCGTCCCAGGAAACGCCCGAACCGCCGCATCAGCTGCCCGCCATCACATCCAGGACTGCCTTTTCGATTATCTGCAGGCAGGGGCCGTCCGAAAACCGATGGTCGGCGTCCTTGACCAATAACAGCTGCATATCCGGCCCGCTGGCGTGCTCAAGCAAACGAACAGCCGTTTCGGTGGATACCGCAGTATCCGCCGTACCTTGCAGAAAGCGAACGGGAAACGGTAACTCAAGAGCGTTGCGCAGAACAAGCTGCTGCCGTCCGTCCTCGATCATCCGCCTGGTGATGATGTAAGGTTCCATGTAGTCCGATGGCAGCTCCACGCGACCGACGGTGTCCAGCGTCGCTTTCTGTTCATCCGTAAAGGACGCCCAATACCCGTCCTCGGTAAAATCCGGCGCGGCCGCGATGGTGACCATGCCCGCGATCCGATCCGGCATCGCCTTGGCCAGCAGCAGCGCCTGCCACCCGCCCATGGACGAGCCGACAACAATCAGCGGCCCGTCCGTCAGCGTGGAAATCGCAGCCAGCGTATCCTGATGCCAGTCCCCGATGCAGCCCTCTTCGAACGCGCCTGAGCTTTCGCCATGCCCGGAATAGTCGAACCGCAGAAACGACTGCTCACGGGCCTGCGCCCATGCCTCGAGATGTACGGCTTTGGTGCCCTCCATGTCGGACTTGAGCCCCCCAAGGAAAACAAGTGTCGGCCCTGACCCTTCACTCTTGTGATAGGCCAGCCGTCGCCCTTGCGCTGTCTCCAGGTATTCCGTCGCCGCCATGAAATCCTCTTTGCGTTTCCCGCATCATGCACGCCCCGAACCCAAGTGCAATTCCCCGGCCCTTTCATCTTTTCACAAATACTCCGGGGAGCGCGAGGGGCAGCGCTCCTCGCTTCTTCCCTTGACACCCACGCAACCGCCTGACAAAGGATCGGAACACCATAACCCGCAACCGGGCGTTCAGTGGGCGCCAAACCGACGAGGAGAGCCAGACCATGGCCCTGGATTCAAAATCCGTCTCTCTCACCTTTCCCGATGGCAATGCACGATCCTATGAAGCTGGCATCACGCCGGCGCAAATCGCGGCCGACATCTCAAACTCGCTGGCGAAAAAGGCCATCTCGGCCACGGTGAATGGCCAGCATTGGGACCTGCAATGGCCCATCGAAGCGGATGCCGATATCGCCATCCACACCATGAAGGATGAGGTTCAGGCCAATGAACTCATCCGCCACGATTTTGCTCACGTGATGGCGCGCGCGGTGCAGGAAATCTGGCCCGCAACCAAGGTCACCATCGGCCCGGTCATCGAGAACGGCTGGTATTACGATTTCGACCGGGAGGACCCCTTCACGCCCGAAGATCTCGGCCTCATCGAAAAAAAGATGAAAGAAATCATCAACAAGCGTGATCCCGTGACCACCGAGGTCTGGGATCGGGACCGTGCGATCGAATTCTACAAAGCCAACAACGAGCCTTACAAGGTCGAGTTGATTGAAGCGATCCCGGGTGACGAGCCAGTGCGTATGTATTGGCATGGCCATTGGCAGGATCTGTGCCGCGGTCCGCACCTGCAACATACCGGTCAGTTGCCGGGTGACGCCTTCAAGCTGATGAGCATTGCCGGCGCCTATTGGCGTGGCGACAGCAACCGCGCGATGCTGCAACGCATCTATGGCGTGGCCTTCACCGGCAAGGAAAAGCTCAAGGCCCACCTGCACATGCTGGAAGAAGCCGCCAAACGCGACCACCGCAAGCTGGGTCGCGAGATGGACCTGTTCCACATGCAGGAAGAGGCCCCGGGTCAGATCTTCTGGCACCCGAACGGCTGGACCATCTACACCCAGTTGCAGGATTACATGCGCCGCGCCCAGCACCGCGGTGGCTATGTTGAGGTGAACACACCCCAGGTCGTAGACCGCAAACTGTGGGAAAAGTCCGGCCACTGGGACAAATACCAGGAGCATATGTTCATCGTTGAAGTGGACGAAGAACACGCGCGCGAGAAATCGGTCAACGCGCTGAAACCGATGAACTGCCCCTGCCACGTTGAAATCTTCAAACAGGGTCTAAAGTCGTATCGCGACCTGCCGCTACGCATGGCGGAATTCGGGTCGTGCGCACGATACGAACCATCGGGCGCGCTGCATGGCATCATGCGCGTTCGAGGCTTCGCGCAGGACGACGCTCATATCTTTTCGACTGAAGATCAGATCGGCGACGAGTGCGCACGCTTCATCGGCTTCCTGACGGATGTCTACAAGGACCTCGGGTTTGACAGTTTCAAGATCAAGTTCTCGGACCGCCCGGAACAACGGGCCGGGTCGGACGAGGTTTGGGACAAAGCCGAAGAAGCGTTGCTGAACGCCACTCGCGCAGCGGGTGTCGAACCAGAGCTGAACCCCGGAGAAGGCGCATTTTATGGGCCCAAGCTGGAGTTTGTCCTGACCGATGCGATTGGCCGGGACTGGCAATGCGGCACGTTCCAGGTGGACTTCGTTCTGCCGGAACGGTTGGACGCCACTTACATCGGCGCTGATGGCGCCAAACACCGTCCTGTCATGCTGCACCGCGCCTGCCTTGGATCTTTCGAACGCTTCATCGGCATCCTGATCGAGGAGCACGCAGGTAAATTGCCGTTCTGGCTCGCTCCGCGGCAGGTGGTCGTCGCATCGATTACCTCGGACGCAGATGAATACGTGATGGAAGTGGTTGAAACGCTCAAGGCCGCCGGTGTCCGCGCCGAAGCCGACATCCGCAACGAGAAGATCAACTACAAGGTCCGCGAGCATTCGGTCGGCAAGGTTCCGGTCATTCTTGCCGTCGGCCACCGCGAAGTCGAAGAGCGCACGGTCAGCGTTCGCCGGCTGGGTGAAAAACAGACACAGGTTCAATCACTTGAAGCTGTAACAAAAGAGCTGGGCCAGTCCGCGACCCCGCCGGACCTGTTGTAACATTCGGCAGCAAATTGCCGTGAATCCGGCCCCCTTTTTGGGGCCGGATTGAAACATTTCCAATTTTCCACTTCAAAAACAGTTTGTTAACGCGCAAGGTGGCATGACTACCTTTGACGCGCTCGTGAGACACGGGCTCGTGAATTCAACTCTGGCCCGCAAGCCATTACCTTTGTCATTGTCACAAGCAGACATACCCAGTCATCAAGAGGATTACCGAGATGTCGAACACCGCAAAGTCCCTGGTCATCGCAACCGCAGTTGCAGCTGCTGTATCGGGCGCAGCCACTACAGCAACCGCGCAAGCCAAAGAAAAGTGCTATGGCGTTTCGCTGGCCGGTCAGAATGACTGCGCCGCGGGCCCCGGCACTACCTGCGCAGGCACCTCGACCGTTGATTATCAGGGCAATGCCTGGACCTTGGTCGATGCCGGCACATGCGCCGATATCGAACTGCCCAAGTCCGCCGACGGTACGCCCCGCCACGGCTCGCTCGAGCCGCTGGAGCGTGACCTGCCGGCATAAGGCCTCGCAAACGAAGATTTGGGGGCGGGCAACATCGCCCGCCCTTTTCGTCGTAGTCAGGGAACGCGCTTATGTTGGATGATGCTCTCCGATCGAACCGACTGCCTGCCGCACCGGGCGTAGGATACAAGCCGCAGCACTTCTCGCAGATCCTTGATCACGCAAAACCAGTGGCATGGCTGGAAATTCATGCCGAAAACTACATGGGCGACGGTGGCCGTCCGCTGGCGCAGTTACGACACCTGTCCGAACAGTTTCCGATTTCCGTCCATGGTGTCGGCCTTTCCATTGGTGGAGAGGATCCGCTGAACTCTGACCACCTGACACGTTTGAAAAGTTTGGTCGGCTGGCTGAACCCGGCAAGCTTTTCCGAGCACCTGGCCTGGTCAACCCATGACAGTCATTTTCTGAACGACCTTCTGCCCCTGCCCTATACCGACACCACACTGGCCCGCGTATGCGATCATATCGATCAGGTACAGGAAGTCGTTGGCAGGCAAATGCTGCTGGAAAACCCGTCCAGCTATCTTGCTTTTGAGGAAAGCACTTGGTCCGAGCCCGACTTCCTTCGCGAAATCGCCAGGCGAACGGGCTGCGGCTTGTTGCTGGACGTCAACAATGTCTTTGTCTCTGCCACCAACCTCGATTTCTCGCCACAGGGCTATATCGACGCCTACCCGCTGGAGCAGGTTGGCGAGATTCACCTTGGCGGTCATGACGAAGACGAGGACGATCACGGCCACCCGCTGTTGATCGACAGCCATGGGCGCGAAGTCGTCGATCCGGTTTGGGCTCTGCTGGATTACGTTCTGGACCGGTCGGGACCCAAGCCAATTCTGATCGAATGGGACACTGATGTTCCCGACTGGCCGGTCCTGCGGGCCGAAGCGGAACGCGCACAATCGGCTTTGGACCGGGTTCCGGCATGAGGGTGTCGCAAACCGCTTTTCACTCGGCCCTGTTGGATGCAAGCCAACCCGTTCCGGACGGTCTGCTGGATTCAGCCGACCAACCGGCGGGGGGCCGTTTCAGCGTCTATCGCAACAACGTCGCCGTATCCCTGACCGAGGCAATGCATCAGGCCTTCCCGGTGATTGCCAAACTGCTGGGCCCGCAAAACATGGACGGCTTGGCGGGAATTTTTCTGCGCCAGCATCCGCCGTCTTCACCTATGATGATGTATTATGGGGAAGAGTTTCCGGGTTTTCTGGCCAAAATGGAGCAGCTTTCCCATCTGGGTTACCTGCCGGATGTCGCCCGGTTGGAACTTGCAATTCGGCGATCCTATCACGCGGCCGATGGTCAACCGATCGATCCGGATGCTCTGGCCGTCGCGCCCGAGGATCTGATGCGGGCAAAGCTTACATTGGCTCCGGCGGTGCAGATCGTCCGCTCGGTCTGGCCGATTCATGCAATTTGGCGGTTCAACACGCAGGAAGATGCTCCCAAACCCGAAGCGGGCGCACAGGACGTCCTGATCACTCGTCCGGAATATGACCCTGCCCCGCATGAACTACCGCCTGGCGGTGCCGGCTGGATCGAACGAATTCAGAACGGTGAAACCATCGGCGAAGCGTTTGAGGCGACAACTGCAGAAACCCACGACTTTGACCTGGGAACCACTCTGGCACTGCTTTTGCAGGGCGGTGCGATTACTTCCGTGACTATCGAAAGGCTGGATACATGACTGCCCTGATTTCTACGTACAACAACACCCTGGGACGGCTGGAGGTGACCTCTGGCTGGTTGACACCGACCTTGGCCCGGCTGGTTTTTGCGGCAACTCTGCTGGTGTACTACTGGAACTCGGCGACGACCAAACTGGGCAGCGGATTTTTCGGGTTCTTGCGCCCGTCTGACGGTGCTTATGTACAGATTTTCCCCAAAGCCATGGAAGCTGTCAGCTATGACAGCTCCCAACTGGGTATCTTTCACTGGGCGGTTGCCGTGGCGGGCACATGGGCGGAATTCCTGTTGCCCGCTCTGATCGTGGTAGGCTTACTCTCGCGCATCTCCGCATTGGGCATGATCGCGTTTGTCTGGGTTCAGACGATCGTGGACGTTAACGGGCACGGTACCGAGCTGGGTAGCTACTTCACGAACGCTCCGAACCTGCTGGATGATCGGACACTGTGGTCCTTCACGCTTGCGGTGATCGTGATCAATGGCGCAGGCCCTCTGTCGCTGGACCGAATCCTGCGCATCAAGTGATTTAGAAATGCGTCTTGGGCTCGTCCGGCTTTCCCGCGGCCAGCCCAAGAACCCCGGCCACTGCGGCAAAGGCAATCGGGAACATGGTGAACACGCCGAAACCAAAGGCGTAGTACATGCCGGCCGCCGAAAGCAGCAGCAAAACACCAGCCACAAGCGCACGCGCATGAGCCATTGCGCCCCCTGCAATTGCCAGAAGGGGCGCCAGGATCGAGATGGTCTGAACCAGTTCGGGATTCTCGACCTGCTCGGCAATGCCGTCGATCTCACCAAACTGATCAACCAGTTCCACGAAGCCATAGCCAAAAAAGCCGACAATCATTCCAACAAGGCCGGCGATGACGCCCAAGATCATTGCAGCGTTCCGCATTCTTCCGTCTCCACAGTTTCAGATGTCAGATATGTGGTTTCTCAGACAACACCAAGGCCTCGGCGTGTTTCTTCGGTCCAGCCCAAGAACAATCTGCCGTCTGCTTCGATCAATGGACGCTTCATCAACGCGGGATGCTCTGCCAACAGGTCCAAAGCAGGACGATCCCGCTCGGATTCATCCAAATCCCGCCAGGTTGTTGACCGAGTGTTGAGCAAGGCTTTGCCGAAACGTTGGAACGCCGTCGTTATCACTGAATCCGGCACACCTTGCGCCCGAACATCCACGAACTCAGCATTTGGAAGCGATTTCAATGCCTTGCGGCAGGTATCACAGGTTTTCAATCCATAAAGGCGCATGATCGGGTTGTTCCTGTCGTTGATGCAATGTTGGGCAAAATGAAATGCTTACCCCGGTTATTCTTGATTTTTTACTTCACCGTGCAATGTTGAAAAAGACGAAACACGCAATTCGGGCCGTCTCGCTTGGGCGAACTGTGATGTGTTGCGGTTGCGTCAACTACTGTCCCCGCCAATTTAGGGGTCAACGTGTAAGTAGGAAGGAGACACGGGAAATGCCAACCGGCACCGTGAAATGGTTTAATACAACCAAAGGCTATGGGTTTATCGCCCCCGATGAAGGCGGCAAAGACGTGTTTGTTCATATCTCAGCCGTAGAACGATCCGGTCTGACCGGGCTCGCTGATAATCAGAAAGTCTCGTACGAGCTGCAGGACGGACGTGACGGTCGTCAGATGGCGGCTGATTTGAAGCCATTGTAATTTGCTCTCACCAAAGGTGGGACGTTTCCAAAAAAGGTTAGCGGCCAATTTCCGGCCGTTGACCGCCCTTCCAGGAAAATTCACCCTCGTGCCGGATCTGCTTCGGCATGGGTGAACCAGTTTTCGCCCATTGCAACGATGCAGGACGTTCCGGTTGCATAGGTAATAACCAAGGTCCAATCACCGGATTCGCTGGTCCAGACTTCCATGATCTGCTCGGGCCCGCGTATACCCGATGCTGCCTGCTGCGATCCGAACTGAAGTGTCAACTTGTCGTGCATCCGGCTGGTGGGTTCACAGATCACCTCTGCAATCGGAGATTGCGCATGAGCCGTACCCGCCAGCAGCAGAGCTGCGGCAACATTTCGAATATCCGAGATCATTGTCATGCATCCAATGTAACAGATACATGACAAAACGTATAGACAAATGATATGCGAGTTCAGCCTTCGCGGATCACATCCTGAAACTCTCGCCACTCGCGGGCGGTCAGGCCCGAATTCTCATGCGTGACAGCCTCACCTGCCAGCATCCGTCGAAGGCAAGCAACCATCTGAGCCGACAAATTGACCGCGCCAAGGCGGTAGTCTTCGAACGCGCGATAGGCGAAAGGAACCCAGTCGGCAACGATTTTGCACAGGGTCTCGGCATAGACCCGTATCTCATATTGTGCATGCGGGTCTGCGCGCAGGCGCAGGAAATGGAACAGGTTGTGAAGGTCCACCTTCCAGTACCATTGGGTATAGATATTTGCCGGCAGGTTCATGCGGGCCAACTCGCGGGCCAGCCCCTGCTGACCATCCTGATCGATCATGGATTCGTAGTTGTCGTAACACCGGGCACTGTCGGCCTTGAGAATCTCTAGAACGCGTGCTGCTTCCTCACCTTGCAACGCGTCGCCTCGCCCCTGGTTATTCACCTCGGATTGGGCGGCGACGTTTTCGGGTGCAGGAATATAGAACTCGCGATCCAGGATCGAATAACGGGCGGAATATTCGTTCACATTTGCCGTCCGATGGCGAATCCACTGGCGCGCGACAAAGACCGGCAATTTGACGTGCAGTTTGATCTCGCACATCTCGAATGGTGTCGAATGCCAGTGCCGCATCAAATAGCGGATCAGCCCCTCGTCATTCTGTACCGACTTGGTGCCTTTGCCGTAAGACACACGCGCCGCCTGACAAATTGCAGCATCGTCGCCCATATAATCGATAACCCGGACAAATCCGTGATCCAGAACCGGTTGCGCCGTGTAAAGGTGATCTTCCATACCTTCGGCAACAACGCGGCGGGTCGGATGGGACTGAGCACGTTGCGCGTCGATCTCGGCCAGTTGGTCGGCAGACAGAGGCATGAAATTATCCTTTCCAGCGATGAGTCGCCCACCACTATATATCGTCGACTTCCCTACCGGAACCGCGAGATGTGCGGCGTTTCGTGCAAAATTGGAATTGTGATCCGCCGCACCCCTCGACACACGATGACTGCGCGCTAAGCTGCTGAAAATCACAATCAATGTAAGGGAAGTCACGATGGGGCTGACATATCTTCACACCATGGTCCGCGTGAAGGATCTGGAGAAATCCATAGAGTTTTATGAACTATTGGGCCTGAAAGAAACCCGCCGGTACGAGAGTGAGGCCGGGCGCTTTACCCTGGTGTTCTTGGCCCCTCCGGGTCAGGAAGACGCACCGATTGAGCTGACATATAACTGGGACGGCGATGACGCGTTGCCCAGCGACAGCCGCCATTTCGGTCACCTCGCCTATGGCGTCGACAACATCTACGAGGCCTGCCAGCACCTTCAGGACAATGGCGTCGTCATCAACCGCCCGCCGCGCGACGGGCGTATGGCGTTTGTCCGGTCGCCCGACAATATTTCGGTTGAGCTGTTGCAAAACGGCGAAGCACTCGAGCCCGCTGAACCCTGGGCCAGTATGGAAAGCACCGGGCACTGGTGATCCGCTGGCTGGCATCCCTTGGGCTGGCTATTCTGGCCAGCCCCGGTCAGGCCGAAACCTGTCGTCTCGCCTTGGCGCTGGCATTAGACATATCAACTTCGGTCGACGCGAATGAGGATGTGTTACAGAGGCAGGGCCTCGCTGCAGCTCTGATTGCACCCGAGGTGCGAGATGCTTTTTTTTCATCCTCACTGCCCGTTGCATTATCAGTTTATGAATGGAGCGGGCGCGATATCCAGCGGGTTATTCTCGACTGGAAAATGATAGAGAACGACAACGACCTCACTTTCGCTTCTTCGCGTATTTCACAATCCGTCCGCTCGGACAGTGGTTCGGCGACGGCCATGGGGTATGCTCTGGCCTTTGGGGCAACCCTGATGCAGCAGGCGCCCAGATGTCTGTTTCAAACCATTGATCTGTCAGGGGATGGGTCGAACAACGACGGTTATGGACCTGAAATCGCTTACAGGCATTTTCCCTTCGGTGACACGGTCGTCAATGGCCTCGTCATCAACGCCGCCGATTTCGAGGGTGAGCTGTATTTGATCCCGTTCTTCGAGAACAATGTTCTGCGTGGTCCCGGTGCCTTTCTGGAAATTGCAAATGGGTTTGAAGATTTCGAGCGGGCCATGCGGCGGAAACTGGAACGCGAGTTGAACACGCTCGAACTGAGTGCAGTTTCAAAAGGTCATCCGAATTGATCCGGTTGCTGGCACTTTTGTTCAGCCTGACAGCGCCTCCGGTTTGGGCCGAATGCCGGCAAGCTCTGGCGCTGGGCCTGGATGTGTCTGGCTCGGTCGATAGCCAGGAATACCGTCTTCAGCTCCGCGGTCTGTCAGCAGCGTTGCGTCGCCCCGAGGTTCAGCAACTGATCCTGTCAAATCCTGCTGCGCCCGTTCGTCTGGCGATATTCGAGTGGAGCGAGGCCAGCCATCAACGCATTCTTCTGGATTGGACGGAAGTTCGCTCCTCCACGGACCTTCAACAAATCGGGCAACGTCTGGATTCGGTCACACGATCCTCGGCACCTCAGGGCACCGCCGTTGGGTCTGCCATGGTGTTTGGGGCCAAGCTTTTGGCCGAACAGTCCGATTGTTGGAAACGTACGCTGGACTTGTCAGGCGACGGCAAACACAATCTTGGCCCCCATCCGCGCGACGTCAAACAGACCCTGAGCGCATCCGGGATCACGATCAACGGATTGGTCATTGGCGCCGATGATCCGACACATAGCGACAAGCGATATGTGCAGGTTGGTGAGTTATCCGCCTATTACAACGCATGGGTCATTCTGGGACCAGGCGCATTTGTCGAAGTTGCACTGGGTTTCGAAGATTATGAGGACGCCATGACCCGAAAGCTGATCAAAGAGCTGGAGGGGTTGATCCTGTCGGGCCTCAGCCCAAAGGCGCGTTGATCGTCAATAGATATACCTGATCTGGTCGGTCCAGTATCTTTCCACGCGACGCAGCGATCCGGTAATATCCTCGATACCGTCTATGCTAAGGACACCACGGCTCTGAAGCCCATCAGCGTGACGGGCAAATAGATCTGAGACGATATCCCTTATCTCACGCCCACGAGGTGTCAGCCGCACCCGAACCGAGCGTCTGTCGATCTCGCATCTCTGGTGATGCATGTATCCCATTTCAACCAGTTTCTTGAGGTTGTAGCTGACGTTGCTGCCCTGATAATATCCGCGACTTTTCAGTTCACCTGCGGTGACTTCATGATCGCCGATATTGAACAGCAGCAGGGCCTGAACGGCATTGATTTCCAGAACGCCGACACGCTCGAACTCATCCTTGATGACGTCGAGAAGCAACCGGTGCAGCCGCTCGACCAACGCCAAAGCCTCTAGGTAGCTGGACATGAACCCCTTGGTTCCTTGCCCGGAGACCTGCAATTCCAAACTCATATGACCCTCCGATTCATCCGCGCCGTTCAAGGCAAGATGACGCGAAATCCCGAAAAATCAGTTAAGCCGGATTTTATGCTATTTTTGAAAGGTTTGCGCTATGTCGGCAATCAGATCCGCGAAGGGTTCGGGTGCAGCAGACTGACCAGTGACCCATTGATAGAGGTCCTGATCGTTTTCGTGCAACAACGCATCGTAGGCTTCCAACTGGGCCGGATCCATCGCCGCCAGATTGCGGTCGGCATAAGCCGACAGGATCAGATCCATTTCCTTGATCCCGCGCCGCATCGAACGCATCTTCATGCGCTTGATCCGGGTTTCGCGTGGCTCGGTCATTCGGTCTCTTCCAGCTTCAAACGCAGAGTCTTTTCGACGCGCGCCAACCGTTCGGAACTGGCGCGCATTTCCCCTCGAATGGCACGCATCTCTGCAACCAGAGGCGCCAGATCGGTATTGGCCTCGCTCAAGGCGTTAGGCGCGTCCATCCCCTCTCCTTCGCCCGTGAGCAGCCACATGATCGAGACGTTGAGCATTCCGGCCATCATCGACAGTTTGTTAGCGCGCGGTTCGGACAGATCGTCCTCCCACGCGGCAACGGTGGCCTTTTTGACTCCGAGACGGCGGGCCAGCTGGGTCTGTGTCATTCCCGTCGCCTCGCGCGCGCCGGCGACACGATCCCCGAATGTCGCCGCGTCCGGTCCGAACCAGTCCGTTTCGTCGTTCATTGGGGGTCTCCTATACCTGTATCTTGTATGACTTGATCGTATTTCGGGCGCACCCTATGACAGTCCGGACAAACTTACAAACCGAGGCCGCCATGACCTTCCTGTCTGCGACATTGTCGCGCGTCAAACCCTCTCCGACCATTGCCATGACCGCAAAGGCAGGCGAATTGAAGGCGGCGGGTCGCGATGTCATCGGGCTCAGCGCAGGTGAACCGGATTTTGACACGCCGCAGAACATCAAGGACGCGGCAGTTGCGGCAATCGCCGCCGGTAAAACGAAGTACACCGCCCCCGATGGTATCCCCGAACTGAAACAGGCGGCCTGTGCCAAGATGAAGCGGGATCACGGTTTGGACTACACGCCGGCCCAGATCTCGGTCGGGACAGGCGGCAAGCAGACATTGTACAACGCTCTGATGGCAACGATGAATGACGGCGACGAAGTCATCATCCCTGCGCCATATTGGGTCAGTTATCCGGATATGGTTTTGCTGGCAGGCGGTACACCGGTTGTGGTTGAGACCACTCTGGACAACAATTTCAAGCTGACCGCCGAACAACTGGAAGCGGCGATCACCCCGAAGACCAAGTGGTTCATCTTCAACTCGCCGTCGAACCCGACTGGTGCGGGATACAGCCGCGCTGAGTTAAAGGCCCTGACGGACATCCTGATGCGCCACCCTCATGTCTGGATCATGTCCGACGATATGTATGAGCATCTGGCCTATGACGGTTTCGAATTCTGCACGCCCGCCGAGATTGAACCCGGACTCTATGACCGAACGCTCACCTGTAATGGCGTGTCCAAGGCCTATGCGATGACGGGTTGGCGCATTGGCTACGCGGCTGGTCCGGTCGAGATCATCGCCGCAATGCGCAAGATCCAGTCGCAATCCACCTCGAACCCCTGCTCGGTCAGCCAATGGGCCGCGGTCGAGGCGCTGAATGGTACGCAGGCCTTTCTGGCCCCGAATGCCGAGATTTTCAAACGCCGCCGCGATCTGGTGGTCGACATGCTGAGCCGGATTGACGGCATCACCTGCCCAACGCCCGAAGGCGCGTTTTATGTCTACCCTTCGATCGCTGGTCTGATCGGCAAGACGACACCCGCAGGGACCGTCATCGATACGGATGAAACCTTCGCCAACGCCTTATTGGAAGAGGCTGACGTGGCAGTCGTCTTTGGCGCGGCTTTTGGTTTGTCACCCAATTTCCGGGTCAGCTACGCGACCTCGGACGAGGCGTTGAAAGAAGCCTGCACCCGCATACAGAAGTTTTGTGCTTCGCTGACCTGAATCCGGAGGACCACATGACTGCAGAACTGCCAGAATATTATTTCCGCGTGCGCGAGAATGGCGCGGTCGTGTTCAGGGTCGATACTGAAAACCGCCAACAGCGGATTGAAATGAAGCAAATCGCCGTTGTGAACGTCCGCAACGGCGAAGTAAAACCCCATGGGCAGCACGTTCTGAATGACGATGAGACGGCCGAAATTGCTCGTTGGATGGACGAACGCAAAACGTTGTTGGCGCAGCGCAGCATCGACGACATTCATCGCACGGTGGATCACCTGAACCAGACAGCCCAATGGGCGCAATCCAAAGCCTCGGACCAAGAGCTTGAGGAGGTGACCGACCGGCTGCTGATGGCAATGCATGACTTGCGCACAGTGCTGGTGCGCAAAAAAGCGGATCGAGTCGCAAGAGAGTAAATTATTCCGCGGGAACAGGAACTTCGCGAACTGACCTCAACCAAAAACGGGCCATAAGCAGGACTGCTGCAAAGGCGAGACCAAGCACAAGACCCAGCCAGACTCCGATCCCATCCATTCCCTGGATGAACCCAAAGAAATACGAGGCCGGAATACCCACGACCCAATAGCTGAGCGCAGCCATGACCATTGGTATCTTTGCGTCCTGCAACCCGCGCAGCAGACCCAATGCAATGACCTGAGCACCGTCCACAAGTTGGAACAGGGCCGCCATTGCCAACAGGCCCGTACCAATCGCAACGATCTGCGGACGCTGTGGATCATCGGATTCGATGAACAGTGAAATCAATGGCTCGGCGCAGGTCAGGAACAGCACGATCGCAACAAAAGACATCACCAGCGACATGCCCGTCACAGCGATCGCTCCTTTTTCCAGATGCGCCCGGTCCCTGCGGCCCAAAGCATTGCCAGCCCGGATCGTTGCCACGTTTGACAAACCCAAATGCACCATGAACGTGGCTGAGGCGAGGTTCAGCGCGATTCCGTGCGCGGCCAGCGGCACCTGCCCCAGCCAGCCCATCATGACAGCGGAGGTAGCAAACAGTGATACTTCGGCCAAAGTCGTCAACCCGATGGGAACGCCAAGCCGCAGAACGCTGAAGAACATCTCCCAATCCGGACGCCAGAAGCGCTGGAACAGGCTGTGCTCGGGCAATGCCCGGACCGCATAAACCACGACACAAATCAGCGAAACGAGTTGTGTTACGACCGACGCAATGGCCGCACCGGTAACGCCCAATTCGGGGGCGCCCCAATTACCAAAGATCAGGGCGTAGTTCGTGATACCGTTTACCACCGCGGCCAGAACCGTGATCCATAAAACGATCTGCGTCCGCTCCAATGCCGCCAGATAGGATTTCAGAACCATGACCAGCAATGCCGGGAACAGCCCCCACCCGGCGATGCGAAGGTATTCGGAAGCAGTTTCAGCCACTTGCGGTTCCTGCTTCAACGCTATCAGAACCGGATAGGACCACCACAGAAGGGGCATCATCACGGTCGCGTAGATCAGCGACAACCACAGTCCCATGCGCGTTGAGCGTCGGATACTGGTCTCATCTTCTTCGGCGGCAGCGGTGGCGACCATCGGCATGACGGCCCAGCCGAACCCTGCGCCAAACAGGAAAAGTACAAAGTAATAGCTGCTGGCCAGCGTCACTGCGGCCAGCGCCTCGACTCCGTACCATCCCAGCATGACGGTATCGGTCAACCCGATCGCAAACTGCGCAAGGTGCCCGCCGATCAGCGGCAAACCCAACACCGCAATGGCGCGAAAATGGGCGGGATATGTCATCACTTTCCTCATTCCGCCAGCCTTAGGCTCGGCCCGCGCCAGAAACAAGAGAGGAACTGATTTATTTCAAAGTGAGACTTTTGAATACGGAATGTCAGAGCAATTCAACTGCCCACTCCACGTACCAAACAGAGGTAACAGATATCTACTGCCGCCACCGAACAGTCGGTTTGATCGCCCGGCTTCAGGACTGCCTGCAAATTGAGTTCCAAACTGTGGGAAACTCGGTATGCGTTTGCGCTGAATGCCCGGGTCCGCACCCTCATTCGAACCCTAAGACAGGTCGGTTCGTTGCGCCACAGGACAGCCGTTCAACGGTGTCCCCAATCATCAGGATTGTCCGAGTTGTTGGGCGATAGCCCAAGAATGTCTCCCTCGGTCGAACACCCCAACCCCAATACAGTTCTGTTGGCATACGCGAAATAGGCACAAACCTGGTTGATCTCCAGGATCTCACCATCATCCCAGCCAGCATCCCGCAATGCGGCCACGTCGCGTTCCGTCAACTCCGCCGGAGCCTCGGTCAGAATTTGTGCATATTTCATGGCTGCGATCTGCGCTGAGTTCAACGGGGCGGTTTCAGGGTCGCATGTCTCGATCGCTGCGCGGATGGCGTCACCTCGCGGCTTATCCCCCAACAAGCGCTGCAGCCCGTTGAAATGATGCTCGACACAATAACCGCAGCGGTTCAGTGAACTGACCCAGACGCCAAGGGTTTCGAGAAACCACTTCGGGATCGTGTTGGCCGAGTGGTGCAGCACATTCTTGTACAGCGCCATGTGCCCTTCCATCGAATGAGGACGCAGAGAATGCGCCATCATGATATTGTCTACATTGTTACCCGGCCCCGTGATCCGCCCGTAAAGCTTTCTCAGCTTGCCCGTTGCCTCTTCGAACGGAATGGTTTTGATCCAGCTCATCGAGTTCTCGCCTGATGGTTACGTTGAAACTCACCCTAGGGGCGATCTTTGTGTTGTTCGAGGCAATTCTGAACGCGCATAATTGACGGCAAGCCCCGGGGAAGTAAGCTTCTTGAATTCAAAAGAGATGGATTTCCCATGGACGCAAAAGAAAACGACGTCGCAGCGTGGTACGCAAACCACCCGATTTCAGCCCCACATATCTTGACCAAACTTCAAAATAGCAGGGGTTCGCTGGAAAACGTACATCCAGCCGATCTCTATCCCTTCGATCAGGACCACTATGATGGGCTGAATGCTAATGCATGTCTGGCGGACAACACCGGTATGAAACCGGGCGACCACGTGCTCGATGTTTGCGCCGGTCTATGCGGCCCAGCGCGATGGTATGCGGCTGAACGAGGAGTTGACGTGACCGGGCTGGACCTTAGCCCAAACCGCGTCGCCGGGGCGGAAGAACTGAACAATCTTGTGGGCTTACAGAATAAAGTTCATCCTGTTCAAGGGAGCGCAATGGAGTTGCCCTTTGACGCTTCATGCTTTGATGCCGCGGTCAGTCAGGAATCGTTCTTGCATATTCCGGATACTTCGCGCGCATTGCAGGAAGTCTTCAGGGTCCTTCGCCCTGGCGCCCGGTTTTCGTTTACCGACTGGGTGATGCACAGCCCATTGCCGGACGAAGAGATCGAAGAATACCGCGTCCGTTTTGCCTGCCAGACCCTGCACAGCATCCCGGACTACCAAGCATTGCTTGAACAGGCGGGCTTTACTGTTATTTCGACGGATGATCTTACCCAACCCTGGGGTACAATTCTGGCTGAACGCCTTCACATGTACCGAGAGCTGGATGCCGAGGCGGAACGGGCGGGAAACCCCTCCAAAGGAAAAGGGTTCATCGACATGTACGCGCGATTTGTCGACGATGTTCAGCGACACCGTGTGGGAGGCGCCCGATTCACGGCAGAGAAACCCGATTGATGCGGGAAAAGACGTGGTTCCGGCCAGTTGGTGCCCTCTATTCGACTTCGTCAGCTTAGTATCATTGAGCGTGTAAAACAATTGAATGCGTTAAGGAGCACACAACACTTCGCCCCCCTCTTCCCCCGAACCACATCACCTGCCATAATGGGGAAAACCCGAAAACAAGAGCAGCACCCATGCCCGAAGATCTGTTGAGCGCACCTGCCACAACGACCTATGACGCCTCCTCAATCGAGGTGCTTGAAGGTCTGGAACCTGTCCGCAAACGCCCCGGTATGTATATCGGCGGCACGGATGAGCGCGCTTTGCACCATATGGTCGCCGAAATCCTCGACAACTCGATGGACGAAGCGGTCGCCGGTTACGCCAACCGGATTGAGGTCGAGCTGCACGCCGATTACGCCCTGACCGTGCGCGACAACGGGCGCGGCATCCCGATCGACCCGCACCCAAAGTTCCCGGACAAATCGGCGCTCGAGGTGATCCTGTGCACCCTGCACGCGGGTGGCAAATTCTCGGGCAAGGCCTATCAGACCTCGGGCGGTCTGCACGGTGTTGGCGCCTCAGTGGTGAATGCTCTGTCGGATTCGATGGTCGTGCAGGTGGCGCGCGACAAGCAGCTTTTTGAACAACGGTTTTCTCGCGGTATCCCGCTGGGCCCCGTGGAAAAAGTCGGTGCGGCCCCCAACCGGCGCGGCACAACAGTTACCTTCCATGCAGACGAAGAAATCTTCGGCCATCACCGGTTCAAGCCCGCCCGCCTGTTCAAATCCATCCGCTCCAAGGCGTACCTGTTCTCGGGCGTCGAAATCCGCTGGAAATCCGCCATCGACGACGGTGAGACGCCGACCGAGGCGTCCTTCCATTTCCCCGGCGGCCTGTCGGATTACCTGAAAGAGACGATGAACGGCTCCTCGACATATGCCGAGCAACCCTTTGCCGGCACCGTGGACTTCAACGAGAAATTCGGCACCCCCGGCAAGGTCGAATGGGCGATCAACTGGACGCCTTCGCGCGACGGATTCATCCAATCCTACTGTAACACCGTCCCCACCCCCGAAGGCGGCACTCATGTGGCCGGATTCTGGGCCGCCGTCCTCAAGGGGATCAAGGCCTATGGCGAGCTGATCAACAACAAGAAAGTGGGTCAGATCACGCGCGACGACCTGATCACCGGTGGCTGCGCGCTGGTGTCGTGCTTTATCTCTGAGCCGGAATTCGTCGGCCAGACCAAAGACCGTCTGGCCACGGTCGAGGCGCAACGGCTGGTCGAAAACTCGGTCCGCGACCATTTCGACAACTGGCTGGCCGCCGACACGAAATCCGCCGGCGCGATTCTAGACTTCCTCATCCTGCGGGCTGAGGAACGCCTGCGCCGACGGGCCGAGAAGGAAACACAACGCAAGTCCGCCACTAAGAAACTTCGTCTTCCCGGCAAGCTGGTGGACTGTTCCAGTTCAACACGCGACGGCACCGAATTATTCATCGTCGAGGGCGACTCGGCGGGCGGGTCCGCCAAAATGGGTCGGGACCGCAAAACACAGGCCCTGCTGCCCCTGCGCGGTAAGATTCTGAACGTGCTGGGCGCGGCCAGTTCCAAGCTGGGCACCAATGCCGAGATCAACGACCTGACGCAGGCTCTGGGCGTGGGCCTTGGCACCAAGTTCAACGTCGACGACCTGCGCTATGACAAGGTCATCATCATGACCGACGCGGATGTGGACGGGGCGCATATCGCCTCGCTGCTGATGACGTTCTTCTTCACCCAGATGCGCCCGATGATCGACGCGGGCCACCTGTACCTGGCCTGCCCGCCCCTCTACCGCCTGACGCAAGGGGCCAAGCGCGTTTATTGCCTGGACGAGGCCGAGCGGGATGAGTGGCTTGAGAAAGGTCTGGGCGGCAAGGGCAAGATCGACGTCTCACGCTTCAAGGGTCTGGGTGAAATGGACGCCAAAGACCTGAAAGAGACCACGATGGACCCTGCCTCCCGCAAACTGATCCGCGTCACAATCGACGAGGACGAGCCCGGCGAGACCGGCGATCTGGTCGAGCGCCTGATGGGCAAAAAACCCGAACTGCGGTTCCAGTACATTCAGGAGAACGCGCGGTTTGTGGAGGAGTTGGATGTTTGAGGAAAACTATTCGTGAGTAAAGAATTTCAAAACTATCTGAATTCTAGAAAAAACGACTTTGAAAGATTGAGGACAAGCGCTTTTGGAATAATCTCAAGTGAAATATCAAAAGCTGGGGTAAAGCATCTTCCCATCCAGTCAAGAGTAAAGGACCATGACGGTGCGCTAGCGAAAGCGCGCCGGAAGCGCTACGTCGCTCCACATGACGAAATGACGGATATCGTCGGTTTTAGAGTTGTAGTGTATTTAGAAACCGAAGTTTCGACAGTAGAAAAACTCTTGCGTGCTAGCTTTGAGATTGACGAAGACAACAGCATAAACAAGCGAATTTTCGACAAAGTTAATTTGGTTGGGTATCGATCGCTCCACTTAGTCTGCAAGCTAGGCGAGGATCGGAGAAAACTACCAGAATACGATGGTATTTGCGATTTGGCGTTCGAAATCCAAGTTAGAACTGCGCTCGAGCATGCTTGGGCAGAAATTGAACACGGTCAAAACTACAAGTCTACCAAAGCGCTCCCACAGGCACTTCAAAGACGTCTGATGGTTATTTCTGGTACTCTAGAATTGTTGGACCGAGAGCTTTCAAACATTGCCGCAGAAGCGAAGACTTACAAAGAGAAAATTTCGAGTAGCAGCCCGGAGACAAAACATGACCCGCTTTCAAGGCTGTCCATTGAAGCCGTGGTACGTAAAGTTGGGCCAGAAGACGACTTAGATGAAGATTTTTTTGAGTCTAGCCCTGAATTGATTAATGAAGTTATTTCAGAATTAAAGCACTTTGGCGTCAAAAATACCGTAGATCTGGAAGGCCTTCTTCTAAATTTGCCAGACTCAGTCTACTTTCCATACGATCAAACAATGCTCGGGTTGTTACGCTCCGCAATGGTCGCGAAGGACTACAAGAAGTACTTTTCCGATTGCTTTCAGGAGCACTACTCCATAGATGAAGAAGACTTCCATGAACTCGAAGACCTAGTCGATCTAAAAGAGATGCGTGAGTATCTTAAGGCAAGCGGTCTACTCCTGACTTACTAAATCAGGACGACTTTGTTTTTCCCTTCTTTGAGAATCCAGGTGTCAACAAAGTGATTTGAATGGTGCTTGGGTCAAATCGCGACAAACTTGCAAAACCGTTTTCCTAAACACCCCCCTTGCCTAACCCGTTGATCTCGTTCACACTTACTCTCAATCCGTCATTCAAGAACGACATTTGAGGTTCCGAGCGTCCAAGACCCAATTAGACCAACAACAGATTTCGAACGGGAGGACGACATGAAAACACTAACCCTCGGGCTGGCCTTTGCCTTGCTGGCCGCACAAGCCCCCGCGCAGCAGATGCTCAGCACCGCATCGCCCATTCCGGACGGCGCAGAGTCTCGGTTCTGCTATTACGAAGGCATGGCTTATTCTGAAGATTCATTTGTCCTGCTGACCGGTGACAACACGGTCACCGAGACGGTCCGCACGATACAAGAACGCCTGTTACGTTGTCATCGCGACAGTGACGGCACCCTGAAATGGAAGCCGCAGAGCACCTTCTCGACCAATAACTGACCCCGGTTGGCGGCCTTAGCCCACCTTCTGATCTAACCAGTCCGCGATCTGTCCGGCCGGGCCTTCCCAGCCGGGCTCCATGAACAGGAAATGCGCGTGCTCTTCCACGGGCATGAAAGTCGCGCGGTCTCCGTAGAGTTTTGCCAACGCGCGGCAGGTGTTGGGGTTCACCGCCCGGTCCTCGGTGCCCGAGACGACCAGCACCGGACAGTCGACCTTGTCGATATCGACCTTCATCGCGTGATTGTCGTCGAACATCCAAAAGAACATCTCGAACATCACCCGCCCGCTTTCGGCCCCCAACCGGTCGAACACCTCATGTTGTTGCGACTCGGGCATTTTGTTGAGCGCGAAGGGGGCCATCAGGTCGAACTCGACCCGCATCGGCTGTTTCCAGAACGCCCCGCCCTCCATCAGCGCCCGGGGAATGGCCCGTTCGTCGTCAGTTTCGGGCAGCGTGCCCCACGGCGCGTTCGGGTTGATCAGAACGATGGCTCTGGCCAACCCGCGTGAGGCCACCTGCTGCGCCACCACGCCTGCAATAGCGTGGCCGAGGATGACCGGTTTGCTGTCCAGCCCCTGCACGAATTCCGCGATGTCGTCGGCATAATCCAGAACGCTGGTGTCAGTCAGACCCGGATCGGGTTCCGCCTTGGGGTCTCTGTCATGATAGCGCAGTGCAGGCGTGTGCACCGTCCAGCCCCGGTCGCGGAAAAACGTCGCATAATCCTCCATGCACCAAGGTCCGGCAAAGGCCCCGTGGATCAGAACAATCTCTTTGGTCATGAAATACGCTCCTTCATCTGTCGCATCCACTATGCGAGACGAACGGCGCAAGCGGCAAGGCCGCTGGTTTCACACAGCCATGCCGATCAGGGCGACGCCAACCGCCATCAATACGGCGGCACCCAACCGTCGCACCCAGTAGCCCTCTTTCAGGAAAACGAACCCGATGAGCGCCGCAAAAATGACCGATGTTTCCCTGAGCGCCGAGACCGCGCCCAACGGGGCGAAGTTCTTGGCATAAAGCACGAGGCCGTAGGCCGTCATCGACACCAAACCGCCCAGAATGCCCACTATCCACGCTTTGGCAGGAAGCGCGGCCAGGGTGTTCCTCTTCCGGATACCGATGAACCCTGCAATGAACAGGTGCAGAAACGCCCCCCACGCCCAGTAGCTGAGCGTGTTGCCGGAGATCCGTACACCAATACCGTCTACAACCGAGTAGATCGAAATACAGAACCCGGTACCAAGTGCGAATCCAAAGGCCCACAGCCCCACACCAGACCGCAACGCTTTCCAGCTGCTAAGCTGAATACCCAACGCAATCAACGCGATCCCGCCCCAGGCCTGCAAAGGCAGCACTTCGCCGACCAGCGCCATGGCCCACAAAGACACCAAAGCGGGCACAACGCCACGGGCGATGGGGTAAACGACGCTGAGGTCTCCATGCTGATAAGCCTTGCCCAACATGTAATAATAACCGAAGTGAACCACAGTTGAGATCAGGATGTAGGGAAAGCTCTCGGCACTGGGCAGCGGTAGAAGCAGGATCATGGCCGTTGCCGGAATGACCTGACCCAGCGCAACCAGCCCCAGAGTGGTCGTCCGGTCGGCTGCGGTTTTTACAATCGCGTTCCACACCGCATGCAGCAACGCTGCCGTCAAAATGATGGCAATGACAAACAGGGTCACTTCCAAGCCTCTCTTGAAGGGAAAACCGGCCCGCAGGGCGGGCCGGTCGCGTTACTTGCATACTGCGAATGAGATCACAATGCGGCTTTGAACAGGATTGTGAGGTTGTTTTGGTTGAGTTCGATTGGGTTTCCGCCGCATGAGGGATCGATGATTGCGCCCTGGACGAGGTCGGGGATTGCGGCCTCGGCGACGCCCAGATCGGACAGTTTGCGGGGGATGCCGAGGCTGTCGTTGAACTCCTGCACGAAGGCGCGGAAGCCATCGAAGCCGCCGTCGATGCCCAGATAGGCAGCGGCGGACCGGAAGCGGTCGGCGATGGCCGGGGCGTTGAACTCCAGCACGGCGGGCATGCAGACGGCGTTGGTTGTGCCGTGATGGGTGTTGAAGTGTGCGCCGACGGGGTGGCTCATGGCGTGGATGGCGCCGAGGCCCTTCTGGAAGGCAGTGGCGCCCATAGCTGCGGCGCTCATCATCTGGGCGCGGGCCTCGATATCGGCGCCGTCGGCATAGGCGCGCGGCAGGTATTCCATGACCAGGCGCATCCCCTCCAGCGCGATGCCCTGGCTCATCGGGTGGTAATGCGGGCTGGAAAACGCCTCGACGCAATGGGCGAACGCATCCAGACCGGTGCCGGCGGTAATGAACTTCGGCATCCCCACGGTCAGTTCCGGGTCGCAAATCACCACCGTTGGCAGCACCTTGGGGTGGAAGATGATCTTCTTGGCATCGGTCTCGGAATTGGTGATGACGCTGGCGCGGCCGACTTCGGACCCGGTTCCGGCCGTGGTCGGCACCGCGATGATCGGCGCGATGGCGTCGGCATCAGCGCGGGTCCACCAGTCGCCGATATCCTCAAAATCCCAGACCGGCCGCGTCTGGCCGGCCATGAAGGCCACCATCTTGCCCAGGTCCAGCCCCGAGCCGCCGCCAAAGGCGATTACCCCGTCATGGCCGCCCGCGTTATAGGCCGCGACGCCTGCATCGAGGTTCCGTTCGTTGGGGTTCGGATCCACGTCACTGAACAGGCCGCGGCCCAGACCGGCGGCCTCCATGATATCCAGCGTCGCGGTGGTGATCGGCAGATCGGCCAGCCCCTTGTCCGTGACCAGCAAGGGTCTTTTCATCCCGGCAGCCACACAGGCGTCGGGCAGTTCCCGGATACGACCGGCGCCGAATTTGATTGCGGTCGGATAAGACCAGTTTCCAACAAGGCTCATGTCTTACTTTCTCTCAATGTTCGGGCCCGTCCCGGCGAGGGAGGAGAACGGGACGGGCGGGTATCCTCAGCCAGTCACCTTTTTCAGGTGATACGACTTTGGACGTGTCAGGTTGTGATAGCCGATGACCGACAGACCGCCGCCCCGCCCGGTATTCTTGCAACCGGTCCAGCACAGGCCGGGGTCCAGGTAATCGGCGCGGTTCAGGAACACGGTGCCGGTCTCGATGGCGTCACCCACCCGCGCCGCGCGATCCACGTCGCGGGTCCAGAGCGAGGCGGTCAGGCCAAATTCGCTGTCATTCATCAACGCAATCGCCTCGTCATCCGAGGACACTTTCATGATGCCGACCACCGGACCAAAGCTCTCGTCCCGCATCACCCGCATGTCATGGGTGACGCCTGTCAGAATCTGCGGCGTCAGATAGGCGCCGCCATCATCCTCGGGGAAGGTGTCGATATGGGTCACGGCCCCCGCCTCGACAGCCTCGGCAATCTGCGCCCGCACCTCGTCGGCAAAGCGCACATTGGCCATCGGGCCCATGGCGGTCCCCGCCTCCAGTGGATTGCCCAGCTTATAGCCCTTCACGATCTCGACCGCCCTGGCGACGAAGTCATCGTAGAGGCTCTCATGCACATAGATCCGCTCGATCCCGCAGCAGCACTGGCCCGCGTTGAACATCGCCCCGTCGATCAGCGTATCAACCGCCGCATCCAGATCGGCATCCTCCATCACATAGCCCGGGTCCTTGCCGCCCAACTCGGTTCCGACACCGGTGAAAGTGCCCGCCGCCGCGCGTTCCATCGCCTGACCGCCGCCGACCGAGCCGGTGAAGTTCACGAAGTCGAACGCGTTGCCCGCGATCAGGTCATTGGTCACGTCATGGCTCAGGAACACGTTCCGGAACACGTCTTCCGGAACACCGGCCGCATGGAAGGCCCGCGCCATGCGCTCGCCCGCCAGCAGGGTCTGCGTGGCATGTTTCAGGATCACCGTGTTGCCCGCGATCAGCGCCGGCGCCACCGTGTTGATCGCCGTCATGTAGGGGTAGTTCCAGGGCGCCACCACAAACACCACCCCATGCGGGATGCGCTTGATGTAGCGTTTGAAGGTCGAGTCCTCACCCACCACGATATCGGCCAGTGCGCCTTCCGCAATCTCGGCCATGTGGCTGGCGCGCTCGTTGAAGCCGCCAAACTCACCGCCATAACGCACCGGCCGACCCATCATATGGGCCAGTTCCGGCACGATCTCGTCATTCATCGCGCCAACCGCGGCCACACCCGCCATCACAAGATCAATTCGCTCCCGCAATGGGCGCGCCGCCCAATTCGCCTGCGCCGCCCCCGCCCGTTCAGCCGCCGCGAAGGCCTCATCCCGAGACAAAACCTCACGTTCCGCATAAACCGATCCGTCAATCGGCGAGATGCATTTCAACACCTGCCCCATGTCCACTCCATCTTCAAAGAAAACAGGATCCCTGCTTCATCTGGCCAAAAATATCCCGGGGAGCGCGAGGGGCTGGCCCCTCGCTCCCGCCTCCTCAAGCCCGCTCGAAGCCGCGGGCCACTTCCCAATCCGTCACCACGCGCTCAAACTCTTCGATCTCGACCTCGGCCGCACGGGTATAGTGATCGACAACCTCATCGCCTAGGGCCGCGCGCAGCATCTCTGACCCGTGCAACGCATCCCGTGCCGCGCGCAGGTTGCCGGGGATCATCCCAGTATCGCCTTGGTAGACATCGCCTTTAGTGGGCGGCTGCAGTTCAAGCTTTTCTTCGATCCCAGCTATCCCGGCCGCCAGCATCCCGGCCATCGCCAGATAGGGGTTCATGTCCGAACCCGGAATCCGGCACTCCACCCGCACCGCCATGGTGCCATCTCCGCACAGGCGGAACCCCGCAGTCCTGTTGTCCACCGACCAGATGATCCGCGTCGGCGCAAAGGTGCCCTTCATGAAGCGCTTATAGCTGTTGATGTAAGGCGCCATGAAATAGGTGTAATCGGCGGCGTATTTCAGCAGCCCCGCCATGTAGCTTTTCATCAGCGCCGACATGCCCAGCTCATCCTCTGCGTCATAAAACGCGGGCTGACCATCGGCCCAGAGAGACTGATGCACATGGCTGGAACTTCCCACCTTGTCATGGTGCCATTTCGGCAGGAAGGTCGCAGCATGGCCGTGCTGCCAGGCAATCTCTTTCACCGCGTTCTTGGCGATCGAGTGATACTCGGCCGTATCCATAGCCGGCGCATACTTGATGTTCAGCTCTTCCTGCCCGGTCTCGGCCTCCCCCTTCGAGTTCTCGACCGGAATCCCCGCATCCCACAGATGATTGCGGATCGGCCGCATCACATGCTCTTCCTTGGTGGTCTGCAGGATGTGGTAGTCCTCGTTATAGCCCGAAATCGGCTCCAGATCGCGGAACCCCTCCTTGCGGATCTGGTCAAAACTCTTTTCGAACAGGAAAAACTCCAGCTCGGTCGCGCACATCGCCTCATAGCCCATGGCTTTCAGGCGGTTGACCTGGCGTTTCAGTATGGACCGGGGCGCATGCGGCACTTCCTTATGCGTGTGGTGATCCAGCACGTCGCACATCACCATCACCGTGCCCTCAAGCCAGGGCACCGGACGCAACGTGCTCAGATCGGGCTTCATGACATAATCACCATAACCCCGCTCCCAACTGGTCGAGGCATAGCCGTCGGGCGTTCCCATCTCCAGATCCGTCGCCAGCAGATAATTACAACAATGCGTCTCCTCCCACGCGCCTGCCACAAAATGGCCTGCATGAAACCGCTTGCCCATCAAGCGCCCCTGCATATCGACCATGCAGACCAATACCGTATCAACCAATCCGGCATCAATTTTGGCCTTCAAATCGGCCAGCACTGCGTCCTTGCCCATCGCATTCATCCCTTTTCACCCGAGCTATCCCGGTCTCGGTTTTCCCTGTTCACCGTCAATCTTCGGCCGCTTCTTGTTCCAACTCCATAACCAGACGAGTTTCCAGTACCTGTCCGCTCCGATACAGGATCGGATAAGCTATTGCCGCCACGTGCCCGTGCAGATCCCGCATGGCACGCAGCGTTTCCAAATGCAGATCGCTGGACTGAAAACTCTCGGTCTGGCCGCGCTCCAGGCGCTTGAGATGCGCTTTGCGACTGTTGCGTGACAATCGTTTGACTTCGGCCTTGTCCAGCACCAACCTCCGGGCGCAGTCCACATCGTCAACCAGCAGAACATGTCGGGCCAACGAAAAGCTGTCGAGTATCCTGTCGTGCAGATCTTTCAACTCTTTCCAGCCCTGCGCTGAAAACTCGGTACGGTCCGTGTGCTTGATCTGGGCCATGCGAGTCATGTTGTTCGAAACCACATCGCCCGCCGCTTCCAGACGGATGGCATATTCCACCAGCCCGCGTGCAGTCTTGATTTGTGCCTTGCTCATGTTCTGGCGTGGCATCCGGGCGACATACCGGCGAATCTCGGTCAGTTGCGCATTGACCCTCTCGTCCTGCTGCCAAAGGGCCGAGATGGCATCACTGTCATCTTTTTCGTAGATATCCAGAACGGGTCGGAACATCCGTTCGACCTGCGTAACCATCTGCAGCAATTCGTGGCGTACCGACGACATCGCGACACTGGCACCCGAGGCAGTGGGGTCGTCTAGCGGGCTGAGGGCGCCCGAAAACTGATCAAGCGAATTTTTCTCGACCTTCTGTTCAGGCAGGATCAACGACATGGGTCGTTCCATCCATGTGACAAAGCCGGTGGCCAGAAGAAAGACCGCAAAGTTGAAACCGATGTGAGCCAGGATCAGAGACTGCCCAGCGCTGGCCACCATCAGCATCTGTTCTGCACCCGTCAGGTTGACGGCGAGTAGCACCAGCAAAGCGGCACTGCCGCGCAGGACCAGGTTGGCCAGCGGTATGCGTTTGGCCGGGATCGTCATATCTCGCGTCAGCCACATCGGAATGAATGCCGAACCCAGATTGGCTCCGAGAACCAATGAAAGCCCGGCCGCAAACGGGATTGCTCCGATCTGGACAAGTGTGACGCACATCAGGATCGTCGCGACCGAGCTGTGCATGACAAAGGCCAGAACCGCACCAACGATGAAGGCGCTGAGGTAGTCGCTTTCGAGATAGTCCGCGATTGCGGGCAAAAAGGCGCTTTCGCGGATGGGTTCAACCGCATCGCGCAGAAACTGCAGCGAAATCAGGATGAACGCGATCCCCACGATGATCCGCCCCATCAGGCGCACGTTCGCCCGGTCCGACTTGAGATACAACCAGCCGCCCAGCCCCAACAACACCGGCTGCAGCCAGCCCAGATCGTATGACAAGACCTGGATGACCAGCGCCGAGCCGACATCGGCCCCCAGAACGCCCGCCAGAGCCATTCCGAAGCTGACCATCCCTGCGGCGGCAAATCCGGTCAGCAACACCGCGACCGCAGCCGAGCTTTGCAGGATCGCGGCCAGTACCATCCCGGCACCACCTGCGACATAGCTGTTGGAGTGCTGCGTCAGGATAGATTGAAACAAGGCGCCAAACCGCCGCTCGATCCCGGTGCGCACCAATCGCACGGCAAAGAGCAACAACATGGTCGCTGCAAAAATTTCGATCAAGAAACTTGCGATGGCCATCTATCTACACCTCGAAAACCCGGGAAGCGCATAAGAGCTTCCGGGCTTTGGTTTTTGCTTTCTGAGAGATCATCAGCATAAGAGGCGTTGGTTCCTGTTGTCCAATCCCGACGCGAGCCGGAAGCCTCGCGTCGGGATTGCGCGTTTCTTAGCCGTAGCGGTAAGGCCGTCCGGCCTGTTGCATGACTTCGTTGTATTTCTTGAAGATATCGACCACCTTCGCCTTGGTTGGGCTTTCGGCCGCGATCTCGTCCCAGAACTTCACGGCAGCCTGTTCGACTTGCGCCCATTCCTCATCCGGGATCGTCGTCAGTTTCAGCTTGTCGCCGTTGACCCGCAGGCTGGCTTCACCGCCCCAATACCACCATTGGCGATAGTAGTGCGACTGATCGCAACACACTTTAAAGAGGGTCTGCAGATCCTCGGGCAGTTCGTTCCAGCGATCCATGTTGGCAAAGAAGTGACCGGCCCATGCACCCGAGACGTTGTTGGTCAGGAAGTAATTGGTCACGTCCGCCCAGCCGACGGTGTAATCCTCGGTGATGCCGGACCATGCGATACCGTCCAGTTCGCCGGTCTGCACCGCGACTTCGATATCTTCCCAAGGCAGGGTGACGGGAACCACGCCGAACTGGCTGAGGAACCGGCCCGCGGTGGGGAAGGTGAAGATGCGTTTGCCCTGAAGATCGGCCAGCGAGTTGATCGGGTCCTTGGTGGCAAAGTGGCAGGGATCCCAGGCGCCTGCGCTGATATGTTTGACGCCGACCTTGGAATATTCCTCATCCCAGATCTCGTTCAAACCGTACTGGTTGAACAGAACGGGCACATCCAGCGAGTAGCGCGACGCAAAGGGGAAGTATCCGCCAAACACCGTAACTTCGGTCGGAGAGGCCATGGAGTCGTCGTCCGACTGAACCGCATCGATGGTGCCTTTCTGCATGGCACGGAAAAGCTCTCCGGTGGGTACCAACTGGTCGGCATAGAAAAGCTCGATCTGCATGCGGTCGCCTGCGATCTGGTTGAACATTTTGATGGCTGGATCAATCACGTGTTCGGCCAGTGCCGGCCCCGCATAAGTTTGCATACGCCACGTAATCGTGTTCTGCGCCAAGGCCGGCGCTGCCAGAGGTGCGGCCGCAACGCCAACACCGGCGGTTTTCAGAAACTTACGTCTTGTCGTCATGTCTAATTCCTCTCCGTTTTAAGTTTGCGTGCCCGTTTTGGTGGGCCTTCTTGTTAATTTCCGTAAATGTAACCGGGCAGCCACAGGGCGATTTCCGGGAATACCATGATGATCACCAATGCCAGAACCATCACCGCGACAAAGGGAAAGATCGAGCGGTAGATGTCCCTCAGGCTGATCTCGGGTGGCGCCATCGCGCGCATCAGGAACAGGTTGTAGCCGAAGGGCGGTGTCATATAGGCGATCTGGGTGGTGATCGTGTACAGCACGCCGTACCAGATCAGATCAAATCCCAACGCACCGACCAACGGAACATAAAGTGGGGCCACAATGACCAGCATTGCCGTGTCGTCAAGGAATGTCCCCATAACGATGAAGCTGAGCTGCATCAGGATCAGGATCATCCAGGGGGAAAGACCCAACTGTTCGGTAAACAGGTTGTCGATGGCCTTCACCGCACCCAGCCCGTCAAAGACGGCTCCGAAGCCCAGCGCGGCGAGGATAATCCACATGAACATGCAGGAAATCGCCAGCGTCTGTTTTGTGCAGTCTTCGAATATTTTCCACGTCATCCGACGTTTGATGACCGAGACAACCAGCGCCGTCAGCGCCCCAATGGCCGAGCTTTCGACCAGCGAGGTCCAGCCGTTGACAAAAGGCACCATCATTGCCGCGAAGATGATCAACGGCAGCGCCCCGGCCCCAAGTAACCTGATCTTCTCAGCACGTGGCACTTCGTGCGCGTCTTCCATTGCGGGGCCGAGATGCGGCTGAATGCGGCATCTGATCCAGATGTACAGAATGAACAAACCGGCCATCAGCAACCCCGGAAGGATACCGGCCAGCCATAGCTGCCCTACCGGTTGACGCGCGATCATGGCGTACAGAACCAGCACGACAGACGGTGGGACGAGGATTCCCAGACTGGACCCCGCCTGAATGACACCTGTCACCATGGTCTTGTCGTAGCCACGCCGCAGCAGTTCCGGCAGCGCAATCGTCGCGCCGATGGCCATGCCCGCCACGCTGAGGCCGTTCATGGCCGACACCAGAACCATCAATCCGATGGTTCCAATCGCCAGCCCACCATTCACCGGCCCCATCCAGACATGGAACATCCGGTAAAGGTCATCCGCCAGCCGGCTTTCAGACAGCACATAGCCCATGAAAATAAACATCGGCAGAGTCAGCAGAGGGTACCATTTCATCAGCTTCATCGCGGCCGAGAACGTGATGTCCTGCCCACCCGTGCCCCACAAGGCCAGCGCTGCAATCGTAGCCACAGCACCGATCGCACCAAAGACACGCTGACCTGTGAACAGCATCAGCATCATCAATGCGAACATGAAGATGGCAATAAATTCCTGGCTCATGCCCGACGGACCCCGATTTCTTGCCCGTTGATCCGGGCTATGTCTTTGAAAAATTCCGATATCGCCTGCAGCAACATCAGGAAGAAGCCGAATACCATGATCGCCTTTATCGGCCAGATGTAGGGGCGCCACGCCGTTGATGAACGCTCAAGCCGACCGATTTCCTCGGTACCCGTTATCAGCCCGGTGAAATACGAAATCGGCGCATCGCCCCAGTAGCCAAGGCTGTAGGCGGTCGACCCCAACCCTCCGTAGAAAAGCACGGCAAGGTAAAGGATAAGAAGGATCACCGTGAAGGCGTCGAACCACGCTTTCTTGCGCGGGCTCCAGTTGTGATAGAACAGGTCCATCCGCACGTTCGAGCCCAGCTGGATCGAATACGGCCCTCCTACGATGTAGTAGGTGACCATAGCGAACTGCGCCATTTCCAGCGTCCAGAGCGACGGCAAAAAGAAGGTCTTCGAGATCGAGGACCACAACAGGATGCCCATCATGACGAACAGGCCCCACATCATGACACGGCCAATCCGGTAGTTGATAGCGTCCACCACGCGTACGTATCCGGCCATCATCCTGATCATGCCAGCCCCCTTTCGCGTAGTGCCGCCAGGGTTCGTTCGATCCAGGGAGCGAGCCAATCCGCCATTCCCCGCTGTTGTTCCGGTGTGCGGATCAGATCATTCCGGATTTCGATCATCACGTTTAGCAACCCGCTGGGGCCAGCCTGAACATCCAGCGTATGGGCGACACCATCCGCAGCAGAATATGGTTCATTCAACCGCGTGACATAGGGCAGATCCGTCGGCGCCATTGTCATCATCGTTTCGGCAAAACGACTGTCCGCGCCATGCAACAGACCCAGCTCAACACTACGGTTTTCACCGCGATAAACCGGGGTGAAGCTATGTACGGTGACCATCAGGTCCAGTGTTTCGCGATGCGTGGCGATTTCGTTCGACAGAGCCGCCGCAAATGGCGTGTAAACCTGGGCGACCCGCTCTGCCCGTTTTTCAGGCGTCAGATTGGCGTTGGCCGGTATTTCTACATCTTCACTGCGCGCCGGCATGGCATCCGCAGCTTCCGGCGGGCGGTTGCAGTCATAAACCAGACGCGACACGCCGCCGTAAACCAGGGATGCCGACATCTGGTCCGCAAGTGCCCGCGCCACCGGTAACGCACCCGGGTCCCAGGCAATATGGCTGTGCAAAGCAGCTTCGGCCAAACCCATATTCCCAAGAAACTCTGGCACCCGATTGGAGGCATGTTCGCAAACTACAAGAACCGAGGGCCTGCCCTCGGCCTGCGTTTTGTGAACGACCGGTCCAAAGTCGGTTTTGCTGTCCTGCGATTCCATGCGGAAAAATCTCTACATTCGCCATTCACCTGTCAATAATTTTCCTGTACAAATTTCTCCAGACTTGATTGCAGCGTCAAAAATTTCACATAAACGGACTGCAACCAACGGAGGATCCTTGTGCGGGTAACTGAAAAACTCCTGTCGCATCGGGAAAAAATGACACCGTCAGAGCGGCAATTGGTAAACGTGCTGCTGGACGATTACCCAATGGCGGGTCTGGGCAGCATAACCGAGCTGGCCAGTGTGGCTTCGGTCTCGACTACCACGGTTGCACGCATGTTGCAGAAAACCGGCTTCGAGGGGTATCCGCAGTTTCAGGCAGCGGTGCGGGGCGAGGTCAAAGAGATGATCTCTGGGCCCGAAGCCAAGCGCGACGTTTGGCAGAACGACCTGCCGGAAGAACACATCCTGAACCGCTATTCCCGCCAGGCGCTGGAAAACCAGAGACGGTCGATCGACGAGGTTGACCCGGAAGAGTTCGACAGTTTCTGCCGTCTGCTCTGCGATCCGAAACGGCGTGTATTTATCACCGGCGGACGCATCACCGGAACGCTTGCCCGATATCTGTACCTTCATCTGCAGATGATCCGTCCGGATGTGAAACTGCTGGCGGACGCTGCGTCCTGGACCCATGATTTGCTGGAAGTCCGCGAAGGCGATGTATTGGTGGCCCTGGATGTCCGTCGTTATGAAAACACCACCCTGCTGATCGGACAACTGTGTCACGAGCGCAAGGCCGAGGTCGTCCTGTTGACGGACCAGTGGCGATCCCCGATCCACCGACTGGCGAAACACACGTTTGCGGCCCGCATTGCAGTGCCTTCCGCGTGGGATTCGATGGCTTCCCTGCTGGTTCTGTTGGAATGCGTCATCGCCGAAATGCAGGGGCGTCTGTGGGACAGCGTCAAGGATCGCACGGACGAGCTGGAACAGGCTTTCGACCGGACCAAACTGTTTCGCAAATTTGGTCAAAGCTCAGGGTCGTGAACCCCTGATAAACTACAACAGCGCGTGAGCCCTGTTGCCAGCCTGCGCGCAGCTCTTACACTCGGGCCATGACTTTTGTTACCGAGAACCAATTGCTGCTGCTGATCGTCTTCTTTCTGATCGGTTTCGTCGGAACCGGATTTCTGTTCCGCAAACCGGCCGGGCACCGGGCCTGGAAACTGGCCGATCTGGTTTGGGTTGTTCTTGGTGGTGTCGGTGCCCTTGTGGCCGTGCTGGCGGGCCTCTACACGTCGGACAGTTCCCGGCTGGATCGCCAGATCGATGTGGCCTATGCCGCAACCTTGGCATTTGACCGCGACGCTGCGCGGTTCAGGCTGCGGTTCTGTGATCCGGCATTTGACCCCGATACAGCCGTATTATGTGACAAGGTCGAGTTCCTTTCCGCTTCGACCGCCAGTAACGCGGATTTGCCCCTGTTCATCGCCGTAACCAACGAGGTTGCGCCTTTGCAGGGCTTGCAGTTTCTGTTCGGACGCCAAGCCAAGGACGAAATGGACGAGGCTCGCGATATGGCCGCAAAGGCCGACGCCTTCGACATCGAACAGTTTCTGGTTTTCACCTCGCTTGATGACGCCACACAGACGGCCATAGACAACATGCGCCGCAAAGTACCCGCTATCGCCGGGGATTATCTGATCCTCGCCCAGAGCTATGACGATCTGATTGAGCAGGTCGGCAAGCTCAAGGATGAATGGGAGTATCTGCAGGCCAACGCGCATATTCTGGTGTTGCAGATCATCGCGCTGTGCCTCGTCAGTTTTGCAGCCCCTTTCCGTCTGGGAAAGTCGATTGTCGAATTGCGCAGCACCTTCAGCGTCGATAAGCCCGCGCCAGCCTCTCCGGATCAGCCCCCAGATAATAGCGTGTCAGAGTCCAAAGATTCCGCGCCCCCCGGCGTATCCAGCCCTGACGAGTATAGCGTTCCGCACTCGTAACGGCGACGGTCTTCAGAAGGGCCGCACGCGGCAACGCCCGGACCAGCGCCACATCTTCCATCAGAGGCTGATCCGGATAGCCGCCAACTGACCGGTAATCCTCTTGCAGGACCAGCAACCCCTGATCCCCGTAAGGCAATCCAAACACCCTGCTGCGCAGATTTGCCCAGCCTGCAACCCATCTGGCACCAAAACCGCCCACACGGAAGCGAAGCCTAAAGGCAGCCGGAGAACGCGTCTCGAGATGTTCGCCGACAACCTCACTCCAACCCGGTTGCAGGTCCGTGTCTGCGTGTAGGATCAGTATCCATTCCCCTTTGGCCGCCGCACAGCCCCGTCGCAACTGTCCACCACGCGAGGGGTCGCCTGCAAACATCCGGGCCCCGGCCTCTTCGGCGATCTCAAGCGTCGCATCATCTGATCCGCCATCAGAAATAATCAGTTCGCGGATCATGCCGGCATGCAAGCCCTCCATCAACGACAGCAGGGTTCTGGGCAGATCAGCGGATGCATTCAGGGTCGGGATTACAACACTGATCGGTGCGGACACGTCTGTTACCCTCTGGTCATGGCAGCGAGATCTCCTATATCACGGAGCCAGACCAAATGACGAGGATCCACCCATGCCCAATCGCCGCATTTTGCGCCTGACCGGGACGGACACGGACAGCTTTCTGCAGGGGCTGATCACCAACGATGTCCAGAGGCTTGAAAACGGGCTGGTTTACGCGGCACTGCTGACGCCTCAGGGCAAATATCTGGCCGATTTCTTTCTGAAGCGCGACGGTGACGCGGTCCTGCTGGATGTAGCGGATGAACTTGCAGATGGACTGGCCAAACGCCTGTCGATGTACAAGTTGCGCGCGGACGTGTCGATTGAGGATACCGACCTGAACCTGCAGCGCGGCACGGGCGATGCCCCGGAGGGCGCCCTGCCCGACCCCCGGCATCCGGATATGGGTTGGCGCGCCTACTCATCTGCGCAAGAATCTGAAGACGGAACCGATTGGGATGCCATCCGCGTGCGCCACTGCATCCCGGAAAGCGGTATCGAACTGACATCGGACAGCTACATCCTGGAATCCGGGTTTGAGGCTCTGAACGGTCTGGATTTCAAAAAAGGCTGTTATGTCGGACAAGAAGTCACTGCCCGCATGAAGCACAAGACCGAGTTGCGCAAAGGCCTTCGCACGGTGGAGGTGTCCGGGGAGGCTCCGGTCGGGACGGAAATCCTGTCAGATGGAAAACCGGCCGGAACGCTGTTCACGCAATCCAACGGAAAGGCTATCGCCTATTTGCGCCTGGATCGCGCCCGCGGGGATATGCAGGCTGGCAGCGCAAACCTGCGACTGACGGACTGACACTTGTTGCCTCAGCGGCACGCCCCTGCCCATTCAACTTCCAGCGCATTTGAACCTGCCGGACGGCGCGGTATCACTGAATAGAATGGTATCGTGAGGGAAATCGAGCATGTTTCGCCTGTACACGGCGATCTGGCGCGCCAGCGCCGGGCGGCAAATCATACTCATCCTGCTATCCTTGGCCGTCGCGGCACTTGCCGCTGTGCCGCTGGAGTTTCAACGCGACATCATCAATCACCTCACTACAGACGATGTCGATACAGAACGATTGTTATATCTGGGCGGGGGAATGATGTCCGTGATCCTGCTGAGCCTCGCGTTGAAATGGGTGCTGGGCTACCGCGCAGGAACTCTGGGCGAGGATTTGATCCGCATGATCCGCCAACGCCTGCTGGTTCGCACGTCGGACCTGAACGACGAGGGCCAGCCATTCCGCAAAGGCACAATGACCACCGCAATCTCTGCCGAAGCAGAAGAGCTGGGCAAATTCGCCGGTGGCGCCTTTTCCGATCCCGTCGTGCAAATCGGAACGCTGATCAGCGTGATCGGCTACATCTCATCGACGCAACCCGGATTGGGCCTGATCGCGTTTTCGATGATCGTTCCACAGATCATCATCGTCCTGGTGTCTCAGCGCAAAGTGAACGTGTTTGTCGCCGAACGTGTCCGCATTCTTCGCAACTCAACCGATCGCCTGACAACCGAGGATATCGACGCGGTGGCACGGGACATCGACGCCCTGTTTGACGAAATCTACGAAACCCGCCGCAGGATGTTCATCTGGAAACTGTCGGCCAAATTCCTGCTCAGCGTGATCAACGGTGCCGGAACAGTGGGTGTTCTGATGCTGGGCGGCTGGCTGGTGCTTGAAGGCAGAACCGACGTCGGAACGGTGGTGGCCGCCACCAGCGGACTCAGCCGTATACAGGGTCCGACCGCATTTCTGATCGCCTTTTACCGGCAGGTCAGCGCAAATCGGATTAAGTTCGAGTTGATGCTGGAATTGTTCGGCCCCGACCCTGCCCGCTATCGCCGCCCACGGCGCAGGACATGAAAAAAGACCGCGCAGCATGGCTGTCACGGTCTTTGTTGCCTTAGCGCCAGAACCTATGCGCGTTCGGAATATTCCATGGTTTCGGTGTTCACCACGATCATTTCGTCCTGACCGATGAACGGCGGCACCATGACCTTAACTCCGTTGTCCAGTACCGCTGGCTTGAACGAATTCGCGGCGGTTTGCCCTTTGATCACCGGCTCGGTCTCGACGATCTTGCAGGTCACTTTCTGCGGCAGCGTCGCATTCAGCGCTTCACTTTCGTAGAATTCGACCACAATTGTCATGCCGTCCTGCAGAAACGGGCGGCGTTCGCCCAGAAGATCCGCAGGCAGTTCGATCTGTTCGTAGGTTTCAGTATCCATGAAGACCAGCATACCGTCAGATTCGTACAGGAACTGCTGATCCTTCTGTTCCAGGCGAACGCGCTCAACCTTGTCAGCCGAGCGGAAACGTTCGTTCAGCTTGGATCCGTTGCGCAGGTTGCGCAGTTCGACCTGGGCAAATGCGCCGCCTTTTCCGGGCTTTACGTGGTCCACTTTGACCGCCGCCCACAGCCCGTCGTTATGCTCAAGCACATTGCCGGGGCGAATTTCGTTCCCATTTATCTTGGGCATTACATAAATCCTTCACAAACGGTTGATGCGTCAGTTGGCGTCCCTATATCTGGCGTGACCACACCTGACAAGACAACGAGACCTAGTGCTGCACTTGCAGCAAGCTATGCAAATGACGCAACGCAACTATGCATTTTAGGTGTATCCGAATCGCACCTAATAGGTCATAAGGACCGTCACGCCGAAAATGCAAGAGCAAGAACAACAAGGAAGACGAGATGAGAGATTTCGTTGACGGCACTGCCTTTAATAACGAACAGGGCAATCGTGCACGCAAACTTTTCGCGGCCGTTGTGTTGGCTGCACTTGATGACGCTATTGCCGATGACAAGAAGTATGGCAACGGCCCGGAACAGATCGCCCGCTGGGCACGATCGCGCGACGGTCGTGAAGTGTTGTCCTGCGCAGGTATCGACCCGAACGAACGGGTTGTCAGCGGATTGATGGAATTCGTTGGTCGTGGAGTGCGTACCTCGGTGGCATTGTCGCGCGAAGAAAGCGAGCGTCGCAACGCCGCTCAGCAGGCCGAAGCCGCCTGATACAAGGCGACTTCTTATGAAAAAACGCGCTCCTGCCTTCGGGGCGCGTTTTTCTTTTGCCCAACAGCTTCAGAAGTACAATAACCATTGTCGCGCCACCCAAAGCTCGGCCACCAACAATGCGGCAAAGAAAAGCTTTGCCCACAGCGCAATCCCGCGCCTCCACAAGATCAGGTATGAACCCGAGCAGACCAGGACGCCCATTGGCGCGACCAACAGCGCGTGATGAGAGCTATCCCAGTAGCTGACCGGGCTGTGAAAAACCCAACCACTGAAAGGCCAGAATTGCGGTCTGCCATCGCCTGCGTGCAGCAGGAAATCCATCGTCAGATGCAAAAACCCTGACCCAGTCACCGCGATCCATACCCGCGATCCGCTGAACAGAGCGATTCCGAGAGAAAGACCCCACAGGACAAACGAATTGTCGATGGCAAAAACCGTCTGCCAGGCCGGAGAAAAATAGAGCTCACCGAACACCACCTGTTCGGGGATATTCAGAACGAAAAGCGAGACACCCGCCAGCAGATAAAGGGACAGGTCGGGTATCAACGACCCCAGCAGTGCCGCTGCAAGCATGCGTCCCCTGGCCGGGCGGGCAAAGGCGGCTGCACCGATCAAAAGATGCGCGGGCGTGTTCATCAGGGGCTTTTCCTTTGCCCGCAAATCGGGTCATCTGCGCGTCAGCATAGGAGACAGGCCATGGTTCGGTCCATCATGATTCAGGGCACCGGCAGCAACGTCGGAAAATCGGTTTTGGTGGCCGGGCTTGCACGCGCCTATACCCGCCGCGGTTTACGCGTTGCACCGTTCAAACCGCAGAACATGTCGAACAATGCCGCCGTCACCGAAAACGGCGGCGAAATCGGTCGGGCGCAGGCCTTGCAGGCTCGCGCGGCCAATCGTCCAACGCATACGGACATGAATCCAATCCTGCTGAAGCCGGAAACTGACACCGGCGCTCAGATTATCGTGCAAGGCCAGCGCGCCGGTACGATGAAAGCGGGGGACTATCGCAGGGACAAATCCAAGTTGCTGGATGCTGCGATGCAGAGCTTTGACCGGCTTTGTGCCGATGCCGATCTGGTTCTGATCGAAGGCGCAGGCAGCCCGGCCGAGACCAACCTGCGTAAGGGAGATATCGCCAATATGGGCTTCGCCTGCGCCGCCGGCGTACCTGTCGTTCTGGTCGGTGACATCCACCGGGGCGGCGTGATTGCTCAGATCGTTGGCACAAAGGCGGTGTTGGAAGACGGCGACATTGAGATGATCCGTGGTTTTGCGGTCAATCGGTTCAAGGGTGATGTCTCTCTGTTCGATGAGGGACGCGACGACATCGCCGCGCGGACCGGCTGGCCTTGCCTTGGTGTAGTTCCGTGGTTTCAGGACGCGTGGAGGCTGCCTGCTGAGGATATGATGGATATCCGCTCGCATACCGGCGGCGCCTGCAAAGTGGTGGTGCCTCAGTTGGAGCGGATGGCCAATTTCGACGATCTCGATCCTCTGTCAGCCGAACCCGGCGTGACGGTCGAGATCGTACCGGCCGGACGTGCCCTGCCTGGTGATGCGGATCTGGTTCTGTTACCTGGCAGCAAGTCGACGATCGGTGATCTGACGTATTTCCGCGCGCAGGGGTGGGATGTGGATTTGTACGCCCATGTGCGTCGCGGGGGCCACGTATTGGGGCTGTGCGGCGGTTACCAGATGTTGGGCAAAACCATCTCGGACCCGGACGGTGTCGACGGGCGCCCCGGTTCGGTTGAAGGTCTGGGACTGCTGGATGTGGAAACCGTCATGGCAGGTCAGAAACAGGTCACTCTACGCACGGCTATGGCCCTTCCCGGCGGTGAACCTGTCAGCGGTTACGAAATCCACATGGGGCGCACTGAAGGTCCCGATTGCGCTCGCGCATGGTTGCAAATCGAAGGGCGCCCTGAAGGCGCGGCCAGTGCCAACGGGCGCATCCGTGGCAGCTATCTGCACGGTATTTTCACATCCGACGCGTTTCGATCCAGCTATCTGTCAAAGCTTGGCGTCAATTCCGAGATCGCATATGAAGACGGTGTCGATCAGGTATTGGATGCACTGGCCGATCACCTGGAACGGAACATGGATCTGGACCTGTTGCTGTCGCTGGCCCAGACGCCCGGTCGGAAGTGAGTCTACTCTACTTTCTGGGCCATCATTGCCCGGTAGATTTCGCGCCGAACCATTTTGCGCAGGTTCCGTGTGATCCGTTCCCCCAAAGCACCTTGCAGTTCCTCCCGCACGACCTGCGCCACGAATTCGCGCAAAGCTTCTTCATCGGGGAATTCGGCGGAAGATTGCGCATCCTCATTCTCAGAAGGTGCGGCCTCTGCCTTGTCGGAATGGCGAATAAAGGTCAAACGAGACTCCCCCGCAGAATCGGCCGCGTCATTTTCAGTCTCTTCCGACTCGTCAAACCCGCCGTGGACTGACCAGTTCATGGACCGCATCCGGGTACCGGAGTAATCGTCATTGCTTTCGCCGTCCGGTTCCCACTGATCTTCGGTACGGGCAATTGCTGCTTCCAACGCTTCAATCTTTGCGCTCAGACTACCGGCCAGATCCCGTTTGGCGTCACCACGTTCCGGGCCAACATTGCCGTCTTCGGAAACTGCCTGCTTTGTTGTTGTCGCTTCGGTCGATGGCGCGGCTGCCTCTGACTGAATAGCGTCGCAAGGCTGCAAACGCATCGGTTCTTTAGGGCTTACCGACGCGTTTGCGGCTTCTGCTGGTGTGGTGGTTTCTGCGCTGTCCTCAATGGTCAGCTTCAATGGCGTGGGTTTTTCTTCGGGCATCGGTTCATCACCAATGCGCAATGCATCGGTCAGAACCAGCCTGCCCGGTTTTCGTGCCGGAGGCGTCGGAATGAAGATAAACTCCGATTCCTCGCGCCCATCTTCGTTGACCAAACGTTTGATCGACGACAGAACATCCTCAGCATCTGTATTCACAAGACTATCTGACATTTTTTTCTACCGCTCTCAGCCCTGGCTCAAGTGTAGCCAATCCTGCCAAAGCGAACAACCGGTAGTAACGCCGATTAGTCGCGACGCAAGGCCTTGAGCACCCGATCAAGATCGCGGCTCTGTTTGCTGACCTGCGACGGAGCCTTTTTGACCAGATTGTAGTACAGCGTCGGATCGTAGATCTGAACGGCCAGTCCCAGACGTTCCGCAGTCAAAAGACCCTGTGCCTGCAGCAGCTGATATGCTGCCCGGGACCGTTCGGTTCGCGATGCAACTTCGGCTAACTGCGCATCCAGCAAATCCTGCTGTGCGTTCAGAACATCCAGCGTGGTGCGCGCGCCCAAAGTCGCTTCTTCGCGGATACCGTCAAACGCGACCTGCGAGGCGCGAACCCGTTCCGTCGAAGCCCTCAAGCTGGCTGACGCGGCCTGGTAAGCGGCATAACGGTCGACAACCCCTTGGGTGATATCCTTCTGCACGTTCAGCAGGTTCGCCCGCGAGGCATCCCGCGTAGCCATTGCACGACGCACCGCGGCCGCCAGACCGCCACCTTGATAAATCGGCTGATTGAAGTTCAGCGAGATCGTCGCGTCGTTGATATAGTCGTCGTTGTCATAGCTTTCGGTGATCCCGGCATCAGCGTTCAAAGTGACGTTCGGGCCCAGATTGGCGCGCTGCTGCTGAACAATCAGATCCAGCGCCCGCACCTGGTGCTTCGCGGACTGAATGGCCGGGTGGTTGCGCTGCGCCAGGCTGACGGCTTCGGCTTCGGAACGCGGCAGGTTGGGCAAGCTCGGTTGACCTGCGGTTCGCCCCGGGGCCTTGCCGACTGCGTTTACATACTCGGCCTGCGCGATGCTCAGTTCACCGCGTGCAACCGCCAGATCCGCTTGCGAACTGGCCAATTGCGCTTCGGACAGAGCCACATCAGTGCGGGTGACTTCACCCACTTCGAACCGGTCCTGTGACGCCCGGAGTTCCTCTGCAGAAACGTTTACGTTGTTCTGCCGAATTTCCACGGTTTCTTCCTGTAGCAGAACACCCAGATAGGCATTCGCCGCGCGGATCAGGACTTGCTGCTCAATGTCGATCAGCGATTGCCGTGTCGCCAGAACGGTCTCCTGCGCGGACTGCTTCCCCAGAACCGAGGCTCCTCCGTCATAGATCAACTGGCTCAGCGTCAGACCTGAAAAGAAACTTGTTGGCCTGATCGTGGTAACCGCAGTGCTGACATTGCTTTTTCTGTATTGGTCGCTGACGCGCACCGACCAATTGATAATTGGCCGCAACGCCGACAGCGCAATTGCCACGTCTTCGTCGGCTGCTCGCAACAGGGCCCGATTCTGCTCAAGCAGGCCACTGGTGTTGTAGGCGCCAATAAAAGCATCGGTGATGTTGTCAGCCCAAGCGGGCCTTTCGGGCAACGCACTAACCGCAATACCGGCCGCCAGCGCAAAGGCTTTGGCCAGCCTCCTTCCTGCTGTCCCACGCATTTTCTAACCCTCTCAAATCAATTTTTCACTGCCTCACAGGCACTTTGCGCCCTTGTTTTCAAGTAATCAAGGAGGCAAAAAATTTCTAATGCCTTACTATAGCGAAAATGCACACTCAGCACAAAAGGCAGGTAATACCGGTGCGCTGGCATTGAATGCATAGCGCCAGGTGACACGGCCACCGGACTTATGACCGACCCTCACAGTTCCCAATTCGCCCTCCATGAAGAGGCAAGCGATCCGGCCGTGCTCTTTTAACTGGTCCAGCAAAGCGTCGGGCAAACGTTCAACACCGCCCTGGACCAATATCACATCATAAGGCCCGTGTTCAGCCGCGCCCTGATCCAGCGGTCCGGTGTGAATGATGGCGTTGTCGACATCCGCTTCCACCAGTACGGTCTGTGCTTCTGACGCAAGCGTTTCGTCATCTTCCACACCTACGACCAGCTGCGCCATACGGGCCGTAACAGCAGTCGAGTACCCAAGGACCGGAGCGATATCCAACACTATCTCGTCGTTGGAAATGTTCAGGGCATCCAGCATTTTCGCAAGAGTGCGCGGCTCCAGCATGCAGCGACCGTCACTAAGCTCGATCAGGTCGCCGACATAGGCTGCCTCGCGCTGTGCGTCCGGTACAAATCTCTCGCGTTCCACATTCAGCATTGCGTCGATGATGGGAAATTTTGTCACGTCCGAGGGCCGAATCTGCGTATCAACCATCGTTAGGCGCCGAGCCGCGAAATCTGTCATATGATCGCTCTTCCATAGTCCCGAGTTTGACCGGCTTGTGCCACATCCAATCCCCTGCGGCAACGGGCCATGGACGGAATCCTGCCGCGGCAAAATCGTGCAGTCAATTGCGACACGCGATGTGCATTGTTGCACCGGTTTTGCCACCAACCCTCTGGACGTTCCCTGCGAAAGCTGTTAGAACGCCCATCACACCACGGCAAGTGATTGATTTTACTTGAAAAGGCGAGTTGGCGGAGTGGTGACGCAGCGGATTGCAAATCCGTGTACACCGGTTCGATTCCGGTACTCGCCTCCATCCACTCAGCCACCCGCCCTGGCCGTATACTATATCCGCTTTGCCAGTCGCATTTTCCTTTCAAGTGCAATTGCATCTGAGAGCTTGGCCCGGATCGCTTTCTCCCTGAACTATCCGTGCGCATATCTGAACAACCTTGCAGCGAAGAAACCGTTTCAACACGGATCACGCCCCGATCTCTGCGCATTCAATCGGGCAACAGATAGATGGTCAGGTAACACAAAAGCTGAAAGCCCCCCTGAACCATATGGTTCTCTTCAAGATCAAAGTTCATAACTGTTTGATCAGACAGAAAGAACGCAAGCCACAGGCCCAGCGAGACAATAAACGCAGCGTCGACCCGTTTGAGCCACAGATCCCTTTTTGAGTAGGGCGTTATTGCCGCGACGGCAAACAACGAGGTCGACAATAGCAGCCAGATAATAATGCCAACAAACAGAGTGACATCTACGGCCGTGGACGCTCCGAATTGTTCAAGCGTCTTTTTCAGGAACGGATAGTTGTGACCGTCAAACCACGGTGTCGAGGTTACGCCCAACAGTTCCAAACCGCCAATGAAATCAGTCAGAAAAGCGAAGGCCCACCACAGCAACCAGAATACTACCAACGCTTGTTTGAAGAGAACCCGCATTTATGTCACCCCTAAAAATCCGCAGACAATAAAACGACTTAAATCACAGAGTACGCCGATTTCCGAAAATCCAGAAATCAGATCAATTACGTCTGGGGCCAAGCGCCAAGTAACGCATTGTGTGCCAAGGGTGCATCAGCAGTATTTTTTGGAATGCCTACCTTCGATAACGCAGTTTAGGCAGGCATCCGATCAAAGTCGTCCTGTTATCCCGCCGCCCGGTTCTGCGGGATAACCTCGTATCCGGGCTCTTCGGGTTCGTCGTCCAACATCTCCGGTGGGAAGCCGGGCGCACGGATGTCCAGCCCTGTGGCCTCTTCCAGACGTTTGATAATGTTGGGGGACAGTTCACGCTCCCCAAAACGGGCGATTCCGTCCTCGAATATCTTGATCATTACCGGATTGATTTCCAACGGAACCCCGGCACGGTCGGCCACTTCCTGAAACAGGCCGATATCCTTTTTCACAAGGTCCATCGTGAAAGAAATATCGCGCGAGCCATTCAGGATGACCTGACTTTCGGTTTCGTGGACGAACGACGTCCCCGAAGAAATCTTGATCGCCTCATAGGTCGTGCCCAAGTCCATCCCGGCCGCCTTGGCCGTAACCAGCGCTTCGGCGCACGTGATCAGGTTGGCCGTGGCCAGATAGTTGGTCAGCACCTTCAATACCGAGGCCGAGCCCAGTTCGCCGGTATGCAGAACACGCCGCCCCATCGTTGTCAGAAACGGCAATATCTGTTCGAACGTTTCGCGATCACAACCTGCAAAAATCGAGATATTGCCAGTTGCCGCCCTGTGGCATCCCCCCGAGACCGGACAGTCGACCGCCTTACCTCCACGTTCGATGACCATTGCACCCAGACGTTTCACCTCGGCCTCGTCGGTGGTGGACATCTCCATCCAGATCTTGCCGGGTCCGACCTCGGGCAGCATCTCCTGCATGACAGCGTCCGAGGCCGCAGGCGATGGCAGGCAGGTAATCACCGCATCACAGTCGCGCATCAGCTGGGCCGGTCCTTCCGCGGCCTTCGCGCCTTTGGCCACGAACTCCGCAACCAAATCCGGGTTCAGGTCATGCACGGTCAGATCAATACCGTTGCGCAGCAATGAACCCGAAAGCTTGCCGCCTACATTTCCCAGTCCGATGAAACCCACTTTCATATTATTGCGCTCCCTGTTCGCATTCTGCGATCCATGGCACCATGGCCCGTCACAATACGTCATGCCGCCCAGCGACGCCGGCAGGTCGCTTTTCACCCCCTGAGGCACAAGAAGTGTGCGACTCGCTTGACAAGGCGCCCACCGGTGCCGCATGTCGCATCCGTTGGTGTCCATTTTTGGATGAAAAGGGAATGCGTCAGCGGTTATCCGTCAAACGCAGCCGCCCCCGCGACCGTGACCGGAGAGGGTGCCCAAAGCCACTGGCCCGCAAGGCCGGGAAGGCGGGACATCCGACAGAACAACCGTTCTGACATCCGCAAGCCGGGAGACCTGCCAGCACCCGAAGTTGAAACCGGGCGGGGTGTTCCGGTGTCGGGCCCATGTCGCACACGTGGCCCGCATGAAACCCCGTCCCCCGCGAAGAGGATTTGGGGGGATGAGAGACATGACAGAGACGGCGCCAGTCGAGCTGCTGGTCTGCACTACGTGCCGCCGTGGGTTGCCGATTGAAGACGACGCGGAACGGCCCGGCACCCTTCTGCACAAGGCGCTGGAAAGGGCCAACCTGCCCGAGGGCATTACCCTGAAACCGGTCGAGTGTCTGTCGAACTGCGATCAGGGATGCTCAATCGTGTTGCGCGGTGGACCGGATCGCTGGACCTTCGTCTATGAAAACCTGAACGAAACCGATCATGTCGACGTCATCGTCGACGGCGCGACCAAGTATCTGGCCACCGAAGACGGCCTGGTCAAATGGCGCGAGCGCCCCGAGCATTTCCGCAAAAACTGCGCCTCGCGCATCCCCCCGATTGGAGCCTGAGAATGAGCACTCTTGAGAAACTTCCCGTCACCGTGATCACCGGCTTTCTGGGCTCGGGCAAAACCACGCTTGTGCGCCACCTGATGCAGAACCCGCAGGGCAAGCGTCTGGCCGTTGTGGTCAATGAGTTCGGCGATGTTGGCGTCGATGGTGACATCCTGAAGTCCTGTGCAATTCCGGATTGCCCGGCGGAAAACATCATGGAACTGGCCAATGGCTGCATCTGCTGCACCGTGGCCGATGATTTCATCCCAACCATCGAGGCGCTGATGGCGCTGGAGCCGCGCCCCGATCACATCCTGATCGAAACTTCCGGCCTCGCCCTGCCGAAACCGCTGCTGAAGGCGTTCGACTGGCCCGATATCCGGTCCAAGATCACCGTCGACGGCGTGATCGCTCTGGCCGATGCCGAGGCCGTCGCCGCTGGGCGTTTTGCGCCAAATGTCGAAGCGGTGGACGCGCAGCGTCTGGCCGATGACTCGATCGACCACGAAACACCCCTGTCTGAGGTGTTCGAGGATCAGATCTCATGTGCAGACATCATTCTGTTGACCAAGCCCGACCTGGCCGGCCCGGAAGGCGTCGCCAAGGCCAAAGAGATCATCGCGGCCGAGGCCCCACGCCCCTTGCCCGTGGTCGAAGTGGCCGAAGGCGTCGTGGATGTACGCGTCGTGCTGGGTCTGGAAGCCGCTGCCGAAGATGACATGGACGCCCGCCCCAGCCATCACGACGGCCACCACGATCACGAGCATGACGATTTCGAAAGCATCATCGTCGAGCTGCCGGAACAGACCGACCCGGCGGAACTGGTCGCCAATATCGAACGTCTGGCCAACGAACTGAATATCCTGCGCGTCAAAGGCTATGCCGCCGTCCAGGGCAAACCCATGCGCCTGCTGGTGCAGGCTGTCGGTGCCCGCGTGCGCCACCAGTACGACCGCCCATGGGAACCCGGCGAAGAGCGCCGCTCGCGACTGGTGGTCATTGCCGAGCATGACGACATCAAAGAGGCCGCAATCCGCGATATCCTCGTGGGAGTTGCCGAGGCCGCCGAGTAACCACACATGCACGTCGTCTTCCGCGAAAGCCACGGGTTAGAAGAAACTGAGACCCCAACCGATCTGGGCCAGAGCCCGGCGGATCTGGTGGTGCTGTCCTTTTCCGACAGCGACCTTGGCGCTTTTGCGGCGGGTTGGCATCGCGGGGGCGGGCCGGAGGGGCGGATGCCCACCCTGCGGCTGGCCAATCTGACGGCGCTGAAACACCCGTTGTCGGTCGACACCTATGTGGAACAAACGCTGGAGGGGGCCAAGGGCATCCTGATCCGCTTGATCGGTGGCGTGCCCTATTGGTCCTACGGTCTTCAGCAGGTTCTGGCGCTGGCGCAGGCCAAAGGCATCGCGCTGGCCGTTCTGCCGGCAGACGGGCGCGAAGATACGCGGCTGGATGACTATTCCACCCTGCCCGTCTCGACTCTGCGGCGGCTGGCGCATCTGTGTGATACCGGTGGTGAAGTCGCAGCGCAGGCTGCGCTGGCGCAGATGGCATTGGCGGCGGGGCTTTATGCCGGGCCGGTGATGGGGGCAAAAACCCTGCCCGAATGCGGAGCATGGTGCCCCGATCGCGGCGTTATCCCGGTGGACAAGGCCTTCTCGGGCGACGCGAAACGCATACTCGTGACCTTCTACCGCGCCTATCTGACGTCAGCTGACACTGCCCCGATTGCAGCCTTGATCCGCAGCCTGCACGCGCGCGGATTTGAGGCGGTCGGCTTGTTCGCACCGTCCTTGAAGGCGCCAGCATCTGCTGATTGGCTGCGCGAGCAAGTCGTGGCGCTGACCCCTGCGGCCATTATCAACGCCACCTCATTCTCGGGCAAAGGCGCGTCGGGCACATCCCCTCTGGATGCAGCGGGTGTGCCAGTGTTCCAGATTGCCCTCGCGACCTCACGCCGCAAGGCTTGGGCCGAGACGGAGCGCGGCCTCTCCCCTGCCGATCTGGCAATGCATGTGGTGCTGCCTGAGGTGGATGGGCGCATTTCGGCGGGCATCGCATCCTTCAAGGAGCCCGGAAAGCGCGATCCGCATCTGGAATACTCCCGCTTTGCCCACCGGGCCGAACCCGAGCGGATCGAAGCCATCATCGACCGCGTCACCGGTTGGCTGGCCCTGCATGACAAGCCCAAGGCGGATCACGTGCCGGCGCTGGTGCTGTCCACCTATCCCGGCAAGGACTGGCAGATGGCCCATGCGGTGGGTCTGGATGCGCTGGCCTCCGCCGAGGCGATGCTGTCCGATCTACAGGCCGAGGGCTATGACACTGCCCCGGCTGAGCCGATCGCCGAGACACTTCTGGACGCCCGCATCTCGTGGCCGCTGGACGATTACCTGACCGCGCTGGCGGACCTGCCCGAGAAATTGCGGACCGACCTGCAAACCGTCTGGGGCGAACCGGAAGACGACCCCTCTTTCATCGACGGTGCCTTCCACTTCACCGCCCTGCGTCGCGGCAACGCTCTGGTCGCGCTGCAACCCGAACGCGGCACGCCCGAGCTGCGGGATGACGACTACCACGACCTGTCGCGCACCCCGCGCCACAGCTATGTCGCCTTCTACCTATGGCTGCGCAAGGGCCTCGGCGCGGACGCTCTGATCCATATCGGTGCCCATGGTACGCTGGAGTGGCTGCCGGGCAAGTCGGTCGCTTTGTCCAACGAATGCTGGCCCGAAGCGCTGATCCGCGACCTGCCGGTGATCTACCCGTTTATTGTCAATGACCCGGGCGAGGCCGCGCAGGCCAAACGCCGGATCGGCGCGGTCACTCTGGGCCATATCCCACCCCCAATGAAGGAAAGCGGAACGCCGGACCGAATGGTGCGGCTGGAATCGCTGCTGGATGAATTCTCGAACGCCGACGGGCTGGACCCCAAGCGCCGAGACCGGCTGCAGGCGGATATCCGGGATGAGGCGCAGGCCATCGGACTGGAGAGCGATCTGGGCCTCGACCAGGCCACCTGCACCGCCGAGGCAATCACCCGCATCGACCGCTTTGTCTGCGACATCAAGGAAAGCCAGTTCGGCGATGGTCTGCACATCTTTGGCCGCGTCCCCGATGTGACCGGTAACTTCAACCCAGCTCCTTCGGCCCATGCCGAGCGCGGCGCCCTGATCGATGCGCTGGCCGGAAAACGGATCGAAGCCGGCCCCTCGGGCTCACCCTATCGCGGGCGGTCGGATGTGCTGCCCACAGGGCGAAACCTCTATACAACGGACCCGCGCTCAGTTCCGACCCGTGCTGCCTATACGCAGGGCGTGAAACTGGCCGAGGAACTGGTCCGACGCCACTTGCAAGAAGAAGGCGACTATCCCAAGGGGCTGATCGTCGATCTGTGGGGCTCGGCCACCATGCGCACGGCAGGCGAGGAGTTCGCCATGGCGCTGCATCTGCTGGGCGTCAAACCCGTCTGGGACAGGGGCTCGGAGCGCGTCTCCGGCATCGAGGTGCTGCCGATCACCGACCTCAGCCGCCCGCGCCTGGACGTGACCCTGCGCGTTTCGGGTCTGTTCCGGGACGTCTTCCCGACACTTTCGGCGCTGTTTGGTCAGGCGGTACGGGCCTTGTCCGAACGTGACGAGGCACCGGACTGGAACCCCTATGCCGGGCAGGCCCCCGCCGTGCGGGTCTTTGGCCCAGCTCCGGGCAGCTATGGCCTGAACATGACGCACCTGTCCGAAACTTACACGGACGAAGCGCGCGAACAGGCCGGGCAAGCTTGGCTTGAGGCCAGTTCCTTCGCCATCGAAGGAGAGCAAATCGCGCAGGATGTCGACGGCATCACTCAGCGTGTCACAAATGCGGACAGCTTCGTGCACCTGCAGGATCTGACCGAGACCGACCTGCTGCTGGCCAATGACTATGCCACGCATGAGGCCGGGTTCGCGGCCGCCAAGAAGATTACCGGCGGCACTGCGCAGCTTTATCATTTGGACAACACCAATCCGGAAAATCCGCGCGCCCGTACGCTGCCTGAAGAGATCAGTCGTGTTGTCCATGCTCGCGCCGCCAATCCCGGCTGGATCGCAGGCATGCAACGGCATGGGTCCCGGGGGGCCGCCGAAATCGCGGCGACGCTGGATCACATGGCCTCGTTCGCACATCTGTCCGGCACGGTCGCGCCGCATCTTTTTGATCTCTATCATGACGCAACGTTGGGAGACGCAGAAGTGGACGCCTTCCTGCAAGAGGCAAACCCGCAAGCTTACCAAGCTATGCAGGACCGGTTCCGCGCTCTGCTGGAGGCGGGGTTGTGGAACACGCGCAGCAATTCGATCTGCGCCAATCTGGAGGGGCTGGGATGAGCGCCCTGAAAAAAGAACCCATCGTCCAGGGCTGGTGCCCCGGCGCACACCGACCGATGATGTCGGGCGACGGGCTGGTAGTACGGGTACGACCCCGACTAGCGCGCCTCACTGCCGCGCAGACACTTGGACTGTGTGACTTGGCGGAACAGTTCGGCAACGGTACTATTGACCTGACCAACCGCGCCAATTTGCAACTGCGTGGCGTGAAAGAAACTGACCATCAGGCGTTGCTGCAGGAACTTGCCGCGCTAAACCTGTTGGATGCCGAAGCCGGTATTGAAGTGCGGCGCAATATTCTGGTCTCACCACTCTATCAGACGGGTGACCTAACCGCCCGGCTGGCGCAGGAACTGATTGATCGCCTGGGAGAACTGCCCGCTCTGCCGGCCAAATTCGGCTTTGCCATCGACACTGGCCCTGCGCGACTTTTGGCAGCGGACTCTGCAGATATCCGGTTGGAGATGGCCCCCGACGGCATGGTCCTGCGCGCGGACGGGTCCAAAACCGGACGACTCGTCACCGAAGACGAAGCCGTCGACCACCTGATTGCGCTGGCAAATTGGTTTGCCGATAACTTCACAGAAGACACCCGCCGCATGGCCCGGGCTGTTGCAACGCACGGACTTCCGAAGGAATGGCAAGGTGGTGCGCCGGGCGCGGTTGGTACGCCGTTGGAACCCGGCAACTGTGATCTGGGCACGTTCTACGGTGCGGCCTTTGGACAATTGCCCGCACGAAAGCTCTACGATCTGATGAATGACAGTGGCGCCTTGGCCCTGCGGGTCACCCCGTGGCGACTGATCCTGCTGGAAGGCGGGGCGGCGTTACCCGCTCCGGATTTTGTCACGGATGGCACCGACCCGCTGATGACCACCGACGCCTGCCCCGGCGCTCCGTTCTGCCCGCAGGCGCAGGTGGAAACGCGCGAGATCGCTCGCGTATTGGCCTCGTGTATTCCCGGCAGCCTTCATGTCTCCGGCTGCGCCAAGGGATGCGCCAGAATGGGGTCTGCCGATGTCACATTGGTTGGCCAGAACGGTCGATTTGATCTTGTCAAACAGGGCCGCGCGGGGGATGAGCCCTGCCAGCGCGGGCTCGACCCCGAAACACTCATGACCATGGACTTCACCTGATGCCCTATGAATACGAAACCGATGGCGCGGCGATCTACAAGGAGAGCTTTGCCACCATCCGGTCCGAAGCCGATCTGGCCCGGTTCGACGCCGACGAAGAACAGGTCGCCGTCCGCATGATCCACGCTGCCGGGATGGTCGGGCTGGAGGAGTTCGTGCATTTCTCACCCGGATTCGTTGCGACCGCTCGCACTGCGCTGGAAAACGGCGCACCTATCTTGTGCGACGCGCGCATGGTCAGCGAAGGTGTGACCCGATTTCGCCTGCCCGCAGATAACGAGGTGATCTGCACCCTGCATGACGAACGCGTGCGCCCCTTGGCCGCTGAGATGAGCAACACCCGCTCGGCCGCTGCGCTGGAATTGTGGCGGCCCAAGCTGGAAGGCGCGCTGGTCGCCATAGGTAACGCTCCAACGGCCCTGTTCCATCTGCTGAACATGCTGGAAGATCCCGATTGCCCCCGGCCGGCCGCCATCATCGGCTGTCCGGTGGGCTTTGTCGGCGCGGTCGAATCCAAGGACGCCCTGTGGGAAGCGCAACCCGTTCCGTCCTGCATTGTGAAGGGCCGTCTGGGCGGCAGCGCCATCACCGTGGCGGCAATCAATGCCATTGCGAGCCGTGCGGAATGAGCGCGGGCAAGATATATGGCCTCGGCCTCGGCCCCGGCGACCCGGATCTGATGAGCGTCCGCGCAGATCGTTTGCTGCGGAACGCTCGCCACATTGCATTCTTCCGCAAGCCCGGGCGTAGCGGACAGGCGCGAAAGATCGTGAACGGCATGATCCCCAGTGGCGCGGTGGAATTCCCAATGGAATACCCCGTAACCACGGAAATTCCCGTGACTGACCCGCGCTATAACGAATTGCTTTCCGCGTTCTACGAGGACTGCGCCGCACACCTTAAGACACTGGCCGAAAGCGGCGAGGAAGTTGTCGTTCTGTGCGAAGGAGATCCATTCTTCTATGGATCTTTTATGCACCTTTACAGTCGATTGCGCGATGATGTTGATGTTGATGTCGTCCCGGCGATTACTGGAATGTCAGGCGCGTGGACCGCAACCGGAGATCCGATCACGTGGGGCGATGACGTGCTGACAGTTCTGGTTGGCACGTTGCCCGAGGATACGTTGGCCGAGCGTATGGCGCAGACCGACGCTCTGGTCGTGATGAAGATTGGGCGCAATATCGACAAGGTAAAACGGGCGTTGAAAACAGCCGGTCTCTATAACCGCGCGTGGATCGTGGAATTCGCGCAGATGCCGAACCAGACGGTAACAAAGCTGTCCGAAGCTTGCGAGAAAGTTACACCCTATTTTTCAATCATCATCGTACACGGTCAGGGGCGTCGCCCATGAGCGGCTGGGTCAAGATTGCAGGTCTCGGGCCGGGCAACGAAAATCTGGTGACGCCCGAGGTGTCAGCGGCGCTGGCGGAAGCGACAGATGTGGTAGGGTACATCCCCTATGTTGCCCGCGTGGCGGAACGCGAAGGGCTGACTTTGCACGCCAGCGACAACCGGGTTGAGATTGACCGGTCTCAGCACGCATTGCAGATGGCTGCCGAGGGTAAGCGCGTGGTTGTGGTCTCTTCGGGCGACCCGGGCGTTTTCGCTATGGCGGCGGCGGTGTTCGAGGCGCTGGAAAACGGCCCGGAAGAATGGCGCGATATTCAGATCGACGTGCTACCCGGCATCACTGCGATGCTGGCCGCATCCGCCCGTGCGGGGGCACCGTTGGGGCATGACTTCTGTGCCATCAACCTCAGCGACAACCTCAAGCCTTGGTCCCTGATTAAAAAGCGTTTGCGTCTGGCGGCGCAGGCCGACTTTTCGATGGCCTTCTACAATCCTCGCTCGAAGTCTCGGCCGGAAGGTTTTGTAAAGACGCTTGAAATCCTGCGCGAGGAATGCGAGCCCGAGCGGCTCATATTATTTGCCCGCGCCGTATCGCGCGCCGATGAGGCGATCCGCATCTCAACCCTGGCCGAGGCGACGCCGGATATGGCTGACATGCAGACTGTCGTGATCGTCGGATCATCGCGCACGCGCGTGATCGAACGAAACAGCGATCCGATCGTCTATACGCCGAGGTTCACTCCGGAATGAGCCAGCCAGTCCAGAACCTGCGCCACGCTCGACAGCTCCGTCCGCTGCGGCAGGACGGGACGGTCGATCATCAGCACCGGCACGCCCAGCGCTCGCGCAGCATCCAGTTTGGCCTGGGCGCCAGTGCCGCCCGCGTTCTTGGATACGACAAGTTCGGTTTTGTGGCGCTCCATCAGCGCACGGTCACCCGCCACCGTAAACGGGCCGCGCGCAACGACCACCTCGCAGTTCGGCAAAGGCAACCTCTCTGGCTCATCCACCAATCGAAGCAGGTAATTGTGTTGGGGCTGGGCCGCAAAATCCTCAAGATGCATCCGGCCAACGGCCAGAAAGACCCGCTGAGCGGGGCCGGACAGGACATCGACCGCGGCGGCGATATCGGGAACGCGGTGCCAGAGGTCCCCGACCTGGCTGGTCCAGGCGGGCCGTGTCAGCGCCGCCATCGGAATGCCCGTCACGTTGCACGCCTCGACCGCGTTCCGGCTCATCTGCGCCGCAAACGGGTGGGTTGCATCAACCAGATGGCTGATTTTGGTCTCGCGGATGTATCTGACCAACCCGTCCGCGCCACCAAATCCGCCAACGCGCAGTGGCAAGGGCTGTGGACGCGGGTTGTCGACGCGGCCGGCGTAAGAATAGATTGCCGCTATACCCTGTTCGGCGACAGCATTGGCCAGGGCATTGGCCTCGGCCGTACCACCAAGGATCAGGAGGTTGGACATGCGTGAAGCTCCGTGGCTGACCGTTCTGGGACTGGGCGAAGATGGACTGGATGGCCTGTCACCCGCAAGCCGTCAAGTGCTGGACAACGCCGAAGTTGTCATGGGGCCGCCGCGACATCTGTCGCTTATCCCGGAATCCGGCGCGGACCGTATCGAATGGCCGGTTCCCTTTGCCGATGGCCTGCCGATCCTGAACGACCTGCGCGGACGTCGTACCGTTGTTCTGGCTTCAGGTGATCCCTTCTGGTTCGGTGCCGGGTCGGTCATCGCGCGCAACTTCGAAGCCGGAGAGTGGACCGCCCTGCCCGGCCAGTCGACCTTTTCGCTTGCGGCGGCCCGGTTGGGCTGGCCGTTGGAAACCACGCTGACTTTTGGATTGCACGCCGCACCCCTGACTCGCCTGCGCCCCCATTTGTCTTCAGGGTTGCACGCCATTCTGTTATTGCGCGACGGCAAGGCCGTCGCCGAGCTCGCATCATACCTGACCGAGACAGGCTTTGCCGACAGCAAGCTGCACGTTATGCAAGCATTAGGTGGCCCGCGGGAAAACACCCGGATTGTATCGCTGACCGAGGCGCTGCTGGGCACGTTTGACCATCCCGTATGCGTCGGACTCGAGGTCACAGGTCCCGGTCGAGCTTTTCCCAAGGCCTCGGGCAAGCCGGACGACATCTTCGAGACGGATGGACAGATAACCAAACGCCCGGTCCGCGCGCTTACTTTGTCGGCGCTGGCGCCGCAGAGGGGCGAGCGCCTTTGGGACATCGGCGGAGGCACAGGTTCGATCAGTATCGAATGGTTGATGTGCGATCCGACCCTGACCGCGACTACGATTGAACCGCGCGCCGACCGCGCCGAGCGCATACGCCGCAATGCGGACGCATTGGGCCAGGACCGGCTGGACGTGGTACATGGGACAGCGCCCGAAATTTTGCCCGATCTACCCATACCCGACGCCGTTTTCATCGGCGGTGGGTTGAGTACCGAACTTCTGATCTGGCTACACGCAAATCTGCCGTCCGGCACTCGATTGGTCGCCAATGCCGTCACTTTGGAAAGTGAAGCCCTGCTGGCGCAATGGCACGCCAAGCTGGGTGGAGACCTGCTGCGCATTGAACTGGCTCAGGCAGGCCAACTTGGCCCCCGGCGTGGATGGAATTCCGCCTATCCGGTGGTTCAGTGGAGCGCGACGCTATGATCGTGGCCGGTATCGGGTTTTCATCTACTGCAACTGCAGACAGCCTGCGCGCCGCGTTTAATCTGGCCACCGTGGGTCAGCACGTTGAAGCCCTGGCGACAGCCGCCGACAAAGATGGTCACCCGGCGCTGACCGAGTTCGTGGAAACGACGGGCCTGCCGCTGAAATTCGTCGAGTCCGCGGACTTGATCGGAGAGCGCACCCTCACCTGCTCGGCCCGCAGCCGCGCCACATATGGCACCGGCAGCGTGGCCGAAGCATCCGCCCTTGCTGCCGCCGGACCCGGCGCGCGGTTGATCTCACCCAGACAAATCTCGGACGACCGGCTTGCCACTTGCGCCGTCGCCATCGGAGGACAGATATGACCGTTCATTTCATCGGTGCCGGACCGGGCGCCGCCGACCTGCTGACCCTGCGCGGGCGCGATATTATCGCCTCTTGCCCGGTATGCCTTTATGCCGGCTCTCTGGTCCCTGAAGAAATCCTGAGCCACTGCCCGGAAGGCGCTAAAATCGTGAATACCGCCCCGATGGATCTGGATCAGATCATGGCTGAGATCGAGATCGCGCATAAGGCAGGTCAGGATGTGGCACGACTGCATTCCGGCGATCTTTCGGTTTGGTCAGCAATGGGCGAACAGATTCGCCGATTGAAAGAGATGGGCATACCGGTCAGCGTCACCCCGGGCGTGCCGTCCTTTGCAGCGGCTGCGGCGGCACTTGGCACCGAACTGACGCTGCCCGGTTTGGCGCAATCGGTGGTGCTGACCCGCACACCAGGTCGCGCATCGTCAATGCCTGAGGGTGAGACACTGGAAAACTTCGCCCGGACCGGTGCGACACTGGCCATTCATCTGTCGATCGGCAATCTGGACCAAGTGATTGCAGATCTGTCGCCTGCCTATGGTGCGGACTGTCCGGTCGCCGTGGTTTATCGTGCCAGTTGGCCGGACGAAAAGATCATTCGCGCAACGCTTGAAACCCTGAAAGACGCGCTGGATGAAAGCATCTCGCGCACAGCGCTGATCATGGTTGGCCCCGCATTGGCGGGTGAGGGATTCGACGAAAGCTGTCTGTATTCCAAAACCTACGACCGCCGCTATCGCCCGCAAAGTGCCGACAGCCCGTGGTCGAGCTGGAGCCACGGTGATGACTAACCCTCCGGGCCTTTTGATTTCAGCGCCCTCGTCGGGCACCGGAAAGACTACGGTCATGCTGGGCCTGTTACGGGCGCTGGCCGAGGACGGGCTGTCCGTTCAGCCGTTCAAGAGCGGGCCGGATTACATCGATCCCGCCTTTCATCGGGCGGCTGCCGGGCGGGCCTCGTTCAATCTCGATAGCTGGGCAATGGATGAGCCCCTGTTGAACGCGATTTCGGCCCAAGCCGATGGCGCGGATATCATGGTCGCGGAAGGCTCGATGGGCTTGTTTGACGGCGTCGCCAAGCCGGGAGAGCTGGGTCATGGGTCCAGCGCCGAGACGGCTCTGCGCATGGGCTGGCCCGTGGTGCTGGTACTGGATGTGGGCGGTCAGGCGCAATCCGCCGCTGCGACTGCTTTGGGCTTCCGAATGTACAACCCCGATCTGCCGTTTGCCGGTGTGATCCTGAACCGTTGCGCCAGTCCAAGGCACGAACGCCTGACCCGGTTGGGGATGGAGCGGGCCGGCCTGCCGGTTCTGGGGGTCCTTCCACGGCGTGGCGATCTGACCCTGCCCGAACGGCATCTGGGCCTGATTCAGGCCGTCGAGCATCCTGATCTGGAAAGCGCCATTGCAGGATACGCTGCATTCCTGCGCGAACATGTGGACCTTGAGGCGATCAAGGAGGCGGCCTCCTCAGGCCCGGTTGGGCCATCGTCAGCCGCGCTGCCGCGCCCTCCGGCGCAACGGATCGCACTGGCTCGGGACGAAGCGTTTTCATTTACCTACCCACATCTTCTGGAAGGGTGGAGCAGTGCAGGGGCGGAGATTCTGCCGTTTTCTCCTTTGGCAGACGAAGCGCCTGCACCGGACGCGGATCTGGTCTGGTTGCCCGGAGGCTACCCCGAATTGCACGCAGGTACTCTGGCCGCTGCCGACACGTTCCTGAGCGGATTGCGCAAGCACGCCGGAACCAAGCCCGTGCACGGCGAATGCGGCGGATATATGGCTCTGGGAGAGGTTCTGGTGGACAAGGAAGGAACCTCGCACCGGATGGCGGGACTGCTGGGTCTGGTGACTTCCTATGAAAAGCGCAAGTTCAACCTCGGCTATCGCCGGGCCGAATTGCTGGCGCCGATGCCTGGCTTTGCAGCCGGAACAGCGCTGCGCGGGCATGAGTTCCACTATTCGTCGATTGTTGAACAGCCGGACGCGCCGCTGGCGCGTGTCTTTGATGCCGAAGGCGCGGAGGGGCCGCAAACGGGCTCACAGCGTGGCAATGTCACCGGCACCTTTTTCCACCTGATTGCAGAGGCGTCGGCATGAGCGGATTCGTCAGCTTCATAGGTTCGGGTCCGGGTGATCCGGAATTGTTGACGCTCAAGGCCGTTGATCGAATGCAAAAGGCGGACGCGGTGTTGTTCGACGACCTCAGCAGCGGACCCATTCTGAGCCATGCACGCTCGGATGCCGATTTGGTCGGTGTAGGCAAACGTGCTGGCCGCCCCTCGCCCAAGCAGGATCATGTCAGCCGCTTGTTGGTGGAATATGCGCAGACCGGGCAGCATGTGGTGCGCCTGAAATCAGGCGATGGCGGGATGTTCGGGCGCCTGGAGGAAGAGCTAGTCGCGCTGCGCGAAGCCGGGATCAAATATGAGATCATTCCAGGCATTCCATCAGCGGTAGCAGCGGCCGCTGCGGCGGGAATTCCGCTGACCCGGCGACTGACAGCGCGGCGCGTGCAGTTTGTCACCGGCCACGATGTCAGCGGCAAATTGCCGGAGGACCTGAACTTGCCTGCGCTGGCCGATCCCGGTGCGACTTCGGTTGTTTTCATGGGAAAACGCACCTTTCCGCTGCTGGTCGAAACACTGCATGCGCACGGTCTGCCTCTGGATACCCCGGCACTTATGGCGGAGTCGGTCTCGACACCGGATCAGGTTCTGCATCGCTCTACCATCGGCGCATTGTCCGAAAAACTGAAAACCGAGATCGGTACGGCCCCGGCCCTGATCCTGTACGGCCCGTTGGCAGAGTTTGACGATGATTGAACTGAACCTCATTGGCATTGGCACCGGCAATCCCGATCATGTCACGTTTCAGGGCGCGCAGGCGATCCGAGAGGCCGATCTGATCCTGATTCCCCGCAAAGGTGAAAACAAGGCGGATCTGGCTGGTATTCGGGAGCAGATCATCGCACAGGTCGCGGACAAGCCACCAAGGACCGCCTATTTCGACATCCCAAAACGACGGGCCGAAGATGGTTACCTGCGCGGTGTGGATGAATGGCACGACGCGATAGCCGAACGCTGGCGTGAGGCGATTGACGCTCACCCAGAAGCTCGCACCGTCGCCTTGCTGATCTGGGGTGATCCTTCGCTCTACGACAGTTCGCTTCGGATCGCCTCGCGCCTCGACCCACAGCCGAAAACGCGCGTGGTTCCCGGCATAACAGCACTGCAGGCGCTGACGGCCGCGCATGCCGTTCCGATCAACGACATTGGCGCGCCCTATGTGGTGACAACAGGGCGGCGTTTGCGAGACGGAGGGTGGCCGGACGCTGCTTCGAAAGTGGCTGTCATGCTGGATGGAGAATGCTCTTTCCAATGCCTCGATATGGCCCAATTCGACATCTGGTGGGGCGCTTACGTGGGCATGGCGGAGGAGATTCTGATCAAGGGCCCGTTGGCCGACGTGGCGCACGAGATTCTTGAAACCCGCGCGCGGGCTCGGGCGGAACATGGCTGGATCATGGATGTCTATCTGCTGAAAAAGCGCGGGATCTGACCGAAAACGTCGCATTTGGTCATTGCGTGCACGAGCCCTTCACGGCTAAATGAAACCGTCTGGTCCTGCCGGAGACATCCGGATGCTAAGAGGGAATTTGGTGCGGCCTGCACGCAGGTCAAATCCAAAGCCGCCCCCGCGACTGTAAGCGGTGAGCCCCTGTTCAACCAGCCACTCCCGGTTCCGGGGGGAAGGCGAACAGAGGCACCGACCCGCGAGCCAGGAGACCTGCCAGGCGAAAATTGAAACACCGGCCGTCGGGTGCGGCGGCACAGGAGGATAAATATGACGACACAAACTCAAACGGCATCGGTCGCTCGCACAGGTGTACTTTCGGCTCTGTTCGCTGTTGCACTGGGTCTGGGCATCATCACCCTGACCGGCCATGTTCAGGCGGCTGCGCTGCATGACGCAGCGCATGACGTGCGCCACGCAACCGGCTTCCCCTGCCACTGAGACAATGTTCAGTCGCATTCTGACCAGCGCGTTGTTCGCTGGTGCTGCAGCGGGGCTGATTGCCGCTCTGCTGCAGCTTGCGTTTGTGCAACCGGTTCTGTTGCACGCCGAACTGTATGAATCCGGTGAGCTGGTTCATTTCGGAGCCGAAGCCGTCTCTGCCCACCCCGAGTTGCCGGGCATGTTCTCGGACCTGACCCGCGACGCGCTGAGCGTGATTTTCACGATGCTGACCTATACCGGCTATGCGCTGGTGCTGGTTGCGCTGATGTCGGTGACCGAAGGTCTTGGGCATAAGGTCGATGGCCGCACCGGCGTTCTGTGGGGGCTTGCGGGCTTTGTCGCCTTTCACCTGGCGCCAGGCTTTACGCTGGCACCGGAAGTTCCCGGCGTTGCCGCGGCTGATGTCTATGCCCGGCAGGTCTGGTGGTTCGCAACGGTGGCCGCAGCGGGTGTTGCCATGTGGCTGATCGCCTTTGGCGGTAATCTCATCAGCTATGTTGTTGCTGCCGCGCTGCTGCTGGCCCCGCATGTGATCGGCGCACCGGAACCGGATGTCTTCACCGGGCCTGTTCCAACCGAAATCGGCGCGCTGTTCGCAGCACGCGCCTTTGGCATCGGTTTGGTGGCCTGGGTACTGGTTGGGTCTTTTGCCGGGTATTTCTGGCAGAGAGAAGCCAAGCACGCCGAAGCAAGCGCCTGATCGACTGCATGACGCGCCCGCCGGGCAAACCCCGGCGGGCTATTGTTTTTCAAGGATAAGAAATGTCCCGCTCACTTGCTCTGTTTGCAATTGGTCTGGTCTTTGGCGGAGGCGCTGGATTTGTGCTGGCCGCAGCCAATGGCGTCACTTTCGACGGTCATGACCATTCCGATCCTTCCCATCACGGCAGCGCCCATGCCGAGGCGATGGCGCACGACCATTCCACCGCCGTAAACCTGCCATCCGGTCCGAATGCACCCGGTTTGGAAATCGCGCTGACACAGGACCCGATGGCCGGCTGGAACCTGCACGTCATGCCTCAGAACTTCCGGTTCTCGCCGGAAAACGCATCGAAGGCTGACAATGACGGCGAGGGTCACGCCCATGTCTATGTGAATGGCGAGAAGCTGGCGCGCCTTTATGGCAACTGGATGCATATTCCCGACCTGCCGAAGGGTGAAGTCGAGGTTTCGGTTTCGCTGAACGCAAACAGCCACAGCCCGCTGACGGTCGACAACGTACCGGTCAGCACTGCCGTCACGGTTCAGGTCAACTAAAGCGCCGGAACACGCGCACGCAGACACATCCGAAGACGCCCGCATGGCCGGGCGTCTTCAATCCAACCCGAGGGGCTGTCCAAAAACGCCCGACATGTTGCAGCGATGTCTTCTGCGTCAGCGACAGCATCAATCCCCGTGAAGACGTATGAAGCCATCCCCTGCCCCTGCAAAGCCAGCGTGGTAGGGCTGTCGCAACCGCTGAAGCAGGCATGAGCTCCGACCTCGACCCTGTCGTCCAGCCCGACAATGGTCAACGCAGCTTGCACTGCCCGACGTTCAGCATCGCGATCGCGCGTGCCCGCACAGCTTTCACAGATCAGCAAACGAATCTTGTCCAATTTGGCCTCGTTCGGAAACGTTCACGCGTTTCTGCGGGTTTCGCGACTACAGAGCAAGCCTCTGTCGCGTTTTGATACACAGGAATGTGAGTGCACCACCTCGCAATTTCGGGCAACAATCACGCTACCGATCCAAGGGAGGCGCGGTCATGAAGGCATTGTTACCCGTTTTGTGTATGCTGGCCGTTCCCACGCTGGCCCAAGAACCCTTGGCCGGATGGGCTGTCTACCCTACCGACAAGAGCTATGAGCAACTGGTGGACGCCACTAAGACTGCAGTGAAAGAAAATGGTCTGATCGTTGTCACACAAGCCGGACCCACCAAGGCAGCGGCGGCCAGAGGGATCGCCATTCCCGGAAATCTGGTGATTGGGGCGTTCAACAATGACTACGCAGTGCGGGTACTTGGGACTTCGACCGCAGCCATGATCGAAGCACCAATACGGTTTTATGTGACCGAAAATGACGACCGCACGGCCACGCTGTCCTACAAAACGCCCAGCTTTGTCTTTGCGCCCTATGCGGCCGAGGGCGGTCAGGAATTGGCCGATATTGCCGAGGAATTGGACATCAAGTTTCAGGCCGTGGCCGAAAGCGCAGTCAAATAGTCACACTGGCGTGATCCACCTTGCGTCCGGGGGCGTCCTCCGCAATCTGCTTGCCAACATTCAATTCGGAGCATGACTGATGCAGGACCCTTCTCCCCGCGCTGCGGATCTATTGGCCGAACGGTTGTTTGAGGCCGGTTGCCGCCATGCATTCGGTATGCCCGGTGGCGAGGTTCTGACACTGGTCGACGCGCTTGAAAAAGCAGGCATCGCATTTCACCTGACCAAACATGAAAACGCCGCTGGCTTCATGGCCGAGGCCGTGCATCACCGTGACGGGGCTCCGGCGATCCTGGTCGCCACGCTGGGCCCCGGTGCGATGAACGGGATCAACGTGGTCGCGAACGCGTTGCAGGACCGGGTGCCGATGATCGTGCTGACGGGCTGCGTCGATGCGGATGAGGCGCTGACCTACACCCATCAGGTTATGGATCACTCTCGGGTCTATCGCTCGATTACCAAGGGCACATATCTGCTTACGGCCGAAGGCGCTGACGTCGTTGCAGACAAGGCCGTCTCGCTTGCGATGCAACCACGCCCCGGCCCGGTGCATGTCGACGTGCCGATCTCGGTCGCGGACACCCCGGTGACCAGTTTGAAACGACGCAGGTTGGCAAAGGTGGCGCCAGTCGCGCCCGAAGGCGAATGTCTGGAAAAGGCCCGCCGTTGGGTTGCCGAGGCGGAACGCCCCATCGCGATTCTGGGACTGGACATTCTATATGACAACTCGCGCTGTGTCGTTCGGGCATTTCTGGAACATTTTGGTATCCCGTTTGTCACGACGTACAAGGCCAAGGGTGTTGTTCCCGAGGATCATCCGCTCTGTCTAGGTGGCGCGGGTCTGTCGCCGCTTGCGGACAAGCATCTGGTGCCGTTGGTGGAGCAGGCAGATCTGATCCTGTGCCTCGGATACGATCCGATCGAAATGCGTCCCGGTTGGCGCGAGATCTGGGATCCGGATGATAAACGCGTCATCGACATCTCGGCCGTGATAAACGATCACTACATGCATCAGGCTGGGTTGAACCTGGTCGCCGACACCAACGCGACGCTGGAGGCCATTGCCAAGGGAAATCCGGCCCGTGAAACCTGGTCCGGAGGCGAACCTTCACAAATCAAAGAAGCGCTGACCAAAGCCTTTCCGACAGATGAGGACTGGGGACCGGCCGCCATCATCGCTGAAACCCGCGAAACACTGCCGCCTGAATCTCTGGCAACAGCGGACAGCGGCGCGCACCGCATTCTACTGAGCCAGATGTGGGAGTGTTTCGAGGAGCGCGGGCTGATCCAGTCTTCGGCGCTCTGCACCATGGGTTGCGCAGTGCCGATGGCGATCGGTCTGAAGCTGGTCGAGCCCGAGCGCCCGGTGATCAGCTTTTCCGGCGATGCCGGGTTCCTGATGGTGGCCGGAGAACTTTCGACAGCCGCGGAAATGGGCGGCAATCCCATCTTCCTGGTCTTCGTGGATGCCAGCCTTGCCTTGATCGAACTGAAGCAGCGTCAACGCCAGATGGGAAACCGCGGCGTGGATTTCGACCATCACGATTTTGCCGCTATGGGTCGGGCGTTCGGTGGCTATGGACATACAGTGCGCAACCGGACAGAGCTGCGCGCAACGCTGAACGAGGCAGTGAACGCCGACAAATTCACGGTTATCGCAGCAGTAATCGACCGCGGAGGTTACGATGGCCGCATCTGAAGGCCCCCTGAAGGGTGTCAAGGTTTTGGATCTTAGCCGCATTCTGGCTGGGCCCACCTGTACGCAGCTGCTGGGAGATCTGGGCGCGAGTGTCATCAAGATCGAAAATCCTGCTACCGGCGGCGACGACACTCGACAATGGGGCCCGCCATACGCACTGGGCACAGATGGCAACCCATCGGACCTGAGCGCCTATTTCATGTCCTCGAACCGAAACAAAAAATCGGTTGCCGTCGACATTGCCACACCTGAAGGTCAGACCGAAATCCGGCGGTTGGCGAGACACGCGGATGTTTTGATCGAGAATTTCAAACCCGGAGGTCTGGCCAAATACGGGCTGGACTATGCAACTCTGTCGGCGGAGCTTCCGGGATTGGTCTACTGCTCGATTTCGGGTTATGGCCAGACCGGACCAAACGCTTCGAAACCGGGCTATGACCTGATGGCGCAAGGCTATGGCGGGATCATGTCTCTTACCGGAGACCCCGAAGGACCGCCGATGAAAGTTGGTGTCGGCATTGCCGATGTCATGTGCGGAATGTATGCCTGCGTCGGGATTCTGGCCGCCCTGCGGCACCGCGACCAAACCGGCGAGGGTCAACAGATCGATCTGGCGCTGGTCGACGCGCAGGTCGCATGGCTGATCAACGAAGGGGTGAACTATCTGACCTCGGGCAATGTCCCCCAGAGACGCGGCAATGGTCATCCGAATATCGTTCCCTATGACGTTTATGAAACCGCCGACGGGCATGTGATTTTGGCAGTCGGCAACGACAGGCAGTTCCGAAGATTCTGCGGTTTCATTGAGCAACCCGATCTCGCCGATGATCCCCGTTTTGCCACCAACCCCGCCCGGCTGGAAAACCGGGATGCCTTGAATGCCGTCTTGCGCCCGGCGGTTCGGGCGCTCACCACAGCCTCAGTGATCACCGGGTTGGAAGCGTTGAAGGTACCCGTCGGCCCCGTGCAAACATTGGATCAGGTTTTTGCAACAGATCAGGTTGCCGCGCGGCAGATGCAGGTCGCCATGCAGGCCGCGCCGGGCGTCGTGCAATTGATCGGAAATCCCCTGAACCTGTCCCGCACGCCTGTAACATATCGCAGCGCCCCGCCGGTCTTTGGCGCAGATACTGAAACCGTCCTGAGCGCGGAAAACCCCTTCGAGGATTGAAACACTCTGCTTGTTTAAGCGGCATGTTGCTGAAACATGCCTTTGAATCGGCGGTTTTTTTCGCGTTTTCCACACACAGCTTTTCACCAATTCGAGAGCAGGGTCGATACTGTTACGACCCGCTGACACACTCTGCTACATCGAACAGTGTAGAATTTTGCAATCGGATTGGACCCAAGCATGAAACAAGACGTTTTTGGACAGATGAACACCCTGAGCCAGCCGGCAAGTGTCGAAGCCTGGAATGGTGTTCTTCTTGGGTTCATGGCTCATGCTGCGATCACTCCGCAACATCTTGGCAAAGTGCTGGAACTTGAACCCCAGTTCGCACTGGGTCATGCGGTCAAGGGTCTGTTCATGGTTCTGCTGGGCCGGCGCGAGATTCTGCCCGTTGCAGTCGAGGCATTGGCAGCTGCCAACGCAGCCATGGAACAGCAACCTGTCTCGGCGCGTGAACGCTTGTATGTCGACGCGCTTGGCGTCTGGCTTGCAGGTCACCCCTCGCAAGCCGTTCAGAAATTCGAAGAAATTCTGCGCACACATCCACAAGATACGCTGGCGATGAAGCTGAGCCATGCGACCCGTTTCGTCCTTGGCGATGCGCAAGGTATGCGCCGGTCCCTGGAACGGATCATGCCCGCCTATGAGCCGGATCATCCGGGCCGCGGCTACCTGCTGGGCTGTCACTCCTTTGCGCTGGAAGAAACAGGTGCCTATGAAAAGGCCGAAATTGCCGGTCGTCAGGCCCTGTGGATGGTTTCAGACGATGCGTGGGGCCTGCATGCGGTTGCGCACGTGCATGAGATGACTGGTAATGCCCAGCTGGGTCTCGACTGGCTGGCCGGGCGAGAGGATGCCTGGTCACATTGCAACAATTTCCGCTATCACGTCTGGTGGCACAAGGCCCTGATGCATCTGGATCTCGGTCAGGTCGATCACGTGATGACCCTGTACGATGAGTATATCCGTAAGGACAAGACCGACGATTACCGCGACATTTCGAACGCGACCTCGCTGCTGTCACGGCTGGAGTTGGAAGGCATTGATGTCGGCAATCGCTGGGAAGAACTGGCAGATCTCAGCGCTGCGCGAACGGAAGATGGCTGTCTGATCTTTGCCGATCTGCATTACCTGCTTGCCCTGACCGGTGACAATCGCAACGACGCAACGGCCAAGATGCTGGGTCGCATTCACAAGGACGCCTCTCAGGCCAACAATGACACGACCCGCCGCATGGCTGATCCGGGTGTTGCTGCGGCGATGGGTCTTGAGGCTTTTGGCGATGGTCAGTACGGGATTGCATTTGACCACCTGCTGAACGCACGCGGGTCGATGCAACTGGCGGGTGGAAGCCACGCCCAACGTGATGTATTCGAGCGCATCACAATTGACTCCGGGTTGCGCTCCGGTCGTCTGGATGAAGTCGAGCGTATTCTGGACGATCGTCGCGCCAAACGCGCCGGGGGCGAAGACAATTACGCACTTGCGCGCCGCGCATTAATCGAAGCGGCCCGCGACAGCGGCGAGGTTCAAAGCGTCCCCGCCGAATAACAAAAAAGACTAAGAAGGACAGAAACTGTATGGCGACTGCATCGCCCGCTTCTGATTTTGCGCCTGTTGCGGCTTCGGCCGCAGCCGCTGCCAGCACGCGCGATCCGCGGCTGGACTTTTATCGTGGCATCGCAATGTTCATCATTCTGATTGCCCATATTCCAAACGACCCCTGGTCCAAGTGGATTCCAGCGAGGTTCGGATACTCTGACGCGACCGAGATATTCGTGTTCTGTTCAGGCATGGCCTCGGCTATTGCTTTTGGCGGGGCCTTCATGCGCAAAGGATGGTGGATGGGCTCGGCGCGCGTCGCGTTCCGGATCTGGCAGGTCTACTGGGCGCACATCTGCCTGTTTTTCTTCGTCGCGATGACCATGGCTGCGTTGAACCAGTCCGGTACTTTTGAGAAGAACTACATCTCGTCCCTGAACCTGCAGCATTTTTTCAATGATCCGGCCTCGCAGTTGGTGGGGCTTTTTACACTGACCTATGTGCCCAACTACTTCGACATCCTGCCAATGTATCTGGTGGTGTTGGCCATGATGCCTCTGTTCATGGCGCTGTACCGGATCAACTTCTGGGCCATGGCGGCTGCATCCGTGGCGATCTGGCTGGTGGCGCAAACCGGGGTGCTGGCCTTGCCCGCCGAACCTTGGTCAGACCGCCAGTGGTTCTTTAACCCCTTCGGTTGGCAGTTGCTGTTTTTCACCGGCTTTGCCCTCATGCGCGGCTGGATTCCGGCCCCACCGGTTTCCAAAACCCTGATCTGGGCCGCCGCACTTTTCCTGATCCTGTCGGCGCCCTTCGGGTCGTGGAAAGTCTTCCTTTGGGTCAATTCCGCATGGCCGGAACTCGGCGCACTGATCCGCAAGGCGTGGCCCCTGACAGAAGAACTGCGTGGCAAGACCGAGTTCGGCGTTCTGCGCTATATCCATTTTCTGTCGCTGGCCTATCTGGGCTGGGTCGCTGCCGGTGAGCACGGTCACCGCCTGATCGCAACCGGTCACAGTGTGGCAGCGCGGGTCTGGCAGTGGCTGCTGGCGGTGATATCGAAAGTTGGGCAGCAATCACTGGCCGTGTTCGTATTTTCCATGGCAGCGGCGCGACTTATCGGCGTCGCATTGGACCAGACTGGGCGGGATGTTGCCAGTGTCTTTGCGGCCAACATGATTGGCTTTGCCATGATCATCTGCGTGGCCTATCTGGCCGCTTGGTTCAAGTCACATCCTTGGAAGACTAAAAAATGAATTTCACGCGCCGCGCATTTCTGGCCTCGACAACGGCACTGGCATTTGCCCCGTCCGCATTTGCCACGGGGGGTGAGGCGCCCTTTGATCGCAATGACGTGATCGCACAGGCCCGTGATCTGGCCAGCCGTCCCTATGCGGAACGCGAGATGGTGCCGCAGGAATGGCAGGACCTGACCTATCAGCAATACCGCTCGATCCGGTTCCGTCTGGATCGCGCGCTTTGGTACGAGACCGAGACACCATTCAACGTCGATTTCTTCACACCGGGCTTATATTTTCCGCGCACAGTCAAGGTTTCCACCGTCGAAAACGGGATGACCAAACCGGTCGCCTTCGATCTTTCAATGTTCGACAAGTCCGAAGACGTGCCGCAACTTCCCATCGATGACACGTTGGGGTTTTCTGGCCTGCGCCTTCGAACCGAGATGCACCGGCCCGGAAAAACCGATGAGTTCTGCGTCTGGCAGGGTGCCAGCTATTTCCGGGCCATTGGGCTGCACGAGGTCTATGGCCTGTCTGCGCGCGGCCTGGCCCTGAAAACCGGCGACCCGGATGGTGAGGAATTTCCCGAATTCATCCGCTTCTGGCTGGAACGTCCCGAACCGGGCCAGCGCAATATGGTCGTCCACGCCTTGATGGACAGCCCGAGCGTGACCGGTGCCTATCGGTTCAACGTGACCGCCGGCGCAGACTGCGTCATGGATATCGAGGCGACGCTGTTTCCGCGGACCGAGCTGACCCACGTCGGCATCGCCCCGGGAACCTCGATGTTCCTGTTCGATCAGACCAACCACAGCCGGTTCGATGATTTCCGCCCCGCCGTGCATGACAGTGATGGGCTGATGATCCGTAACGGCGCGGGTGAGGTTCTGTGGCGCCCGCTGGCCAACCCGACCCGCTTGCAGATTTCCTCGTTTGTGGACAGGAACCCACGCGGTTTCGGCCTGATGCAGCGCAAGCGCGAATTCTCGGACTATGCGGATCTTGAGGCAAACTATCACAAGCGCCCGGGTCTTTGGGTCGAACCCAGTCAGGATTGGGGCAAAGGCAGCGTCACCCTAGTCGAGATTCCGGCAGATCAAGAGATTTACGACAATATCGTCGCCTATTGGCGTCCGGCCGAGCCATATTCCGCCGGCAGTCAGGTCGACCTGTCCTATCGTCTGATCTGGGGCGAAGAACCCCAGCGCACCCCGATGCCCCGGGTCATCAACACTGCAATGGGTGACAACACCTTTGGCGAAGGTCGCCTGGCCGTCATCGATTTCGAAGCCAGCGAATTGTTTGAAGACCCCGAGGCGATGACGGTCTTTGTCGACTCGCCCCACGCAGAAACTTCGGATGGCGTGTTGCAGCGCAATCCGGATACCGGCGGCTTGCGGTTGGCATTCTCGTTCGAACCCGGCGACCGTAACCACATAGAACTGCGCGCGCAGTTGCTGAAAGACAAGCAACCGGCCTCTGAGGTCTGGCTTTACAGATGGACCGCATGAACCGCGACCTTCATATCATGCCGCCAGAGGCGCCTCTGGCGATGCCGGCGCAGGATTTCAGCACTGACTTCCGCGATGCGCAGGTCCCGTCGGGCAAGGCCGAAGCGTCCGCCGGATTCTGGCGCGCACTTGCGTTTTCGCCCGCCATGGCAGCCACGCTTGGGCTGCTCTGGGTCATGACCGACTGGTTCGGGGCCGAGGGGATCAACCTGATCGAAGCCATTCTTCTTGCCCTGATCTCGTTCAACTTCTTCTGGATCTCGTTCACCGTCTGCACCGTTCTTTTGGGCATGGTGTCCCTGTCCCGACAGGATCGACCCAAGAACCAAACCAGACCGCAGGCCTTGCGGGTGGCCTTGCTCATGCCCGTGTACAACGAAGTCCCCTGGTTCGTTCTTGGCAATGCCCGCACCATGCTGGAGGATCTGCGGGCGAGAGGTGGGCAACATCACTATGCCATGTTCATCTTGTCCGACACACGCGATCCGGAAATCGCGGCACAGGAACAGGCCAGCGTCGAAGCGCTGCGCACAACACTGGCACCCGGTCTCGAATTGTACTATCGCCGCCGCGCGGAGAACACAGATCGCAAGGTGGGTAACATCGCCGATTGGGTCAGCCATTGGGGTGCCGATTGGGACGCGATGCTGGTGCTGGACGCCGACAGCCTGATGACCGGTCGCGCCATCTATCGCCTGACCGATGCGCTGGCACGCGACCCGGGCGCAGGGCTGATTCAGAGCTACCCGCAACTGATTGGCGCGCAATCCGTTTTTGCCCGGATGCAACAATTCGCCAACGGAGTTTACGGTATCGCCTTTGCCGAAGGTCTTGCGCGCTGGTGCGGGCAAGAGGGCAACTATTGGGGCCACAACGCCATTATCCGCACTAGGGCCTTTGCCAGCAGCGCTGGTCTGCCCAAGCTGCGCTCGTTCAAAGGTCAGGACAAGCTGATCATGAGCCACGACTTCGTTGAGGCTGGCTTGCTGCGCCGTGCGGGATGGGCCGTGCGGTTCTTGCCGCGTATTCGCGGCTCGTATGAGGAAACACCGCCCACACTGATCGATCACGCCATGCGGGACCGCCGCTGGTGCCAGGGAAACCTGCAACACCTGAAACTGCTGGGTTCGGCCGGTTTCCGCGCTGTATCGAGGTTCCACATGTTCCATGGTGCGGTCGGATACCTGATGTCTCCGCTGTGGTTCGCGTTGTTGGTGATGTGGGCGCTGATCGGTCAGGGCGAAGATGCCTCGGTTTTGCACTATTTCAGCCCTGACAACCCTCTGTTCCCGCAATGGCCCGAAATGACCGAGACACGCCACGTGCTGATAATCCTGGTCATGTACGCGATGCTGCTGGCCCCCAAAGTTCTGGGCGTGGCCGCCTTGCCGCTGAGCGGCGCGCGCTATTCAGACTTCGGCGGTTGGCGCAAGTTCTTCACCTCTTTCCTGTTCGAGGTCATCCTGTCGATCCTCTACGCACCGATCCTGATGGTGCAGCAGATGATCGCTGTGTTCCGCACCGCACTGGGTCTGCAAAAAGGCTGGTCGCCGCAGGCGCGCGACGGCGGAACCTATGGGCTGCGGACGCTTGTCTTGTGCCACGCCCTGGAAACCGTCAGCGGTGTGGCGCTGAGCGTCGGTATTCTGGCTGGGTTGGTATCCATCTGGCTGGCTCCGATCGCAATCAGCCTTGCGCTGGCCATCCCCCTGTCCGCACTCAGCGGAGTATCCGCGGGCGCCGCGCGTCGGCTGGTCGGCATGCGCGAGGATTTCAGCGAACCCGCCATCACCCGGTCCGCTCGCCGGTATCGGGACGAGTTGAAAAGGCTGGTTGAAGGCAAAGGTACAATGACCCCGGCAGAATAATCAGCTGCCGGGTAGGCCTTCGTACCAATCCACCATCATGTCTGCCCAGCCTTGGGGCACGCCATGACCACCGGGGAACAGGGCGAATTCCAACGCGCTGCCATCCGCGCACCGGGTCCATTTGCGGCGCATGAAGTCACCTGTGTTGGTGAATCCGTCGGGTTTGGTATCGGGGCACTCATTGGCCACGCGCCAGATTTCAAGACCTGCAAAGATGTCGCCTTGATGAAAGCGCCCTCCGCCCAGAATACGCCCTTCCAACGGGACGACGTTGTCGGTCCAACCGTGTGTGTGAAACAGGCGCACCGGACCTTTGCATGCCTCGGGGTGAGGACGCCAGAAGCCACCGGACACCGGCACATAGGCCGAAAACGTATCCGGGGAAGCACAGGCCAGATAGTTCACCATGAAACCACCGGCCGAAAAGCCGCCAAGCACAACGCGATCCGTGTCGATCCCAAAACGTTCAGCCGCATCTTCGACGACTTCGGTCAGAAAAGCAGTTTCGTCCCGCCCTTCCCAGCCCGGGTAAAAATTCCAGCTTTGCCGCCCGTTTCGCATTGCACCTTCCGGCGCCATTACGGCATAGCCCCGCTTCAGCAATGGATCGACCATGCTGCGATTATTCATCGTACCCGATCCGCTGCCGCCGTACCCATGCAGAAACACAACCAGGGGTGGGTTGTCGGCTGGGGGCAGTTCGATCTGGTACGAGCCCGAGGCCGTCTCGCATACCCCCCTATCATCACCGCAGGCGGCGAACGCGGTTTGCGCCGTCAGGGTCAAACCCAGAGCAAGCCAATATTTCACTGTCATCCTTCGTTCCCTGTGTAACGGTCAACGGGCAATCCCGCGCGCAGCCACCCCGGCCCGGCTGCTGAACCCAGCATACCCTCGGGCACGTCGATTATGTTGGAAAAACCGGCCTCGGTCAGTTGGTTGCTCATGCGCGCCGACCGGACGCCCCTGGCGCAGATCAGTGCCACCGGAGCGGCTTTGTCCCCATCCACCAGCCGGGACAACGTTTGCACGAAATCTGCGCGGCGCATATCCAGTGGCGTGGCCGAGTCGCCAACTCCGGTTGCCTGCCATTCGCGCGGGGTTCGGATGTCGATCAAAAGAATTTCCCCGGACGATGCCTGGGCGTGGGCTTCTGAAACACTCAGTTGACCACCGGCGTAATCCTGCGGGATCAACCGATACTCCCGGATGGCGAATCCGGCCGCGATGGCAATGCCACCGCCCATAATGACCCATCTTCGCGTTCGTTTCGCCGTGTCCGCCACGCTGCGTACTCCTGGCTCTGCAAGCTGGTGTTAGCATAGCCCAACAGCCAATACCGCGCTGAATCAAAAGCGCCGGATCAACTTCGCGTCATTTTCACGCAGGAAAAATGTATCTGACAGGCACCATTAGCAGTCATTGGAAACCTTGCATTTTCCGAGCAGCCATTAAATTATCGCTACCAGTTCAATATCAATGACCGCCAAGATCGGAGTATCGCAGTTGTCCCTATTCCTCATCGCGGCCCTTCCCTTCCTCGGAGCTGTCTTTCCCGCCCTGCTTATCCGCGCCGGCCGCAATGCAGCGGCTTCGTCTGCCGGATTGACGAGCTTTCTGGCGCTGGCCGGGTTGTTTATCCACATTCCCGCAGTGATGCGTGGCGAAGTGGTGACCGCGCGCTTCGACTGGATCCCTGGCCTGGGCCTGAATGCCAACTTCATGCTGGACGGGTTGGGATTTCTGTTTGCGCTGCTGATCCTGGGTATCGGTCTGTTGATCATACTTTACGCACGGTTCTACCTATCGCGCGAAGACCCAATGGGGCAGTTCTACACCTACCTGCTGCTGTTTCAGGGGGCGATGGTTGGAATCGTTCTGTCCGACAACGTTCTACTTCTGCTTATTTTCTGGGAACTTACATCTCTTAGTTCATTCCTGCTGATCGGTTATTGGAGGCACCTGCCCGAGGGGCGTCAGGGTGCCCGGATGGCGTTAGCCGTCACCGGATCCGGTGGGCTGGCGATGATCGCCGGGATGCTGATCCTGGGCAATGTCGTTGGGTCCTATGACCTGAGTGTTATCCTGCAGAACAAGGAACTCATTCAATCTTCGCCCTATTACCTACCGGCGCTGATTCTGATCCTGCTGGGCTGTTTCACCAAGTCGGCGCAGTTCCCGTTCCACTTCTGGCTACCTCACGCAATGGCCGCGCCGACGCCGGTATCGGCCTACCTGCACTCGGCAACAATGGTGAAAGCCGGTCTGTTTCTGATGGCGCGCATGTGGCCGGTTCTGGCGGGAACCGACGCGTGGTTCTACATCGTGGCCACGACCGGGCTGGTAACCATGCTGATCGGCGCGATTATTGCGTTGTTCAAGGATGACCTGAAGGCGCTGCTTGCATTTTCCACGGTGTCGCATCTGGGCCTGGTGACCATGCTGCTGGGCTTTGGCACCAAAATCGCGGTCGTTGCCGCCGTGTTTCACATCATCAACCACGCGACGTTCAAAGCTGCACTGTTCATGACCGCCGGTATCGTTGACCACGAGACCGGCACGCGCAATGTCAAACGATTGGGCGGTTTGCGCCACCTGATGCCGATTACCTTTACCATCGGTACGATTGCCGCGCTGTCGATGGCGGGGTTACCTCCTCTGAATGGTTTTTTGTCCAAGGAGATGATGCTGGAGGAGACCGTCCACACCACCTGGCTGAACTCCCACTATCTGGTCCCGGGGCTGGCGTTATTGGCCGCGCTGTTCTCGGCTGCCTATTCCTTCCGTTTTGTCGGACATGTCTTCCTTGGGCCGGAGCGAGAAGATTATCCGCATCATCCTCATGACCCGCCTGTCGGTCTCTGGCTGGCGCCTGCATTCCTGGTGGTTCTGGTTGTCCTGATCGGCCTGTATTCCGCTGCAATCGTAGGACCTTTGGTTGCTGTCGTTTCGAGCGCGGTGATCGGCGGAGAAAAACTACCCTACTACTCGCTCAAACTGTGGCACGGCTTTACGCCTGCGCTGTACATGTCGGTTGTAGCAACATTGGGCGGTCTGTTTCTGCTGTCGCTGCATCGCCGGGGCGACCAATTGTGGAACGCTCTGCCCCGTCCGGAAGCGAAAACCATCTTTGACGCAATCATCGGCCTGTTTACGAGCCTCTGCCGGTGGATCACGGACGAGCTGCATAATGGCGTCATCAGCCGCTATGCTATCATCCTGATCGCCTTCACCGTAGGCCTTGGGTACTACGCTTATTCCACCGGCACTATTGGACTGGAAACACGCGTTCCGTTGCCAGCGCAGCCTATTCCAATCATCGGTTGGATCTGCCTTGTCGGGGCGACGCTGGCCATCATGTGGTTCCACCGCAACCGCTTGTTGTCACTGGTGCTTATCGGAGTTGTCGGGCTGATCGTTTCGATGGCATTTAACTACCTGTCCGCCCCGGATCTTGCACTGACCCAGATCTCGGTCGAGGTGGTGACTATGATCCTGCTGTTGCTTTCGCTCAACTTCCTGCCGACAGAAACGCCGTGGGACAGCAGCGCGCCACGCCGGTGGCGGGATGCCGCAATCTCGGTTGTTGCAGGTCTGGGCGCTGGCGGGCTGATCTACGCACTGATGATGCGCGATTTCGCCTTTCCGACGATCTCGGATTTCCATCTGGCGAATTCGTACAAAGGTGGTGGCGGCACCAATGTGGTCAATGTGATCCTCGTGGACTTCCGGGGCTTTGATACCTTTGGCGAGATCATCGTCCTGGGCATCGCTGCACTCATAATCTTTGCCCTGACCGAGGCAGTGCTGGGCACCAATGTCCGCAGCTACCTACTGAACCGCAAACCCCATTGGCCTCAGTCCGGAGACTCACACCCGCTGATGATGGTGGTCGCGACCCGTGTGATGATGCCTATTGCACTTATGGTCGGCGCCTACATCTTTTTCCGAGGTCACAACCAGCCCGGAGGTGGCTTCATCGCCGGTCTGATCGTCGCTATCGCCTATCTGATGCAATACATGGCAAGCGGCTACACATGGGCCATCGAACGGCAGCGCTTCTACTATCACGGCACCATCGGGTGGGGTGTATTGATTGCCGCTGCCACCGGACTTGGCGCATGGTTCAACGAACGCCCCTTCCTGACCAGCGACTTCGGTTACATAAACTGGCCACCCCTGGAAGAGTTCGAGTGGGCCACCGCGATGCTGTTCGACACAGGAGTTTTCCTCGCTGTTCTGGGTGCGGTCATGCTGGCGCTCGACAGCTTGTCCCGCTTCGCGTGGCAGCCGGGAATTGCGCAGGAACATCCGATGGATATCAACCCGTTACGGGATGATCCTCCGGAAGAAGAACAAGAAAAGGAGCAGGCCTGATGGAAGCGCTCGTAGCCTCTGCCGTTGGCGTTTTGACCGCTGCGGGGATTTTCCTGATCCTGCGCCGCCGAACCTTCCCGGTCATTCTGGGCCTGTCCCTGATTACCTATGCCGTGAACGTCTTCCTGTTCGCGACCGGACGGCTGGCGTTGAACGCGCCTGCGGTTCTGAACAAGTACGAAGACGTGCCCTACACCGACCCGCTGCCACAGGCGCTTGTTTTGACGGCTATCGTGATCTCGTTCGGAATGACGGCAGTGATCGTGATGATCGCGCTCAGCGCCTATCTGTCCTCGAAGGATGACCATATCGACATGACCGCGCAGGACAGCGTGGACGCGCCGGGAGAGGACGCATGAACCACTGGATCGTTGCGCCGATCGTCCTGCCCGCGATTCTGGCTCCTTTTATCATCATGGTCCTGCGGTACCATCTGGACCTGCAGCGTATCTTCTCGGTTGCGGGCGTAGTTGGTCTGCTGGGCATTGCCTTGACAATCACCGCCCAGGCTTCGAGCGGGGTGATCCAGGTCTACGAATTGGGCAACTGGCCCGCCCCCTTTGGCATAGTATTGGTGTTGGACAGAATGTCCGCGATGATGGTGCTGCTGACGGCCCTGCTAGCGTTGCCCATCGTACTATACGCCATTGCGTCGGGCTGGGACGACCGGGGCAAACACTTCCACGCCCTGTTCCACTTCCAGCTCATGGGCGTGTGCGGAGCGTTTCTGACCGGCGACGCATTTAACCTCTTCGTGTTCTTCGAAGTTCTTCTCATCGCCTCCTACGGCCTGATGACGCATGGTGGCGGGTCGGTGCGACTAAAGGCTGGCGTGCAATACGTGGCCTATAACCTGATCGGTTCGACCCTGTTCCTGTTTGCTTTGGGGACGATCTACGGCGTGACCGGTACGCTCAACATGGCTGATCTGGCAGTTCGGGTAGCCGAGATACCGCCCGAAGACACCGCCCTGCTGCGCGTTGGCGCCGTGCTGCTGCTGCTTGTTTTTTGCATTAAGGCTGCCGTTCTACCGCTGCATTTCTGGTTACCCGCCAGTTACGCCAACGCACCGCTCCCCGTAGCGGCGCTGTTCGCCATCATGACCAAGGTCGGGGCCTATTCGATCCTGCGGGTCTATACCCTCGCCTTCGGGCCGGATGTCGCGGTGACCGACGGGTTGGTCGGCGAGTGGCTGCAACCGGCGGCCTTGCTGACGCTGGCCGTGGGGACAATCGGTATTCTGGGCGCGCAGCATATTGCCCGGATGGTGGCGTTTTGTGCCATCGCGTCGATGGGCACCCTGCTAATCGCTATCTCGCTGTTCGACGAGACAGCGACGGCTGCGGCTCTCTACTACATCTTCCATTCGACATTGGCGACTGCATTGCTGTTCCTGGTGGCGGACATGGTGATGGAACGTCAGGGCGGCGCGATCATGCCAAAACCGCCGATGCCGCAAGGAGGGCTGATCGCAGCCTTGTTTTTCGTAGGGGCCATTGCAATGGCGGGTATGCCCCCGCTTTCAGGATTTGTCGGTAAACTTCTGGTGCTTGATGCGGCGCGGGATGCACCGGATGCCAACGCGATCTGGGCGGTGATCCTGATCGGATCGTTCGTGACAATCGTTGGTCTGGCACGGGCCGGATCCCTGATATTCTGGAAAAGTCACGACGGCACACAGGCCCCACAGACCGAAACCGAGGCCGAGGTCGAGGCACCATCTGCCCCGGAACCGCAACCGGGCCTTGCGTTCACTGCAGTTTTCGGCGCGGTCCTTGGGCTTGTCCTGCTGACGCTGTTTGCCGGTCCTGCTTTGGAATATACTCGCAAAACAGCGCATCAACTGTTCACGCCGGATAACTACATTTCCGCAGTTCTGGGAAGGGAAGAGTAATGAAGCTGCTGCGCCGAGTATTCCCGCACCCCCATCTGACAGTTCTTCTGACGCTGGTCTGGATATTTCTGGCGAATGAGCCTTCGCTGAATTCGCTGGTATTCGGGCTGATCCTCGGGATCATCATCCCGTTCATTACGCAGCCCTATTGGCCTGACCGACCCAAGCTACGCAATTGGCCCATGATCGTGGAATACATGCTGGTGGTGCTGTGGGACATCGTGATGGCCAACATCACGGTCGCCCGTATCATCCTGTTCAAACGCGACGCGGACCGCCAACCGAATTGGATCTGCGTACCGTTGGAACTGCGTACACCCGAAGCCATCACAGTTCTGGCCGGGACGATCACGATGACCCCCGGAACGGTCAGTTGCGATCTGTCGGCCCAAGGGCACAATCTGCTGGTCCATTGTCTGGACGCGCCTGACCCGGACGCCGTTCGCGATCAGATCAAGAGCCGTTACGAGCGCCGCCTGAAGGAGATTTTCGAATGATGTCATATGCCATATTCTTCGCTTTCGCCTGTTTCGGTGCGGCAATAATGATGTGTCTGTGGCGGATCATCACGGCAGAAGGCGTCGGCACCCGCGTTCTGGCTCTGGACACGATGGTGATCAACACCATTGCTCTGATGATCCTCTATGGGCTGAAGCTGGGGTCCGAGATATTTTTCGAGGCCGCGATGATCATCGCCATGCTGGGCTTCGTTTCAACCGTCGCCTACGCGCGCTTTATGCTGCGCGGCAATATTATCGAGTGAGGCCGGTATGACAGTTGTCTTCGAATTGCTGATCTCCGCCTTCCTGATCGTTTCAGGCGTCTTCGGGTTTGTGGGCTCTTTTGGCATGATCAAGCTGAAAGACCCGATGTCTCGCCTGCATGCGCCGACCAAGGCGACGACGCTGGGTGTGGGTGGCGTTCTGCTGGCTTCAATTGGGCATTCGGTCCTGTTCGAACCACACCTGTCCCTGCACGAACTTCTGATCACCTTGTTCCTGTTCCTGACCGCTCCGATCACGGCACTGTTCATTGCCAAATGGCATATCCATCGCCATGAAAAACCCGAAGATCTGCCGGACGCGGGCGAGGATGAGCTGTGGGCCACCCACGCCGTCGAACAGGTCGAGGACGTCCCGGATCACAGCGCGAACTAAGAGCCATGCATAAACCTCCGCTGCCCCTGACCCGTGATCTGGTTCTGGTCGGCGGCGGCCACACCCACGCGCTGCTATTGCGAAAATGGGGAATGGATCCGTTACCCGGCGCGCGTGTGACCGTGATCAATCCCGGCCCGACGGCTCCCTACTCCGGGATGCTGCCCGGTTTTGTGGCTGGGCATTACGAGAGGTCCGAACTGGACATTGATTTGGTCCGCTTGGCGCGGTTCGCTGGTGCGCGCGTTGTACTTGGGTCTGTCGCGGGGATCGACACCGAACAGCGCGTGGTCCACGTACCGGGCCGGCCTCCGGTCGCATTTGACGTGGCCTCGGTCAATGTGGGGATCACATCGGATATGCCTTCCTTGCCGGGTTTTTCGGAACACGCTGTTCCGGCGAAACCCCTGGGGCCATTCGCAGAAAAATGGGCGGCATATCTGAACGGAACCGGTCCGGCTGCCGTCCTGGTGATTGGCGGTGGGGTTGCGGGTGTTGAACTCGTCATGGCAATGGCCCATGCGTTGCGCGCCCGAAGCCGAAGCGCACAGGTAACGCTGATCGACAATGCCTCGGCCCTGACCGCTACAGGGCCCAAGGCAGGCAGCACGATCCGGAAGGCAATGAAAGTGCTTGGCATTGACGTGGTTGAGAGCACAACAATCTCTCGGGTCACTTCGGATCACGTCGAACTGGATGACGGCCGGCGGATACCCGCAGAGTTCGTGACGGGTGCCGCCGGGGCCCGCGCATATGGCTGGATAGCCGAAACCGGATTGGACCTGCAGGACGGCTACATTCGGGTCAATGACCATCTGCAATCCAGCGACTCAACGATTTTTGCCGCCGGCGATTGCGCGCATCTGACAGAGAACCCGCGCCCCAAGGCCGGTGTCTATGCGGTGCGCGAGGCCCCCGTCCTGTTCAACAACCTGCGTGCTGCGTTGGGCGCAGGTCGGATGCAACGTTACAAACCGCAAAATGATTATCTAAAGCTGATTTCACTTGGCGACAAATCCGCCCTCGCTGAGCGGCTGGGGACTTCCTTCAGCGGCCCGTTGATGTGGAAATGGAAAAACAACATCGATCAAAAATTCATGAACAAGTTTCGCCATTTGCCGCAGATGGATGCTCCCGCGATCCCCCGGATTCACGCCGACGGGGTGACCGAGGTGCTGGAGGGCAAACCCTTGTGCGGCGGATGCGGTGCCAAAGTCGGGCGAGGGGCACTGCGCGCGGCAGTGCACGACCTTCCACCTCCGACCCGGTCGGATGTAATACCCCTGCCCGGTGATGACGCTGCACTCCTCAAGACAGGTGATGCGCAACAAGTGATGACCACGGACCATCTGCGCAGCTTCGTGGATGATCCCGCTCTGATGACCCGCATTGCCGCTGTTCATGCTCTGGGTGACATCTGGGCGATGGGTGCAGCCCCGCAGGCCGCAACGGCCACGATCATTCTGCATCGGATGTCAACCGACCTGCAGCACCGCACGATGACCGAGATCATGACCACGGCAAGTGAGGTCATGAGGGAGGCAGGGGCTGAAATCGTAGGTGGTCACAGCTCGATGGGCGATGAGATGACTATCGGCTTTACCCTGACCGGTCTGTGTCCCGACAAACCAATAACTCTGTCGGGCGGACAACCAGGGGATGCGTTGATCCTGACCAAGCCTCTGGGCAGCGGTGTAATGATGGCGGCAGAAATGGCCGGTCAGGCCGAAGGAAAATGGATTGCGGCTGCCTTGGCTCATATGATCCAGCCACAGTCGGAGGCCGCGCGAATTCTGGCAGGTGTGCATGCGATGACCGACGTCACCGGTTTTGGCCTTGCAGGGCATCTGAATGGCATGTGCGAAGCCTCTGGTTGCGGTGCAATGCTCGATCTCGACGCGATCCCGGTGATGGACGGTGCAATCGCACTTAGCAAGCAGGGTATCCGGTCCACATTATTCACTGACAACCAGAGGATTGCACCGGAACTGCCTACCGGTGGCAAGGCGGATTTGCTGTTTGATCCGCAAACCGCCGGTGGATTGCTGGCCGCTGTTTCAGAATATCATGCGGCAGAGCTGTGTTCTGTTCTCCGAAACTCTGGCTATCCGGCCGTGATCATCGGGAAACTCACAGAAACACCGGGGCTGCGGCTTCAGAGCTGATCCAGAACCTTTTCAATCCGAGCCGCAGCATCGGACAACCCGGCAGTACACAGCGACACGACCTCGACTTGCGCAATCACATCCGCGTTTTGCGCCCTATGCGACTTGGTGTAGGCCGGATCGTAATGCTGCGCCATCAGCGCCCGCGTGAGCCCCAGCATGTCGCCTGCATCGATCAAGGCCATCCACCCATCGACGACCTCATGACCCCGGTGAAAGCGCAATGGCGACAGGCGGTCCTTCAGGCGCTCGGTATCAGACAGAATGTCGTCATAAGCCTCGGTCAGATAAACCGAGCGGGTCTCGATAGGTGCAATGATCCTGATCCGGGGCGCGCCGCACAACGCAGTCCACAGGCAGGGCGGCAAGATCAATCCACCGATCCTGGACGATTCAGCCTCGATCACGACCGGGCGCGCAGGGTCCAGTTGGCACAGGCCAGCGGCAAGGGCGGACTCGAACGCTTTCTGGCTGGGCTGACCCCCCGGCATCTCTCCCAACAATGAACCACGATGGTTGGCCAGGCGTTCCAGGTCCAGAACCTGAACACCACGCGTCTGCAACAGAGTTAACAGTTCGGTTTTGGCAGTACCCGTATACCCGTCCAGGGCGACCAGACGGTGTGGAAGCGGATCGCCGTATAAGTATCTGTTCACGAGGCGCCGGTAGGTCCGATACCCCCCGTCGACGACTTCGGCCCGCCAGCCGATCTGTTGCAACATCCATGTGAAGGACCCGGACCGTTGACCGCCGCGCCAGCAATAGACCAAGGGCCTCCACTCGCCTTCATGATGCGCCAGGCTTTCCTCGATATGGTTGGCGGCGTTACGAAAAACCAGCGCGGCACCCAGCTTGCGCGCCAGAAACGGGCTTTGCTGAACGTAGATCGTCCCTACGCGAGCACGTTCTTCATTGTCCAGAACAGGCAGATTGACAGCACCCGGCAGGTGATCCTCGGCATATTCAGCCGGGCTGCGCACGTCGATCACAGTGTCGAAAGTGTGCGAATAAAGCTGAGGAAGATCAGAGAATTTCAGAGCCATATCCGTGATCTAAACTGCGTGGTAGCGAAAGAAAAGGCAGCGGAGTTCAGCTTGACGCGACGGGTTCGATCAATTCTGGCCCGCTGGCACGATTGGAATTTACCGCCCGCCCGACCCGGTGAACAGTCAGCGTTTCATCTGGCCCAGGTCGCATCAGGCGCGCCGCCCCTTTGCCCGCCTCGCCCAACCACAACGCCCAGTTCTCGGGTTCGAGTATCAGTGGCATCCGGTGATGGATCGCGCTGAGGTATTGATTGGCAGGTGTGGTGACGATCGCACACGTCCTCTGCCGTGCGGTTTCAGGCCCCCAGTCCTGCCAGACGCCTGCAAATGCGATCGGGGCTCCGTCGCGGCGTCGGATATACCAAGGCAGCCGCTCACCATCCTCGGTCTTGGTCCATTCGTAGAACCCGGTCGCGACAATCAGGCAACGACGGTCCCGGCACGCCGCCCGAAAGGCCGGTTTTTCCGCCAGCGTCTCTGCGCGCGCGTTAATAAGCAGCGGCCCTGCGTTTTCGGCTTTGTACCAATGGGGCAAGAACCCCCAGCGCAGCGGGTCCAACTTGCGCCCAGTTTGGTCCGAGCGAACGACGTGGACCTGATTGGTTGGGCACACGTTGTAATTCGGAACTTGGGGCAACGTATTCGCAGGGCGGGCAGCAAACAGCTGCGCCATGGCGTCGTTGGGAAGGGTTATTGCAAACCGTCCGCACATCGGTAATGAACTTTCAACAATTGTTTCTCACGGGCACAGGGTTCCACGCGGTCATATGGCACAACAAACAGCGAATTCCCTCAAAAGCAAAGCACTTGCTGATCTGGACATGGGCAAACTGCCGCAGGCGCTGAAAAAGGCGCAGCTGGGGGCAAAGAAGTTCCCAAGTGACTCGGATTACCACGCCATCGCTGGCTTTGTCCTGACCGAGATGAAACGTTACAGGCAGTCCATCCCGCATTTTGTCGAAGCGGCAAAGATGAAACCGGATGATCCGCAGTTTGTCGAAAATCTGGCCAACGCTTTGATGCAAACCGGCCAGATCCCACGAGCGCTGGCTTATGCCGAACAAAAGCTGGAACAGTTTCCCAACAACAAGGAACTGGTTCGCGTCATCGATGAGATTCAACTGAAGGGCCAGAACTGGCGGATGATCATCGACTATGCGACGCAAAAGCTGGAAACAGATCCAGACAATGCCAAATTGCTGGCGTCCCGCAGCCGCGCCTATGCATCAATCGGATTTGTCGAGCACAGCTCAAATGACATTGCTCGCGCCTACGAACTTGACCCCAAAAGTGTCGATATCGCATTTAGAAAAGCGATCGATATGCATCAATCCGGCGACAAAAATGGGAGCGCCGCAATACTTTGGGACATATTGGAAAGGGAGCCCCTGCACCCTGCTACTTTGCTACAGTTGTCGGTTGTAGCCTCTGCGGAAAGCCTGAATGATCTTTTTGATGCCACAAGCAGAGCCCTTGCAAATGGCGACCATGTGAACTCCACGCTGGAGTTTGCGAAGGCCGAACTCATTTCCAGACGCGATGGTTTGGCAGTTGCCTTGCCACAATTTTCCATTGCCAACATGGCGCAGCATGAAACAAATCCCTACGATTCTGCCTTAGAAGAGGAGAAGCTCCAGGGTATCTGCAGCCTATTCCCAGAAGGGGCATCAGCGGTCACATCCGGCTTAGTCGAAGAGCCCGTGCCCATATTCGTTATCGGTCAACCACGATCCGGCACCACGTTGATGGAAATGATGCTGAGTTCGGCTCCCGATATTGCTGGATGTGGTGAGTTAACCCTCGGGTCGGATCTTTCGGAGTCCTTTGTAGAGGACAAGAAAACGTTCGATGCTGCCGCGGCCAAGGAATTCGCTCAGGAGTTCAGAAAGTTGATGCCGCAGGTTCCCGAGGGCTCGGTTGCGTTCGTTGACAAACTACCACACAATTATCAGCGGGTTGGTTTTCTGCTGACCGCATTCCCGAATGCAAAAATTATAAACATGATACGCGATCCGCGGGATGTCGGTCTGTCAAAATGGATCAGACGTTTTCCGGCGCCGGGCCTTCGTTATGCCTCGAACTTGGAGGCCATCGCACATTCTGCCAACCTGTATCGAAAATACATGGCGCACTGGGATCAGGTGTTCGGCGACCGTATCCTGACAGTACCGTATGAAGACCTTGTTGCCGACCCTGAAACGCATAGCCGCAAGGTCGCCGATTTCTGCGGAATCGCTTGGCATGAACAGATGATGCACCCTGAGAAAAACACCAAACAGGTGCGCACCGCGAGCATCGATCAGGTGCGCAACAAGATTTCGACCAAGTCAATTGGCGGATGGCGCAAGGTTGCAGATCAGCTTCAACCAATGCTGGAAGGGTTCGATCCCGAACTCTGGCCCGAATACGACTTCAACTGACAAAAGGCCGCCCCAAACAGGCGGCCTTTCTCGATCAAATCAAAGAATTACTTCTGCTTGATCCGCCCATCCAGATAGGGCTGATAAGGTGCATTCTCGGCGAGGTATTCCGCTGTCACATCTGCCAGATCGGGGCCGAAGTCGTAGGCGTTCTTGTCGTCGCCTTCGAACATCTTGTAACCGTCCCCACCATTGCGAACGTAGTTGTTGGTCACGACCAGATAGGTGGCGGTCGGATCAATGGGTTCGAAACCGTCACCTTTGGCAACCATCACCTCGGAAATGCGGCCTTCGTTCGGTGCAACGGATGGATCCCAGACAAACGTCAGACCGGCAACTTGTGGGAAGCGACCCTTGACTTCCTCGACCTGGCTGACGCCGTTTTCCAACGCGTCGATAATGCCCTGCCCGGTGATCTCGAAGGTCGACAGCGTGTTCTGGAACGGAAGAACCGTCAAAACTTCGCCCATGGTCACATCACCCGGATCGATCGAGGCACGCAAGCCGCCCGAGTTGGCAATGGCGATCTGAACTCCCTGATCGGCAACCCGCGCCAGCATGGCGTCGGCAACCAGATTGCCCATCTCGCATTCCTGGACCCGGCAGACCGCCCGGTCGCCTTCAATCGAGGCAGCCGCGCTTGCAACCACTTTGTTGCGGATTTCCTCGAGTGGCTGCGCCAGCTCGGCGATACGGTCCAACGAGCCTTGGTCCTCGGTCACAGAGTTATCCATGATCAAGGGTTCACCTGATGCCTCGACGACGTTGCCGTCGTCGTCAAAGGTTACGTTCAACTCGCCCAGGAATTTGCCATAGGCGTAGGCCTGAACGATTTGCACACCATTGACGACCGTGGGATAGGGACCCGCTGCTTTGTCGGATACGTTCGACAGGTAAGTGTTGGAATGCCCGCCCACAATTACATCCACACCCGTTGTCTCCTGTGCGACACGCTGATCGACACCATAGCCCGAATGGCTGAGAACGATAATTTTGTTGACCCCTTCGCCGGTCAACTTGTCCACCTCGGCCTGAACTGCCGGAACGGGGTCCGAGAATGTGATGTTTGGACCAGGCGACGCCAGATCATGGGTATCCTCGGGCGTCAGGCCAATAAGCCCGATCATTTCACCGCCCACCTCGATCACCGTAGATTTCTTGATCTTGTCGGTCAGCAATTCTTCATCGGCAATGTCAGCATTCGACATAAGCACCGGAAAATCGACCGAGTCGATAAAGCCGCGCAGGACTTCTGGGCCATCGTCAAACTCGTGATTGCCCACAGTCATCGCGTCGTAACCCAGCTTGTTCATGAACTCAGCGGCGACCTTGCCTTTGTAGTAGGTATAGAACAACGATCCCTGGAACTGGTCGCCACCGTCCACCAGGATCGAGTTATCGGTGCGGCCGCGCGCCTCTTCAACTGCGGTCACCAGACGTGCCGAGCCGCCGAAGCACTTACCCTCGGAATTGTCCTCAGCACTACAACCACTGTCATACTTGTTGATCGGTTCGAACCGGGAATGAAAATCGTTGGTGTGCAGTATGGTCAGCTTGTATTCGGCAGCGGCCATGCCTGCGGTCAGGCCAAGTACCGCTACTGACGTAAGAAAGCGGGTAAACATTTGAGACTCCCTTTTATTGATTGCCCTGATCGTGCGCCGAGGATCGGGAAGAGTCAAAGGGGGAAATCCGGCTTGATTCTACCCGCAGTGCAAGGCATCACCACCCCATGCTGATCTACAAGATTTTCAGGGCCGAGGAATGGGCCACCCTGCAGGCCAAAGGCGAATCCGATGGCGCTCCGATCGACATTTCAGATGGGTTTGTCCACTTTTCGACCGCCGAACAGGCCGCCGAAACCGCAGCCAAGCATTTCGCCGGGGTCGAGGGGTTGACCTTACTGGCTTGCGATGCGGACGCGATGGGCGACGATCTGAAATGGGAAGTGTCGCGTGGTGGTGCCCTGTTCCCGCATCTTTATCGCCGGATCAGAATGTCGGACGTTGTTTGGTCACGCCCCCTGCCCTTTGATGGCGCCGTGCATCAGTTTCCCGAGGAGATGCAATGACCAACTTCGTCGATCCTGATCGCGGTCAATTCGAGACATTCAAGGCATTGGGACGGGATCATCCAATCGAGATGCTGAACCTTGTTCGGTTTCGGAAACTCGCAGCCTATCCTGACGGGCACGAATTGGCCGATGCCGGGTTAAGTGGCTCCGAAGCCTATAGGCGTTACGGGGATGAGACCGCTCGGATACTGTCGCGACTGGGTGCGTCAATCCTTTGGCGTGGATCGTTTCAGACTGCGCTGATAGGGCCAGAAGACGAAAGGTGGGATGAAGTCTTCATTGCTCGATACCCGACAGCGCACGCGTTTCTGGAAATGGTGACCGACCCGGTTTACCAGAAAGCGGTTGTTCATCGGCAGGCGGCAGTTCAGACTTCACGTCTGATCCGCTGTGCACCGGCAGAAAGTGGAACCACATTCGGATGAAACTGACCGAGAGACTGGGGCTTGCCGCCCTGCACAAACTTGACCCCGAAACCGCGCATGGACTGTCGATCAAGGCATTGAAAGCGGGGCTTGCGCCTGCGCCCGGGCCGACAACTTCATCGCGCCTGAAAACCCGTGTCGCCGGGCTGGACCTGCCCAATCCAGTCGGGCTGGCTGCCGGATTCGACAAGAATGGAGAAGTTCTGGACCCTCTGTCGCGCGCCGGTTTCGGATTTATCGAAGTTGGTGCCGTGACGCCGCGCCCACAGCCGGGGAACCCGAAGCCACGCCTGTTTCGCCTGACCGAGGATCAGGCAGCCATCAACCGGTTCGGTTTCAACAATGAGGGCATGGACGTCATGGCGTCGCGTCTGGCCCATCGCCCCAAGGATGCGGTGATCGGTCTGAACCTTGGGGCAAATAAGGACAGCGACGACCGGCCCGGCGATTTTGCTAAAGTGCTGGCACATTGCGCAAAATATCTGGATTTCGCCACGGTCAACGTCTCGTCCCCCAACACGGAAAAACTGCGCGATCTGCAGGGCAAGGAGGCGCTTGGCGCATTGTTGGCCGGAGTGATTGAAACACGCGACGGATTACCCCGCCATATGCCGATTTTTCTGAAAATCGCTCCGGACCTAAGCGAATCCGAATTGCAGGACATCGCTTGGGTCGCCCGCGAAACCGGAGTGGACGCGGTGATTGCCACAAACACCACGCTGTCCAGGGACGGCCTGCACAGCGTACACAAGGACCAGGCTGGCGGCTTGTCGGGCGCACCATTGTTCGAAAAATCCACTCGCGTTCTTGCACAGCTCAGCCAGATGACAGGCGAAGACGTTCCTCTGATTGGTGTTGGCGGGATCAGCACGGCCGAGCATGCCTATGCCAAGATTTGCGCGGGGGCCTCGGCCGTGCAGTTTTACACCGCGATGGTTTATGGGGGCCTCTCACTGGCTGCCGAAATCGCAACGGGTCTGGATCGGCTATTGGCCCGCGATGGTTTCGACTCTGTCGCCCAAGCCGTGGGCAGCAAACGTGAGGACTGGTTATGATCGAATACTGGCACAATCCCCGTTGTTCCAAGTCCCGCACGGGTCTGGCTTTGCTCGAGGAGAAAGGCGCGCAGGTGAACGTTCGGAAATATCTCGAAGACGCGCCTTCGGAAGATGAATTACGCGCGGCACTGGCCCTTCTGGGTTGCCCGGCCATCGACATGATGCGCACCGGAGAGAATCAGTTCAAAGAGCTGGATCTGACCAAGGCCTCCGACGAAGATGAGCTGATCCGGGCGATGGCTGAATACCCGATCCTGATCGAGCGCCCGTTGGCGATTGCAGGAAACAACGCCGCCATCGGACGCCCACCCGAGGCTTTGCTGAAACTTCTCTAGGCGACCTGAGCTTCAAGCCTGGGATAGCGCCAGCCCATCGTTACGCCGCGGGCGATGTTTAGGATCATCAGCGCGGACCATAGCCCGTGATTGCCGAATGCCGGCACCAGAATGAACAGCGCGACCACGTAAATCGCGACGGACTGGATCATGGCGTTGCGCATCGCTCGGGTCCACGTCGCGCCGATGTAGATGCCGTCGAACATCCAGCTGGCCACACCGATTGCGGGCGCGATTGCGGCCCAGAAAAGATACTCTCGACCTGCCACCCGAACTTCTGGCGACGTTGACATAATGTCGATCAGCGCTGGCCCGGCCAGAAAGAACACGAGGCCCAGCGCAAAGGCTCCGCCCACGCCCCATTGCGACGCCATGATCGACGCGCGCCGAACCTGATAGCGGTCGCGTGCCCCTACAGCCCCGCCCACCAGCGCTTCGGCCGAAAACGCGAACCCGTCCAGTGCAAACGCGGTAATCTCAAGAAACTGGAGCAGCACCTGATTTGCCGCGAGGTTTACATCCCCCAGATCCGAACCGACGAACAAGAAGGTGGTAAATGCTCCGGTCAACAGGACCGAACGCACCATGATGTCGCCGTTGACCTGCATCATGCGACGCAGCCGGACGGCATCGAAAATGCGCGGCCAGTCCTTCCACTGGCTTCCCGCAAAGGCCGCCCGACACAGCCAAAGCCCCAGCGCCAAACCGGTCCATTCAGCGATCAGAGTCGCAATCGCAACGCCTTCGACACCCCAGCCGAGCCCCAGAACGAACCATAAATCCAGCAGGATGTTCAGGCCGTTCATCCAGACCTGCAGGACAAAAACACCGCGCGTCTTTTCGATCGCGATCAACCAACCTGTCACAGCATAAAGCGCAATCGTCGCTGGCGCACCCCAGATTCGGATTTCCAGATAGTCCCGGGTCAACGCCTCGACTTCGGGGCTGGCGGGCGACAACGCAAAGGCGCCCCAGAACACGGCGACCTGCGCAAGGATGAAGACCACCCCGGCCGAGGCCCCCAACAGCAAACCCCGCATCAGAAGGGCACCGGTTTCCGCCGTGTCCCCTGCCCCGCGTGCCTGCGCCGCAAGGCCGGTTGTCCCCATCCGCAAGAAGCCGAAGATCCAGTATATCGCGGACAGGATCACGGCCCCCATTCCTACCGCACCAATCGGGGCCGCCTGCCCCATCTGACCAACCACGCCTGTATCCACAGCCCCGAGGATGGGCACCGTCGCGTTGGACAACACGATCGGCAGCGCAATTTTCAGGACACGGCGATGCGTGATAGGCGCGGCTGCGCTCTGCATGGCTATCCTTTGCCTGCCGAGGCTTGCGGCATCAGGAAATGTCCGGTCCCCTGCGCAAAGAGTTTTGCGTGGTTATCCTGCCAGGCCTCAACCCGGACCGAGGCGTAGCGCCGCCCCGACCGGTTGATAAACGCGCGCGCATAGGCATCGCGCGGCAGCCCCGAGCGCAGATAGTCGACGGTGAAGTCAATTGTCTTCGGAAACCTGATGTTTTCGTCCGTCAGAATATCCTCGGCCCCAATCTCTCCGCTTTCGATACGGGGGAACATGTGCTCCCAACTCAGCGTGATCACGGCCGTCACTTCGAGAAACGCGGCCGTAACGCCACCATGCAAGGCAGGCAGGAACGGATTGCCGATCAGCTTTTCATCGAAGTTGAGAACCCCGGTCAGCTCATCTCCGCGACGGTCAAAGCTGATACTGAGGAACCGGATGTACGGCACACCCTGGACCAATGCTGTCAAAGCAGCGTCGCGGCGTTGTTTCACCACCTGCATGGGTTCAGGACGAGGACGCGCCATTTAGCGACCCTCCACGGTGAACGCGCCCGATGCGGTGGCCACCGGACGATCTGAATCGTCATCTATTGCCGTCGCCCGTACAAATGCCACGTTTCGAGTGATGTGATAGCAGGTGGCCCGCGTGTGGATGCTCTGCCCCGGTGTTGCCGCGCGCATGTAGTCGATCCGCAAATCAATCGTGGCCGTGCCTCCGGGGGCCGAAGGGTGGCTCATCACCGCGGCACCGCAACACGTATCCAGCATCGCCGAAACGGCGCCCCCATGGATCACTCCCGTTCTGGGGTGGCCGATCAGTTGTTCGTTGTAAGGCATTGAGATTTCCGCCTCGCCCTCTCCGATATGGGTGAGTTCAAGCCCCAGCGCCTTTGCATGCGGAATGGCCTCGATGAATTGGCGCGCTAATACTGTCTTGTCGACCATGGGGCGGATCCTGTCCTCTTGCTTGCCCCTTTATGAGGCCGCTTTGACGCAAAGGGCAAGCCCACCTGTTGCGCTTGCCGCAACGACGCCCTAGGTTGCAGCCGAGGAGATCAGGAATGTCCGGCAACCGTTTGTCATTCAAAGAGATGTGCGCCGAGTTCGACGTAACCCCGCGCACGCTGCGATACTACGAATACATCGAACTTCTGCAGCCCGACCGCGAAGGCCGGTCCAGGTTTTATGGTCCGCGCGAAGTCGCCCGCATGAAACTGATCCTTCGCGGCCGGAAATTTGGTTTCCAGTTGGAAGAGATCCGCCAGTGGTTGCTGATCTACGAAGATCAGGGCAATCAGGCGCAAATGGCTGCCTTTATCGAGATGGCCGATCGTCAGATGGAAGAACTACGGCAACAACGGCAGCAACTAGACGAGGCCATGGAAGCGTTGCAACAATTGCGGGACCAGACTGTGGGCCTGCTGGAATAGACGGCCACAATCGGCCTGACAGGGTCATTATTACGCGGCCCGCACAGCCTTTCGCTATCAAGCTTGGTCGTTTTCCACTTTACGCTGGGTAAGAAAATTTCGTTTCAGACGACTTACGTGTCCGGAAGTTACGTCAACTGTTTTGTGACGCTGCGTCTGCATTACGTAAACGTCAATTATATGTTGTAAAACGCTCATCAACTGCGCAACTCAATTGGTATGACGCCAGTGATGAGAGTTTGAAACATGACCGAAGACCTGATGACCATCCGCGAAATGTGCGAGACTTATGACGTCACCCCACGCACGTTGCGGTTTTATGAGGCCAAGGAACTTTTGTTTCCGATCCGTGAAGGCCAGAAGCGCCTGTTCACCAAACGGGACCGCGCGCGCCTGAAACTGATCCTGCGCGGCAAGCGTTTTGGCTTCAGCCTGGAAGAAATCCGTCAGCTTCTGGACTTGTACCATGTGGGCGACCAACAGGTGACCCAGATGACCCGCACTTATGAAATTGCGTGCGAACGTCTGGCCGACATGGAATCGCGCCGGGACGAGCTGACACAGGCCATCGACGATCTGAAAGAGCAGTTGCGCTGGGGCGAAAAGGTTATCGCCTCGATGAAACAGGAAAAGAAGGCGGCCGAGTAATCTCGTACGCCTTCACCGGACATCTGAATTAAGGGAGCTTCAAATGCCCGTTTATAACGCGCCAACAAAAGACACGCAGTTCATCCTGCACGACGTTCTGAAAGTCTCGCAGTCGGATATCCCCGGCTATGACGAACTTGAGGCCGAGTTTACCGGCGCGGTTCTGGAAGAAGCGGGCAAGCTTGCCTCCAACGTTCTGCACCCGCTGAACGTGGTCGGCGACACCGAAGGATGCCGGTTGGAAAACGGTATTGTGTACACCCCAACCGGATTCAAAGACGCCTTCGAGCAGATGAAGGAAGGTGGCTGGACTGGCCTCGACATGCCGGAAGAGTATGGCGGCCAGAACATGCCTTACGTAATGGGTACTGCCGTGGGCGAGATGTTCTCGGGAGCAAACCAAGCGTTTGTGATGTATCAAGGCCTGACCCACGGTGCGGCCTCGGCCATTCTGGCGCACGGCACGGACGAGCAGAAGAACAAATACCTGCCGAACATGATCAGCTGTGAATGGACCGGCACCATGAACCTGACCGAGCCGCATTGCGGCACAGATCTGGGCCTGATGCGCACCAAGGCCGAGCCGCAGGGCGATGGCAGCTACAAGATTACCGGCCAGAAGATCTTTATCTCGGCCGGTGATCACGACATGGCCGACAACATCATTCACTTGGTGTTGGCCAAAATCCCGGGTGGCCCCGACGGCATCAAAGGCGTGTCTCTGTTCATCGTGCCCAAGTTCATCGTGAACGAAGACGGCACTCCCGGTGAGCGGAACGGCGTTTCGGTCGGCAAGATCGAAGAGAAGATGGGCATCCACGGCAACTCAACCTGCGTCATGAACTATGACGAGGCCACCGGCTGGCTGCTGGGCGACGAGCACAAAGGCATGCGCGCCATGTTCACGATGATGAACGAAGCGCGTCTGGGTGTGGGTATGCAAGGCCTGTCTCAGGCCGAAGCTGCGTACCAGAACGCTGTCGAATATGCCAAAGACCGCCTGCAGGGCCGCGACGTAACAGGTGTGAAGAACCCGGACGGCCCCGCCGATCCGCTGATCGTTCACCCCGACATCCGCCGTAACCTGATGGATCAGAAAAGCTTCACCGAGGGTGCACGTGCGTTCATCCTCTGGGGCGCGACCATGATCGACAAGGCGCACCGCTCGGGTGACAAAGATGCGGACGGCCTGATCTCGCTGCTGACTCCAGTCATCAAGGGCTTCCTGACGGATGAAGGCTTCGACATGACCGTTCAGGCGCAGCAGGTCTATGGCGGCCATGGCTACATCGAAGAATGGGGTATGTCGCAATACACCCGCGATGCCCGTATCGCGATGATCTACGAAGGCGCCAACGGCGTTCAGGCGCTTGACCTTGTCGGCCGTAAGCTGGCGCAGGATGGCGGTAAGCACGTCATGGCCTTTTTTGAAATGGTCAAGTCCTTCTGCAAGGAGAACGGTGGCAAGGACGAAGCCTATGACAAAGCCTTCATCGAACCGCTGAAAGCCGCATCCAAGGATCTGCAGGCCGCTGGCATGTATTTCATGCAGGAAGGCATGAAGAACCCGAACAACGCACTGTCGGGCTCGTACGACTTCATGCACATGTTCGGCCACGTCTGCCTTGGACTGATGTGGGCACAGATGGCGAAGGCCGCACAAGACGCGCTGGACGGTGGGGCCTCGGACAAAGACTTCTATGAGACCAAGATCAACACCGGTCGCTTCTACATGGCGCGCCGCCTGCCCGCGACTTCAATGCACCTTTCGCGCATTCAGACCGGCGCGGAGACAGTCATGGCCCTGGAGGCCGCGAATTTCTGATCTCAATCTGGGTCCGGGAAAACCGCCCGGGCCTGGTTTTTCCGAGGGGATTCAATGCCCAAACGCTTTCGCCTGACCCGCCGCTTTCCGGTCGCCATGACCGAGGACGGCTACCGCAAACTCAAAGGCTTCGCCCGCGAGGCGGGGCTGGACGAAGGCGAGGCACTGTCCTTCCTGTTCGAGAACTTCAACAGCGTAATTGACGAGGAGAACCTGACCCACCGCCTGCGCATCTTCAATTCCGAGCTTGAGGCGCGCAAACGCTAGGTGATGGCCAATATCTGTCCAGTAGCGCCAGTTTTGAAACCTGATGCCTCCGGCGGGAGTATTTATGAAAAGATGAAGACGAGATGCGTCCCTGCCACCGGGCGCACTCGCCATCAGGACAGGGACGACTTCACCTTTTGCGGTCATCGGCTCTCCAGCCTGTACCGCGCGACTATTGAAACGGAAGAAGGTTGATCAAAGGTTACTATCTGGACTTCATCTTTTCACAAATACTCAATTCCGAACTAACCATACGCGCCTTGGGAGGGGCGATCGCATGACCATAAAACTGCACTGCTTCGGAGAAAGCGGAAACTCCTACAAGGCGGCCCTGGCGCTTGAGATGTCCGGGCTTGAGTGGGAACCGGTCTTTGTCGATTTTTTCAGTGGCTTAACACGCACTCCTGAATTTCGTGCCGAAGTCAACGAACAGGGCGAGGCCCCGGTCATGATTGATGGCGACTTTCGCACCAGCCAGTCTGGCGCCATTCAAGCCTATGTGACGGAGAAATCGGGTAAATTTGGCGGCAAGTCGCGGGACGAAAACTACGAGATTCTGCGGTGGGTGCTGTGGGACAACCACAAGCTCAGCTCGATGGCCGGTTTGACACGCTTTCTGATCAATTTCCTTCCCGAGAAACACCGAAACCCGGACGTCATCGCCTTTAATCAGGGGCGATTGAAAGCGGCCTACGAAATACTGAATAACCACTTGGACGGCCGCGACTGGATTGTCGGCGACGGCGTGACCAACGCCGATCTCAGCTGCTGCGGCTACCTGTATTATCCCGAACCATTCGGCTTTGACCGTGCTGACTGGCCCCATATTGATGCCTGGCTGACTCGCCTGTCCGAACAGCCCGGCTGGAAACACCCGTATGACCTGATGCCCGGCAATCCGTCGGATCGAGCTTGAGGAGAGACCCATGACCGAAGCCTATATCTATGACGCCCTGCGCACCCCGCGCGGCAAGGGCCGCAAGGATGGCAGCCTGCACGAGGTGACCTCGGTGCGCCTGTCCGCCGTGACACTGAATGCGATGAAAGAACGGAACAATCTGGAAGGCCACGCCGTCGAGGACGTGATCTGGGGCAACGTCACGCAGGTGATGGAGCAAGGCGGTTGTCTGGCGCGCTCGGCTGTTCTGGCATCGGACCTAGATGAATCGATCCCCGGTCTGGCGATCAACCGTTTTTGCGCCTCGGGCATGGAAGCCGTGAACCTGGCGGCAAACCAGGTGAAAGGCGGCGCGGGCGAGGCCTACATCGCCGGCGGTGTCGAGATGATGGGGCGCGTACCGATGGGCAGCGACGGTGCGGCGATCGCGGTGGACCCCTCGCTGGCAATGAGTACCTACTTCGTGCCTCAGGGCATCTCGGCGGACATTATCGCGACCGAATATGGGTTCGATCGCGATCAGGCTGACGCACTGGCCGTAGAATCTCAAAAACGGGCGGCAAAGGCCTGGGAAGAAGGCAGGTTCGACAAATCTGTCATCAGCGTCACCGATCAGAACGGCCTGACCATTCTGGATCGCGACGAATACATGCGGCCCGGTACTGACATGCAGAGCCTCGGAGCGCTGAATCCGTCTTTCCAGATGATGGGCGAGCAGATGCCCGGCTTCGACAAGGTGGCGATGCTGAAGTACCCGCATCTCGAAAAGATCAATCACATCCACCACGCGGGCAACAGCTCGGGAATCGTGGACGGTGCGGCTGCGGTTCTGATTGGCAATAAGGAATTCGGTGAGAAACACGGCCTGAAACCGCGCGCGCGTATCAAGGCGACCGCCAAGATCGGCACGGACCCGACCATCATGCTGACCGGCCCGGTGCCGGTGACCGAGAAGATCCTGGCCGACAACGGCATGAAGATCAGCGATCTGGACCTGTTCGAAGTGAACGAAGCCTTTGCTTCGGTCGTGCTGCGCTTCCAGCAAGCGTTCGACGTCGACCCGGCGTTGGTCAACGTCAACGGCGGCTCGATCGCGATGGGCCACCCGCTGGGTGCGACCGGTGCGATGATCATCGGCACGCTGCTGGATGAGCTTGAACGTCAGGACAAGGAAACCGGTCTGGCCACGCTTTGCATTGCATCCGGCATGGGTGCGGCAACCATTATCGAGCGAGTCTGATGCCCAAGCTGGATCTCTCTCAGATCCCGTTCAAGGGAGGCTCGTCCTATCCCGGCAAACTGGCCGAGGCGACAGCGGGTCGTTTCGTGCAGCGTGTGGGTGATGCAGGCGGGCTGTCCCAATACGGGGTCAACATCGTGCGGCTCGAGCCGCAGGGCATGTCCTCACTGCGCCACTACCACATGGAGCAGGACGAGTTTGCCATCATGCTCAGCGGCACTTGCGTGCTGATCGATGACGATGGTGAGCATGAGATGCAGCCCGGCGATTGCGCCACTTGGCCCGCAGGTGAGCCCAATGGCCACCACCTTGTGAACAAAACCGATGCGCCCGCGACCTTTCTGGTGGTGGGCACACGGACCCCGACCGAGACCGGCTATTACAGCGACATAGACATGATGGTGAAGGATGATGAGAACGGGTTCGCCTTCACCCGCAAGGATGGCAGCCCGCTGACGGCTGACCAGATCGGAGATGAGACATGACTGACTTTACCATGAACGTGGACGCCGAAGGCGTTGCCATCATCACCTGGGACGTTCCTGAGAAAAGCATGAACATCCTGCGCGTCGAGGCTTTGGCCCTGATTGAAGAAATGATCGATCAGGTTCTGGCAGACGATAATATCAAGGGCGCGGTCATCACCTCTGCCAAGGACAGTTTTGCCGCTGGAATGGACCTGAATGTTCTGGGCTCGATCCGTGAAAACTCGGGCGACGAACCGGCGCAGGCCATGTTTGATTTCACCATGAACGGGCATCGGATTCTGCGGAAAATTGAATTGGCCGGCATGGACCCCAAGACCAAGAAGGGCGGCAAGCCAATTGTTGCCGCCCTGCCCGGCACCGCTTTGGGCATCGGGTTGGAGGTTCCGCTGGCGTGCCATCGCATCTTCTGTGCCGACAATCCGAAGGCCAAGATCGGTCTGCCCGAAATCATGATTGGTATCTTCCCCGGCATGGGCGGAACGACGCGTCTGGTCCGCAAGCTGGGCGCGGTGAGCGCGGCGCCCTTGCTGTTGGAGGGCAAGACGTTGGAGCCGAAAAAAGCCAAAGCCGCGGGGATGATCGATGAGGTAGTCGAAGACCCGCTTGCTGCGGCGAAAGAATGGGTTCTGAACGCCAGTGATGCGGATCTCGTCAAGCCATGGGACGCCAAAGGGTACAAGATGCCGGGAGGCGCACCCTATCACCCGGCGGGATTCATGAACTATGTCGGCGCATCGGCCATGGTCAACGGCAAGACCCAAGGTGCATTCCCTGCTGCTCAAGCATTGCTGAGCGCGGCATACGAGGGCGCGCTGGTCGATTTCGACACTGCCCTGAAAATCGAGGCCCGCTGGTTCACATCCATTTTGATGAATCCATCTTCGTCGGCAATGATACGCAGTTTGTTCCTGAACAAGGAAGCTCTGGAAAAAGGTGCAGTGCGCCCCAAGGGCGTTCCGGACCAGTCGGTCAAGAAGATCGGCGTTTTGGGTGCGGGAATGATGGGCGCCGGCATCGCGCTGGTCTCGGCTCAGGCCGGGATGGAGGTTGTTCTGATCGACCGCGATCAGGAGGCCGCCGACAAGGGCAAGGCCTATACTGAGGCCTATCTGGACAAGGGCATCAAACGCGGCAAGACTACCGCTGAGAAGAAAGAGGCCATGCTGGGCCGCATTACCGCGACACCGGATCTGGGCAATCTGAAGGGTTGTGATCTGATCATCGAAGCCGTCTTCGAAGACGTGGGCGTCAAGGCCGAGATGACCAAAAAGGTCGAGGCGATCATCCCCGAAGACTGCATCTTTGCCTCGAACACCTCGACCCTGCCGATCACCGATCTGGCCAGGGCGAGCGTGCGTCCGGAACAGTTCATCGGCATCCACTTCTTCTCGCCGGTCGAGAAGATGTTCCTGGTGGAAATCATCAAGGGCAAGGAAACCGGTGATCGTGCGGTGGCCAAGGCGTTGGACTATGTGCGCCAAATCCGCAAGACGCCGATTGTGGTCAACGATGCGCGTTTCTTCTACGCGAACCGCTGCATCATCCCATACATCAACGAAGGCGCACGGATGATCACCGAGGGCGTTTCGCCAGTGCTGATCGACAACGCCGCGCGGCAGTTGGGCTTTCCGGTTGGGCCAATCCAGCTAACCGACGAAACCTCGATTGATCTGGGGGCCAAGATTGCACGCGCCACCAAGGCGGCCATGGGCGATGCCTATCCGGAAAGCCCCGCAGATGCTCTCATCTTCTGGATGGAGGAACAGGGCCGTTTGGGCCGCAAGGTGAAGGCGGGCTTTTTCGACTATGACGAGAAAGGCAAGCGCGTCGAATACTGGAAGGGCCTGCAGGATAAATACCCGCTGGCCGACGATCAGCCTGATCTGACCGAAGTGCAGGAACGTCTTATGTTCGCACAAGTGTTGGAAGCCGTACGAGCGTTGGAGGAAGGTGTTCTGGAAGACATCCGCGAAGGTGACGTAGGCGCCATTCTGGGCTGGGGTTTTGCGCCATGGTCCGGAGGCCCTTTCAGTTGGCTGGACATCCTCGGAACGCCTTACGCCGCGGAGCGGTGCGATCAGCTGGCCGAGAAATTCGGCGAACGTTTTGCCTGCCCGTCCTTGCTGCGCGAGATGGCGGAAAAAGGTCAGAGTTTTTACGGCCGCTTTGACGCCGCTGCGAAGGCAGCCTGAACAAAAGTCGCCGGCGCGTTTTCCAATGCGCCGGCACTTAATCATTGGTGGGTCAGCATCATCCACTCGGGCCGCAGAAAAAGAACCGGCGGAGGCGGTCGTCCTGGTCGTCCGGGACGCCGGCACCCTCTCTCTGGCCGCGTTGGCAAGATCGGTTCATCTGAAACTGGTGCCGGCAGCGCGCCCAAGGGATTGGCAAGGGCATACATATTGCCCGTGTCTGCAATTTCATCGATCAGAGAAATGGCAATTTCACCATCGACCACGGAATAGGTGGTCTGACTATTCCCCGTCCGCATTCCAAAGCGGGCCGCCGGGCAATAGGCCTGCAGGCCGCCTTCTATATAGATCACCTCATCCTGATCAAAGAACAGCGTGCTGACTTCGAAATTCGAGGCCGGGGCCCTGGACCTAAACCGACATGCGCCGTTCAGCAACCTTGCGGCAACAATCGACACACCAGCCTGTGACGGATCGATCTTGTTGTGATCCACGGCCATCCCCTGCTCTGGCATTAACCAGACCACGCGACCGTTATAGGCCGCACGGGACGGCACGCGAACCGGAAGGTTCTCGGAACGGGTTTCGCCGTCAGGTATCATGATCAGGTCAGTTGACGTTCGGCGAAGCTCTTTGAACCCATGATCCAAAGTGCGGACAAGGTCGCCCGGTTTCAGATGTTCCACTTTCTTCCAGCCGCCGGTGGTCGCAATTTTGGTACCATGCACCAAACCGCCGCGCCGGGCCGTGACTGCTTCTTGCTGCACATCTAATTCAACACTCATCGAGCGATCAGAAACGCTCGAGATACTCACTACTTCCAACACGTGCCTCACCCCCTTTTGGCACAAACAAAACGATCCAAAAGGGCTAGCATGGAAACCCTGCGAGTGACTTAGTTTTGACACATTTGGCTCAAATTGGGGCCGTTTTTGGGCTTTTGAGCCCAAGTAAGCAAACAACAGAACCCCACAAAATGCTTTTAGCGCAGATTTGGAAACTATGATTCCGACACAGGGTCAAAGCTGTAGGAGAATCTTTGAATGTCCTCAGCACAGCATTCCTCAACCGCTTTCCTGGACTGTCGGGAATAGTACCATCGAAAATCCCGGCGACGTTCCGACAGGTTCAGATGCGGTAAATCCAGTTTGAATCCCAAGTGCTTGAACAGTGGGGCAGCGTCGTGTTCGAAATTCTCCAGACGAACATAAGTCTTACACTGCTCGACCCCGTCCGCGCGCGTCATATAAGTGCGGGCGGCGCTTCGCCTAAAAGACTGTCCGACCACGGGGTGCAGGACAAACGACTCGAAATCCAAAGACTTGGCCAGAGTAACGGCGGAATGATCAAAATGCTGCGCCCGAAGCCAATGATAATAGCTTACGATGCGGTCCCAAGGGTTTCGAACCAGCGTGAACGTGAACATGCCCTGCATCTGATTCAGCGAAATCAGCCCGTCGATATCGGCCAGCGTGGAGTGTTTCCACAACCGGCCCCGGGCATTCAGCTTCTTGGCGCGCTTCCTGCGTCGCAGCGCTTTGGGCGTGTCGCCCAGCAGTATGTCATCTTTCTTTGCCCGCTGTTCCAAAGCCGCCGCCAGCGATGTTCCCCCGGTTTTTGGGATGTGAACAAAGACATAGCTGCGTCCAGTCGAGATGATCACACGGCCTCCTGTTCGGCGGGCGAACGCCCCGCCCGCCACCCTAACAGTGCGCCGGCCGCCGCGATCAGTCCGATACCCGCGACCTGCATAACGCCAATGGTCTGACCCAAAGCAACCCAGGCGAAAAGTGGGCCGAAAATCATTACCGAATATTCGAATACGGCCACATAAGATGGTTCACCGATTTGGTACGCCTTGATCAGCATGAAAACTGCTATTGTCGAACCGCAAGCCTGAACCAAAATCCAAGGCAGTACCGGTTGTATCGGCCAGACCCAACCGCGTGTGACGAATCCGTCGGGCCCTTCGACAGGCGGAGCTGGAAAATAGGTGAAAACAGCAAGCCCGATGCCCCCCGCCAGCCCCAGTGTGATGACCATGCAGGCCAGCAGCGCTGCGGTGCTTTCCTCTGAACAATGGCTGCGGGTAATGATCGCGCTGAGTGCATAGAAGAAGCCACCGGCAACCGGAAGCAAGGTTTGCAGGTCGAAATCAGTCGGGTTTGGTTGCAGAACAAACAAGATCCCCGTGAAGCCAATCATCACGGCGGCAATGCGCCACGGGCCAATGGTTTGCTTCATTCCCAGCGCGGAAATCAACAAGACAAAAATCGGCGAGGTGAACAGCCCGGCCAAAGCCTGCGCAATCGGCATCAGGGCCAGCGAGGCGAAATAGAACAGCATAGCCATCGTTATCAGAACGCTTCGCAATATGACCGGCCCCATGCGTCTTGGCCGTAATCCGCCAAGCCCCAGCAACGACAAACCCACGATCAGCGGCAACATCAGCAACGCCCTGCTCAGGTGGAACTGCCACAGCCCGACTGTCTCGGCGAGCAGGATCACGACGTTGTCAATCACACCGATGATTGCCATGGCCCCGACCATGAGCATCGACGCCAGAACCGGGGACGTTTGTTTGGCTGACTGCAATCTGCACCTCGATCTCGATTTGATCCCGGGTCCTTCCGGCCATCCGGGCTATCCAGCACAAATTCGATTTGTGGCGCAACAGGTTTGCGCCATGTGATTTCGCCATGCTATGCTGCGGCAAAAGAAAAATTGAGCAGACCTCATCCAGATGACGGCCCTGAAACAGTACCAGCGGATCGAAGCCACCGGTCTGTGGCGCCCCTCGCCCGAGGAACAGCGGCGCGAGGTTGTGGTGTCCATCGGCGAGGCCACGCTGACAATCTCGGATTTCAATGACCGGGCTTTGACGCATTGGTCCCTGGCAGCATTGGAGCGACAGAACCCCGGATCATTTCCGGCTGTGTTCAATCCTGATGGTGATCCCGGTGAAACGCTGGAACTGGCGGAGACCGAGACAACAATGCTGGAGGCCATCGACCGTCTGCAACGCGCCATCGACCGCGCGCGTCCGCATCCGGGGCGTCTTCGGTGGTTATCGGTGGCAGGGGTCGTCCTGGCAGTTTTGGCAGTGCTGCTGCTGTGGCTGCCGGTCGCGTTACAGAGCCACGTGGTTTCAGTGGTCCCAGATATCAAACGGCAGGAGATCGGCGCGACCATCCTGCAACGGATCGAGCGGGTCTCGGGGCAAGCCTGCACATCGCCGGACGCACTGACATCGCTCGACCAACTGGCTAAACGCACAGGCGTTCGCCAGGTTGTTATTCTGCCGGCAGGTGTGCCGGACAGTCTCAGCCTTCCGGGAGGTACAGTTCTGTTGAATCGCGCTCTGGTCGAGGATCACGAGGATCCGGCCGTCGCCGCAGGTTACATCATTGCGGCTCGCGCCCGTGCAGAACTTCAGGATCCTTTGGACGATCTGCTGGACCGGACCGGACCGACAACAGCGTTTCGTCTGCTGACAACTGGTGAGCTTACTGCGGACAACGTTGATACGTACACCGAACAGGTTCTCACCGAACCCCACCCGGATATCAAAGACGAAGACCTGCTGGCTGTCTTCGCGCAGGCTGCGCTGCCCTCAACCCCATATGCTTATGCGCGCGATATCACGGGCGAGACAGTTCTTGGACTGATCGAGGCAGACCCGATGGCGGGCCGGACACTGGAACAGGTTCTGCCGGACCGTGACTGGGTCCGGCTGCAGAACATCTGCGGCGAGTAGACCGGGTTACTTGGTGCCAAACATCCGGTCACCGGCATCGCCCAACCCCGGCATGATATAACCCTTGGAGTTCAGTTCGCGATCCAACGAAGCGGTGACGATCTTGACGTCGGGATGCGCGTCTTTCATCCGCGCGACCCCTTCGGGTGCGGCCAGCAGGCAGAGAAAGCGAATATCGGTCGCGCCAGCCTCTTTCAACAGATCGATTGCCGCGGCCGAGCTGTTGCCGGTCGCCAACATCGGGTCCACCGCAATAACCAGGCGATCTTTCAGCCCTTCGGGCGCCTTGAAGTAATACTGCACCGGTTTCAGCGTTTCCTCGTCACGGTAAAGGCCGACAAAACCCACGCGCGCCGAAGGGATCAGTTCCAGAACGCCATCCAGCATCCCGTTTCCCGCCCGCAAGATCGAGACCAGCGCCAGCTTTTTGCCGGCCAGTATAGGGGCGTCCATTTCCTCCATGGGCGTTTCAATATGGCGCGTGGTCAGTTTCAGCTCGCGCGTGACCTCATAAGCCAGCAACAACGTGATCTCGCGCAGCAATTGCCGGAATACGGCGGTCGAAGTGCCCTTGTCCCGCATGAGCGTCAGTTTGTGCTGCACCAGCGGGTGATCGACGACAGTCAGGTGTTCGCTCATGTTTTCTCCAGTCTCTTTTTGACCCGCGCGCGGGTGTCTTCATCGCAAAAGGCCGCGTTCAGCGCGGTTTCGTTCAGCGCTGCGAAATCCTCGGCCTCCCAGCCAAAGGCCTGATTCAACATCTCATATTCGCGCCGCATCGTGGTATGGAAAAACGGAGGGTCATCGGTGGACACTGTTACCTTGACACCTGCGTCCCGAAGCCGGGCGATTGGGTGCGCCGCAAACTCGGGGAACACACCCAGGACCACGTTTGAACCCGGACAAACTTCAAGCGTGACCTCGCGGTCCATCAGTTCGCGCAGCAGATCCGGGTCTTCGATGGCGCGAACCCCGTGACCGACCCGCTCCACGCCCAGATCGCGCACTGCATCACGGACGCTTTCGGGACCACCGAATTCGCCTGCGTGCGTGGTCAGGCGCAGCCCGGCCTCGCGCGCGCAGTCGAACGCCCATTTGTAATCGCCCTGCGCGCCAACGGATTCGTTGCCGCCCATGCCAAAGCCGGTGATCCAATCGCCTGCGGTTTCAGCTGCACAATATGCGCTGCGTTTGGCTTGTTCGGGTCCGAAGTGACGCACGCAGGTGACGACGCCGCGCAGGGTAATATCGAATTTTCGTTCAGCTTCATCGGCAGCGTCCTGAATCGCGTTCAGATAATCCTGCCAGGCATGCAAATCACCGCCTCCGCAGAAATCCGGGCTGAGAAATGTTTCGGAGTATACCACCCCATTCGCCGCACTCTCCTCGAGTATCGCAAGCGTCAGGCGGCGGAAGTCTTCAGGCGTCTTCAGGACTTCGCAGGCAGCCTCGTAAACGCTGAGGAAATGCGCAAAATCCCGGAAGTCATACGACCCGTCGGGATTGAAAATACCACTCAGATCGATGCGCTTTTCGTGTGCCAGCTGGCGGATAAAGGCCGGTGGTGCTGCGCCCTCGTGATGCAGGTGTAGTTCTATTTTTGGAAGGTCTGCGACGGTCATAGGAATGTCCTTCCCGGCCCCTGTGCCGGAATGTTCAGATGTTGTGCAATGCTTGCAGCGACGTCGGCGAAATCAATCTGACCGATTTGGCCCGCGCCAAGCCCTGCGATTACTACCGGAACCTGTTCGCGCGTATGGTCGGTGCCGGTCCAGCTTGGATCATTGCCGTGATCGGCGGTCAACAGCATCAGGTCACCAGGCCGTAGCTTTTGCAGGATCAATCCAATCTCGCGGTCGAACCATTCCAGCGCACGCGCATAGCCGCTGATGTCGCGGCGGTGACCAAAAAGGCTGTCGAACTCGACGAAATTGGCGAAGGTCAGGCTTCCGTCTTCGGCCTCATCGACCAGATCGGACAAGTGCCCCATCAGCTCAGCATCCGAACCCTTGCGAAGCGTGTCGATCCCCTGCATCGAAAAGATGTCACCAATCTTGCCCACCGCATGCACCCGACGCCCGGCATCCTGTGCCCAGTTGGTCAGCACCGGTGCGGGTGGCAGCATCGCAAAATCCTTGCGATTGGTGGTGCGGGTGAAACCCTCCTCCGGCGAGCCGACAAAGGGCCGCGCGATAACCCGGCCCACCCTCATCTCATGCAGTCGCGGCGCAAGCGCCTTGCACATGCCGAGCAGTCGGTCGAGACCGAAGCTCTGCTCGTGCGCCGCAATCTGGAACACGCTGTCGGCCGAGGTATAGCAGATGGGCCGGCCGCTGCGCATATGCTCAGCGCCCAGTTCCGCAATGATCGCCGTGCCGGACGCGTGGCAATCGCCCAGAATGCCGTCGGTTCCGGCGGCTTCGGCGGCGGCCCAGCTCAGATCGGCGGGAAAGGCCGGGACCGCGTCGGGAAAATAATGCCAGTCCCACGGCACTGGCAGACCCGCCAATTCCCAATGCCCCGAGGGCGTATCCTTACCCGGAGAATGTTCCCGCGCACAGCCCCACAGACCACTCGGCGCTGCTTCCAGCCCCGGCGTCGCGTCGCCTGACGCCAAACGCGCGGCCGCACCGATTCCGAGTGCATCGAGATTTGGCAAACGAAGAAGCCCCGATCGCCCTTCTTCGGCGCGCCCGTCGGCGCAGGCCTGCGCGATATGTGCCAGTGTGTTGGCCCCAGTGTCCGGAATATCGCCATTGAAGAACCGTGCTGCGTCCGGAGCGCCGCCAATGCCGACAGAGTCCATCACCACAAGAAACGCGCGGCTCATGCAGTGATCCTTTCATGCACCAGGTTGGGTGCGTTCACTGGTGTTTCGCTGATGGTGACGGCCTGCACGACAGCCGTTTCCGCCCGACGCGCGGTCTCTTCGCGCGCGGCGTGGACTACCGCCAAAGGCTCGCCCCTGGAGACCCGCGTGCCCAGTTTCAGGATGTTTGACAACCCGACCGCCGGGTCGATTTCATCGCTTTCGACCTGACGCCCACCGCCCAGCGCAACAACGGCCAAACCTAACGCCTCTCCATCAATGGCAGTCACAAATCCGTCACAGGGGGCGGGGATTTCCTGAATGACATTCGCCTCGGGAAGAAACCGCGCCCAGTTGTCAACAAATTGAACCGGTCCGCCAACAGCTGCCATCATGCGGCCAAAGCGCTCGGCGGCGCGCCCATCGCGGATGATCCCGGCGATCCGCGCGTATCCGTCTTCGAAGGTATCGCACATTCCAGCATCAACCAGCAGAGTTCCACCGAGTTCGGCAGATATTTCGGCCAGCGGCGACACACCTCCGCTTGTCAGCACCTTCATCACCTCGGCCACCTCCAGCGCATTGCCCAATGCCGGGGCCAAAGGCTGGTCCATGTCGGTGATCACCGCCGAAGTCCGGCACCCGGCGGCATTGGCCGTTTCGGTCAAGGCCTGCGCCAGCTTTCGAGCTTCCTCATGCGTTTTCATGAACGCACCGCTGCCAGCCTTGACGTCCAGAACCAGGGCATCCGGGCTGGCCGCAAGCTTCTTGGACAGGATCGACGCGGTGATCAGATCGAGGCTTTCCACCGTTGCCGTCACATCGCGCACCGCGTAGAGACGTTTGTCGGCAGGGGCGATCTGACCCGTTGCACCAACAATGGCAGCCCCGGTTTCGTTCAGAATCTGCGTCAGGCGGCCCTGCCCGATCTGCGTCGTGACGCCCGGTATCGCCTCGAGCTTGTCCAGCGTTCCGCCCGTATGCCCCAGCCCGCGCCCCGAGATCATCGGAACGTAGGCGCCGCATTCGGCCAGCGCCGGGGCAAGTACCAGGCTGACGCAATCGCCGACCCCACCGGTTGAATGCTTGTCGATCACCGGGCCATCGAAATTCCAGTTCAGCACCTCGCCACTGTCACGCATGGCGACGGTCAGGTCGGCCCGGCCCTGAGCACCCAGCCCCCCCATGCAGACCGCCATGGCAAAGGCCCCGGCCTGCGCATCGCTGACCCCACCATCCGCCAGACCTTGCGCGAACCAGATCAACTCATCACGGGTGGGAACGTCGTGTCGGCGCAGTTTGGAAATGATCGAGCGCGCATCCATTGGCTCAAGCGCCCTCCATATGCGAGGCGCCGAATGCACCGGGCAGCAACTGACCAATTGTCGTTTTCTGTTCAGCACCATCCGCTGTTGCGAGCGTTACCGGAACATCCGCCTTGCCGAACTCGGCCAGCTTTTGCCGGCAGCCCCCGCAAGGCGGCACGGGCTGCGGGCTGGAGGCTACTACATAGACCTCGACCAGTTCCTGCTCGCCGGCAGCAACCATAGCCGCGATGGCTCCGGCCTCGGCGCAAGTCCCTTCGGGGTAGGCCACATTTTCGACATTGCAGCCGGAGTAAACCTCGCCCGAAGCAGACCGGATCGCCGCGCCGACCTTGAAGTTCGAATAGGGCGCATAAGCATTTTCGCGAACGGACAGGGCAGCATCTTTAAGCGGCATGGCGATTCCCCAATTTTTGATCATCTGGTCAGAATGCCATACCCTAAATGAAAGCAGGCGGGGAATTGAAGCCCCACCTGATTATTTTCCACAGCGATTTTCAGCCTAGCCTAAGGTCGTGTTGAATGTGCCGGGCAGAGTGACCTCGAGCAGTTCAACATCATCCGACGGATCAGACAGCCGCGTTCGCATTCCGGGCGGGACAACAAAGGCATCGCCATGCTCCAACCGGTATGGTTCGCGACCTTCGCCCTCAAGCGTCACTTCACCATTCATCACAAAGGTAAAGTGGATATCAGTGTCGTGGGTAGCCCAGACCGGGTCACCCTGCCCCCGACGCACGACCTGAACACCGGCGACGCCCTTTGTATTCTCGGCGATCGTCGTGTCCCGGCAGATGTAGCCCGGCAGACGGAAAGGCATCCACTTAGCATCCTTGCCTTGATTGTACACGAACCGCTGCCCCTGCCATTCACGATCGGGGCGCAGATGCGGGGTCGGCAATTCCATATCGTGATCAATTTCGGTGACATGTTCAGCAGGAACACCGATCTCGATCACCTGCACGTTGTCGGACGCTTCCAGAACGCGATGCCTGATTTCAGGTGGCTGAATGAAACAGTCGCCAGCCGTCAGCCGCATCTTTTTGCCCTGATCCTCATAAACCACATCGACCCAGCCATGGATGCAGAAGATCAACTGAAACCCGACCTTGTGAAAGTGCACCATGTCGGGCACCGGTCCGCCATCCGGAATTCGAATGTGGCTGGCAATGATCGACCCGCCCAGACGATCCGGCACCAGGTCACGATAATGCATCCCGGCACGCCCAATGATCCAAGGCGCCTGATCCTTGAGCCTGCGCACAACGAAGGAGTGAACCGTTTCAGGCATTACCAGCGGTGGATGACGCTCTTCGATTTCGATGCGCGTTCCATTCGGGGCCACCAGACTGCGCTCTCCATCCGCAAAGCCATCCGGGTCATCGGTGAGAATGCGCAACGCACCGGGACCCTCGGTCGCGTCTTTTTCGATACGAAGCCGCAGCCCGTGGCCGGAAAACACAGCTACCCGCGGGTCGTCCGCCGGGTAGATCATATCCATCCGCATACCCAGTACCTTGGTATAAAAGGGAATGTCGTCTCGCAATTCGTTTGTTGGGATACGAAACTCGGCTATGGTGTCGGTCATGCTGTTCTCCTCTGCGCCGGACAGTGGAGGTCGGTACGGGAATTTGCAAGACGCCGCCGGTCGTCGACTGATTCCGATTCTAGGTTTCCCCGGCGTCAAAACTAGTTTAACACTAAACTAAATTCCAAAATGGAAAGCTCAACGATGTCCGATACACCCAGCCTGCGGCAGGCCGCGCTTGACTATCACGCCCATCCAAAACCCGGAAAGCTTGAAATCAAGGCCACCAAACCGATGGCCAACGGCCGCGATCTGGCACGGGCCTATTCACCGGGTGTTGCGGAGGCCAGCCTTGAGATCAAGAATGACCCGGACAACGCCGAGAAATACACGTCACGCGGAAATCTGGTGGCCGTGGTTTCCAACGGAACTGCAGTTCTGGGGCTTGGCAATATCGGTGCACTTGCCTCCAAACCAGTGATGGAAGGCAAGGCTGTCCTGTTCAAGAAATTCGCCGGCATCGACTGCTTCGACATCGAGGTCAACCAACCGGACCCGGAAAAGCTTGCTGAGATCGTTTGCGCGCTGGAGCCGACTTTTGGCGCAATCAACCTGGAAGACATCAAAGCGCCGGACTGCTTCACCGTCGAGAAGATGTGCCGCGAGCGGATGAACATTCCCGTCTTTCACGACGATCAGCACGGCACCGCCATTGTTGTTGGCGCCGCTGCCAAGAACGCCCTGCACGTCGCCGGCAAAAAATTTGAGGACATCAAAATCGTCTCGACCGGTGGCGGCGCGGCTGGAATCGCTTGCCTGAACATGTTGGTTAAACTGGGCGTCAAACGCGAAAACATCTGGCTGTGCGATATTCACGGATTGGTCTACGAGGGTCGCGCCGAAGATATGAACCCGCATAAAGACCGGTTCGCGCAGAAGTGTGACCTGCGCACTTTGGATGATGTGATTGACGGCGCGGACTTGTTTCTTGGGCTCAGTGGCCAAAATGTTCTGAAACCCGAAATGGTCGAGAGGATGGCGAAAACGCCGATCATTTTCGCACTCGCCAACCCCACCCCCGAAATCCTGCCGCAAGCCGCACGCGAGGTCGCACCGGATGCGATTATTGCGACGGGCCGCAGCGATTTCCCCAATCAGGTCAACAACGTTCTGTGTTTTCCCTTCATTTTCCGGGGCGCGCTGGACGTAGGTGCAACCGAGATCAACGACGAGATGCAGATCGCCTGCGTTGACGGCATAGCCGAGATGGCCCGCGCCACAACCAGCGCCGAGGCCGCTGCGGCGTATAAGGGTGAACAGCTTACCTTTGGCCCCGACTACCTGATCCCCAAGCCTTTTGATCCGCGTCTGGTGGGCGTCGTGTCTTCTTCGGTGGCCAAAGCTGCGATGGACAGTGGTGTCGCCAAGCGCCCGATCGAGGATATCGAAGCCTACAAAGAAAAACTGAACCAGACCGTGTTCAAATCGGCCCTGCTGATGCGGCCGGTCTTCGAGGCCGCTGCGGCAGCTTCGCGGCGCATTGTCTTTGCCGAGGGCGAAGATGAACGCGTGTTGCGGGCCGCTCAGGCCGTTCTCGAGGAAACCACGGAAACGCCAATCCTCATCGGGCGTCCGGACGTGATTGGAGCGCGCTGCGAACGGCTGGGGCTGACAGTACGCCCCGGTCAGGACTTTCAGATCGTGAACCCCGAAAATGACCCGCGCTATTATGATTACTGGAACTCCTATCACGAGATCATGCAGCGCCGGGGGGTAACACCTGATCTGGCCAAAGCGATCATGCGTACGAATACCACAGCCATCGGTGCGATCATGGTGCATCGGGGCGAGGCCGACAGCATGATCTGCGGTACGTTTGGCGAATATCGATGGCATCTGAATTATGTCGAGCAGGTGCTTGATGACGGTGATTTGCGCCCGCACGGCGCGCTGTCACTGATGATCCTCGAAGACGGTCCGCTTTTCATAGCCGATACGCATGTACGCCAGTTACCTACACCCGAGGAACTTGCCGAAAGCACGATCGGAGCCGCCCGCCATGTACGGCGCTTCGGGATTGAGCCCAAGATTGCATTCTGTTCACAATCGCAGTTCGGCAATCAGGCCGAGGGGTCCGGCAAGCGTCTGCGCGCGGCGCTGAATATACTGGACAGCCAACCAAGAGATTTCGTCTATGAGGGCGAAATGAATCTGGACCTCGCTCTGGACCCTGGGCTACGTGATCGCATTTTTCCGAACTCGCGATTGGAAGGCGCTGCAAACGTTTTGATCTTCGCGCATGCGGACGCGGCCAGCGGTGTTCGCAATATCCTGAAAATGAAGGCTGACGGCCTAGAGGTCGGTCCGATCCTGATGGGAATGGGCAACAAGGCGCATATCGTGACACCATCGATCACCGCACGTGGTCTGCTGAACATGGCAGCAATTGCGGGCACACCGGTCGCCCATTACGGTTGACACATCCCGTGTCAGTATTTGAAAAATGTTGGCATGAAGGGACACTGCCACTGTCAATCGGTTCGATGGGAAAGCCAGGCTGATATTGCCTGGAGTTGCTATTGTCATTGTTCGGACTGCCGTCGCAATTGTGCCGCACCTGTAACGGCGTTCTTTGGTCTACCGCATGACACCGTTGTGTGGTCCGGCGATGAGCCACGCGTATACCGCTCATCCGAAGACGTCGAGCGCCTTTTCTGTGGAACGTGCGGCACTCAAATGGCCTATCGGAATGCGCGGGACCAGGTGAATATCCACCTTTATACCGCAACAATAGAAGACCCGGATTCCCTGCCACCGGCGTTTCATGTCTTTCACGCGGATCGGTTGCGTTGGTTGAATATTGATGACGCGCTTCCGCGCTATGCCAAATCGTCCTCCTGATCCGAATCTCAGGGCGCCAGCATTTGCAGGTCAAAGTTAGCAAATTTGCAAAAACCCGGGTAATTTTGCCCGACGAACATGAAAAGAAAGATTTTTGCAAAACTTTGCAGCGATATTTTGCCGTTTCTGCAAATATTTTGCGATAAACTGACGCGTCGTTAACCGACTTGCTTGTCCGACGTGCCCGGGTTGCCTAACACATTGCTCAATGCGTTTGGGAGGAGAACACCGTGGCGTATCAGAACGTTTACGACAGCTGGAAAACCGACCCTGAGGGGTTCTGGATGGACGCCGCCAAGGGAATTGACTGGGTTCGCCCACCAAGCAAGGCGCTTTTTGCCGAGAATGCCCCACTTTATGAGTGGTTCAGCGATGCCCGCGTGAACACCTGCTGGAACGCGGTCGACCGCCATGTCGAAAACGGGCGCGGCGAACAGACAGCCATTATCTACGACAGCCCGATCACACACACCAAGCGTGAGATCTCATATGTCGAGCTGCGCAATCGCGTGGCCAACCTGGCGGGCGCTTTGCGCGCCAAGGGTGTCGAAAAAGGCGACCGCGTCATCATCTACATGCCGATGATTCCCGAAGCGCTTGAGGCCATGTTGGCCTGTGCCCGGTTGGGCGCTGTACATTCGGTCGTATTTGGCGGCTTTGCGAGCAACGAGCTTGCGGTACGTATCGACGACGCAAAACCCAAAGCGATCATCGCGGCCTCGTGCGGTATGGAGCCCGGTCGCGTGGTACATTACAAACCCCTGCTGGACGGCGCGATTGAAATGGCCGACCACAAGCCCGAGTTCTGTGTGATTTTTCAGCGCGAACAGGAAGTGGCGCAGTTGATTGAAGGACGCGATTTCAACTGGCACGGGTTCCAGTACGGAGTCGAGCCGGCGGAGTGCGTCCCGGTAGACGGCAACGATCCTGCCTATATACTCTATACTTCGGGCACAACCGGCGCCCCGAAAGGTGTTGTGCGCCCCACCGCTGGACATCTGGTGGCGCTGAACTGGACGATGAAGAACATCTACAATGTCGATCCGGGTGACGTGTTCTGGGCAGCCTCGGATGTGGGCTGGGTCGTGGGACACTCTTATATCTGCTATGCCCCGCTGATCCACGGCAACACCACAATTGTGTTCGAGGGTAAGCCCGTTGGCACTCCGGATGCCGGAACCTTCTGGCGCGTAATTTCCGAGCACAAGGTGAAAAGCTTCTTCACCGCCCCGACCGCCATCCGTGCCGTCAAACGCGAAGACCCCAAGGGCGAGTTGCTGGCAAACTACGACCTGTCCTGCCTCAATGCCTTGTTCCTGGCCGGGGAGCGGGCCGACCCGGATACGATTACCTGGGCGCAGGACGCGCTGAATGTACCGGTCATCGACCATTGGTGGCAAACCGAAACCGGCTGGGCAATCGCAGGAAACCCGCTGGGGATCGAGGAACTGCCGGTCAAGCTGGGATCGCCCGCGAAGCCGATGCCGGGTTATGACGTGCAGATTCTGGACGAAGGCGGGCATACGATGAAACCCGGTGAGTTGGGGGCCATCGCGGTGAAACTCCCCCTGCCCCCCGGAACTTTGCCGACCCTTTGGAATGCCGAGGACCGGTTCAAGAAATCCTATCTTGAACACTTCCCGGGCTACTACGAAACGGGTGATGCGGGCATGATCGACGAAGACGGTTACCTCTACATCATGGCGCGCACGGATGACGTGATCAACGTCGCGGGCCATCGCCTGTCCACTGGCGGTATGGAAGAAGTTCTGGCCGCCCACCCCGATGTCGCGGAATGCGCTGTTATCGGTGTATCGGATCAGTTGAAAGGTCAAATGCCGGTTGGGTTCCTTTGCCTGAACGCAGGGACGGAGCGCGATAACGGTGAGGTCGTGCAGGAAGTCGTCAAAATGGTGCGCGAGAAAATCGGCCCTGTCGCTGCCTTCAAACTCGCGGTCGTGGTCGATCGGCTACCCAAGACCCGATCGGGCAAAATCCTGCGTGGCACCATGGTGTCGATTGCAGATGGCAAGGACTACAAGATGCCCGCCACCATCGACGATCCGGCCATCCTGGACGAGATTTCATCGGCGCTGAAAACCATCGGGTACGCACAATAGTCCCGGCGGGGCGGCCATGCCGCCCTATGCTTTTGTTTCTCTTGCAACCCGCCCCAGTCCTCCTACTGTCGTGCCAGGACAGTGAGGGCACATGACACATACCGACTACTGGCGTCTGAGCGCCACCGAGTTGACGGAACTGACCCGGACCGGAGACCTGAGCGCCGATGATGCCGTTCAAAGCGCTCTGGACCGGATGGATCAGGTCAATCCCGACTTGAATGCCGTTGTCGAAGACCTGCGCACAGAAGCGCTGGAACGTGCCCGGATATTAGATCGGGACCGCTCGCAGGGAAAACCAGTAGGTTCCCTGCATGGGGTTCCGGTTACTATCAAGGTAAATGTCGACCAGAAAGGCCACCCCACAACCAACGGAGTGATCGCCTTGAAAGAGGCCATCGCTCCGGACGACGCACCCGTCGTGACCAACTTGTTGAACGCGGGTGCCGTGGTGATCGGGCGAACGAACACGCCGGAATTTTCCTTTCGCGCCGATACAGACAATCCCCTGCACGGGCGTACCCATAATCCCTGGGGTCGGCATATCTCACCCGGTGGCTCGTCCGGTGGTGCGGGTGCAGCCGTGATCGCGGGCATCGGTGCTTTGGGTCATGGCAATGACATCGGTGGCAGCCTCCGATTTCCGGCAGCAGCCAACGGCGCGGTGACGGTCAAACCCGGCCTTGGTCGTGTACCGGCGTGGAACCCTGGCCAAAAAGCCGAACGCGGACTGCTGGCCCAATCCATGTCGGTTCAGGGATTGATCACTCGCTCAGCCGCGGACCTTCACCTGTCCATGCCCAGTCTGATTGCCGCTGATCCGCGTGATCCCTTTCATGTTCCGCTTCCGTGGCACGGTGAAGATTTGGACACCCCGATCAAGGTGGCCTTCACCAAGAACACCTTTGGATACGCCCTGCACCCGGAGGTCGAAAAAGCCCTGGACACAGCACGGGACGCATTGGTCGATGCCGGTTACCTGGTCGAGGAGATCGACCCGCCAGACGTCTTCGAATGTGGTCGCAACGGATACCGCGCATTGATGGGTGAAGTACTGACCCTTATGAAAAGCGACATCGAAGTTGCCGGGTCCGAGACGATACGCGAAATTTTCGACGTCTACTTTCAGGAGTTTCCACCAATCGTCGAAACCGATCTGCTGCAGATGATGGCAAAACGCAGCCACTATGCCCGCGAGTGGTCGCTGTTTTTGCAGGACTATCCTTTGGTGCTGTCGCCGTTCCTGCCCCAGCCGTTTTTCAAACCCGACCGGGACACTGAAGGAGCTGAGGGTGTGCACGAAGTCCTTGGCTGCGCGGTCTATTCCTACGCGATGAACTTTCTTGGGTTGCCCGCGGCGTGCGTTCCCGCGCGATTGGCGGAATTGCCGCAAGGCCCCAAGCCGATCAACGTACAGGTCGCAGCACGGCGCTGGCGTGAAGACCTAGCCGTTGATGCCGCCGCTGCAATCGAAGCGCGAGTCGGGCAGATGGCTCCGATCCTTTGGGAAAAGATGCAGGCAGAGGTCTGAACCGCCATTTTCAGCAGTCCACAAAAAATCGACCCCGGGTTTTTGTGCCCGGGGTCCGCATACTAAAATATGCCCGGATTTCTGATGACGAGCGTAGCACCACCCACCCTCGCCAGCGCGTAAACTGCGCAATCATTCGAAAACACCGTTGGGTGGCCACTCACTTCCACCCTGGCGTGTTCTCCGGGCAAGATCACGGTATCAAACGACACTTGCGCTGCATGTGAACTGGTTCACACAAAACGCGAAAAGTCTGTTATGGGACGGAATTTATGTGAATTGCTCAGATATTAAGCGTTCTTCCAGCCCGTGACCCGGGTCAAACAGAATGCGATGCTGCACGGCGGGCTCTGATCTGATCTCAACCCAGTCAATATCGGGAATTGAGATCGAATCGGCATCCGCCATGACCGGACGTTTATCCGCTTCGATTACGTCGAAACGGACTTGAGCTGTCTTGGGCAGCAATGCCCCGCGCCAACGGCGAGGCCGAAAGGCCGCAATCGCCGTCAGGGCCAGCACGTCAGAACCGATCGGCAGAATCGGGCCATGCGCGGAATAGTTGTAGGCGGTAGATCCCGCCGGCGTGGACAAAAGCGCTCCGTCGCAGACAAGCTCGTCCAGCCGCTCGCGGCCATCGACCGAGATTCTCAATCGCGCTGCCTGCGGACCCGCGCGCAGCAGTGAGACTTCGTTGATCGCCAGTGCTTCATGGAGTTTTCCCGACTGATCCATCGCCTTCATGATCAGAGGATTGATCACCTCTTCCTCTGCCGCCGCCAGCCGGGCCATCAGGTCGGTCTCGGCATACTCATTCATCAAGAAACCGATCGTCCCGCGATTCATGCCATAGACCGGTGTGTTCAGGTGCTGGGTATTGTGCAATGTGCGCAACATGAACCCATCTCCGCCAAGTGCGACCACGACATCCGCGTCCCGTGGCGCCACATTTCCATAACGCGCCACCAGCGTATCCCGGGCGGTTTGCGCCACTTGGACGTCGCTGGCAAGAAAGGCGATTCTCTTGGTCATGATTTGTGGTTTCCGGTGCTGCACATTTGGTTCCGAAACAAACACACCTTTCCGCATTACGCCAGACTTGACGCCATAGCGGGCCATTTCGTCGCTTTACAGCCTTTTTAGCGTACCCGGTTTCCTATAGGAAATCCGCCAAACGTACCCCAGCCAGTCGGAGCCCCAATGAACGCCAATCTTCGTGACACCGGTTTTTTCACCCAGTCCCTTGCCGAGCGTGACCCCGAGCTGTTCGGCTCGATC